>CANQYT010000010.1 GCA_947628135.1 uncultured Clostridia bacterium
GTGTATCTATTATGCTAATAGGTCAACAAAGCACATTGGCATTAGCATTCGGTGGATGGATCGCACGAATACACAGGCACGCAGAATTTGTCACAATAAAAATGACTAAATTATGTCAAGTAATTTGCTAAAATATCAATAAAGAAGATAATGTTGAGTATTTTGCAAAATTACTGAAAAGCGAGATGATTGTTGCATAATCAAATCCTTTTCATAGGATTTGCTATGGAATAAAATTAAGGAGTCAGTATATGGCAGAAAAGGTGATTCGCTCACATAGAGCACGCGTCAAGCAGGCAAATGAAACGCTAAAGAACAATCCGCGATTTAAGCGTGAACGCATTTCGATTATCGACAGGGAAGCCTTTGTGGAATTTTTTCTTTTGGAGGATATTGTAAAATTATACAATATACGGCTAAGAGAGGAAAAAGCGTATATTCCTCGGGGACGTGCCGATGAAAAGGGGCGGCAGCAAAATATTGAAAAATTTTCCGCAATAATAGATGTTTTTAATGCGGCAATCGGTGCGGCAAGGTCCGCAATCAATTCGGGAGATTACAAGCGCGTTTGGAAGGCGATTCACGAAGGTGCGCTGATGGCAACGGCTAATAGCGTCAGAAATTTGCCTGAATTGAAAAGGTTGGCAATAGATTTGCTCAGAGAACTTTCTTCGGATATGACTTATTCTTTGGACGTGAGTCGGGAATTGGAGGAGGATCTCGATGATCTGGACGCTCACGAACAAAATGTCCGTAAAGTCAAGAATCTTCCGCCGACAATGGATGAAATCGAAGAGGTCATCCGCGCGGCAGAAGCGGCAATACCGGACAGAAATAGAAACAGTAGAATAGATCCCAACACATAAAAAGGAGAGGTAACAATGAGAAAAAAACAGACGAACGATGAGAAAATCATTTCTGCACTCGATGCATTGGACAAGTCCGTGCGAAATCTTCAACAATTCGGAGCAAAATACGACCCATATATTGATGAGGCGGCTATCCGCGGCGACGACGCGCGGGCAAAACAACTCATAAAGCAAAAGATACGTATTTACGATCTTGTCGAACAACTAAAAACGCTCAAAAGTAACATCGAACTCGGCGCTTATACATCGTATGCGATTTCCGAACTCGGCAAGTTGCCTGCCGCGATTGCGGGGTGCAAGGGATTGCTGGCGGAGTCGCCGGATTTTTCAAAGTTGGGCAAGAGTATCACTTCGATATTTAAAGATATCGACAAGTCCGAAAGTGAGTTGGCAAAACTCAACGAAATACTCAATCCCAAACCTGCAGTAAGCATTCCAAGTCGATTGGACGGTGTCGCAGACGACGAAGCCTCAGATCAATTCAAGGCAGAATATGCCGCTATGATCGAACGCGTCAAGGGCAAGGTCGCTCCCGAGGCGGTTGCAAAACCGAGCGGCACAGACGTAAACACAACGGGCGACATCGACTATGCGGGCATTGTCGCCGAAGAAAACAAAAAGAAATAGCGTACTATGGCAGAAGCAAGTATGATCGGCATTTTTAATAGTAAGGTAAGCGCATTTAACGAAGCCGTAAGTGCCGGTGATGTGGACGCTGTTTGTCAATTGGCTTCGGAAATGATCCAAATCTCCTTGGAACAGTGTGCCAATCCGAATGTCAGTACAACGCTCAAAGATACTTATCGTAAACAGTGCTTGGCAGTTACAAAGCATTTGGTACACTACGCAAAACGTACGCCCGTCGCTTCCTCCAATACGGGTGGTAGCGACGAGGGTTGCGCAGACCCCTACTATACTGAAAAAAATTGGTTCTCGGACGATGTGCCCAATCTGAATTTTACCAACATTATCGGAGTTCAGGATGTCAAGGACGCTTTTATGGTCGACGTCGTAGCCCCTCTGCGCTCTGAGTTTCAGGCAGTTTATCACAAATTCAGGGGCAATCAGCTTGGCACACAGATTTTGTTGTACGGACCGCCCGGCACGGGAAAAACCCATATAGTCAAATGTCTTGCGGGTGCGCTTAATTGCAAAATCGCGGTAGTGCCCACAAGCGAAGTATTGGCAAGTGTCGTTGGCGTGGCAGAGAAAAATATGCGAGACATTTTTGCGCAAGCCGAAAAACTCGATCGTTGCATAATTTTCTTTGACGAAATCGACAGCATTTGTTCCGACCGAAGTAGCGATGATTCGCGGCACACCAAGTCGATACTTACCACAATGTTGACTTGTATGGACGGGTTTATGAAAACCAAAAAACCCAACCAGTTGCGAATAATTGTTGCGGCGACCAACCTCCCTTGGAAGTTAGATGCGGCGCTAAAACGCGGCGGTCGGTTTGAAACTCAAATATATGTTCCGTTGCCGGACAAAGAGGCGCGCAAAAAATTTGTGGAACAGGATTTAACGCAAGTTCCTCACGCGTTGGATGTCACTGTGGAATATCTCGCAAACAAGTTGGAAGGTTACGCCGGTGCGGACATAAGGGCGGTAATGAAGCAAATTTCCAACGAGCCATTGCGTCGTGAAATATTGAACATAATGAAAACCGGCAAAGAATGCGGCGAGATGGTTACGCTTGCCGACTGTGACAAAGTAATATCATCGTATATTAACGGCGTCAACAACGAGACGTTGCTGCGATTCAAAGCATACGATTTGGGTATTACATACGAGCAATTGCTTCAACAAATCAAGAGGTAAAACTAATTGATCGATAAGGACAAAATTGCAACATACTACTCAAACGCACGGGAACTTGTTAAACAAAATAATCCCAAAGCGGCGAGGGCTTACGTTCTCGCCATTTTGAATTGTGCATTGGAAACATATCAAAAGGCAACTAAGATTTTGACAAAAGCCAAAACGCAAGCATTTTTGGACCAATGGATAAAAGTTTCTCGTGAACTTTACGACAAAGGTGTAACCGACTTTGTGTTAGGGTGTTTTGGTCTCCCCGTCAAGCAAGATTGTCAAGTTCCCAAAACAAAAGCCGATTCCGCGCAACAGCCGTCAAAATCTTCGTCGTCGCAAGGTAAGCCCGACACATCGTCGGTGGATGAAGTAGACATTGCCGGTCTTGTTGAAGAGTGTGCAAAAACACAAGGTTGGTGTGCGGAGCAATTTGACAAGAACAAACGGGCTGTCGTGGAAATTTCCGCCTCCAACTCGCAAAAGAATTCGACCGGGACGGGATTTATCATATCGTCCAAAGGTTACTTGCTGACAAACGACCACATCGTATATGACGAAGACGCACAAGGTTACTATCCAAAAACCAAGATGTCACTTGCGGGAGGAAAAACCGTAAAGATCAACGTTCTGTTCTCCGACAAAAAGTCCGATGTGGCGCTTTGCAGTTTCGACCCCAATTCGGCGGGAAACTTCTCGGTGATCAAGCGAATCTCAGACTATTCTCGCGTGTTACAGGGAGCGGATTGCCTTGTGATAGGTAACGCTTTCGGTATGGGATTAGCGCCTTTTTCCGGTGTGGTTCGTTTTACAAAAAACGCCGAGGGAAATCTTGTGTATACTGCGCCGTCCAACCCCGGCGACTCCGGTGGTCCGGTATTGAACAGAAACGGCGAGTGCATAGGTATCAACAAGTCCAAGACGCTCACGGTGGACAATGTTTCGGCGGACGGCTACGTCAATGCAACGCCGATGGACAAAATTGAGGAGTTGCTGTACAAGTGGTGCGACGCAAACAACATTGAATTGTAAAATAATTACTAAAATGGCATCAATCATAAAATTTCCCCGAAAGGTTCTTGGAGTAATTTGTTGTTTGGGTGAAAAATAAATATGGAGGGTAACTACAGATGAAATATAGCATAAAAGAAGCAAAAGAAACAATTTTGTGTAATATTGATAGATTTCAGACAGATTCCAAGGAATTGTTACGAGTCGCTGTAAACTCACTCAATCGGTGTGGCGATGATTCGTCGCCTGTGTCAAGCAGATTAAACGACCTGTTGAACAATTTTTCAATCTTGGATGACTCCGGCAGGGAACGTTGGGCAGAAAATGTTTACATAGCTGTTGTTGCAATGAAGAGAAAAGATCTTTGCAAACAGGAAATCAAACAAAAGAATGGCAAAATAGATGGCGAGACGGCTCAGTGGATTACAACAGCGGTTCAAGGCGTGTTGGGGGTCGCGTCAGTTGTTTTTACGGTATTGTTTGCATTGGGTATTATCCCAAAAGATTCGTTTGGCGAATTGGGGGAAAATTCCGACGCATTTTATTATTTGATCGGAACAATTTGTCAACAAGTTGTTGCATTTGTTATTGCGATTGTTATCGGTCTGTGGAATCGTTGTGTGATAAGAAAGAAATATGCCAACCAGACTTTCACATTTGAAGAACTTATGTCTGTCAAGTACGAAGGAAAACCCGTCAAATTTCTCATTCAACCGGTCACAAAGATGCTAAATGTAATGATTAGTATATTTAACTTTGGTGGTCAGACGATGGTAGTGGATAATCATGATGGCTCCAAGCCAACCGAATCGAATGAGGAGGAAAATAGCAGATGACACAAAAAAAACAAACAAATAGAATATGGGCATTCGTCAATTTTGGAAGGCAGACAATTATAGATGGCGATTCGGCGTCGTTTTATAATTGTATGGAAGATATTCGTAAACAGTTGGCGCAAATGGTGACCAAACAGGAGTTTCAGCAGTTTCAGAGTGCGATTAGTACACAACTTGGTAATTTACAACAAATTTGTAACAATATAAGTGACTTTAAACAAAAGAAAAAACTCGTTGATAAATTTGACGGAATGATACAATTGTTGCTTGAACAGAGTCAAGAGATACAAGCATGGACGCAACAAATCTCAAATATCAACGTGCAAAGTATGCTTGATGAGATTTCGGATGTTGCCACACAAGTCAAAGAGGAAATAAAAGACAAAAAAGAAAATCTTAAGAAACAGCAAACAAATCTTCACAACGCAACCCAAAAAGCGCGTCCAAATAAAGAAGAGATTTTGCGTTATGCTGACATTGTACAGACCCAATCACCAGATGACTTTTTTGCAAAATTTTGTCAAGCACTTTACAGCGAAAATTATCGAGAGGCAATAGATTTTATAGATAAGATTGATGTTGAGCATCTCGAAAAAGATGTGTTAAAAGATACTCTCTGTTTTTTGATAAAGCTTATGCGCCGCGAATGGATTACACCTGCATCGGGGCTTATTGAACGTGCAAGTTTTGTTTTGGAAGATAATGAGGGTTCTTTTCGAGCTGCATATAGGACGCCATTTGAACAAAAAAAGAGACAAATTGACGAAAATGTTTACGGTATTCCGACGGGGCCATTTGTGTTTGTCGCTTATAATAGTGAAAACGTTGTCCAGGTGTCGGAACTTGTTACATTTCTTGAAGAAACACCGGGCATCAAATGTTTTGTCGCTTTTAGAAATGTTGAGAATGGACTTGATAGCGGAGAATATATAGATAAACTTCACAAGGCGATGGAAAATTGCTCAATCTTTGTACTTTATTCGACATATAAGTCTCGCAACCAGGGCGGCTCCCTTGAAGAAATGGAGTATATAATGAATGAAGATTACCATCGTGCTACACTAGCAGGAGAGCCCAAATATGACGCAAGAAGAGTCTACAGTGATCTTCCTGATGATTACAAAAAGCCCCGAGTGGAGTTTGTGCGGGAGACAAGACAATTAAATGAAAGAGACACCATTGCCGACAAGTTTTTTGGTACGACAACTCGTAGAACTGGAAGAGAGGAGTTGAAAAAAAGAATTCTTGAATTACTTCAGAACGAAAATCGCGACGATGCATCTACTCCGGAGCAAAGCGTGAAAGAAGCCCGTAAACCTACCGGAGATACGCACAAACACACCCCCAAACATTCGGCAAAACCCATAGTAGACAAAAAAAACAATGAGACTACGCAAAGCAAGTCTGATATAAATTCCTACGGCGAGCAAAAAAAAGAATCAGATTACAACAAGGAAGATGCCGAGAAAACGAGGATGAATCTGCTCTGCAAAAAAGCATTACGTGTTCTGTTGGAAAGAAACGACGGCAAAGCTTCCATCGCGTCGATACAGCGCAATCTCGGAATAGGTTTCAACCGTGCGGGACGAATAATGGACACTTTACAGCGTTTGGGTTACGTAGAAACGCTTTCCCCAAGCGACCCGAGTTCCAAACCCTTGAAAGTGCTCATCACCCTAGAGGAGTTGGACGAACTGTTCCCTGATTTGAAAACGCAAGCAGTTGACCCCCCTATCCGATATACAATTACGTATTCCAATGTTAAAGGGGCAGCAAATTTCAATCCGACAGGTTACACAGTCAAAGATTTGCCCCTTGACGTCAAACCCATTGCAAAAGACGGCTATTCTTTTGTTGGTTGGTATGTTGATGAGGCTATGACAAAGGGTGTCACTCGACTTACGGAACAAGGCGACTATGTTTTGTATGCTAAGTGGATAAGACGGGTTGAACCAACCGACGAATTTTCAGAAGAAGCAAGGAAATACGTGTTGGGTTACACATCCGATGATATAGTGGACGGGTGTCTCTTATTCACCCCGAAGGCGGCTGGTAAAAGTTATGAGGTGCTAAAGTTACACAAGAGTGTGGAAAAATTGATTATTCCAAGGCAATTTGATGGACTTCCGATAACAAGCATAGGCGAGAGGGCTTTCGATGGTTGTAGTAATTTGAAAGAAATAACTATTCCGAGCAGTGTCACAAGTATAGGCGAGTTGGCATTCAGGGATTGCACCAATTTACAAACAGTGACTTTTGAGGACGACAGTAAACTACAAAGCATAGGCGATCTCGCTTTTAGCGGTTGTCACAATTTGCAAACAGTTTATTATGGCGGGAGTAAGTACCAGTGGAAGAAAATTAAAATAGATTACAATGTTTCGATGTCGCCAAAGGTCAGACGCTATTACTTTTTTCATTATTGGATCAAGTACCAGCGAAAGATACTTAGAGTATGTTACAGCAATTTTGCGTTGAAAAAAGCTAACCGCTATTATTATAGCGGGGAATTTCCGAAACGGAGCAAACGGTCTTTCTATTGGCATTGGGATGAAACAAAAACGCATCCGGTCATTTGGCAATAAGTGGAATATAGGTGATAAATTACGAAGAAGCAAAAAATGACATTTGCAGATGAATTTCGTGAGAAGTATAGATTGGCGCTTCGGGCGGCGAGAGCAAACGATCGTGAGGCGACGCTTGCGGGATTGAAAGATTTGTACGAACTTTTTGCTGCGCAGTACGCACTAAAAACGGCGACTCCGGTGGTCCGGCATTGAACAGAAACGGCGAGTGCATAGGTATCAACAAGTCCAAGACGTTCACGGTGGACAATGTTTCGGCAGACGGCTACGTCAATGCAACGCCGATGGACAAAATTGAAGAGCTGTTGAACAAGTGGTGCAAAAGCAATAATATTGAATTGTAAATCTTGAAAGCGATATTACAACAAAAGGAAAACAAGTTATGACGATTGATGACGCAATCAAAACTTTGAAACAAGTTTTAAATAAGCCCAGAGACGAAAAAAGCGAAGAATTTGAACAAGTTGAAACGTCCGTAAAAAATAGCATAAATTTATTAAACTGTGTCAAAAACGACGTGCTGAAAAATCCAAAGGGTGGAGATTTTGAATTGCCGAATGAGATTGGACAGTATATTACTGGAATCGATGGCAAGTCGACGTATCCAATTTACGAAATAAATTTTCCATGGGCTGCAGAATTAAACAGAAGAATAGTGTGCGGTCTAAATGGGGATGAGGTAAAGAGGAGAATTAAATGGGATACTATTTCAAAGTGGTTAACTTTCATAGGGATAGTAATTACAATAGTGATTCTCATCGTGCTTTGTCGTTTTGTCGGGGATACCATGGTGTCGATCTCAGGGACTCTTCTTTCCGTAATCACTTCTTTCGTTCCTCTTTTGTTGGATCAATCACGCAACAAGAAGTTTTATCGTACCTACGGCATTTCTATCAAGGACATTAAAAGACCTCCGATTACCGATGAAGAATACAAAAAATATATCAAAGACGCGAGAAATCTATATAAGTCGCAGAATGTGTCGGAGAGGCCCAAATTTTTTAGGGAAGATATACGAGAAGCAAAAAAAATATATAACAAATTGCTCAAAACAAGGAAAAATGACCCCAACTGTTATGTTGGGTTGCTTGCAGTCTATTCTAAGGGCTTTTCAAAATATTCCGGTAAGTTGAGGGAAGACTATTATATTCATAAGATTAACAAGTGGAAAGGTGATGAGAAGCATTCGCATTTAGATAAGGAGTACAAAAATGATTATACAACATATACGAAAAACATAGTTAAACCCTATCAAGAAAACCAAAAGCAAACCAAGACGAAAAAAAACGAACAACATAGCGAGCGTGTTGCACACGCCATTTTGGTCTGGCAAAAAATTGGAATATGTGCTGTTCTGCTACTTCCAATAATTCTCTCGAGCGTGGTTTTGGCTTTGGTATATTGCTTACCCGTAAAGACATTTGACGATTGGACGGGTTGGCTACTCACGATTATCTTTGCATTGGATTGCCTATCTGTGATAGCGGTAATTGTGCTTTTGATAGTACTTATGGTAGCAGATAATCCGGATTTCTCCGGTTTTGTGGTGGAACCTGGTGGTGTATGGGCAGCGATATGTGGAATATGCGGGGGAACATATATAATTGCTAGTATAGAAATACCGTATTGGGTGCTAATTCTGATAGCGGTTGTTTGCCTTGCTATGTGTTTAGCTTGTCTTATTTGGGGTCTTGTAGACACAGACACATGCAAACGGCGTCTTCTTCTTGTTTGCATTTGTATTTGTAGCGTTTTGGTTGGTTGTGCGCTTTACAGCGGTGGCCGGACTTTCTCGGAATTTGAGTCATATTATACTGAAAACCCGGACGGAACATATACATATCTTGTTTGGGATGAGAATGTGGAAAATTTGCAAATCCCATCCGAATATCAAGGAAAACCGGTTACTGCTATCAGTCGAGCCGACAATGTCGATTTATCCCACCTAAAATCTGTATTCATCCCCGAAAGCGTGACGTCGATTGAATTCGGGGCTTTCTCCGGTTGTAGCGCGCTTACAAATATTACGGTGCCGTACGTGGGATATTATGATATATCTGGAGTTAAAGATTACGAAGGTGAAGCGGAGACTTTGCACCCCCTTGGGCATTTGTTCGGCACTTCGCCCTACAGTGGGGGCGTAGCGACAGAGCAATATTACTGGGGAAAGTATCTCAGTGGTGATGATGCGGGCAGAGCTGAAATTTTTTACAACACTTACTATATTCCGGAATCACTGAAACATATAACCGTACTTGGTGGCGAAGTTTGCAACGGAGCGTTCTATGGCTGTACAAATCTTGAAAGCGTCACATTGGGTGACGGAGTGACGGCGATTGGCGAATATGCGTTTCGAGATTGTACTTCTCTTGTGAGCGTCGCCATTGGCGAGGGTGTTACCGGTATTGGGGAAAACGCTTTTTTGAATTGTAGTGGGCTTACGAACATATATATCCCCGAAAGTGTGACGTCGATCGAGTCGGGGGCTTTCTCCGGTTGTAGCGCGCTTACAAATATTACGGTGCCGTATGTGGGATATTATAATATAGCCGAAGTTACAGATTACGACGGCGAAGCGGAGACTTTGCGCCCCATTGGGCATTTGTTTGGTGCCTCGCCTTACAGTGGGGGCGTAGCGATAGAGCAACGATATATTTGGGGAAAGTATCTCAGCGGGGACGAGTCGGGCGAAGAATCTGTATTTTCCAAAACTTACTATATTCCGGAATCACTGAAACATATAACCGTACTTGGTGGCGAAGTTTGTAACGGAGCGTTCTATGGCTGTACAAATCTTGAAAGCGTCACATTGGGTGACGGTGTGACTGCGATTGGCGAATATGCGTTTCAAGATTGTACTTCTCTGGTGAGTGTCGCCATTGGCGAGAGTGTTACTACTATTGGGAAGGACGCTTTTCTAAACTGCAATGCCGTTCAAAAAAACAAAGGCATTTTGTATGTTGGCAATTGGGTTGTCGGGTGTGATAACACTGTGACAGAAGCAGAACTATCAAATGATGCCACGGGAATTGCAAATTATGCTTTTGCAGATTTCGCATCCCTTACTTCCGTAATCTTGAACGAAAACCTAAAAATTATCGGAGAGGGCGCATTTCAAGGAACAGGAATAACCACAATGGTAATTCCACAATCGGTTGCGGTCATTGACGCCAATGCTTTTAGTGGGTGTACACTTTCAGAAGTTGTTTTTGATAATGTTGACGAATGGTATGCGGACAAAACTTATGTACCGTATTCCGACCTACTTGATGCCACAAAAGCCGCAAGTTGCTTAACTTCGACATACGTCGAATGTGTGTGGAAACGCGGCTAATAAATTGTTAATGATAAAAAAAGGAGACACATATGACATTTGCAGATGAATTTCGTGAGAAGTATAGATTGGCGCTTCGGGCGGCGAGAGCAAACGATTGTGAGGCGACGCTTGCGGGATTGAAAGATTTGTACGAACTTTTTGCTGCGCAGTACGCACTTAACAACGGCGACAGCATTGTGGTAAAGGCAAAACTTTCCTATTGGCAGGATGTTTTCGGCGGCTATATCCAACTGATCCGTACCAATGGATTGCAGGATAGGCGTGTGCAAAAATTTTTCGGTTTGATCGACGATTCGGACGTTCCTTCGCTGGGAGATTTTTTGAGCGGTAAAGGTGCGAACGCATTGCCACCGCAAGCCACGGAAACAACTCCTCCTTGTGATGTGGATATTGCAGGTATAGTAGATGAAGATTTGACCGAGCAACCGTCGAATCCGCCGCAAGCCAAGCAAAATGAGCCTATTTTGAATAGTGAAGGGCAATCGCCGATAGGTTTGACCCCGCCGTCTATTGAGCAACTTCCTCAACGGCCCGTTGCGGTAAAAGAAGATGTCGCGCCTGCGTTTGACCATCCGTCTGCGGAAAAAGTGGCGACTCCCGCCTATGCGCCCGACAGTTTGGAACACTTCATTGGACAGCAGCACATTGTCAAAGTGTTGCTTAAAGAAATTGCCATTGCCAAGGCAGAGGGCAAGCGTCATCTTGACAACATTTTACTTTTGGGTAATCCCGGTCTGGGCAAAACCACATTGATGAGGTTGATTGCCGCTCAACTTGGGGTTCGGTTTGAGTGGATGGATTGTTCTCAGTATCGCAACAGTCGGCAATCAATGAAGGCGCTCCAAAATTTTTTGGTGCGAATTGCACGAGAGAGTGAACCGGTAGTTATCGGTTTTGACGAGATTCACTGCCTTCCCGATGAGTTACAGGAAAGTCTGCTTACGCTGTTGGAAAGCAGAGTGTATGTGTCGCCCCCGGATATAAACGGCAATGTAAAACGGATACCGATTGAAGAGTTTACATTTATTGCCGCAACGACAGATGACGACAAAGTAAAAAATACAATCAAAGACCGCTGTCTGCGACTTAAATTTCAACTTGTAGACTACACAACAGATGAGTTGGCACAGATATACAGAACAAAGATTTTTGCAAAAGGTCTAACCATAACGGAAGAAGCAATACAAATTTGCATACCGCGCAGCCGCGGCTCGATACGTTATGTAAATTCTTTTGTAGACGGGATGGAGCGAGAGTTATACGATACCAACGGCAACAAACTTTCCACGCATATTGACCGCGAAACGGCGTTGAGATTTTTTGACGAACGCGGAATTGACGAGATGGGGTTGGAAAACAAGGACCGCGAAATACTAAATACCCTTTATGAGGCGGCAACGCCCATGGGCGCGGAAACTTTGTCGGCGCGCGTGGGACTTGACCCCAAAAAGTACCTTTCCGAGTACGAGCCGTATCTCATTCGTATTGGCTTTGTGGACGTTTCCGGCAGGGGTAGAAGTTTGACAGAAAAAGCAAAAGAATATTTGAAGGAAGAATAAAAATGAGATATACATTATCTGACGCTGTGGAATTGTTGGAAGAACTTGAAAAAAAGACTAAAAATCCACATCTCGCATCGGCAAAATCGGTGCTCAGTGATCTAAAACCCTTATTGGGAGAAAACAAGGATATGGAGTCCTTGTCAAAATTATTTGAAAAAGGAGCACAATACGCCACGCAAGCAACAAGCGACGAGACGGTTGCAGCGGATGCGGACTTTAACCTTTGGGCGGAAAACGTAGCAAAAGAGATCTTGGAATATAAGGGTGAGTGTTGTAAAAAAATACAAGACATACACAATACATATGAATCGGCGCAGTCTTTTCTCGGTAAAAGTTTGAGTAACCGAAAAAAGACCGCAATCGGTTTTTTCATAGCCTTTATGGTTCTTTCAGTGATTACCGCCGTGGTTGCAATATATGGTCTGTTTTACCACAAAGAACAGTGGGGCGAAAGCCTCGCGAGCGTACTTGGAATTATCGATTTCTCGGTTGGAATTTGCGGGGTTTTTATCGAGCGTATCAACGATATGAGAGAACAAAAAATCAGCCGTGCAATGGAAGAAATTATGCGCACTCCCACCACCCAACCGGATAAAGCCGAAGAGTATGCGAAGAATATTAAAGCGGTTATAAAAAAGTCGGTTGTCGGCAATGGCAATGAGATTTACCATATAGATAATAATGCCCAGATAAATATTATCGAAAACAGCATTGAAACAAATAATGAAACACAAAGGAATGTACGGCAATGGGAAGAGGAGATGAAATGGTGGCTCGAAAGATAATTAAATCTACCGTGGGCAATTATAATAGAGTATTCTTTCTACGAAATCTAAAAGGTGGCACAATAAACTTAAGTCAACTTCCAAACGAGTGGAAAGAATATGTGGACGAGAAGTTCCGTGCGCAAGGCGAACTACTCACGTCCCTACCGGAAGATGTTCGGCAAATTGTATATTCGGCGGTAGTGTCCGGTATGGAAAACGTCGCCACGAAAATTGCCCACGAGCGATGCTTGCATGATAAAAACATTGATAGAGTTGAGGATATTGCAGTTTCATTAGATGAGATGAAACAGCACGAAGAAGAAATCTTTGACAACATCCTAAATATACTGAACAAAGGTCAGTTAGAAACAAACAAACGCATTGCCGCATTGCAAGAGTTAAATGAGCAGCTTCAATTCAATACTCGCAAGGCTATGGTTTATTACGAGGAGATTCTCGCAGAAATTCGTTTGGGCAAAGAGCGCATTGATGAGATTATTATTCTTGAAGAGGGAAATTCTATTGCAATAGGGGATATTAAAGAGGATATAAAGGATTTAAAAACAAACCTTGAAAACATAATATTTCGTTTCATACAACTTTCGGAAAAAAGACATGAAGAATATCAGTCAGCGCGCGCCTTGATAGATAAAGAATTTGGAAAAATCTCTTCTCTGGGATTGGATGGGCATACGATTTCGGAAATGCGAGGGTGGCTTCAAGGATTATCGAAAAAAAACAAATCTGATATTGAGAAGAGCATCAAACAACAAGGAGATAATCTTTCTAAAGAATTATTGTTTATAAACGAAAATTTGAAAGACATCGCAAGTTCTCTCAATAGTTTGGGACGAGGACAAGAGTTAACGGATGGCGAAATAAAACGGCTTTCCCAAAAAGCGGAAGAGATTCTTCAAAGAGAAGTAAAACTTTATGGTCTTGCATTGGACACAAATCAAACGACACATCAAACATATGAAAAAACACAGGAAATTTTCGACTATTTAAAGGATATTCTCGTTCCGGTAGCAGACTTGGAAGAAATTTGGAGGAAGGTTTTGCAAAACACAAATGGACCAGAAGAGGAAAAATATAAACAAAAATTAAATGAGAAAATTTGTAAACTGCAACAAAGTGCAAAAGCAATGGAACTTCAATTGCAAATCGCAGCGCAAGAGGGTGGGGCTGTCGAGGAGGCGTGTCCCTATTGTGGTTATGTTGAATTGCGCGGAATCGTTGGAGATAAGTGTCAATGTGATTGCTGTGGCAAAACTTTCAATCGAAAAGATGTAAACCTAAAAGAGGTAGACGAATGGCGCCAAAGACACACTGCAAAATTGGAAAATGTTTACTGTATTAAAGAGGAGGACTCTTCTAAAACTCATTACTTTTGCAGAATGAAGCTGGACCAAAATACAGTCAGCCACAAGGGTGTTTTGATAATCCCATCAATTCCTCCAGAAACAACCGTCCCGGAAACAACTGCACCAAAAGTGTGGTTTGGTGATAAACTCACGCTTTCTGATGGCAAAGTCAAAATTGCTTTTTGTAAACCCAACATCGATGATGAGGTTGGTTTGGAAAGAATGCGGCGAATCAAAACGTTGATATTGCCAAGCAATATATTTTTGACCAAGTTCAATGATGCATTTCCATTTTCAGAGGGGATAGATGACTTGGAAATGGTATTGCGATTTGATGAAAAAGAGAAAAAGTGTACATTAGACAAAGAAACATTAAAGCAAATTAAAAAGGAGAGTGTATAATGAACAACTCAATATTATCGCTACAAGCGGATATTTCGCCGAACATCACTTTGGTCGCCGCCATATTATTTGCGGTGATGTTTGTTGCAGCAACGGCGTTTGTGGCATATCTTGTGATAAAACTTAAAAAAACAGTAGAAAAACATAATGCGGTTGTAAAAAAATTAGAGGCACTGTTGATTGAAAAAGAAAGAACAGTAAAAGTTCTTAATACAAAATTAATAAAAGTGCGCAATGAACGCAACGGCTTACAACAAGAGGTTGTCAATCTTACTGCGGCTTTAACGGCATCTCAAGAACAAGCGGAGCAACAACAAGGTGAATTGCAAACGCTTAACGAGAAAATTATTGATATGCAAAACCGTTTAGAAGAAGCAAAGCAATATTCCGAGTCGTTACAAACAACCACCGACAATCCTATCCGACAAACGGAAACAACCGAATCTGCAGGCGAGGGACAATTTGAAATTGATAAACATGACCAATTGCAGAATGAGGGGGCGTCGCCCGATGTTGTGCCTATCGACAATGAGGAAATGATAAACTTGAAAAAACAAGTAGAAAGCCTCTTGTCTGAAAACGAGCAATTGCGGCGAAGAGAAGAGGAGCGTAATAAGGGGTACACCATAGAAGATTATTTTCCTGCAATAGATGCCGCCTTTGAATATGCGGACTCTTGCAAATTCGATCAAAACAACCCGCGCGGAAGTTTTGCCACACAGCGTCAACAACTAAACGAAATTCGAAAGTGGCTTGACGCATATCGTTCACAAAGGAGATAGCGTATGCCTGATAATATGAAAAAGAAACCAAAACACAAGTGGTATGTTGGAATAGACTTTGGAACCACCAACACTTATGTTGTTGCGTACGACGAAGAGGAAGATAAAGTGTACACAAATGAGTCTAGGTTAAAAGATACAAGCATGCAAGATCAAAATGGTAACATACCAACGGCCATCACAGTAGACATTGAACAGGGGCCAGAAAAAAAAGACGCCGAGAGGGTGCTTGTCGGGAATCGGGCGATACAAAAACCACTATTGAGAATTTTTCGCGAATTAAAAACTGTCGCAAGAACACTCACTCCTCCAAACGGGACGTTTGGTGAAGGTGAAAAAGTGGTAGAATATCCTTTTCGAAACTGTGATTTAGAAACATCGCTTCAGTTTGGAACCGATGAATACCCAATAAAAAAGAAAGTAAAAGACCTTTTGCGAGTATATTTCCAACAAATCTTCGAGGTTTTTGGAATTAATCCGGAAGATGTCGATAGCCTAGTTGTTGGTTGTCCTGCGGTCAACGGGAAAGACGGCACCAAGTATAATTATAAAGATGTATTGCAAACAACACTTCTAGAGATTTTAGGTAAGAAGGCGACCGAGGAGACCGTAAAGATTTTGCCAGAGCCCGAACTTGCCGGGGTTACATCCTTATTTGGAGATGACCCAAACAACAACGTAACTGTGCTTGTTATAGATATCGGTGGGGGTACAACAGATTTTTCTGTGCTAAAATACGCAAAGGGTACAATTAAATATGGCGTAAAGGATTCATGCAATGTTGCCGGTAACACAATAGACGATTTGATCCAAAGTTTGCTACCTGACGATTTTCATACTAATAAGTTGTCGTGTAGACAGGCAAAAGAACAGTGTTTCAGCGAAGGGGGGAACGGCGATTTGGGCAAATACGGCGAGAAGAAATTATCTTTGTCATATGAATGGCGCAAAGACGAGAAAGACTATATCTCTCTTGAACAAGGTGCTTTGTATCTTGATGGTAACCTGAAAAAAAGCGGTAATGGTATCGAAAAACAAGTTTTTGAGAAAATAGGGAACAAACTTGATAGTGTGTTGGACAAACATAAAGGAGATCCAATCAACAGGGTGTTTTTTGTTGGCGGCTCGTCAGCGATTCCCCAATTGATTGAATACTTGAAAAAGAAATTGACGCATTCTGAAAAAGTGGATTACAAAGTTGGTTTCGAAACAATGTTTGGACAAAACCAGAGAACAATTGCGGTTCCTGGCGGGGAATCTATTACAGTCACAAACTATAATGCGGTGGCGATTGGTGCATTTATACAAGCCGCCACTGATTACAAATGTATTGTTATGCCTAAGATAACATTGGCATGGCCGGGGATGTATAAACAATGTCAATCTAAAAGTACAAAGAATAAATTGCTCTTTGTGGGCAACAAGTATGTTGAAGCACAATATGCTGTTTTCGAGCCGAACAAGGAATGGTTTGGACTTGGTGAAGAGAGTTTAAAAAAAAACAATATAATTTCATGGACGGTTGAAAATGGAGAAGAAACGGTTGTTTATAACTATCTAATAGATATCAATCAACTTAAGAAATGCACATTAAGCGGTGAAAGGGGTACTCTTATAATTTTAAGCCTTAACAAGGAAAGTGCAGAATGTGTAGTGTATGGGTGTAAAAAGCCGTCCCAGTCAACGCTGGGTGAATATGTAAAATCAAATGGGATAGATAAGGCTCGTTGGCCCGAATCAGGGCCAAAAGCAATAGAATACAAACTTGAAAAAATATAGGAGAAAAAATGGATAGAAATGACATCAGCGTGTTTACGCCAAAAGAGGCACCCGAGTACAAAATTGACAAAATAACGAAGGCCATACGTGAAGGGCTGCAAATTTCCCCAAGCGATAACTTTGATGAAGATTTAAACAGCATAAAAAATCAACTTTGTGCGTTGAATAAAAAGATTGAACAGCTCTCACCAAACACGGATATTTCGGCATTTGAGAAAAACGCGGATGTTTCTTCGTTGCAAGATTACGCGGAGTTGGTGAAAAATTACGAATATCTCGCCGCGCAAGTTGCTGGGTTATATGAGGAAATCAGAACTATTCAAGCAGATATCAAGTCATTTGCAAAGAAAACAGAGATTAAATCCTTGCAAGCACAGTATATCATACTGCGTGGCCAAATTGACAAATTGAATAAAGAAATCAAAACAATTCCAACGGAAAGCACATCATTTGCGAAAGAAACCGATGTTTCTTCATTGAACGGTCGTGTTGTTGAACTCGAAGAACAAGTAGGAAAAAACCATTCTGATTTGGAGAATAAACTCCAAGAATTGTCTCAAAAAATTAATGGTTTCCACAACGGCACCTCCGCGCAAGACACATCGCCGGAAACGGGCAAATCGCGATTATTCGGAAAATATATTTTCATTTGTGCTATATTGCTTTTCAACATATTGGCGACATCCATTATTATATGCTGTCCAAGATATTTGGGCGAGGTCGATCCGTTGCCTTGGTTTGGCATTATACTTCTGATTGCATGTTTGATTCTCAATATTGTTGGGTCGGGCATTTGGCTTTATGAATATTACTTATCCGAAGAATATATCATGAAGAAGGGAAACATCATATTTACAATTGTTGTTGAGGGGACATTGTTGGTTCTCAATACCGTGGTGATGTGGTTATTCGCATCTAATCCGTTGCAGGGAATTACAGGGGCATCCATTGCGTTGACAGTGGCGTTGGTGTGTGCCAATTTTGCTATGCTTATGTTGCGGGTGCTGTATATTCTTGATGAGCATACCTTTTTCGATGTTACGCTTGATCGTTCCAGTTTAGCCATGAATATATGCGGCGCATTATGTGCGGTGGCAACAGTTATTGCACTGATCTTTGCAACGGCAGCATAATGATAGCACGTCGCCTGAGTTTATCTATGCTCTTTAGCTTACAAAAATTAGGCGCAAAAAGTTTAAGATGTTTTGGAAACTAGCGATCTACAACAAGGTTCTAAGTTACAAAACAGTTTGTACAAATGAAATGAACGATTTTAAAAGGAGAGTAAATCAATGACCATCAGTACACAAAAAATAAAAAATCTGTTGCAACGCGAGGCAGTGGAAAGCGAAAACGAGGGGCAATATATGCTTCGTGCGAACTCAAAGTTGAAGCAAATTTTACACGATGCAGCGAGCGATTCATCCGACGTTGCGGCGGTTCAGACAATACGATCCTTTGTCGAGACGGACAAGGTAAGCAAGCGGAGGTTGTTGGCATATTGTGCAAATTTTGTTGATCCCACATCATCACACACACAAACTAACGCCCGTGATACACAAGTATGCTTGCACACATATTTGCAAAAGAGCGAACTATACAAATTGGTGGATTTTATCAACTTACATAGGCACGACACCACTTTTGGCGAGACCGTATACAACTTGATGAATCAACACGGAATGACCGCTCCGCAGGTGTACAAAAACGCGATGTTACGACGGCAGGATTTTGCGCGAGCAACGGCTTTTGAAGGAGATTACAATGTTACGAAGCGTGTTGCTTGGCAAATAATCATCGGGTTGCATTGTAATTTGCAAGAAGCGGACGCCGTTTTATTCAGCGCGGGTTATTTGCGTCGTAAAAACGACGTGGATCTAATTATGGAGTACTTTATCAGTAGAGAAAACTATGATATTGCAGCAATTAACGCTGTTTTGTCCGATCTGCAATTAAAAGAATTTCCGTGCTATGAGCCAAACAGACGAGGCGACCCATCACTCAAGTAAAATATACGAAACAAATAGGATGTAAAATATAGACATTTACTTGGAAAAATAAATTTTGACGGAGTTAGTTACTCCGTCTTTATTTTTGTCGCAAAAATTGTGCCCGAATATAGCCTCATTATCTGTTACAATCGATATATAAAAATCGAATAACATAAACCTCGGAAATAAAAGTGGCTATTTAATGGCGTTTTGTCTGACGAGGGCAATTGCGAGCCGATAACATTGACGGATCTTACCCGGATACATTTTTTGAACTATTGAAATCGCTTGATAAAACGTGGAATGTATCTATGCTGAGGTGTCGGTATTTGAGCGGATACCGATACGATGGACGATAGGGTATATGCTCTTTATAGCAGCGAGTTGATGGTTGCCGATTATATATTGGGCAGAATGGTTCGCTCGCTTGATATGTATCAAATAAAAACGCAAAGGAGAAAAAATGGCTAATAACACAGAACCGTTTTCTTGGGAGTATTCACTTCAACACAACACCGTCAATATTTTCGGCACGATTGACGATGCAAAGGCGGAATTAATCATTGCCCAATTGCAGTATCTGGATAGCAAGGGCGCAAATGAGATCGTTGTACAAATAAACAGCCCCGGCGGAAGCGTATCGGCAGGGTTCGCTATTTACGACACCATTAATTACGTCAAGGCACGTATCGTCACCGTGGGGATAGGTATGTGCGCCAGTATGGGGGCATTTCTTCTCTCGGCGGGGAGTAAAGGCTGTCGTAGGGCTACGGAAAACTGTGAAATATTGATTCACCAACCGCTTGGGGGTGTAAGTGGACAGGCATCCGATATGATTATTGCAGCCGATCATATCAAGCGTATGCGGGATCATATAAATCGTATTCTTGCCGTTAATACGGGACAAACAGTAACGAAAATCAAAAAGGATACGGACCGCGATAAAATTATGACTGCGCGTGAGGCCCTTGAATATGGGCTCATCGACAACATTATTATGTCCGTCAACAAAGCACAAGGAGAATAGTTTATGAACAACAGTCTTTATGAATTGTTTTTGACTGAGTACTTCAAACAGGTCGCAGCACTTGGACCGTTCTGCGGCAAAAGAGCATTTGATTTTCTCGCGAAAGTCTTTCTGTTGCCGCGAGAGACAGGGGACGCGTTGTGGCAAGCGGTGGAGCAAGAGACTGTCGCCGATGTCGTAACATTGGAAGATTCCAATCGATTTAAGCGTATTTTGCAACTTGGTTCGATAAACGGTATTCCCCTCAACGTCTCGGAGCAGAATATTCGAATGGTTTCCATAAAAAGCAGTGCCATTGCGGAAATGTCTGCTATCGATATGTGTGCGGAACGAAACGTCACCGTATCCCAAGTACTGCAAAATTTACATAGTCACGCATCACAATGTTACGTAAGCGCAATGTATATTTGGGGCACAATGCAATGTGATGGAAACGCGGCATTGTCAGTAGACAAGCGTTTCGAAAAAGGCGTGACTGATATTGAAAAAGCCGCACACTGGGGCTATATTCCTGCAATACTAACAATACTTTATTATCTGAGTAACGGAGATAAGTATCCTGTGAATCAAATCGGACACTCATCGGAATATTATCAAAAGTTACTCTATACATTTGCTGTCAACTCCCCATATTGTGATTTGCTGTCGGCGTTAAATTTAAAGCAGAGTAAACAATCTCAAAGCGCGCAATTGCTTTTGGGGCTAATTGCACAACGGAAAATAAAGGCGGAGATTTTCGACAAGTCCATTGCCAAAGTTGTGTACGGAGACACGATAGACATTGTCGCAAAAGAAAAGTTGTTGTCAGATGCCGACGTAAAGATCATATCGGAGATGGCGATTTTGCCAATGCATTTATTGCGAGGAACTTATGAGATAGGAGCGGGCTTTTTTTCGTCGCTGCCATTTATCAATCGAGACGTCGAACAAAACGTGTTGCGTGGCGAACTCAATCATTTGGGGGATTTCTTTTTTGAGCAGAGAAAACCTCTCTGTCTTTGTTGTGAGGATAAATTCGTTTTGGATGCGTACAGACAAGGATTCGAGAAAATGGAAATAGACAATCCAAAACCGCAACACGTCGTAACGATCGATGTCGGTGAGTTGTCCGATGAAGATCTGCAACAGAATGCAGACAACATATTTGTTGCCAATTGCAAAAACAACGCACACAACGTTTATTTGTTCGTTTTGCAAGGGAACGTCTCGTCCGACAAAATCAACGCAGTCAAGTTTTTTTTAAAAAGCAACAAGCGAGCAAAGTTCAAACTCAATAAACCGTCAGTCACATTGGACTTAAGTCCTATCGTTCCAATATGTTTTTGTGACAAACAAAATGCCAATAAGCTTTCAGGTTTCGTCAACACGCAAATGGTGGCGACTCTATCTGTGGAAGAGCGCAAACGTATACTGAAACAGAGGATACAAGATGTCAATCGCAGATTTAAGGAAGTATCAAGGCGTGTTGTCGACAGTGACATCGACCTGCTGTCTCGCCATCCGTTGGATATCGCCTTGATGGCGTTGGACAAGTTGTATTCAGAATGTTCCTGCAGCGATGAAAAAGATTTGAAAGGGATCGCTTTCTATATCGCGGAAGTTGAAAAATATCACAACGGTAATCGCGGTTATGGTTTTGGAGGTTAAAACGCAATGAGGTTCTCAAATGAAATTATTCAGGGGTATGAAAACACCGAACTTAAACACTATGGCCAGTTACTGGCAAACTCGCCACAATTAGTGCCGTATAGCGATCTCGCGAGTAGAGAGATCACCGGCGCATTAAAAGCGTGCTTTCGCATCGATAATGACCTGTATCTGATGTTTTCCAATGGAGATATGCACGTTGCAGTCGTAGCAACTACCGGCGGCGGAAAAACAACACAATATGTTTTTCCAACTATTCTCGCGTTTGCTCATGCACACACCAAACGCTCTCTTGTTATATCCGATCCAAAAGGTGAGGCGTATCGAACGACTGCAATCACTTTGCGCAATGAGGGATATGATGTTCTTTTGGTCAATTACAGAGATTTTCTTTATAGTGAGTGTTTTAATCCGCTGACGCACATTTTTGATAAATATATGCGCGTTCATAATCTTGAAGACGAAGTTGATGTGGTGGAAACCGCCAATGGGTTCAGAAATAAGTTTATGGGGGTGATATACGAGTCGCAAAGGGAACTTGACAAGGCTGTTGCGCGTATGAAAAAACTTCTTGAAGAGGACGTCGCTAACGATATTGACACAATTGCCACAATTTATGTCGCAATTGAAAATTCGCGCGATCCTTATTGGCATGAGGCGGCTCGCGATCTTTTGAAAGCATGTATTTGGGCTATGTTGGAGGATATAGATCCGCAGCAAGAGGGTGTCGAACCAATCACAAGAGATACATTCAGTTTTCGAACGATGTTATCCATTATGGATAATCTTGTGGACGATGACGGAGATCATTATAGAGACGGGGGCTATTTTTCCGATCGCCCGGCAAATTCACGAGCGTATATGTTTGCCAAAAATACCATTTTGGAAAACGGTCGTCCGACTCGCAAATGTATTGTGAGTATGCTCAATACGGCGTTGTCCGTATTCAAAACAAGCACAATAAAATTGCTGACGAGTTGCAACAGTTTTGATTTGGATGTGCTTACAAACAGCAATCGGCCCGTAGCAATTTTTATTGACTATAAAGATGAAGACAGAACTCACTACAAAGTAATCAGTGCATTTATACAGTCGGTTTATATGCACTTGATTCAATATGCCAACAGCCAACCCACAGGCAAATTGAATATCCCGTTTTACTTCATTTTGGATGAGTTTGGCAATTTCCCGATCATAAACGACTTCGACACGGTGATCTCAGCCGCACGTGGACGCAACATCTATTTTATACTGGTATTACAGTCTTGGGCGCAGTTGGAAAATATTTACGGACGTAATACGGCAGAGATAATCAAGGACAATCTGAATTTGCATATATTTATCGGGAGCAACAACCCACCGACAATTGAGGCGTTTTCCAGAGAATGCGGGTTGACAACAAGGTTTTCCCCAACCAGTGCACTCAGCGGACGTGGTGGTGAAATAGAGAATTATCAAATAGAAACTATTCCGCTTGTTCCTCAAAGTAACTTAACAAAACTTCAGGTTGGAGAAGCCATAGTAACAGAAGCCAAATGCGGATATGTAATGCTCTCTAAGTTGGAACGACACTATCTTTGTGCCGAGTTTGAAGGTTTGCCTACTGCGGATTATAAAAATTATAAGTGCAAATTGAGCCCGCTGGATGATAAGTATGAATACCATTTTACGCCTCGCAAAAAGTTCAGACGGCAATTTTTTGGCTAATCCGGGCGGGAGGTAACCAGGCAGGATACTTGTGGGCATTGTGCGGTAAATCAAACAATGATTTAATTGCCCAATGACTGAATTGTTAAGTAAAGACTATAAATTAAAACTTCCTGCTTTTGGTAATTACAAATTCGATTTGTCAAACTTTGCGCTAAGCAAAAGCCTAATGGACATTTACTCAACGTGTGTTCGTGCCGCAAAAGAAGTTATACGTACAAGTTCGCGGTGTAAGTATTTCGTGAATTTGCGGCACTCCAAAATATAACATCAGGAGAATACAAAATGACCGGAAAAATAAATTTAATGCAAGAATTATTGAAGCGCAAAACTTTTTCCATTCCTATGGTTCAAAAAGAACTCGGCATAAGTTATAAGGAACTGCGTAACAACGTGAAAAATATGGAAGAAATGGGGCAGGTAACTTTGACTGATGATGATTTGAACTATATCGTTGTTAATGAACCCCAAATCAAATTCAAATCGTCGAAAAATAACTGTGCGACTAACAGCGTGAACAATCGCTATTCTCAATCGGAGAAATCAAAGTCGGATTTATCAATATGGCTCTGTGATGATGAGGATGAGGAGGACGATGAGGATGAGGAGGACGATGAAGATGATGAGGATTGTGATGACGACCAAAACACGCTCGACGAAACAATCAGCCGTCGTCGCCGTGAAATTCTTGAACGCCTTGCTCGATTAAATGAAGAAGATGAGGAAGATAGCGATTCCGATAAAACGAGTTGTCAGTTGAAAGATGACGGCAACCGATTGGCTGAATATGTTTCCGAAGAAAAAAACTGTAAGATGATAGACGGTATAAATTATTTCGATGATGTGAATAAGGCCAAAAAAATAATAGATAAAATTGGAAAAAGCGGATATAAACTAACGCTCAGAGCTATTCAATATGGTACAGCAACGACAAGATATGTTTTTCATTACCCTACGCAAGATCAAAATATAAAGGACATAAGCCGACTCACTGCGGATGTTGGTTCGACAATTAAGGCAGACAATGTAAGAATCGTTGCACCTTGGTATGGAGATATGGTTTGTGTTTTAGTACAGCACAATGTCACGTTTGATTCTTTTAGCAAAAAAGCCCTTCTTTATTGGGTTATGCGCAACAGCGGTCGAGTCTCAATTTCGTCATTACAGCGTGGTTTGGGTATTGGGTTTAACCGAGCCGGCAGGATAATGGAACATTTGCAAAAAATCGGTTGTGTCGAACAGTTGTCATCACGCGATGATATTTCCAAACCCATAAATGTAAAAATGACAGTACAGGAAATCAATATTTTGTTTCCCGGATCGCTGGGGTGGCGTTGATCTGTTTGCGTTTGTGAAAACAAAGTATGATGAAACCCAAAACAATAATAAACAAAGTGGTGCGCACAACAATATATAATAATGCAAGGGATTACAAACAACAAATGTCGCGCAACAGAGGGTGGGTGCGGATGTGTTATAGTCTTGTGGCGCGGCGGACGGTTGCGGGGCGCAGTGTTTTGTTGCATTGGTTTGTATTTTTTCTTTTTGTACTGCGCTGATAATGCAAGGTTTAAGTGGGGCGGTAAATTATTCTGTTGCAACCTTTATAGGAATGCTGTAAGATTTGCCGTCCTGCTGTGGCGGTGGGCGAGCGACAAGCGTTCAAGCGCTTGGCTATAAACATTGCGGCTTGCAACACTTCAAGCGGCGATTACACGCGATGTCAATCCGCGTCGTCGTTTTTGACGCGGAACGCCTTTTCTTCCAGCAGTCTTTCCGCATAGCCGGATACCGCGGCGACGCCCAATTCGTTCAGCGCGCTGCACTCTTCGGCAAGGCGCAACACGTCGGGGCGCAATGCGCGCTCTCCTATGTTGACTTGATGTACGATCAATTTTTTGTCGGTGCACGTCCTGCCTATCAGATAGTCCACGGTCACCCCGAACAAGTCGGCAAATTCCATCAAGGTGGACAGCGACGGTTCGCGCCGTCCGTTTTCGTATGCCGATACGGTCGATTCGGCAATGGACAGCCTGTCGCCAAGCGCTTTCATAGTGAGATTGTTCGCTTTCCTCAATTCTTTTATTTTTAACATATTTTCTCTCCGAACCGAGTATAATTCCACGAAATATTATGCGCAATGCAAAAAAAGAAAACTTTACAAAACGTAAAGTTTTTGACGAAAAATACTTTACAAAACGTACAGATTGGTTGTATAATGATTAAAACTTGACAATTTGTACGTAAAAATTCGCAAAAAAGGCGCGCTGTTTCGAAGATATGACTGTACGAAGCGTAAAGTCTATACGTTTCGGCGGGAGCGAAATAGGGCGAAAAGTGCAACATTGTGACTTTGTTGGTCGAAGCTCTACACAAGTTTATCAAAATAGTTTAGTATAGAGCGGAATACAGTAGTACGGCACGATAAGTGCCGTTGCGGAGACAGCGTGAAAAAACTTGTATACATTTTGTCGGCGTTGTGCGTATTGTTGTTGGCGGTGGGCGTTGTGCTTACGGTTTTGTTGTTGAACGACGACGAAGCGGTCCGCAACGTTACGCTCGACAAAGACGGGACGACGACGGCGGAGTTGGCGTTTTGCGCGCAATTAAATCCGTCCGAAAGTCGCGAATACAGCGTGGTGTTGCACGGCGGCTCAGACGAGCGGCTCAACGTCACGTTTACGTTGGACAACGCGCGCGGCGAGTTGGCAAAATTCGTCGAGGTGGAGTTGTCCTGCGACGGGCTGAACGTGAGGGGCACTCTTGCTCAGTTGCAGGGAAAGCGTTACTCGGTTTTGTGCGATTTCAGCGGCAGTTTCACCGTCACGATAAGGCTGGGCATTCCCGCCGACGTAGGCAACGACGCAATGGGCAAAAGCGTCGATTTCGATTTGCTTTTGCAGGCGGACAGGCAGTGATATGTCGCAGCGTGGTCGCAAAAGCGCAAAAAAGGCGTTGCACATAATTGCAAACGCGGCGCTGTATTTGTTTCTGACGCTGTGTTTGCTGACGCTGACGCTGTCGATTTTTTCGGAAAGGAGCGACGGGGCTGTCACCCTGTTCGGCAAAGTGCAATTGCGTATCGTACTGTCCCCCTCTATGGAAAGCAACGACGATACGGACGTGTCCGACTTCGAGATTAAGTCCATTCCCGTGCGCAGTATGGTGTTTGTGAGTACAGTGCCGACAAACGAGGCGCAGGCCCGTTTGTTCTACGACGGTTTGAAAGAGGGCGACGTTCTCACTTTCAAATACGTCTATTCGCAGCAGGAAACCATCACTCACCGACTGATACGCAAAGAACCTAACGGCAGCGGCGGATATTTGCTGTATCTCAAAGGAGACAATTCCGTCAGCTCGGCAAATGCGGACGTACAGATAGTGGACACCGACGACGAGATGGGGTTGAACTACATCGTCGGCAAAGTTACGGGGCAAAGCGTTGTTCTCGGCAACGTTGTGTACGCGGTGCAGCAACCCGTCGGACTCGCGCTCATAGTGATAGTGCCTTGCGCCGCGATAATCATCGCAGAGACGGTGCGCATAGTCAACGTGCTTGCCGCCCGCAAACGCGAGCGCGCCGAGGCGGAAAACAAGCGGCTTGCGGATGAAGCCGCCGCCAAAGAGACGGAAATAGAGCAATTGAAAAAACGTCTTTCCGAATTGTCTGCGGCGACTCAAAGCGCAGAACTTTCCGCAAATAACAAAGAATAGGAGAATCAGATGTATACAGCGGTTATTGTTTTTATGGCGTTGGTGGCGGCGATGTGCGTTTTCAGCGTCACCGTGATAGTTATCGACTTGAAACGTTCGAAAAAGCCCGCCGACCCCGACTCGGCAACCACGGCGACGCAGTCCGCTCAGACGGTCGCGGCAACCGCTTCCGTCGCTTCGGCGGCTGCGGTCGCGGCAGTAGAGGACGAGCAGGCGGTGGTGTTCAGCGCGCAGAAAATGACCCATACGGAAAAATATGCGCAGTTGGACGACGAAAGCAAGGCTTGGTACAACGCCGTTGCAACTCACGCGGCGGCAGTGCCGCAGATCAAGCGCGTGAAAAACGACAAATGCGAAGAGTTTCGCCTGTTCGGCAAGCGTATCGTGCGACTGTCGATAAAAAAAGGCGTAGTTCACTGCGAGTATTGCATAGTCAACGTCGAATTTAACCGCTATGTTGTCAACGGGAAGTTGGCGGTCAAACATACCGCCACGATAATCAAGTTGGTTTCCGAACGGGAAGTCGTAGCCGCCGAAAACGCCGTTGAAATTGCTGTCGCCATTGTGCGCAGAGAACGCAACGAAAAACATCAAAGAGATCTGGAACGCCGCCGCGAAGCACGCAGGCAACGGACGGCGTCATCGGATAACTAAACGAAAAAGGAGGTTTTTATGTCCAAACGATCGAGGATCATACTTCTGTCCTGCGTGACGGTGTTGTGTTGCGTGGCGCTGATAACGGCTGGTACGTTGGCTTTGTTCACCTACAACCGAACCGTAACAAACCATCTGCAAGCGGGCAGTCTCGTCGCTACTCTTACGCGCACCGAGTTGGTAAGCACGGTTTTAGACGCTCACGGCAGGCTCGTAACGTCTGCCGACGACGATCCCAAAGATTTCACCGAGCAGTCTGCCGACAATGTTTTCGGGTTGAAATCGCAGGAAACCGTCGCTCCCGGGTGTTCGTTCGAGGCGGCGATGCAACTGTCCAACGGCGGAACTGTGGCGTTTTGCTATTGGGTGGAGATAACAGGAATAAGCGGTGACGACGAACTGCAAGATCAACTGCAACTTACCGTTTCGGTAAACGGCGGTCAGGCGCGCTCCGCAACGCTCACAAGCGGCGAGGCGGCTTCTCTGTTGGGCAGCGAGCAAAGTCCCGTAGGCACTTTGGCTGTGGGAGAACAAGGCAGTTTTACCGTCAAGTTGGAATTTCTGTCCGCAGCGGGCAACGACGCGCAGTCCAAGACCGCAAGTTTCGACCTTGTCGTCCACGCGGTGCAGGTAACCGCTCAACAGTAGGCCGTTACAAAATCTGTATTCGTGCGAGGGTATATCCTTGCACACATCAAAAAAAAGGAGAAGAAAATGAAGAAAACGAGCAAAATCATCATTACGTCCGTGTTGACGATAGTGGCGTGCGTAAGTCTCATTGCCGGCGCAACGTTCGCGCTGTTCAGCAGCGAGAGCAGTACCAACGTCGCCATTACAAGCGCAACCGTGGACGTAAAGGCGTCGATCGACGAAAGCAGTTTGCAATATTCGTACGATCCGTCTTTGCAAGGACCGAACACAAGTTTCGATTACAAAGTAACCGACGGCAATCTTGTGCTGAACTACCTTGCCCCCGGAGACGAGTTGAGTTTCGACATTCAACTTTCCAACGAAAGCACGATACCCGTCAAGTGGCAGCTTTCCGTTGCGGAGGGCGATGAGGATCAGGCGGGATTTTTCCGTCTGCTCAGCGTCGAAACGGAGGGCTACGATATGGTGGCGACATCCAAAGCCAGCCTCACAGCGTGGCAAAGCGTAGCGGCGGGAAGCGCGATAGACCCGCTTCACGTCTCCATCGGTATGCCTGTTGAAGTTACGCAGGCTCAGGTGGACGAGTATTCCGAAACGCAGAAACTTGTCGTTACCGTGACGGCGATACAGGGCAACGCCGCAACGACCGATCCCGTTGCAAGCGCAATCAATCTGCACGAGTCGTTTGACGTGGACGAACTCAAAAAGGGCGAAATAACGCAAAACGTCAACTTGCTCAACGACATCGAACTGCCGAAGGGCGACGGTTGGGAAGCGTTGAACATCTCCGATACCGCAGTGTTCAACGGCAACGGCTACACGATCTCTTTCACGCAGGGCGACCCCGAAACGTTTGCGGAGACGGAAGCCGAAGTTCGCAACGTAACGCTGCGTCTTGCAACCGACTTCGGCAAACGCTGCACTTGGGACGAACAGGGCGACACGGAAGTTGCTTGGCAAGCCAACAATGCTAACGGACTGAAAGCGTTTGCGCAGGAAGTAAACACAGGTATCGCCGCGCATACTATCGCGCGTCACGCTCCGCGTTCCTTGCGCGCGCCCGTTGTTGCGCACACGCGTAATTTCGAAGGCGAATTGGTGGAACTTACCGGCGACATAGACCTCCTCGGCGTGACGGATTGGCAACCCATCGGCTCAACCGACAGTATGCCGAGCAAACTCTTCAAGGGTACGTTCGACGGAAAGGGACACACGATTTCCAATCTTACATACACGACCCAACAATCGGGCGCGGGATTGTTCAATTCGACGGCGGAAGCGAAGTTTGAAAATATTGTATTGAAAAACATCACCGTCAGCGGTACGGAATACGTTGGCGCGCTTGTCGGCTACGGCTACACAAGCGACTACGAGAACGTCACCGCGATCAACGTCAAACTTACGGGCAATCACTTTGTAGGCGGCATCGCGGGCGGCAGTTATTCGCAATTCGTCAACTGCCACGTGGAAAAACTCGAAATCGTTTGCACGCCCGACGGACAGGAAGGCAGTTACGACAACGGCGACAAAGTCGGCGGACTTATCGGAATTGAGGAAAGCGGCAGTTTCCGTTTCGAAAATTGTTCCGTCAAAGACGCAAACATAACCGCATTCCGCGACGTGGGCGGCTTTACGGGATACGCCAACATCGGACGCATAGTAAATTCCAAGGTGGAAAACGTCCACATCACGATAGACAGACAGCGCAACTACTCGGAGGAAGACCCCAAGCCTTTCAACGCCGACAGTTACATCGGCAGAAAAGCCGAGGGCTGCAACGTAGACGAGGCGAGCGCGTCCGCAGTGAGCAACTTTACCGTTTCTTACGTAAACTGCGGAGAGTTTTTCAAGACGGACGACGGTAAGTACCGCATCGAATCGGCAAGCGGTCTCGGCGAGTTCCGCGACAGCGTCAACGGCGGCGAGAACTACGCGGGAGTTACCGTTCAACTTATGTCCGACGTCGATCTGCAAAACGAAGATTGGACGCCGATAGGAGAGGGTTACGACGCCAACAAGCCTTTCAAAGGCACGTTCGACGGCAACGGATACACCATAAGTAACCTGACCGTCAACAGCACGAACAGAGGTTTCGGACTGTTTGCGCGTTGCGACGGGGCGACGATACGCAACCTCGCAATAGGCGGACTCGTACAGATAAGCGCAAACGACAGTTACGGAGCGGTGATATGCGGATACGGCAGCGGAACGTTTGAGGATATAGTCATCGACGCAGATCCCGACAGTTACGTAAAGTCTACGCTTACGGGGCTGGACGTGGGTTCGATTGTGGGACTGTCCAACGGCAGCACCGTAACCGACGTAGAAAGCAACATCACCGTCAGCGCAACGGGCGGCAGAGTCGGCGGAATCATAGGACAGTCCAACGGCGACGCGCTCACGCGCGTAACTTACAAAGGCTACGTTGACGCAAGTTCCAATCGCGGAGGCATTGTCGGTATGCTGCAAAGCGGAACGACGACTGTTACGGATTGCCACTTTGTCGGAAAACTCAAAGCGTTGCTCGGCGGTGCGGAAACAACGTACGAACAAGGTATATGGGGTGGCAAAGTAAGCGGCAGCGCCACCGTGAAAAATTCCGATTGCCTCATCGAAACAGGCGACGGATTTACCGATACTGCGGTTTGGGACGACGGCGGCAAAGTCACTCACGGTTACACCGTGGCGGATCTCGCGGGCTTAAAGGCTTTTGCTAATATCGTATCCGAGGGCAAGTCTTTCCGCAACGTAACGGTAAGTTTGCTTGACGACGTGGATCTCGGCGGCGAGGAGTGGACGCCCATCGGAGCGACGGTAAACGGCTTCGATGGCTGGTTCGACGGAAACGGACACAAAATTACCGGTCTGTCCGTCACGCAACTCACGCGCGCTTCGCAAGGCTCTTACTATGCGGGTCTGTTCGGTTACGTCAGCCGCGGCAAGATAACAAATCTGAAAGTCTACGGCGAAATTCGCATAGACGAACTGCCCCAAGACGCCGAACACAACTATTTAGGCGGAATCGCCGGTATCAGCCGCGTAAACAACAGTCTGTATTCCGACGTGGATATTTCCGTATCCGCAGGCAGCAGACCGACCGCGGAATTGTATGTCGGCGGAATCACGGGACAGCTTCTCGGCGCTACGGGCGCTCCGCAAGGGTCGAATTCCGATTTGCTCAACGGCGGCGACATACGCGTAGAGGGCACTGTTAAAAGCGCGCATATCGGCGGAATTGCCGGTCTCGCTCAAAACGGTTCAGGCTTCAATTTCGTAAATCTCGGGAAATTGAGTTGCGCCGTTGAAATAGCGTCCGACCCCGCAACGCAGGATATGGCATTTATGATGAAATGTATCGGTCTGATCATCGGGCTGGACGTCATCGACGAACTCGGCAATTGCTACTCGGTTGCGTCCGAAGATTACGAGGCTTGCGGTTACTGCTCACGCACTATGATGGAGCAACCCGAACATACCGCCACGCTGATAAACGGATCTTCGCACACTCGCGAACAATTCAGCGGGTTCGATTTCGGCGATATCTGGGATATAACCAATGGAAAAATCGCTTTGAGGTAAGCAAAAAATCCAAAAAAAAGAGGTATTTCCGACTATGACAAAACTTATTGCATATTGTAAAAGTATAGCGTTGTTTGTCGTACTTGCCCTGCTTGTCGGTTTCGCGCCGTCGCTTCCCGCGGCTTATGCGGAAGAGGTGACGCCCGCTATCAGCGGTACGACGATAACCATCGACAGTGCGGACGATCTTGTGTGGGTTTCCGCATATTCCGCCAACACCGACGAAAGTCAAAAGGTGCAAGATATACCGTTTACGTTCTACGGCTACACTTTGCAAGTTACCGCGAACATCGATATGGGCAATGCGGCTTTCACTCCGATAACCGACTTCCACGGCACGTTGGAGGGCGTGGAGTTAACGGAGGACGTATATCCCACGATCAGCGGTCTCAAAGTCAATACCGCCGACAACGCGGCTCTGTGCGGCAACATCGCCTATTCGGGCGGACGACCTGTGTTCAGAAATCTGACAATAGCCGACTCCTCCTTTGAAACGAGCGGAAATTACGCAGGGTCGTTTGCCGCGCAGGCGTACACGAGTACGTTTACAAACTGCCACGCAGTCAACGTCACCGTAAGCGCCAATCGCTTCGTCGGCGGCATAGTGGGTATGACCTACGGCAACATAACTCAATGCAGTCTCAGCGGCAATTCCACCGTGTCGGCGTCTACGCGCAGTCTCGCATACGGCGACAACGTCGGCGGCATAGTGGGACTTATGGGCGAGGGCGGAATGGAAATTTCCGCTTGCAACGTGACGGACGCCGTGCTTACGGGCACTCGTCAGGTGGGCGGTGTAGCGGGACTCGCCAACTATGGCAACACGATAACCAACTGCGATGTGACCAATTGCCAAATTTCGGCGTTGGGCTCGCTGAGCACTTCGCGCGGCGAGGTGTGCGCGGGAGGAGTCGTCGGGCAAATCAACTTGCAGGCAAACTACACCGTCACCGTCACCGACAACCGCGTACAGGATTGCACCGTGACCGCTTCGGCACTGTTTGGCGGGGCGTATTCCGGTTGGCTGATAGGCGAGGGTTATTCCCGCACCTCCGCAGGCACTCTGACGACCACGGGCAACGAAGATCTCGGCGGCAACACGCCCGACGTAATGATAGGCGGCACGCCGTCCGACAACGGTTGATCTCGCGTTTCGGCGCGGGTAATGCGCCCCGTTTTGTAGGCGCAAACTCCTTTGTAAAGGCCTCGGGAGAGATCTCGGGGCTTTTGCTTTGTCCGAAAACTCATCTGCGCACTATTTTTGCGCGGTAAAACGTCGTTCGGGGCGCGTAAGCGCGTGTATACGGTTGACAATATCCCGCAGCGGTGGTACAATACAATCAGCCTATCGAGAGTGACGGAGAGACGGACTCTGTGAAGTCACAGCAACCTAAAATATTGTTAGGTGCTAAATTCCGCGACGTAAGTCGGAAGATGGGACGGCGATGGCTGTTTGTGCGTCTTGTCTTTGTGTGACAGGACGCTTTTTTTGAACGGGCACAGGCGCGATAGGTAACAAGGAGAAAGTATGAAAAACGCAAAACACAGATTCTTTACCTCCGAAAGCGTGACGGAAGGACACCCCGACAAGATTTGCGACCAAATTTCCGACGCTATTTTGGACGCTATTCTCGCTTCCGACCCCGATGCGCGCGTTGCGTGCGAAACGGTCGTTTGCACGGGTACGGTGTTCGTGATGGGGCAAATTACGACCACGGCGGTTGTGGACTACGCAAAGATAGTGCGCGACACCGTCCGCGAAATAGGTTACACGCGCGCAAAGTACGGCTTCGACGCGGACAGCTGCGGCGTGATAGTTTCGCTGGACAAGCAGTCGCCGGACATAGCCCGCGGCGTGGACCGTTCCGACGAGTACCGCGATCGCGGCGAGATCCTCGACCTGTACGGAGCGGGCGATCAGGGTATGATGTTCGGATACGCCTGCAACGAAACGCCCGAATATATGCCTATGGCTATCACTTTGGCGCAAAAGATCAGCCGCCGTCTTGCGCAGGTGCGCAAGGAGGGTATTCTCGACTACCTGCGCCCCGACGGAAAGTGTCAGGTGACGGTGGAGTACGACGAGTACGGCAAGCCTTTCCGCGTGGATACGATAGTGCTTTCCACACAGCACGGTCCGGACGTGGACAGCGCGACCATTGCCCGCGATATGATAAATCTCGTCATACGGGAAGTCGTTCCGCTGGAATTGCTGGACGAAGAAACCAAGTACTACATCAATCCCACGGGACGTTTCGAAATAGGCGGTCCTGCCGCGGACAGCGGTTTGACGGGGCGCAAGATAATAGTAGACACGTACGGCGGTTACTGCGCTCACGGCGGCGGCGCGTTCAGCGGAAAGGACGCGACCAAGGTGGACCGTTCGGCAACGTATATGGCGCGCTACATCTGCAAAAACATAGTCGCCGCTTCTCTGGCGGATAAGATACAGTTGCAGGTAAGTTACGCGATAGGGCGAAGCAAACCCGTCAGTATAGACGTAAACACGTTCGGCACGGGCAAAGTCAGCGATTCCGCCCTTGCGGAGATAATTTCCGAAGAGTTCGACCTGCGCCCTCGCGCCATCATCGATTTGTTCGGTCTGCAACGTCCGCTGTATCGCGACACGGCGTGCTACGGGCATTTCGGCAGAGACGAATTTCCCTGGGAGCAGACGGACAGGGTAAGCGATCTTGAAAAATACGTCAAATAGGAGCGATCTGTGGAACTGAACGCAAAAGGCACTGTTTTGTCCATCGTTTTTCGCAACGAGGAAAACGGCTACACCGTACTGAATATGGAAACCGTCGACGGAGACACCGTAACTTGCGTGGGCAATTTTCCCGCTATTTCCGTCGGGGCGGTACTCAACGTAACGGGCAAACTTTCCGTACACAAAACGTACGGCGAACAGATAGCCGTGGAAAGTTACACCGTTTGCGACCCGACTTCGCGAGCGGGCATTGTGAGGTATCTCGCCAGCGGACTTATCAAGGGCGTGGGCGAAGTGACGGCGAACAACATCTACAATATGTTCGGCAACGACACGTTCGGCGTAATCGAACACAACCCGATGTTGCTTGCCAACGTCAAGGGCATTTCCAAGAAAAAGGCTATGGACATTGCCAACGCCGTGTCCGAACTCAAATCTATGCAGGAACAGATAATGTTTTTGCAGAGTTACGGTATAACGGTCAATCTCGCCGTCAAAATTTACAATATTTACAAGTCGGAAACGAAAAACGCTGTACTTGCCAACCCTTACCGTTTGATAGACGACGTAGATGGGGTGGGGTTTTTGACTGCGGACAGAATCGCTCAATCGATGGGAATAGAACCCGTAAGCGAATTTCGCGTGCGCGCAGCCATCGTGTACGGACTGAAAGAAGCCGCCGAAAAACAGGGCAACACCTACCTCGTGTTCGACGATCTTATCGCGGCGTGTTCCGAATTGCTCAAAGTGGACCTCACACTGTACGGGCAGTTAGTGGAGGACACCGTTGCCAAATTGGTGCTCGAACCCACAGTAAAAGTGTTCGAAACGGACAATAAACGCTGCCTGTCCCTTGTGCGTTACTACAAGTTGGAAAAATCCGTCGCCACGCGCCTCGTCACGCTCAATCACGACGCGCGCAGGATAATGGTGGACGCGGACGCGCTTATCAAACAGTTCGAAACGGTACACAACATCGCTTTTCACGCGGGACAATCGGGCGCTGTGAAATCCGCCCTCATCAACGGCGTAACGGTGATAACGGGCGGTCCGGGGACGGGCAAGACCACGATAATCAAATGTATAGCGGAGATACTCACTTCCTACGGAATGCGTCTGGAATTTTGCGCGCCTACGGGCAGGGCAGCCAAACGGCTTTCGCAGTCCACGGGCAGCGACGCCAAGACGATACACCGTTTGTTGGGTTTCGAGTCGCACGGCGACAAAATGCAGTTCAAGTACAACCGCAGCAACACTCTCCCCTGCGACGTCGTGATAGTGGACGAGATGAGTATGATAGACGTTTCTCTTATGTACAGTCTGCTTTCCGCCTTGGAAAACGGCACTCGTCTCGTACTTGTGGGGGACAAGGACCAACTTCCCAGCGTGGGCGCGGGCAACGTGCTTGCCGACATCATTGCAAGCGGCGTTGTGGAAATACGCTATCTCACCCACATCTACCGTCAGTCGGAGGACAGTCTGATAGTTTCCAACGCGCACCTAATCAACAAGGGCAAAATGCCGGAGATCAACAACCGCAGCAGAGACTTTTTCGTGATGAACTACAACGATTTCCGACAGGTCTCGGATACGGTGGTGGAGTTGGTAACTACGCGCCTGCCCAAGTTTACGGGGCTGCCGTCGTCGGAAATTCAGGTGTTGGGCGCGCTCAAAAGCGGCGTGGCGGGGGTGGAAAACCTCAATCTGCGCTTGCAGCAGGCGCTCAATCCGCGCGTCTACGGCAAAAACGAACTAAACGTAGGCAAAAGCGTCCTGCGCGAAGGGGACAGGGTGATGCAAACGGTCAACAACTATGAGTTGCCCTTCGTGCGCTTCAACAACGACGGCACAAGTACCGAGGGCGCGGGCGTTTTCAACGGCGACATCGGCTTTGTGCGGCGAATCGACAGGGCAAACGGCATTGTGGAAGTCGCCCTCGACGACAATCGTATCGCCACGTATACGGAGACGGAACTCGGCGATCTGCAACTTGCGTACGCGGTCACCGTCCACAAAAGTCAAGGCAGCGAATTCGAAGTGGTAGTCGTGCCCCTTGTCAGCGGTCCGCCTACGATAATCAACAAAAATTTACTGTACACCGCAATTACCCGCGCCAAACGCGCGGTGGTGCTTGTCGGCAGTAAAAAGGTGCTTGCGATGATGGTCCACAACAACTACGTCGCGGCGCGTACCACCAATCTGCGCAGGTTTTTGCAGGAAGAAAACGCACTGCATCAACGCTTTTTCGGGACGGCTGTGCCCAACGGCTCGTTTGACGCCGACGGCGATGAGTAAAAGGACGCGTTTTCTGCGCGAATTGTTCGCGCCGATGCAATTCCGTTGCGTTTGCTGCGGCAAAGACGTATTCGACGAAACGGGATTTTGCGAGCAATGCAAAAAGGACGTCGCGTACAACAACGGCAAAACGTGCAAGCGTTGCGGCGTGGCGATAGAGGGCGAAGAGGACTACTGCGGAAACTGCGCTTTCGACAAAATTTATTTCGACCGCGCCTACTCTCCGTTTTGCTACGAGGGAGTGATACGGGACGTTATCCTCGCGATGAAGTTCAACAACCTCGGCGGCAACGCCGCAGTGTTGGCGCGTTACCTCGTGTACGTCGCGCAAAGGGAACATCTCGTTTACGACGCGGTCACTTACGCGCCTATGTCCCGAGCTTCCTACAAAAAACGCGGTTACAATCAGGCGCGCTTGCTTGCTGAAGAATTTTGTGCTATACTGAACAATACGGATCTGCTTGCGGAGTGCATAGTAAAGGTGCGCGACACCGAACCGCAGGAAAAACTGTCCCGTGCGGAACGCAAGACCAATCTGACGGGCAGTTATCGAATCCACCCCGCGGCGGACGTAAAGGGCAAGCGCGTGCTGGTGATAGACGACGTCAAAACCACCGGCGCAACGCTCAACGAATGCGCCAAAGCGCTCAAACGCGCGGGCGCTGCGGAAGTGATTGCGCTCACCGTCGCTTCGCGCAGAGAAAATTTCGACTACGAAAAGTCACAGGAGTAATATATGAAAGAAAACTACGGCAGAGCCAACGCCAAAGCGCTCAAAAAGTTGAGCAAGACGGTAAACCTCGTAAACCAATGCGAGGCGAAGTACGCCGCTATGTCCGACGCGGAATTGCGTGGTCAAACGCAGATATTGCGCGACAGGCTGAACGGCGGCGCTACCTTGGACGAATTGCTGCCCGACGCTTACGCCGTTTGCCGCGAGGCGGCGCACCGCACTCTCGGTCAGCGTCACTTCGACGTGCAGGTAATGGGCGGAATAGCGTTGCATCAGGGGCGTATCTGTCAGATGGCAACGGGCGAAGGAAAGACGCTCACGGAAACTTTGCCCGCGTACCTCAACGCGCTCACGGGCAAGGGCGTACACATAGTCACCGTCAACGAATATCTCGCCAAGCGCGATATGGAGTGGATGGGGCAGGTATTCGGATTTCTCGGGCTGACCGTCGGCGTAACGCTCAGCGGACAGGAATTCAAGGAAAAACTTGCCGCTTACGCCTGCGACATCACCTACGGCACAAACAGCGAGTTCGGTTTCGACTACCTGCGCGACAATATGGCGGTTTCCCGCGACGAGCGCGTACAGCGCGGACTGAATTTCGTCATCATCGACGAGGTGGACAGCATATTGATAGACGAAGCGCGCACGCCCCTCATCATCAGCGGGCGAGGCGAAAAGCCCGGACCGATGTACGACAAAGCGCACGAATTTGTTCTTACGCTCAAATCGTCCACCAACGTGGATATGGAGGGGCAGGTCAAGGACGAGTACTTCTGCTCGGAGTGCGGCAAGTCCACCCTTTCCGACAGACAGCCCGACTCCTGTTCCCACTGCGGCGCGCCCGCGGAAAAACTTACTCTGCGCGAGCCTATCTACTACGAGGACATAGCCGACAGTTTGCACAATCGCGGCGATGAGGATGAGGAACAAAGCCGAAAACGCACCCCCATTCCCAACGGAGACTACATTCTCGACGAGAAAGACCGCACGGTCCGTCTGACCGAGTTGGGCGTGTTGAAGGCGCAACGCCGTTTCGACGTAGACAATCTTTCCTCTCCCGAAAACACCGAACTCAACCATTACATCAACAACGCATTGCACGCGCAGTTTGTGATGAACAAGGGCGTAGACTACATCGTTGAGAACAGAAAAGTCATCATCGTGGACAACTTTACGGGGCGCAAGATGATAGGCAGACGTTTCAGCAACGGTCTGCATCAAGCGATAGAGGCCAAGGAACACGTCACGATCCAGCCGGAGGACAAAACCGTCGCAACCATAACCTTGCAAAACTATTTCCGTCTGTATCGCAAAATGAGCGGTATGACGGGTACTGCAAAGACGGAAGAAAAGGAGTTCAACGCCATTTACAACGTGGACGTGGTGGTGATACCCACCAACAAACCGGTAAAGCGCGTTGACCACGAAGACCAGTTCTATTCCACGCGCGAGGGCAAACTGCGCGCGATCGTGGCTAAGATAATGGAATGTCACGCCAAGGGACAGCCCGTTCTCGTAGGTACTACCAGCGTGGAAAAGAGCATAGAGTTGGGCGCGCGTCTCAAAAAGAGCGGCGTCGCTTCCAAAGATCTTGTAACTTTGCTCAACGCGCGATCCAAGGAAGAACAGGAAGCCATTGCCATTGCCAAGGCGGGTATGCCCGGCGCGATAACCATCGCCACCAATATGGCGGGGCGCGGAACGGACATTCTGTTGGGCGGCGGCGATCCGCACCCCCTTGCGCGCAAGCAATTCATCAACGAATTGAAGGAAAACGCTCAAAAGAACAAAAACAAGCACGTCAAGCAGGAGTTCAAAGACAAAAACGGGCAAATTGTCAGCGAGATACAACTTGCGCTTGCAATGGCGACAGACCCCGACTACAACAGTGCGGACGCGTTGCATTACCGTGCAAGATACAATCAAATTTACGAACAATATGCCAAAACTTTCCGCGAAGGGCGGCAAAAGGTGTTGGACGCGGGCGGACTGTTTGTTATAGGTACGGAACGTCACGACGCGCGCCGCATAGACAACCAGTTGCGAGGACGTTCGGGACGTCAGGGCGACCCCGGCGAAAGTATGTTCTTCATCTCCGCCGAGGACGATATGATGCGCGTGCGCGCCAACGACTTGTTGCAACGGGCAATGGCGTTTGTGAAGTTCGACGAGGACGTGCCCATTCAGTCGCGTATGATCACCAAAGCGGTGGAAATCGCGCAAAAACGCATAGAGGGGCTGCACTTTTCCGCCCGTAAAAACGTGTTGCAGTACGACGACGTCAACAATCAGCAGCGCAAAGTCATCTACAAGGAGCGCGACCGCATAATGGACACCGAGGACATTCACGCGGATATTCTCGCAATGGTGCCCGACTACGCGCGTTACGCGCTTGCCGAAGCGTGCGACAGCAACGAAAACGTGGGCGATTGGAATCTCGACAAAGTCAACGACATACTCAAAGGATTTTTCCTTTGCAAAGAGGGCGAGCAACTTGTTTGCGCGGACGATCTCGCAAGCGCAAGGCACGTGTGCAATTTGCTGTCCGAACGTCTCACAGAATTTTTCAACGAGCGGCTCGAAGAAGCGGGCGACTACGCCAAGTACTTCTACAAGTTGGAGCGCGACGTTTTGTTGCGCACAATGGACAAACTGTGGATAGACCACATCGACGCGTTGGACGACCTTCGTCAGGGCGTAGGTCTGCAAGCGATAGGACAGCACGACCCGCTTGCCGTCTACAAGAAAGAGGCGTACGATATGTTCGACGCTCTCAACGAACAGATCAAGGTCCAGACGTTGCGCCAACTGATACTCAATATGGGCAACAAAGAGCGTATGCTGCGCATATTGAAATGGCACGCCGAAAGAAACGACGCGGCGGTCAACGCGCAAAACGAGAGTGCGAAAAAGGAACACTCGGCAGCAGAATCGGCAACGGAATCGGCAGCGGCAGCAAAAGACCCCGACGCTCCTATGACCAATCAGGAACGTTGGGCGGAAGCGCGCCGCCTCCGCGATGAGCAAAACGCGCTTAAACGCGCGCAGGTTCTTACCAAAAAACGCAAGTAATATGATACAGATAGACGAACTGAAAATCAAAGTAAAGGATCTTCAATCCAAACTTCACGGCATAGGCGAAAGTCTCAACGTTCCCAAGTTGCAGGAGGAACTTGCCGCTCTCACCGAGCAGCAGCACCGCGCCGACTTTTGGGAGGACGTAAAAAACGCTCAACAAGTCAGTCAGCGCGCAAAGAACGTGGAGGACAGAATCTCCTCCTACGGCAAACTGTGCAAACGGCTTGCCGACGTGAGCGACCTCATCGAACTGTGCGACGGCGACGAAGCGATGCTTGCGGAAACCGCCGACGAACTGAACAGAATAGACGTTGACGTAAACGAAATGCACGTAACGACTCTGCTCAACGGCAAATTCGATATGAACAACGCCATTTGCACCCTTCACGCGGGCGCAGGCGGCACTGAGGCGCAGGATTGGGTGCAAATGCTGTACCGAATGTACACGCGCTACTGCGAGCGCCGCGGTTACAAATACACCGAGTTGGACCGTTTGGACGGCGAGGAGGCGGGTATAAAGTCCGTCACTTTCAAAGTGGACGGCGCAAACGCCTACGGTTATCTCAAAGCGGAAAAGGGCGTACACCGTTTGGTGCGCATTTCTCCTTTCGACGCAAACAAACGCCGTCACACAAGTTTCGCCAGCCTCGAAGTGATGCCGGAACTTGCCTCCGACGGCGAAATAGTCATCGACGACAAGGACTTGAAGATAGACACATATCGCAGCAGCGGCGCGGGCGGACAGCACGTCAACAAGACGGAAAGCGCGATACGTATCACTCACCTGCCCACGGGTATCGTCGTCGCCTGTCAGAACGAGCGCAGTCAGATACAGAACCGCGAGCAGGCTATGATGATGCTGCGCAGCAAACTTGCCGAACTCAAAGAGCGCGAGCAGATGGAAGAAGCGGCGGCTATCAAGGGCGAAATCAAAAAAATCGAATGGGGCAGTCAGATACGTTCCTACGTGTTCTGTCCCTACACTTTGGTAAAGGATCACCGCACCAACTTCGAAAATCCCAACGTCGGCGACGTAATGGACGGAAATATACAGCCCTTCATCGAGGACTATCTTACAAAGGCGTTTTGATATATGAAGAAAATAACTCGGCAATTTTATATGGGCGAACGCGCCCTGTTTGCGGTAAAAGATCTGCACCTCGTCGAGTGTACGTTCGACGCCGGCGAGTCCCCCTTGAAAGAAAGCGACAATTTGCTGTGCGACGAATGTCTGTTCAAATGGAAGTATCCTCTGTGGTACTGCAACGACGTTTCCGTCAACGACAGCACGCTGTTTTCCACGGCGCGCGCGGGCGTTTGGTACACACGCAACGTTTCTTTCAGCCGCTGCGTTGTGGAAGCGCCCAAAACTTTCCGCAGGTCCGTCGGGGTAACGCTCACCGACGTAACGCTGTCCGACGCTGCCGAAACGCTTTGGAATTGCACCGACGTAACTCTCAACAACGTGACGGCGCGCGGCACTTATTTCGCAATGGGGTGCAAAAACGTTGTCTGCGACAACCTCACTCTCACGGGCGACTACTGTTTCGACGGCGCGGAAAACGTCACAATACGCAACTCACGCTTGCTCAGCAAGGACAGTTTCTGGAATTCCTCAAACGTCACTGTGAGCGACAGTTTCATTTCGGGGGAGTACCTCTGTTGGAACGCCCGCAACATAACTTTCGTCAATTGCACGTTGGAAAGTTTGCAGGGGCTTTGCTATGTGGACGGGCTGAAATTGGTAAATTGCAAACTCATCAACACGACGCGCGCTTTCGAGTACAGTTCGGTAAACGCAGAGATAACGGGCAGTGTGGACAGCATTGTAAACCCCGCCAGCGGCAGTATCGTCGCCGACGGTGTGGGCAGTCTCACTCTTGACAAACGCTACATAAACCCGACCGACGTCACGGTAAAGATAAGGGAGAGCAAATGACAATTTTCGACAAAACCGTAAATCGGCGCAACACCGACTCTCTCAAATGGAACGTCGGCGAAGGCGAATTGCCTATGTGGGTGGCGGATATGGATTTCAAGACCGCCCCCTGCGTAACGGCGGCAGTAGTGGACAAAGCCAAACGCGGCGTATTCGGCTACGAGGAAGTGCCCGAGAGTTGGTACGACGCTTATCGCTGCTGGTGGGCGGCGCGCCACGGCTGGCATATCGAGCGCGAATGGTTGTGTTTCACTACGGGGGTAGTACCCGCTATCACGAGCGGCGTAAAGTGCTTGACTGCCGTCGGAGACGGCGTTTGCGTGATGACGCCCGTCTACGACATTTTTTTTCATTCGATAGAGAACACAGGCAGGCGCGTAGCCGAAAGTCCGCTTACTTACGACGGCGAGACGTACGGAATCGATTTCGACGGGCTGGAATCCGTTTTGCGGCAACCTCGTACCACCCTGTTGATACTATGCAACCCCGCAAATCCCGTCGGACGCGTGTGGAGCAGGGAAGAACTTGCCAAGGTGGGGCAGTTGTGCGCACGGCACGGCGTCACCGTCTTTTCCGACGAGATACACTGCGACCTCACCGAGCCGAACGTGGGTTACGTTCCCTTTGCGTCCGCTTCTCCCGTGTGCGCGGAAATTTCGGTGACGGCTGTTTCCGCAAGCAAGGCGTTCAACCTTGCGGGGATGCAGTCGGCGGCGGTAGTCGTGCCCAACGCGCAGTTACGCGAAAAAGTGGTGCGCGCGCTCAATCACGACGAGATAGCCGAACCCAATTCTTTCGCTTGCACGGCGGCAGTAGCGGCGTTTACGTCGGGCGGGCAATGGTTGGACGAACTGCGCGCTTATTTAAGCGGCAATCGCAAATACGCCGAGCGGTTTGTTCGGGCGCATATCCCGCAGGTAAAACTTACCGCGCAATGCGCCACCTATTTGCTGTGGCTGGATTGCTCCGCCGTGACGGACGATTCCGAAGCGCTGTGCGATCACATTCGCAAAACAACGGGACTGTATCTCAATTGCGGCGCAAAATACCGCGGCAACGGACGTTACTTCCTTCGGATAAACGTCGCTTGTCCCCGTTCCGTTTTGCGCGACGGACTGCGCCGTCTGAAAGAGGGCATTGCGGACTACGTTGAAGCAAAATAGATTTTTGTTTGGGGTCACATCAAAAAAATTTATGCTAAAACGCCGTCAAAAAAGTTGTTAGTTAAAAGTTATTGTGCTATAATAGCACCGTAAAACGAACTTTGCCCCATATAGGTGCAATTTCGTTACTGAGTAAGGATTTCTCGGCGAAAGCCTCGAAATACAAAAAATATATTTTTTGAAGGAGAAACAAAATGAAAAAGATACTTGTTATTGCTCTTGCGGCAATCTTGGTAGTATCCGCTGTTTGCGTTCTTGCCGCTTGCGGTGAGGAACAAAAGGTTACCGGTTCTGTCGATTATACATCTTGGTCTACCCACTATGGTACGAAAGTTGATGTAGTCGTAAAGGGCGGCGTAATCAAATCTGTTACGTTGTACGATGATGAAGATACGAATTGGGTTCGTACTTCTACCGGTTGGACAGAGGGTCAACACCCCGGCGACCTTGGCTTCACAAAAGCGGAAGCAGCTTATGAAAAATGGATCAATGACAACCTTGTCGGACAAAAAGTTGACACCGTGTTGGGTTGGGATGTAACCGTAACCGCTGACGAGCAAACCGTCGATAAGGAGAGTGTACCCCACATTACAGGCGCTACGCAATCCTCCGCTCGCATAATTGCGGCTGTTCAAGACGCCCTCGGCAAACTTGACAAATAATTAAGCGCAAAATTGCTAAAAAAACTCGATTCCAACGAATCGAGTTTTTTTTGTACTCCGCCGCACGTTTGGTCGAAACAATGGGTTTCAACTAAACTCCGCAAAGTTCGGGCGTGTACCGAATCTTTGCGCCGTCGTCGCACCAATTGTTAGTCAGCACCAAGCACGCATAAGCGTACTCGGTACGGCTGACACAATGGTGCTCCTCTCCCACACAATTTTCGTAAACTCAAATTGTGTGTGTACCCTATCGAGATTCCGAGGGTAGGGGAGACCCCGGCGAAAGGCTTTCAACGGTTCGCGCCGTGTAGGCGCACCTCTTAGTCCGACTGCGGCGGCGCGATAGCGCACAGGATAATGTTACTTACTATATAAAATGAAACCGACCCCGGACGGGAGTGTCGGTTTCATATATTTTACCTATTTAACCGTCGATTGCGCAAGCGTTACGCAGTAGCCAGCAATCGACCGCCGCACGTGTGGTCAAAAAAAACACAAAGTTTCAATCAAACACCGCAATCACGGACCTGCGCCGAGATTGCGGTCCTCCCCGGGGATGCCGGGGGTAGGGGAGACCCCGGCGAAAGGTTTATCCGACCGCGCAGGTTTCCTGCGCAACTCCCAAGTCCGACTGCGGCGGCGCGTAAGCGCACAGGATAATGTTACTAAGTATATAAAAAGAAACCGACCTCAGCCGAGAGTGTCGGTTTCATATATGTTGTCTATTTAACCGTCGATTGCGCCAGCGTTACGCAGTAGCCAGCAATCGACCGCCGCACGTGTGGTCGGAGCGTTATCCCTTGTGTACCACAACTTGCGGGAAGGGAATGTCTATTCCGTGTGCGTCGAACATATTTTTGACGGCGGCGTTCAGTTCGCGTCCCGCGGTGAATATATCCGCTTCCTTGCATTGGCAGGTAAATTGCAACGTAACGCCGCTTGCGCCGAGGCTTGCAACTCCGTCGTAGGAGATGTCGGTCGCGTGTTCCAAAGTGAGTTTCGGGAGGTTCTTTTTGATGATTTTTTCCACTTCGGGCAACTTTGCGCCGTATTCAACGTCTATCAGCGTCTTTGCTACGGACTTGTCGGTGTCGTGGTTTATCACGCCGCGCAAGTCGCTGTTGTTGATTATCTTGACGTTGCCTGCCGCTTTCAATTTCGTAGTGCGCACGCCTATGGATACTACCTCGCCGCGGAAGTCGCCTACCGTCACCCAATCGCCCACGTTGAATTCGTTTTCAAACACAATGAACAGTCCCGCGACGATGTCGGCTATCAAAGATTGCATACCGAGACCGACAATCAACGTCAACACTCCCGCTCCCGTGATGAGCGCAGTGGTGTCTACACCGAAGTTGGACAGAACGACGATTATCACTATCACCGCCGTTACCCAACTTATCAGGCTGCGTATCAGGCTGGATACGGTCACGCCGCGCTGCGTTTTGCCGAACGCCTTGCGGACTATCAACGAAACTATCGTCTCAATAATCAATATGATAGTTACCGCCTGTATGCACTTTATCAGTTTCGGCACTATCAAAATCAAGTTGTCCAGAAACAGCGAACCGGTGTTGGGTGTGGCAGTGGACGGGTCGCCGTCTTGAACTGTACTAGGGTCGAGAAACCAATTTACTTTGGGATCTGTACTGAACAAATTTGCGTAAAATACGTAACTGAGTACTGTGATAACTATCATCACGCCCAGCACTATCAACTTTACGGGGCTGATCGCTTTCATTTTTCTTGTCAGCGTCTCTTTGACGCCCACCTTTTCTTTTTGCTTTGCCATATATTTCCTCCTTTGAGCATAGCAAGATTGTACACCTCCGTAAATATTTTTGCAACTGATTTTACAAGGTTTTTGAAAACGTAAAACGCACAAAACGTCTTATGGGGTGGCGATTTTCGAAACAAGTTGTTTTGCGAAAGCGCGGCGCGCCGCAATTACGTACGGCAAAAGGCGCGTATAAGAAAGTTTTGCTTGCCATATTTTGCCAAATATAGTAAAATATTTCGGGTATAAAGATGAAAAAGAGTGTGTTTTTGCTGTTATCCGTAATTGTACTTGCAGCCGTTGCGGCGTGCTGTGCGAACCTTTCGCACGGCGACGTTGCTTTTGCCGCGGCGGAGGACTCCGATTATGTTTATTCTTTCCAAGCAAACGGACGCACGCTCAAAGTTTCAAACATAACGGCGCAAGGTAACTACGTGGGAGTTCGTTTCGGCGGAAGCGACTATTTCGGCGACAGCGAGATACCCGTTTCCGTGGAGATATATTCCTGCGACGCACTGCGTCTGGACTTTCCCATCAACGGCAAGGCGCTCAATTCCGAGCAGATAGCCACCCGCGACGAACTTGTGGAATTGCTTACGGAAATAGATCGCTACGTCAACTACATCGACGCTCTTGCCAACGTAAGTTACGGCGAGGACGGCGAGACGGCGTCCGACGTATATCGCTACAACCACGCGGAAGAGTACGGCGAACAAACGGGCGATCACGCTTACCGTCTGGAAATTTCCCAAGATACCTACGAAATGCTCGCCATTGCGCAGGAAATGTACACAGCCACCGACGGAGCGTTCAACCCCGCGGTGTACCGCCTTGTGGATCTGTGGGGCTTTTCGTCGCGTATATATTCGCGCGGAGACATAGGCGGACAACCGTACGACCGCACGACCACGCCTAACGGCAGGGAAGTTACTTACGAGGTGTTTTTTGGCAGCGGCAGCGACGACGGCTATCCGCTGCCCGACGAAAAGTATATAAAGGCGTTTTCCGAAGCGGCGTTTACGGACTTTTCCTCCGAAACGGGCGCGGTCGTTCTTTCCGAATCGGACGGCAAGTACTACGTAACCAAGAACGTCCCCTGCGCCGTTGTGGACGGCGAAAGTTTTTCGCAGTGGATAGACCTCGGCGGCATTGCCAAAGGTTACGTCGCTGACGGTATACGCAATATGATAGCGGCAAAGGGCGCGGATCGCTACTACGTAGATATAGGTTTGAGCAGCAAATCCGTCGGCAAGGAATACGACGGCGGAAAAACGGCGATGGCAGTGCAGGACGCTTTTTCTTTCTTGTACAACCTGTTGGAAGTGCAGTTGGACGAATGCACCGTATCCACGAGCGGACAGTACGTGCGCCAATACATGGTAAACGGTATCAGTTACGCGCATATACTTGACGGAGCAAAGGGCGCGCCCGCGCAAACGGGCGTAAGGGCGGTTACCGTGGTGACCCCGAAAGAGGGCTTTTGGGCGGCAAGGGGCGACTGTCTTACTACCGCGCTCACCGTTATGGGTAAGGATGGGATAGTCGATTTCGTCAACGGCTATCTCAAAGACAACGGCATAAAGGTGATAGTGCAGTACGAATCGTTGGACGGCAGCAAACAACTGCTGACCAACTATTCGCGCGAGGAAGTGACGTCTTTGTACGACAAGGAATTCGACTCCTTCGCTTGGGCGCTCAAAACGGACGAAAACGGCGTGTACTACTACGACGGCGGCGCGTATTCTTCCGATGTCGACGCATACAAAACCGTCACGATAGTGCTGGGCTGTATTTTGGGCGTTGCGGTGGTTGCGCTTGCGGTATACAACATAGTAAAAGGCCGCAAAAACACGCTTACGAAAGTTCGTCAGGCAAAGAAGGACAAACCTTTCAAAATTTGCGATCTGATAGTTTACGCCGGGGTCGTGTTGGTGATATTGGCGCTGTTCGGCGCGTTTGTGTTGGATACAGACGACGCGCCTATGCAGGCGGTTACCGTGGTGGACGAGCAAACGGGCGAAACGCTGTTTGTGTGCAATCTCGCCCGCAGAGAATACACCGTCAACGTTGACAACTCCAACGGTTGGACGGTGTCCGTCACGCAAATTTCCGACGGGATAACCGTTCGGCTTGTCAGGGAAATAAACGGCGAAGAGCATTTCAATGAACTCACCGTTATGTACGGCAGTGCGCCCAACGTAAAGATGACCGATTCCAAATGCGGCGTTCATCGCGACTGCGTACGCAACTTCCCCGCAATTACGCGTTCGGGCGGCGCGATAGTGTGCAGTCCCAACGGCTTGAAGGTGGTGACGTTATGAAGCGCAACGGAAAGTTTTTCTCCGCTCGCCGCCTTGCGGTGCTTGCGGTGCTGACGGCGATGGGGCTGATTATGTTCGTGGTGGAAAGCCTGTTTCCGCCGCTGTTCCTGCCCGGCGCAAAGATGGGATTGAGCAACATTTTTTCGCTGCTTGCGCTGTTTGTGCTCGGACCGACGGAAGCGTTTGTGTCGGTGATAGTCAGGACGACTTTGGGCAGCGTGTTTACGGGAAATATCTCCACGCTGATGTACAGTATGACGGCGGGGCTTACTGCGGTGGCGGTGTCGTCGGTGTTGGTGGAATTTGTCTATCCGCGCGTGAGTATCGTGGCTGTATCGGTAGTTGCGGCGGTAATGCACAACGTGGCGCAGAACGTGGTGTTCTGCCTCGTAAGCAACACTCCCGAAATGTTTGCGTATATGCCTTGGCTTGCCTTGGTGGGGGTGCTTGCGGGGATAATCGTTGGCTTTGCGGTGTGGTTTATTCTGCGCGCCGTTCCGACGAGGGTATTTCTGGACGTAGCCGATTTCGGCGACAGGGACAACGCTCCCGCTCCTCACCAAGAAGTTGACGGCGAGGGTGCGGACGGCGAAACGACCGCTTGCGCCCTCCCCGACGAAAGCGACGACGGCGCAGGCAATCCCGACAGACCCGACGGCAAGTAACAAATTGTTCCGATTACGTTTGCTCAAACAAACGATATTGTTTCAAATGGACGGTAAAATGAAAAACATACTTATATTCAACGATATTTCCGGTTTGGGCAATTGCTCTTTGGCAGCCAATCTGCCGATATTGTCCGTGTTGGGACACTATGCAATGCCCATTGTTACGGGTCATTACAGTTGCCAAACGGGATTCGACGGATTCCGTTTCCATCGCAACGGCGACGCGGCGCAGTTTGCGCAAACGCTTGTCTCCTACCGCAAGCCGGACGCCGTTTACGTGGGTTTCGGCAACGATTCGGACATATTGCGCAGTATTACGGAATTTGTCGAAAAGTCTTTCGGCGAAACGTTTGTGATGGTAGACCCCGTAATGGGCGACAACGGAAAACTGTATCCCGTTTTCGACGGCGAATACGCGCAGGTTATGCGCCGACTCGTCCGTCTTGCCGATTGCATCACGCCCAATCTTACCGAGGCGTGCCTGCTTTCGGGGGTGGATTACGACAGACTTGTCTCTCATAAAGAGGAGGCGGGATATCTTGCGCAAGTGGGCGGCGCGTTTGAAAATTTTCTCGCGCAAACGGGCGCAAAGAGCGCAGTCATCACGGGAGTGGAGTGCGGCAAGTTGATAGGCAACGTCGTACTGGACGGCACAAGGACGCGCTACGTGACAAACGACAGAGTAAACGTAACGTACAGCGGCACGGGAGACGTGTTCAGCAGCGTGCTTTGCGGCGAAATACTCAACGGAGTAAGTTTGTTTGCCGCAACGCAGGCGGCGGCTTGTTTCGTGGAGAAAGCGGCGCGCGCGACGGAGTGCGAGGACAGACGTTTCGGTATAGAATTCGGGCGCGTTCTCAATCTTTTGTAAAATAGCGGAAAAACACCCCGTATACGCTGAAAAAACGTATACGGGGTGTGTTTTTTTTTGACTTTTTCGGAAAATCAGTCCTCTCCGAGCATTTCCAACTTGTCTTTCGGGGGTACGGGTTTGCTGTCTCCGTATTTCACAAACAGCATCGTGACGAAGGACGCCGCCACGAACAGCGCGCCGTACGGAAACAGTATCGACATTGTGCCCGCCGCGTCCATAAGCGCGCCGCTGAGTATCGGCGTAACGACCTGCGCCGCCATCGAAGCGGTGTAGTAGAAACCCGTGTATTTGCCTATGTCGCTGCCTTTGGACAGTTCCACGACCATCGGGAAACTGTTTACGTTTATCGTTGCCCAACCGATACCCGCAAGCGCAAACAGTATCCACAACAGCCAAGCGGGCGAGGACGCGTTGACGAATATCGCGCCGAAAAACGCCGCCGTCAACAGCGCTATGCCGCCGAGAATACACTTTTTGCGACCGATCTTGCTTGCGAGCATACCTACGGGCACGTACGCCACGATAGCCGCGCCTTGCGCTATCATCAGCGTGGTGTTGTAGTCCATATTGAGTACGTTGAGCGCGTACACGCTGTATTTGCTTGTGATGGCGTTGTAGCCCGTAAACCACAGCGCGACGGACGCGAGTATCAGTATCAGCGAGCGCAATTTGTCTTTGGGCAGTTTGTCTTTTTTGTCGGTGTTTTCCTCTTGCGCGTCGTCGCCGTCCAATGCCGTTTGAGCCTCCAACATTTCTTTGTTCCAGCGTTTTTCCTTTACGGTAAACATAAATACGATGAGCGCCGCAAGTATTATGCCGCATACGGCGACGACAAACCAAGTGTAACTCATCAGTTGATTTTTCACCGCGCCCGTGCCGAACAGCATACCCAACACAAGCACCAGCAAGCCTCCCGCCGTACCCATAAGATTTATTACGGCGTTTGCTTTGCTTCGCAGCGGCTTCACCGTGACGTCGGGCATAAGCGCCACCGCCGGACTGCGGAAGGTGGCCATCGCCACGAGAGTCGCCAACAGCACCGCGATGAAAACAAGCAGTATCCACCAATTCGATTTCGTGACTTGTTTTGCAAATTGCGCTTCCGCGTCGGAGACGAGGGAAGAATAGGCGTTGGTGGTGCGTTCGGCGACCTCTTCGTTGCTGTCTGCGTAGAGTGTTTTGCCGTCAGCCGTCTTGCACAGTCGGTAGCGTTCCTCCGTTTTTACTCCGTTTTGTTCCGTAGGTTTTGTGTAAACGTACAAGGAATCGTAGTTCAATTCATTTTTGTACCAATCGGCAAGTTCCCGCTGTTGTTCGGGCGAAAGGTCGTCGAAGTTGACGTTTTCGCCGAAATATACCCTTGCGGCGTAGTCGCGCACGGTGTATTTTTCCGCAACGGAATTGTTGGTTATGTTGTGGTATTCGCGGTTTTCCACTTCGTAGTTTTCCGTCCAATACGTTTCTTTCGTGCCGGCGGAAATTTTGTTCAGTTGCGCGTTGTCTGCAAACGTCAGCCCGACGAAACAGATTATCGCGGCTATCGCCCCCGCAACTATGAACGGCGTGCGTTTGCCGAAGCGCGTGTCCTTTTTGTCGGAAAGCGCGCCGAACAGCGGCAGCATAAACAGCGCCAGCACGTTGTCCAGCGACATTATCACGCCCGACCAAGTCTGATCCAATCCGAACTTGTTGGTGAGCATAAGAGGAATTATCGTGTCGTATGCCTGCCAGAATGCCGATATGAGAAAAAACGCAAAGCCGACGAGTATCGTCCTTTTGTAATTCAGTTTCATCTGCTACCTTCCCGTGAGTTTTTCCGTGTTCCGTCGGAATTTTCGCCGAATAGGATACGTTTGCGGCGGTGTTTGCGGCGCGGCGATCCCTATCCTTGCGGAAAACGGTCCTTTTCAATTACTACAATTATAGCGGAAAATCTTCCGTTTGTAAATACCGTATGATAGTTGCCGTGAGCGACGGAGTGCGCTCGACAAAATTTTTCAAAGATTGCCTGCGGTTGCGCCGACAGTTTGCCGTAACGGGCGTTTTCCCGTCATACAATGTTAGCGTAAAACTTTGTTGCGGAGGCATATTTGTGACAAAACGTAAAAAAAAGACGCGTTCGGAAAAAACGGAGGAGACTTCGGGGCGCAAACGTATAATAAAGGTCGTCCTGCCCGCCGTGCTTGTGTTGGCGTTTGCCGTCGGCGCGCTGTTGTGGGCGTTGCCCAATCTTCCCGTACGTCCGCAGACGCAAAGCGGCGCAACCTATAAGGGCGTGTTGGAGTTGTGGAATGTAGAGTGTTTTGAGGGCGGAGTGGGCAGCCGCGAAAGTTGGCTCAAAGGACGCGCCGCCAAGTTCGAAAAACTGCACGAGGGATTGTTTGTACACGTGAACACCTTTACAGTTGAACAATTGCAGTCCAAACTGTCGGCGGGAGATAGTTTCGATTTGATATGTTTTTCCCGCGGAGCGGGTTGTCTTGTGCAGGACAGGCTTGCCGCTTGCGACGTCGACGTGGGCGCGGTAAAGACGGGCTTTGCTCTTTCGGGGCAGATAAACGGCAAACAGTACGCTGTCCCGCTGTTTACGGGCGCGTATTGCCTGTTTGCCCGCGCGGAAATGCTCTCCGCCGACAAACTCGTAAGCGAGGCGCTCAGCCGCACCTACACGAGGACGGCGGGCAAGTCCTCCGTGACGCTTGCGCCCCTCGTTTGCGGTTTTACGCCCTACAACAGTCCGCTTTCCGCATTGGCTATGTCGGGAGGACGGGGAAAAGCCGACGTTTCCGACCAAGTGACGCAGTACGAAGCGTACGAAAAGTTCGTTGCAAACCGCACCGCGGTGACGTTGCTCGGCACGCAGCGGGATATGTATCGGCTTTCGCAAAAGGAGTCGAACGGGCGTATAGAACAGTTGGCGTTTGCGCCCCTTAATGGGTACACCGATCTGGTGCAGTATCTCGGTATCTGCGCGCAATCGGACAATACTGAGGCTTGCGAGGATTTCGCGCGCTATCTGCTGAGCGAACAATGTCAGTCGTCGTTGGTAAATCTTTATATGTTTTCGGTGCTTGAACAAAAGTTTTACACTGCGGAAAGATATTCTCAATGCGAAGAGGCTTTGTCGCTTGCGTACGTACCCAACGTATTCGGCGACGGCGACGCCGTAGCCCGTCAGCGGCAAGTGGCGTTGGAAACGCTTTCGGTGTGATATGGATAGCGCAGTATTGGACAAGTTGCTGTCCCGAATGAAAAAAATCCGCGTCGAAGCGCGTCTCGACGCGAGTTTCGACAAATTGACCACCATAGGCACGGGCGGAAAGATATGCGTGGCGCTTTTTCCCGACGCGCTGCCCAAACTTGTAAAAACGCTTCGATTTCTGCGCCGATCTCGGGTAAACTTCGTTGTGTTGGGCAGGGGCAGCAACGTGCTTGCCTCCGACGGTTTTTTCGACGGCGCGGCGGTGGTGACTACGCGCGTAAACAATTTTTCCGTGAGGGGACGGTACGTCGTTGCGCAATGCGGAGCGTCTGCCGCGGCTTTGTCCCGCGCGCTTGCGGACAGAGGACTGACGGGAGGAGAGTTTCTGTCCTGTCTGCCCGCGACGGTGGGCGGCGCGGCGGTGGGCAACGCAGGCTGTTTCGATCAATGTATGAAAGACGTCGTCGTTTCCGTTGTCGCAATGCAAAAGGGCAAAGTGCGCCGCGTCTCGGCAAAAAATTGTCAGTTTGCCTTTCGCGGCAGCGCGTTCAAGCAAAGCGGCGACGTCGTACTCTCCGTCAAGATGCGTTTCCAACCCTCCTCTCCCGACAAAGTGCGCGAAACGGTAGCGCGTATGCGGGAGAAAAAGGCTTCGACTCAGCCGCTTAACGCCCGTTCGGCTGGGTGCGTGCTTTTTCACGAAAACGTCGCGCTGTCGCGGCTGATAGACGAAATGGGTTTCAAGGGCTACCGCATCGGCGGCGCGCAAGTATCGGAAAAACACGCGGGCTTCGTCGTAAACATTGACAAATCCACCTCTTTGGATATATACTTAATAATACAGCGATTGAAAGCCGCGCTCTGGGAGCGTTACGGTATACGCGCCCGCACGGAAGTACGGCTGATAAACTTTGCAGAGGACGAATATGACTTTTTCTCAAAGCGTAAAGAATGAAATATTGCGCTCCGTACGCAATGCAAAAAAATGTTGCGCCGCATCTTTTTTGAAAGCGGCGTTGAAGTCCGTCGGCTCTCTCACGTTGGGATACGGCGGTTACGCTTTCAGCGTGGAGAGCGACAACGCCGAATTTCTCGCGTTGCTGAGCGGCGTCGCCGAAACGCAGTTGGACGTGCGCACGCAAATTGTTCCAAGCAACATTTCCGCAAAGGGCGGAGAGGTGTACTGCTGTAAGTTCGACGCGTCGTTGGGCGAAAAGTTGGGTCTGGTGGCAAGAGACGGCGACGGCGCGCTGGGTTTTGCCGACGCTCGCACGCTTGTTCCCGACCAACATTGTTGCAGGCGCGCCTTTATGCAGGGTCTGTTCGTTTCCTGCGGCTCGGTCGTTATACCGCAGACGGAGGACGTTTCCGACGACGACCGCGCAAAATATCATCTGGAACTGCGATTTACCGACGCGGAATTTGCCGACGCGGTGAGTTCCGCCTACGCCGCGGCGGAGTTTCGCAGAACTCCCCGCAAAAATCACATTGTACTCTATCTCAAAGACAGCGAAAAAATAGCGGATTTTCTCGTGTACACAGACGCCACCAACGCCAAGTTGGAACTGGAAAACATCATCGTGATGCGCAGCGTTCGCAACGGGATAAACCGTCAGAACAACTGCGAAGTAGCCAACATCGAAAAGACGGTAGCTGCGGCGGCAAGGCAGTTGGGCGCGATTGCCGCCCTGCGCGACAAGGGACTGTTCGATTCGCTGCCGGACAGTCTCAAAGAAATCGCGCTGCTGCGCGAAGAAGAACCGGAAGCCACTCTCGAAGAGATAGCCAACCGACTGCACATTTCCAAAAGCGGTGCAAATCACCGTTTCGCCAAGTTGACGGAACTCGCCGACAAATAAATTCGCAAAGGACGACGTTATGAAACAGTTTGTACATCTTCATCTTCACACGGAATACAGTTTGCTGGACGGCGCAACGCGTATAGACGATCTGCTTGCCAAGTGCAAACAACTGGATATGCCCGCCGTAGCCGTCACCGACCACGGCAATATGTACTGCGCGTGGAAGTTTCTCAAAGCCGCTCACGCCGCGGGCGTAAAGCCGATAATAGGGTGCGAGTTTTACCTATGCGAAAATTTGCACAACGTCGGCTTCGAAAATAAGGAATATTTCCACCTCATTCTGCTTGCGAAAAACAACGTCGGTTACTACAATCTTTGCAGACTCAATTCCATTGCGTTTGTGGAAGGTTTCTATTACAAACCCCGTATCGATTTCGACACATTGAAAAAGTACTCCGAAGGGCTTATTTGTCTTTCCGCCTGCATTGCGGGACAACTGCCCCGTTTGCTGCTTGCCGACCGTCCCGAAGAGGCGCGCGAGTTGGCGCTGCAATACAAAGCCTTGTTCGGAGACGACTACTACATCGAAATTCAACGCCACGGAATAGACGACGAGGACGCGGTTATGCCGCAACTCGTTCAATTGGCGCACGAACTTAACATAAAAATTGTCGTCACCAACGACGTACACTATCTCAACAGAGAGGACGCCGAAATACAGGACGTGATGATGTGCGTTCAGATGGGCAAGTACCTCGACGACACGGACAGAATGAAATTTCAGGGAGAGGAATTTTATCTGAAAGACTACGACGAGATGGCGGCGTTGTTTCCCAATCTGCCCGAAGCAATGGAAAACACGTTGGAGATCGCCGCAAAGTGCGACGTAAACTTCGGCAAGGAAAAGTTACTGCCTCTCTACATTCCGCCCGACAAAATGTCCTCGCCCGACTACCTGTGGTATCTCGTACAGCAGGGACTTGCGAAAAAGTACCCCAATCCCTCAAAAGAGGTGCTGGACAGAATAAAGTACGAGTACGACGTTATCTGCAATATGGGTTTTGTGGATTACTACCTCATCGTTTGGGATTTCATCAACTACGCAAAAACCAACGGAATACCCGTCGGTCCGGGGCGCGGCAGCGGCGCAGGCAGCGTGATAGCGTATCTCATCGGTATCACCGAAGTAGAGCCTTTCCGTTTCAATTTGATGTTCGAGCGCTTTCTCAACCCGGAACGCAAGTCTATGCCCGATTTCGACGTGGACTTCTGTATGGACCGCCGCGGCGAAGTTATCGACTACGTTCATCGCAAATACGGCGACGACAACGTGTGTCAGATAGTCACGTTCGGCACTATGGCTGCGAAAAACGCCATTCGCGACGTGGCGCGCGTGCTGCGTTTCCCGATAAGCGAATCCAACCGTCTGGCAAAGATGGTCCCCGACAACTTCAAATACACTTTGCGCCACCTGCTTGGCGAAGTTCCCTACAAAAATGCCGAAGATACCTACATCTCCGACGAACTCAAACGCGCCTACGACGACCCCGCAACGCACAAACTCATCGACATCGCAAAGCGTATAGAGGGCTCTCCGAGACAAACGGGTATGCACGCCGCGGGCGTAGTCATCTGCCGCGAAAAGGTCAGCGACCACGTGCCTTTGCAAACCAACGGCGGCGCGCTTGCCAAGGGCGGAATAGTCACCACGCAGTACACGATGACGGAAGTGGAGGAGTTGGGACTGCTCAAAATGGACTTCCTCGGACTGCGCACGCTCACCGACATTAAAAAGGCGTGCGACTACATCTACGAGGACTACGGCGTAAAAGTGAATTTCGGTACGGACGATTACGACGACCCCAACGTGTTCAACCTCATTTCGAGCGGCGACACGATGTGTATTTTCCAATTGGAAAGCGGCGGTATGTGCGATCTTATGCGCAAAATGAAGCCCGCCCATTTGGAAGAAATCATCGCAGGCATAAGCCTTTACCGTCCCGGACCGATGCAGTACATCGGCAACTACATAGAGTGCAAGTTCGACAAATCGAAAATCAAATATCTGCACCCGGAAATGGAATCGATACTTAGCGTCACCAACGGCTGTATCGTCTATCAGGAGCAAGTTATGCAACTCGTGCAAAAACTTGCGGGCTTTTCTATGGCGCTTGCGGACAACGTGCGCTACGCTATGAGCAAGAAGAAAGCGCAGATGATGGAGGACCTCGGCAAACTGTTCATCAACGGCGGCACTTGGACCAACGGCGAAACCGTCCCCGGCTGCGTAAACAACGGCGTGGACAAAAAAATCGCGCAGGAGATATGGAATCAACTGTTCGACTTTTCGCAGTATGCTTTCAACAAATCGCACGCGACGTGTTACGCTTACGTCACGTATCAGACGGCTTGGCTCAAAAATTACTACCCCGTGGAGTTTATTTGCGCCCTGCTTAACAACCGTATCAACGACATCTCGCAAATAAAAAAATATATGGCGTACGCCAAATCTCAGGGGATAGCGGTGCTTCCTCCCGACATCAACAAGAGCCGCGACGAATTCCGCGTGGAAAACGGCGCGATTCGTTTCGGTTTGGGCGGCATACGCAACATCGGCGTGGGCGTAGTCAAGAAAATCGTGGAAGAACGCGAGCGCGGCGGCGAATTCAAGGATATGCAGGACTTCTTCGAACGTTGCTACGAACGGGAGGATACGGCGACCTCGCGCGAGGGACAAAGTTTCATCAACAAGCGAATGGTGGAAAATTTCATCAAGGGCGGCGCTTTCGACTGCTTCGGCAGGACGCGCGCCGATATGCTTGCCTACTACAACGACGAGTTCAACGAGGCTTTGGACAACCTCAAAACGCGCGCTTCGGGGCAGTTGTCCATATTCGACCTCGTTCCCGAAGTCAAGGCGAACACCCGCGCCGAACACGCGCAGATCAAGGAATTCGGCAAAGACGTACTGTACAACTACGAAAACGAAGTGCTGGGCGTATATATGACGGGCAGTCCTTTGGACGACTACGACGAAGTTGCCCGCAAGTACCGCTTCGATTTCGACACGTCCGAAACGATGGCGTACGTACCCGAAGGCTCGGAGGACGGCGAACCCGTCCGCCCGAAAGTGGACAAAAAGTTTGTAACCACGGGCGGCATATTGCGCAACATACGCGTAACCGTCGGCAAGGACAATCAGCGGCTTGCTTTCGGCGTGTTGGAGGACAAATTCGACACGATAGAAGTGGGATTGTACGGCGCTACGTACGAGAAGTACAAAACGCTGTTTGCGGAGGACGCATTCGTAGTCGTTCGCGGCAGTCTGAGCGAATCGCGCGACGCTTACAAAATCAACGTAAGAGAACTCATCAATCCCCGAAGCGAGATCGAGCAGAAAGAGGCGCAGCGCACGGAAACGGCGCGCAACGTTACGCTTTGGCTGAAAATGGAGGAACGCGACGAGGAAAAATACGCGCAGGTGGTGGACGCTTTGCAACGGTACGAAGGAGATATCCCCGTCAAATTCAAAATAGAAGGCGTGCCTTACAAATTGGAAACGTGCGTGCGCAACTGTCCCGGTATCATATACGAACTTGCGGGTATCCTCGGAGAAAAGAACGTTATCTTTTTCGAAAAGTAACGCAACCGCCTCGCCGCCGTATACAGATTTCGTTCCCTTCCGACTTGACAAACGTCGGCTGCGGCGCGGTCGTATACGGCGTTTTTTTGCGCGCGAACGCCTCAATCGCTTGACATTTTTTTGCGGATAATGTACATTTATCAATAGTTCCGTTTGGAACTATTTTTGCAAAATGAGGCGTACGAAAATGCAAAAAGACAATTTGCTGGATTACATTCACAACGTATTTCTGGTAAAAAAACGCGTAGACGAAACGGTCGCGCGGCAAAACGGACTGTCTCCGTTGGACGTGCATATTCTCACGTTTATCAACGTCCACTCCGACGACCGCACTGCGGCGGATATGGAACGCAAACATCTCATCAAAAAGAACACCATTTCGGTGCACGTGGACGGTCTTGTGCGGCAGGGTTACCTTCGTCGTCAGTTCGACGCAGAGGACAGGCGTAAGGTGATATTGTCCCTCACGGAAAGCGGCGAGTCCGTCGCCGCGCAATGTATAAAAGAGTGCGGCGAAACGTGCGCGAAATTGCGCGAGGGTCTGACGCAGTCGGATATCGACTTTATTTATCGCTGTTTTGCGATAGTAAACGACAACGCGTTGACCATTTTGCGCGGTTGAGCGTCAGGTAACGGCAAACTTTTTGCGACAGGCGCGGCGCGCCGAGAATATGCGGCGAGCAACTCGTTTTCGGGTGGGACGCGTCAAATTGTTTGCATATTATATAAATTGATATTATAATAAGCAAATATGGAATAAAGAACGTTCCGCTTTTGGTAAGCGGGATCGAGGTGGAAAATTGATTCGAAAAATGTTGAAAGGGGCAAAGGGCTACGCAGTCCAATCGATATTGTCGGTCGTTCTCAACTCCAACGCGGTGGAGATACTTTGCCGGGGTTGTCACGGCGAATAGGGGGCGGAAAATGAAAAAACGTCTTGCATATATTTTTGCCTTGTTATTTACATTTGTCGTTGCGTTTGGCGTATTGAGCGCTTGCACATTGCCGGACAGAACAATCAACGAATACAACGTTACTATCGGCGAAGCGAGTCTTATGTCCACAACAAGCGCGACCGAAGTGCTTGCGCGCATTCGCCCGACGGTGGTGGACGTGACAAGTTACGGCGACGAAGTTACTGCTGCGGGTAGCGGCGTCATCATCTCTCGCTCAACTTTGACGGACAATGAAGAGTACTTTGTTGTCACCAACCACCACGTCATAGAAGGCGGCAACGTCTTTGCGGTCGACGTGTTGAGCATCGACAACGGCACGGAAAGTACAACAAGTTACAACGCAATACTTGTGGGCAGTTCCAAAAAGCGCGATATTGCCGTGTTGGCGTTTTTCACCGCCAAGGGCACGCAACTTTCCACAGCCACGTTTATCCAAGACAGCGACGTGGTAAAGGTGGGCACGGAAGTGTACGCGATTGGCAACCCGTTGGGTATTTTGGGCGGTACGGTCACTCACGGGATAGTATCCGCCACCAAACGTCAGGTTTCGGTGGAAGAAGTGGGTACAATGACGCTTATGCAGACGGACGCGTCCATCAACGGCGGCAATTCCGGCGGCGGACTGTTTGACACCGACGGCATTCTCATAGGGATAATCAACAGCGGTTACGACACATATAACGAGCAGTCTGTGGAAGGACTCAACTTTGCCATACCCGCCAACGACGCCAAATATGCCGCCGCTTCCATCATCGAAACGCACACGGAAGAAAACGGCACGGTAACGTCCTACGGCTATGTGGAAGGGGACGCAAATTTAAGTCTTACCGTTTCCGCCGCAACATTATACACGTCCTCCGCGTTGATTTCGCGTTCCACCTATTTGACGTTGACGGCGGCAAGCGACAGTCCTTTCTACTCCGCTTGGGGCGGCAGTACCAAGGCAGTGACGTCTGTCAAAATCAACGGCGCGGAGGTGTCGTTGCCTTCCGACGGAAGCGCTTACTCGCTTATAGCCGCGGCAAGCGACGCTCTGTTGTCGGTACAAGCGGGCGACAGCGTAACGGTAGTGTATCGGGACATTTACTCGTCAAACAGTTTTCTCGGCAGGTCGCGCAGTTACGTTGACGGAACGGAAAAAACTCTGACCGTAACGGCGTCGCAGTATGTGTACCGTCCGTAAACGAAAAAAAAAACGAAATATATGCGTCAATTTGGTTGGCACAACAAAACAAACTGTACTATAATATAAAAATTAAATTTTGCAATACGGTGCCTTGGCTTTTTCGGGATGAAAAAGCGGGACGAAGGAGGCAACTTGATAAGAAAACTGTTGAAAGGGGCAAAGGGCTACGCAGTCCAATCGATATTGACGGTCGTTCTCGTGCTGTTTGAAACGGCGTTGGAGGTCGTACTGCCGATATTTATGTCCAACATTCTCAACACTATGCAGTTGTACGCCGTAGACGCCGATCTCAAAGGATTGTCAACGGCGATGACGGTGTACGATTTCAGAGGAGGCACGCACTCGCTGCTCACTTACGACGCGGGTACGTTGATTTTGGGTAAAGAAGACATTTTGCTCAACACCGTATATTCCTACGGCATACTTATGATCGTATCCGCCGTTTGTTCGCTTACTTTCGGCGGCTTGGCAGGTTGGCTTTGCGCCGTTGCGGGCGCGGGCTTTTCCAAAAACGTGCGCGGTATGCTGTTCAAAAAAATACAAGGTTTCAGTTTTGCCAACGTGGACAAGTTCAGCACGGCAAGCCTTGTCACGCGTTCCACGACGGACGTAAACAACGCGCAAAACAGTTTTATGATGATAATCCGCACGGTAATAAGAGCGCCCGCTATGCTCATTTTCAGTACGGTGATGGCGTTTGTTACCGAACCGAAAATGGCTTGGGTGTTCTTGGGGGCGATACCCGCGTTGGGCGTGGTGATGTTTTTAATTGCTACGCGCGTACATCCGCTGTTCAAGTCGATGCTCAAAAAGTACGACAAGATGAACGCCGACGTTCAGGAAGATCTGGTGGCGATACGCGTTGTAAAGGCATTTGTGCGCGAGGACTACGAGGAACAGAAATACCGCGAGTCCACCGAGAGCGTGCGTAAAGCGCAACTTAAAGCGGAAAAACTGATGATACTTATGAATCCGCTTACCAGTCTGATAATGTACGCCACAATTATCGGCTTGCTCATCATCGGCGGCAAGGATATAGCCGTCGGCTCGATGCAGGGCGGCACGCTTACCGCAATGATGAATTACTGCACGCAGATACTCAGTTCTGTTATGATGATATGTTTCATCGCCGTGCAGTTGGTTATGTCCCGCGCCTCTATCGACCGTATTTACGAAGTGTTGGAAACGGACTCCACGATCAAGGACGGCGCTCAAACGGACAAGACCGTCAACAGCGGCAGTATCGACTTCGACAACGTCGATTTCAGTTACTCCGACAACGCCGACAATTTGACGTTGGAACATATCGATTTGCACATCAAGTCGGGCGAGACGGTTGGTATCATCGGCGGCACGGGCGACGGAAAAAGCAGTCTCGTCCAACTTATACCGCGTTTCTACGACGTGTTCAACGGCAGAGTGGCGGTGGACGGAACGGACGTGAGAGAGTACTCTTTGTACAATCTGCGCGAGGGCGTTTCGATGGTGCTGCAAAAGAACGTACTGTTCTCCGGCACTATCCGTGAAAATCTGCTGTGGGGCAACAAGGACGCCACGCAGGAAGAGATAGAAGCGGCTTGCAAGGCGGCGTGCGCTCACGACTTTATAATGTCCTTCCCCAACGGTTACGAAACGGACCTCGGACAAGGCGGCGTAAACGTCAGCGGCGGTCAAAAACAGCGTCTGTGCATTGCTCGCGCGCTGCTCAAAAAGCCGAAAATAATGATTCTCGACGACTCCACCAGCGCAGTGGACACAGCAACCGACGCGCAGATACGCAAAGGGCTCAAAGAACTGAGCGCGGATATGACCACGATAATAATCGCTCAACGTCTGTCCTCCGTTCAGGACTGCGACAAGATAGTAATTCTCGACGACGGCAAAATAAACGCCGTCGGCACTCACGAAGAATTGTTGAAGAACAATTCTATATATCAGGAAATTTACCGTTCTCAACAGAAGGGTACTGTGGAAGAAGGAGGTGACAACTGATGCCCCCGCGTACGAAAATTATGGGCGCGCAACGCCCCAAAAATCTTAAAGGCACTCTCGGCAGATTGCTCGGCTATCTCAAACCGTTCAAGGGACGTATTGCGGTGGTGTTTTTGTGCGTAGCGGTGCAAAGCCTTGCCAACGTATTTGCCACGTCCTTGCTCAAACCGTTGCTCAACGGTCTGGCGGTGGGCGCGGAAACGGGCGACGTGACGCTTACGGGCATACCGTTCATCGACGAATTCGCCTTTTCGGGCGTGCTTGCGGACAAACTTACTTACCTCGGAGCGGTAGTGGGTCTGATGGCGGCTATATACGTGCTGGCGCTTGCAAGCAACTACATTCTCAACCGTTTGCTTATCGCGGTTTCCACCTCCACGATAAAAAGGCTGCGCGACGAACTGTTTGCGCATATGCAAAGTCTGCCCGTACGGGTATTCGACAACACCACGCACGGCGAACTTATGAGCCGTTACACCAACGACATAGATATGATGAACGAATTTATCGCCCGCGCGCTACCGCAGTTCGTCAGCAGTTTCGTAACCATCGTCGGCGTGTTTGTGGTGATGTTCGTAATGGATTGGAAGTTGGCGTTGGTGATGGTGGGAATGCTCATAGTGATGGGTATTTTGGTAAAATTCATCGGCGGACGTTCCAAGAGAAATTTCGTCGCTCAACAGGAGGCGGTGGGCAAACTCAACGGCTACGTCGAGGAAATGACGGAAGGTCAGAAAGTGGTAAAAGCCTTCAACCACGAAGAAATTGCCGTGCAGGAATTTGAAAAGATCAACGGACATTGGGCGACGGTTTCGGCGCGAGCCAACAGTTACGCCAACATTATGGGTCCGATAATGAACAACCTGTCTCACTTCTTCTATGCGGGCATAGCCGTTTTCGGAGCGTTGATTGCCACACGATCGCAGAACCCGTTGGATTACGTGGGTACAATCGCGGCGTTTTTGCTGTATATTCGCAACATCACAATGCCTATCCAGCAAATTGCTCAGCAAATCAACTTGCTGTTTATGGCGGTTGCGGGCGGCGAACGCGTGTTTGCGCTTATGGATACGCCGTCCGAAATTGACGACGGATACGTAACGCTCGTAAACGCCGACATAGACTCCGACGGCAACATAACCGAAAGAGACGCGCGCACGGGACATTGGGCGTGGAAACATCCGCACGCCGACGGAACGGTCACTTACACCGAGTTGAAAGGCGACGTGCGTTTCGAGGACGTGACTTTCGGCTACGAGGAGGGCAAGACGGTGTTGCACGACGTTTCGCTTTACGCCAAGCCGGGGCAGAAGATAGCGTTTGTCGGCAGTACGGGCGCAGGCAAAACCACGATAACCAACCTCATCAACCGTTTCTACGACGTGCCCGACGGCAAAATACGTTACGACGGTATCAACGTCAACAAAATCAAAAAGGCGGACTTGCGCCGTTCGCTCGCTATGGTGTTGCAGGATACTCACCTGTTTACGGGTACTGTTATGGACAACATTCGCTACGGCAGATTGGACGCCACCGACGAGGAGTGCATAGCCGCGGCAAAGTCGGCAAACGCGCATCAGTTTATTCGCCATTTGCCCGACGGTTACAACACTATGCTCACCCGCGACGGGGAAAATCTCTCTCAGGGACAGCGTCAGTTGATAGCCATCGCCCGCGCCGCCGTGGCAGATCCGCCCGTGCTTATCCTTGACGAGGCTACCAGCAGCATAGACACCCGCACGGAATGGCTGATAGAAAAGGGTATGGACGCTTTGATGGAAGGACGAACGACGTTTGTAATCGCGCACAGACTTTCCACGGTGCGCAACAGCGACGCTATTATGGTGTTGGAACACGGCGTTATCATCGAGCGCGGCAACCACGACGATTTGATCGCTCAACGCGGCAAGTACTACCAACTCTATACGGGTATGTTCGAGTTGTCTTGACGGAAAACTTTACAAAACAATTACACTCCTTCGGACGGTGCAAACAAACACTGTCCGAAGGATTTTTTTTGCGCAAAAGCGGCTGTACGCCCCTTGCCTGCGTAGTCGTCAGGACGGTTTGCTTTGCGAAAAATTTGCCGCTTTTCCGCAACAAAACGGGGCGTTGATAGGGGATATTGCGGCAATGGGGTGCGGTTTTTACGTTTATTATGCAAAAAAAACCGACCTCGAAACGAGGTCGGATATTTTTTTGAGTAGTTTGTTTTTTATGCGTTATTCCTTTATGTGTTGTTCAAACAATTCGTTCACCCTGTCGCAGAGTTCCTCCGCAATGCGATTGCGATCCATTCCTTGCGCTTCGCAGTCGCCGTAATACACGGGAAAACCTATAACTATCTTTTTGTATTTCGGGTGGTAGTAAATGGGGTATATGGGCACATCCTCGCCGCGCAACTTGCGGTAGTATTTGGCAAGCACCACAAATCCGCCGTAAAAGCCCGTCAGCGTTTCAAGGTAGCCCTCTTCGCTTTTTTCGGGGAAAATGATGAGTCCTCTGCCCTCGTCCAACGTTTTGAAACTTTTGCGCATAGTGATTATGAAACGTCTGTCGTTGTAACTCGGCAAAACTTTCAATCCCTTGTAGAACATAGGCGCAAAGCCCGCTTCGAGAAACGCCAACACCGTCGCGGCGAACTTGCTTTTGTGCCGCTTTTGAATGAAGTAAACGTCTTTCAAATAGCGGTAGCGTTGCTTCCAACCGCCCAACATCGGGTAGGCTCCCCATTGCGACACCGCCGCGGGCAAATACAGGTTGTACATCAGCGGTCCGAACATAGCGGCGTGATTTGCAACGTAAATCGCCTTGTCGGGAATATCTCCCGACAGGCTGACAATACGAGGCTTTTTGAAAAACAATCTCAACAGTCTCGCCGTGCCTCTCCAAACGGGTTGGTCTTTATATTTGTTTTCGTTTGGTTTCTTTCTTTGCATTTCGTCGAACCTTGCCTACATTATACATCTATTGCGCCGAAATGTCCACCGTTTTGTAAACCGCGTTCATTTTATGTCCTGCCGCATTGTCGAAAAGGGACAAATTGCGGTGGAATTGCTTCATCGGTAAGCATCTGCGCAGCGGTTTGAAATACGTCGCGACGATTTGTATCGACAAAACGGTGTCGCCGTTTCGGGCAGCGGCTCGGCATTTATCCACGCCTAAATGCGCCGTGAGGCGGTCTGTTGCGGCAAGTTGAACGCGTTGTATTGCCAATTGCGGCGGTGTGTGGTATAATAAAACAAAATATTTGCAAGAGGAAAGCGATGTTCGATATATTGGTTGTTGAGGACGACAAAAACACTCGCAAATTGCTCACAGCCGTAATCAGCGGCGACGGGTACAACGTCATCGAGGCAAAAAACGGCGTCGAGGCAATCGACGTTCTGGAACATAATCACGTCGATCTGATGGTGCTGGACGTGATGATGCCCAAGATGGACGGATTCACCTTGACGGAAACGCTGCGCGCCGAAGGCAGTCAACTGCCGATACTTATACTTTCCGCCAAGCAGAACGTCGTAGACATAAAAAAAGGCTTTTTGGTGGGGATAGACGACTATCTCACCAAGCCGTTTGATTTCGACGTGCTGTTGCTGCGGATAAAAGCGCTTCTCAGGCGAAGCAAAATCGTAACGGAAAACAAAATTTCCGTCGGCGACGTGACGCTGGATTACAACTCCTACACGGTAAGCACTCCCAAGTGGACGGAACAACTTCCGCAAAAGGAATTTCTGCTGTTGTTCAAGTTGCTCAGTTACCCCAACGTGGTGTTTACGCGGGTACAACTGATGGACGAGATATGGGGTATGGACGCCGAAAGCGACGAACATACGGTAAACGTTCACATCAACAGACTGCGCTCCCGTTTTGCGGATATAGGAGATTTCGAAATCGTCACGGTGCGCGGATTGGGTTACAAGGCGGTGAGACACGATGAATAAACGCAAATCGCACAACAGAAACATTTTTACACGAATCACGCTGATAGTCGTCGCGTGTCTGTTCGTTTTGCTGATAGTAACGATGATAGCCACTTTGGGGCTTACGTCTCTCATCGCGCAGCATTGGAAAGTGGAAGAAGACAACGTATTTTTGTTCGGAATTATCATCTTGGGGTTTAGTATCGTGTTCGGCGTGGCGCTTTCTTTTGCCTATTCCGCTATCATAGTCAAGGCGAGCCGTCCCTATCTCGACGCTCTGCAAAAGGTGGCGGAGGGCGATTTCTCCGTCAGGATAGAAGACTCCGCCGTATTTGCCAACTTCAACATAGCCAAGAATTTCAACTATATGACGAGTCAACTGCAAAGCGTGGAGACGTTGCGCGAAAATTTCGTGTCCGACTTTTCTCACGAATTCAAAACTCCCATCAGTTCCATTTCCGGCTTTGCAAAGTTGCTTAAAAACCCCAAACTGTCCCCCGAACAGCGCAACGAATATCTCGACGTGATAATAGACGAATCCAAACGTCTCGTGGAGTTGTCCGAAAGCGTGCTTATGCTCAACAGGTTGGATTCCACCGACGAAGTGGAAAAGGAAAAATACAGTCTGGACGAACAACTGCGGCAGTGCGTGCTGATGTTCGAACAGCAGTGCGAAAGCAAACGTATAGAATTGAACGTGGAGTTGGAATCCGTTCAAATATGCAGTAATTACAAGTTGCTGAGTCAAGTCGTCGTCAATCTGATGAGCAACGCGGTAAAATTTACCGAAGAGGGCGGCAGGATAGACGTAAAGTGCAAGTCGGTAGGGCTCAACGCGTTGATTTCCGTATCCGATACGGGTTGCGGAATGGACGAGGAAACGAAAAGCAACGTTTTCAACAAATTTTATCAAGGGGACAAGTCCCACACGACGGCAGGCAACGGTTTGGGTCTGTCCATAGTCAAAAAAATCGTAGACCTGCTGGGCGGACAAATTTACGTAGACAGCAAAGTCGGCGTAGGCAGCACGTTTACCGTGTTGCTTTTGAAGGGCGTGTGACGTGTTGAGGGTAAACGACGTCGTCACATATCGGGCGGAAGGTTACGCCAATTCCGAAACGGTAGGCACGGTGGAGGACTGCACGCTGTTTGTGCCGCTTCTCATCGTGGGAGAGACCGCGCGCGTAAGGGTAAACTACGTAAAAAAGAACGTGGCTTATGCCGACGTATTGGAAATTTTACACGCCTCTCCGTTGCGCGTTTCGCCCCCGTGTTCTCACTTCGGCAAATGCGGCGGCTGTTCGTTGGCGCATCTGGCGTACGATGAACAATTGGTTTTCAAGCGGGGCAAGGTGGCTGCCAATCTCAAAAAAATCGCCAAGTTGGACGTAGACGTGCTTCCCTGCGTGCCCTCCCCGTTGACTGTGGGCTATCGTAACAAACTCAGTCTCCCCGTGAGGGGCAGACGGGGCGCGGTGCGCGTCGGTATGTTTGAACGCAACAGTCACCGAGTGGTGGAAACCAATGATTGCGCATTGGCGGGAAGTTGGGCGAGGACGCTTGTTTCGGCGTTTACCGAGTACTGCAACGCGTCGGGCGCAGAGCCCTACGACGAGCGTGATTTCAGCGGCGTGATCAGGCATTTGACTGCGCGCTATGTGGACGGACAGTTGCTTGTCACAATAGTTTCCAACGGCGAGTATCCCTACGATCTGCAACCGTTCGAGAGGGAACTTGCCCGACTATTTCCCCGTTTCGGTCTGTTTGTCAACTTCAACACCGCAAAAAACAACGTTATCCTCGGCAAAAAGACGGAACACGTGTGCGGTATCGAATACATCGAGGGGGAACATCTCGGCGTAAAGTTCCGCTTGCGCCCCAACAGTTTCTTTCAGGTAAACGACGGCGTAAAAGACCTCGTTTACTCCAAGGTGAAGGAACTGCTTGACACGTCGCGTACGGAAGTGTTGGTGGACTGTTTCAGCGGTATAGGCATACTCACAAACGTGCTTGCAAGTCAACGCTACGACGCTTACGCGATAGAAATCGAACCGTCGGCGGTGAGGGACGCGGAAGATATGGCGCGGCTGAACGCCGCTAAGCGCTTGACAAACGTTTGCGGCGACGTCACTGTGGAATTGCCGAAGATTGTGGCGGCAAATTTGGGCAAACGCTTTTCCGTTGTTGTCGATCCGCCGCGCAAAGGGCTCAACGAGGATATCGTCGCCGCTTTGAAACGGGCGTCTCCCCATCAGATCGTGTACGTTTCCTGCGATTCGGCTACCCTTGCCCGTGACGCGGCAATGCTGTCGGACGACTACGCCCTCACCTACGTCCAACCTTATGATATGTTTCCACAAACGGATTCGGTTGAGACCTTGGCGCTTTTGACGCGTCGCATTATGCTTGCATAGAATGCGACAAGGAAAATGCGACAATAGTAGAAACCGAAAAGCGTTTCGCTCTCGGCGCGAGAGAGAACATATGTAAACATATTTTCCACAAACGGATTCGGTTGAGACCTTGGCGCTTTTGACGCGTCGCATTATGCTTGCATAGAATGCGACAAGGAA
>CANQYT010000011.1 GCA_947628135.1 uncultured Clostridia bacterium
TGGTAGACGCCGGCGGAAGAGTGGACAAGTTCAAGAAAAAATACGGCTTGCAATAGTCACCGAGAAAACAGCAAAAACGGCTGTTTTCTTTTTTTTTGTTTATTTTCCGCTATGCCGTCGCTTGCTGTGTTGCATCAAGCGACTGTTGTATGTGCTTGCGGCGCTACCTTCGAAACCGGCACGACCAAGGATACGGACGTTATCAAGGTGGAGATCTGCAACAAATGTCACCCCTACTTTACGGGTAAACAGAAGTTGGTAGACGCCGGCGGAAGAGTGGACAAGTTCAAGAAAAAATACGGCTTGCAATAGTCACCGAGAAAACAGCAAAAAAGGCTGTTTTCTTTTTTTTTGTTTGTTAGCCGTTACTATGTTGCTTGATGTTCTTACTTTTTTTACTCCGTCGCTTGCTGTGTTGCATCAAGCGACTGTTGTATGTTTTTTCGGCTTTTTGCAGGGTAAAAGGGTCTGTTTTGGATATTTTTCCGCACCCCGTGTCGCGTTTTTTACATTTCGCGCCCAATGGTATGCTCGTTTTACATTATCTTTCAGACAGTTGCAAAATTTTGTCAAAGTTGATATAATACAAAAAAAGTACTACGGAGGCGAATATGGCTACTGTCATCAGCGCCGAAAATCTCACCAAAGTATACAACGGCGTGTGCGTTGTGAACAACGTTACTTTTTCCGTTGAGGAAGGCTCTATCGTCGGTTTGGTGGGGAAAAACGGCGCGGGAAAAACAACTCTTATACGATTGCTTACGGGACTTGTCAATCCCAACGGCGGAAGTTTTCAATTGCTGGGCGGAGCGGCTCGCGCAAGCACGGACGTCGCCGCAATTGTGGAACGCCCGTCGCTGTACAACGACTCGTCCGCAATGGAAAACCTGCGTATACAATGCAAATTGCTGGGTATCGAAGTCAAATCGGACTACCTTGCGCAAACTCTGCTGATCGTGGGACTTAACCCCAACATTACGCGACCCGTAAAAAACTTTTCGTTGGGAATGAGACAGCGTCTTGCAATTGCTATGGCGCTTGTGGGACGTCCGAAATTGCTTTTGCTGGACGAACCCACAAACGGGCTCGACCCCGACGGAATTGCGCAGATACGCGAAGTACTCGTCAAACTCAACCGCGAAAACGGCGTGACGATATTTATTTCCAGCCATATCCTTTCGGAATTGGAAAAATTGGCGAACGTGTTTTACATAATGGACAGAGGAAAACTGCTCAAACACGTGACCGCTGAGGAATTGGCGGGAATGTCGGCGAAAAAATACCGCTTGACGGTGGACAAAACGGGCATTGCAAAGCAGATACTCGAACAGTTCGGTAAGACGGAAATCGTCAACGCCACTCAAATCGACGTGTTTACCGACGCGCCCGTCACAGAAATACTGCGGCAGTTGTCGTCGGCGGACGTAGCGGTGACGGCTCTCAACCAAACGGGCAGCGGTTTGGAGGACTTCTACCTGAAAACCATTGCCGAAGGCGCGCCTTACGAAGGAGGTATATTGTGACGAATATTCTTTCTACGGAGTTTTACCGTCTGAAAAAGAGCAAAATGTTCTGGGCGCTTTTCGGCATTTCTACGGGGTTGCCTATCCTTTCTATGCTGCTGTTCATCGCATTTCCGTCGATAATCAACAGTTTCGGCGGAGAAATGGAGGTGGACGGTTGGGATCTTATTCGTTCGCTCAACATACCTTCGCTTATGCTGAACGAATACGCTTCGCTGCTGCACATCTCGGGGTTGTTCGCCGTGATATGCACAAGTATCTTTTTGAGCAGAGACTTTTCATACGGCACGTTCCGCAACGTTCTGCTTGCAAATTACAGCCGCTTGCAACTGTATCTGTCGCATCTGGTGATCGCGCTGGTCGTGGGGGCAAGTTTCCTCGGAGGCTCGATGTTGACGACGTTGGTGTTCAACGGCTCGGTATTCGGCTTTCATAATATGAACGCCTTGCAAGTGTTCACCGCGATAGCGACGGCGTTTGCATTGGGGTTGGTATCGGTTGCCTTTGCGCAGACGTTGATGTGTATGTTCCTGTTTGCCACACGCAAACTGTCCGTTACCCTCGCCTGCACCATTGTTATCACTACGTTTTTGCCCGAGATAATGGGCATCATAGTGGAACTTTACGGAATTTTGGGATTGGTGCTTACGGACAACGTCTCGTTAGACTACACCTGGATACCTTTCTTCAACGCTCAATTACTGAACGTTGCCGACATAGACGGCGCGTTGGTGGGCAAGATACTTTTGTACAACGTACCCGTCACGGTGTTTTTCGGCTTTATGGGTTGGGTCGGTTTCCGCAAAAAGGATCTCAAATAGTTTTCGGCGAATTATTGGGAATATCCGCGCGGCAAAAAAAATCGACGCGGCACTACAAAAAATCGACTTACGAATTGCAAGTCGATTTTTTTGTTTTTCAAATTGGGTGGGCGGGCGGGTTACTCCGTGCGCAAGGCGACGACGGGGTCTTTCTTGGCGGCGCTGCGAGAGGGGATAAGCCCCGACAGCATTGTCAGCACCACGCTGATAGCCACCAATATCGCCGCCGCGCCGATGGGCAGCACCGCGTTCAGATCGGGTATCATTGTTACGGCGTGCAATATCAGATTGATGGGAATGGTAAGCAGATACGTGACAAGCACTCCCAACAAACCTGCGGCAAAGCCTATGATGATGGTTTCGGCGTTGAACATACTCGAAACGTCCCTCTTGGACGCGCCGATCGCGCGCAATATACCAATTTCCTTGGTGCGTTCCTGCACGGATATAAGCGTAATTACGCCTATCATTATCGAACTGACGATGAGGGAAATTGCCACAAACGCTATCAATACGTAGGTGACGGCGTCAATAATAGTTGTGACGGCAGACATCACAAGGGCGACGAGGTCGGTGTACTGAATTTTTTCCTCCTCGTTGTCGCGAGAGTCGTTGTACTTTTCTATTTCGTCGGCAATTACGTCCTTTGCCGCAAAACTCGTGGCATAGATACTCACTCCTACGGGCGTGTTGATATCGACGTTGGAAAGCAGCGCCAGATTGCCCTCGTAAGTGGCGGAGGACATCTGTTCATTGTCGTAGTAGACGGCTATCTGATCGTCCGTCTTGCCGGAAAGCGCGCCATCCAATTCGCCCTTCTGCTCCTCTTGCGGCAAATTGTTGAATTCCTGCCGCCGCTGATTCAAGCTGTTGGCAAAGGACACTAACATCATCTTTGTCTGTCCGTCGGGAATTGTGTCCGTTTTCCCCGCCTGCGCAAGTTTCACCATAGACACCATTTGCGAGCGAATAAAGTTGAGAATCTGTTCGTCGGTTTTTCCCGCAAAAAAGGACAGCATAGTCGACTCGTTCATATTCATAGCCTCCGCCAATTGCTCCGCAACAACTTGGGCGAGAGTCTTGTCCTCGGTCACTTGCGACTTTATCATAGTGATGAGGGGTTCGACGGAATCCAACCGCTGAATATTCCAATAGGCTTCCCGCTTGTTGTCGAAACTCAACGCTTCGTAGTACGCCCTGAAAGCATCCGCTTTGCTTGCGTTGTCGGCGTTAACGTCGCCGAGGATACCGAACGCTTTGCCGCTGAAAATATCCACGTCGGGTCTGCTCTTTTGCTCTATTACGGCGGGGGTGCCCTCGGAACGCGTTATCATATATTCCGTAAGCGCCGAAGTGTAGGCGATAGAGCCCGTGTGAAGAATGGATGTGGACTCGTCTTTTGCCCATACGATACCGGAAATTTCGATGGGGACGCTAGCGTCTTTGTCGTCGAAAAGTTCCTGCAATTTGTAGGGTTGGGCGTGGTCGCCTTCCGTTATGTCGTACCAGATACCGTCGGCGGCGGGCGCATAGAGATAGCCGTTGAGTATCATACGGCAGTCGGTTTTCATTATGTCGTCGAAACTCCACGAGCGAAGATTGGACTTGTCGGGGGCTTTTCCGCTGTCAACGTCGGCGTACAGTTGGTCAAGATAGTCGTTGCCCAACAATCCCAGCGTAACCAACGCCATATCGCTCACTTCCATATTTTTGTTTACCACAAGCACGGCTTGATTGTACTCTTTGGGCCACTCGCCGTAAATTTCGTATTGATCTTTTATCAATTGGTTGACGAAACCGCCGTCGGGATCGGCAAGCATTTCCTGCCAGATGTTCATAGAAAACCGCGCCATAGATTGCATATAGCCGCCCATAGCCGACTGAATGTTGCTGCCCAACAGACGGGGAACTATCTCGTTCATTTTCTTGGAGACGCTGGCTTCTTCCACGTTGCCTTCCACCGTCTTGGAGAACACCCTCATATCCGCGTCGTATTGGTACTGAACGCCCGCAACGGCTTCGTGCAGCGCTCCGCCCTCTTTTATCGCGTTGTCAAGGTATTCTTCTTTGAAGGTTTTCAAATCGTTGGATATGCCGACCGAACTCTTGATGACGTTGGCAACGTTGTAAATAAGCGTGCTGTTGTAAACGGTGTGTTCTTCACGATCGGGGTTGCCGTTTTTGCTGTCCTCGCTGTCGATGTTGTTCATCATCGTACTTACCAGACTTGACAAGTCCATAGCCGTGGATTCTATCGTGAGGGGGTAACTCGCAAGCGTTCGTTCCTCGGTGATGTGAATGTAGTTGGTCGTTCCCTGGCTTACGGCAAGTATCAAGGCAATGCCTATTATGCCGATGCTGCCCGCAAACGAAGTTAGCACCGTACGCCCTTTCTTGGTGAACAAGTTGTTGAGAGACAGTTTGAACGCCGTCCAGAAAGACATAGAAGAACGCTTTTTCTTTGGTTTGCGCTTCTTGGCGGGGGCGGCGGTTTTGCCGTCCGAAGCGTCCTGCGCCGCCTCGACGGGCTGTTCGTCCGCATTGGCGCGTTCTTCCGCTTGTTTTTCCGCGGCGTATTCCTCTGCGGTAAGAGGAGCGCTGTCACCCACTATCACCCCGTCCAGAATGCGGATAATGCGCGACGAATACTGTTCGGCGAGTTCTGGGTTGTGAGTGACCATAATTACCAAACGGTCGCGGGACATTTCTTTGAGAAGTTCCATTATCTGAATGCCCGTTTCCGTGTCCAGCGCGCCCGTGGGCTCGTCCGCGAGAATTATGTCGGGGTCGTTGACGAGAGCGCGCGCTATCGCTACGCGCTGCATTTGTCCGCCGCTGAGTTGGTTGGGACGTTTGTTTATATGTTCCCCCAAGCCCACCTTTTTCAACGCTTCTTCGGCGCGAGGTTTGCGCTCGTTAAGCGGAACGCCCGCAAGAGTAAGCGCCAATTCGACGTTTTTGAGTACCGTCTGGTGGGGGATAAGATTGTAAGTCTGAAACACAAACCCTATCGTATGATTGCGGTAGGTGTCCCAATCGCGATCCTTGTAGTTTGTCGTGGATACGCCGTCGATGATAAGATCGCCCGTAGTGTACTTGTCCAGACCGCCGATGATGTTGAGCAGCGTTGTCTTGCCGCAGCCGCTCGGACCGAGTACGGATACAAATTCGCTTCTGCGAAATTGCAGGTCCACGCCTTTCAACGCGTGTACCGTGGAGGAGGCTACGGGATAGTCTTTTACGATTTGCTTTAATTCCAGCATATTTGTTCCTCACAGCAAATTAGTTCAAAATTGAACGAATTGATAATAACATATTATTCCGTTGTTGTCAAACTTTTGTGCGGGAAATATCCCGCATAGCGGCTCATTCGTCCGAATCTGCCGCCGTCTGTTGCGCGGGATCGCCGCGTTTACTTGAAAAAGCGGGCGTATCGGGTAGGTATTTTACCAAAATTCCTCCGCGCTGCATTGCAAACAGCAAAGCGGGGATAAGCGTGATTTGCAAAATGAGTCCCGCCCAAGTGTTGGCGAAGGTGTTGCCGAGGCTTATGAGAAAAGCGGTAAACGTCGTAGAGCCCTCTATCGCAAGCACCACCGCTCCCACCGAGGCGTTTACGAGACGTCCCGCGACCATAGCGACGATCATCGCAAGCACGGAGGCGAAACGGTTTGTCGTGCGGTTTTTTAGGAAAACCTTGCGCAAAAGACCCGTTACCGCACCGTAAACGGCAAGTTCGAATATCATCGGTATCAGACCGTTGGGGAAAGGAGGTCTCGCCCCGCCCGAAGCGAGGAAAGACATCAGCGGCGTTACCACACCGCATATCAACCCCAATATCGGACCGCACATAATTCCGCACAGCAGCACGGGGAAGTGCATAGGGCTGAACAAAGTCGCTATTTTCTGACCGCCCAACATATGAAACGCCGAAGCCGCTATCACTCCCATTGCGGCGAGCATTGCCGTTGTAACTACGTTCAAAGTCGTAAATCTGCTTTTCATTGTAATTTCCCAAAAGCGTCCGCCGTTTTTTTTGCCGCAGAACGCTTTGTTACGCGTCGTTTTCAGTTGAAAAATTTGTCCGTTTGCCCTTTGATAGCCTCAAAACGCGCGCCGTTGCCCGTTTCCTCCCCTTTTACCGTGACGTAGCACTTGACGAGAGGTTCTGTTCCGCTGGGGCGCACTATCAACTGACTACCGTCCTCACTGTTGAAACGAAGCACGTCCGCTTTGGGCAAAGCGTACTTTGTTTGCGTGAGGAAATCGCAACGGTCGATGACGGGACTGTCTCCCAAACGTTCAAAGGGACGTTGGCGCAACTCCGTCAAAAGACGTTCCTTGTCCTGCGCGCCGCTCAAACCGTCGAAACGGTAACTTACAGTGCGTTGAAGATAGTGTCCGTAGGCGGCGTACAATTCCGCAAGGCGGTCGGCAAGAGTTTTGCCGCGCGCTTTCCACAGCGCCGCGCACTCCGCCGTAAGCAACGCCGCGACGACTCCGTCCTTGTCCCGTACGTAACTGCCCTTCAAGTAGCCGCAGCTTTCCTCGAAGCCGAACATATACCGCTCGGTATGTCCTTCTTTTTCCAAAGAGGCGATGACGTTGCCGATATATTTGAACCCCGTCAGCACACTGCGCACTTCCGCGCCGTAATTGCACGCGATGGCGTCCAACATAGGGGTGGTGACTATCGTCCGCACCAACACCGGCTTGTCGGGCAGGGTGTGCGCGGCTTTCGCCTCGGCAAGTATGCAGTCGGCAAGCAACACGCCCACTTCGTTTCCCGTCAGTTGACGGAAAGTTTTGCCGTCGCGCACAGCCACCCCCAAACGGTCGCAGTCGGGGTCGTTGGCGATGACTATGTCCGCAAGGGACTGTTTTGCGAGAGTTGTCGCAAGGGCGAGCGTTTCTATCTTTTCCGGGTTGGGGTAGGGGCAGGTGGGAAAATTGCCGTCGGGAAGGGCTTGTTCCTCTACCACCGTCAAATCGGTAACGCCAGCAAGCCGAAGCGTTTGCGGCACAATGCGGTGACCCGCGCCGTTGAGCGGGGTGTAAACCACTTTAAGCGAGGCGAGGGAAGTATTCGTCATACGTTCGCGCAATACGCAGTTAACGTACTGCGATTCCGTTTCGTCGTCGGTGTACCGCACAAGACCGCCTTCGTACTCCCGGAAATTCGGCAGCGGTCTCTCGAAAAGTTTCACCCCGTCGATGAAACGCGTAACTTCGTCCGCGTCCTCGTCCAGCAGTTGACAGCCGTTTGCGTCGTACACCTTGTAACCGTTGTACTCCGACGGGTTGTGACTTGCGGTGACGTTTACGCCCACGTCGCAGTGCAGTGTGCGCACCAAAAAAGACAAATACGGGGTGGGCATACACTCGCGCGTGATGTACACGGCGACGCCGTGGCTTGCCAACGTGGCAGCCGCCAATTGACTGAAAAGTTTGCTGTTGTTGCGCGAATCGTATGTTATCGCGGCGGTGCGCATACCTTTCGCGGACATATAGCGCGCAAGTCCTTCCGTTGCGCGGTAAACGGTGTAAACGTTCATTCGCGCAGTGCCCGCCGACATAATGCCGCGAAGCCCCGCCGTGCCGAACGTCAATTCGCCGCCGAACGCTTCTTTGCGTTCCTCCTCGCTCATAGCGCGCAGTTGTTGGGCAATCTGCGGATCGTCCGCCTTGTCAAGCCATTCGTTGTAACTGTCGATGTAATTCATACCATATCTCCGTCATTTGACCGTTACGCTGTCCACGCCCGCAAGCGTGCAGGATAAAAACGCCGTCAGCGCTTTGCGCATAGTGTCCAGATCTTCTGTTCCGCAAGTTTCGCAAGCGGAATGCATAGCAAGTTGCGCAATGCCTATGTCGCACACTTTCATTCCCAATTCTCGCGCGGTAATCAGCCCCAAGGTGCTTCCGCCGGACAATTCGCTGTTGTTGTACAGGTCCTGATAGGGCAGAGAGACGTCCTCCATCAGCCGTTTGAACACCGCCGCGCTCAACCCGTCGGTGGCATAGTTGACGTGATGTTTTACTATTACGCCGCCGTTCATACGGCATCTGTACTGCGGGTCGTGTTTTTCCGCGTGAGCGGGGTGCGCCGCGTGACCGTTGTCCACGGACAGCACCATACCGTTTTCCGAGGCGTAAAGGCGCTCGGTGGGGGTGAGTTCCAACGCCGAAACGATACCGTCGAGGACCTGCCGAAGAAAACTCGGCGCGCCTTGCCGCGTTCCGCTGCCCGTTTCTTCGTTGTCGAGGCAGGCTACCACGGCTATGTCCTGCGGTTCTGCGTCCACAAGCGCGTAGAGAGAATTGTACACGTTGGTAAGATTGTCCAAACGCGCCGAACACAGAAATTCGTTATGTACGCCGCATTCGAACGCGTCGGAAGCGGGCACTACGTACAGATCCGCGTCCAACACGCGCCTGTCGGTGAGACTTGCGTACAGTTGCGCCTCGCCCTGCGCAAACAGCGGCAAAAGGTCTTTTTGCACGTTGAGAAGAGGTTTTTCGTTGGATTCGCGATTGAGATGTATCGCGAGGCTGGGTATCACCACGTTGTAGTCGCTCACTGCGAGGATAGGTTCGACGCCGTCCGCCGTTTCCGTAAGCAACCGTCCCGCCACCTTCATCTGACGGTCGAAGTAACTGTACAGCAAACCGCCGCCGTATTTTTCCGTGTTGAGGCGTTTCAAACCCTCGTTTTCTATCAGTCGGTCGCCCTTTATCTTGAACGACGGGCTGTCGGTGTGACTGACCTCCACGTTGAACACGTTGGACTGTCCCAAACAAAACGCCACTACCGAACTGCCGTTACGCGTTACGAAGTAACTGCCGCCCCGCTCCAACTGCCAACCGTCTCCGAGAGTAAGTTGCACAAACCCTGCCTCTTTGAGAATTTCGCAGGCGTTTGCCGTGGCGTGATAGGCAGTGTAACTGCTATCCAAAAAATCTTTCAATCTCATATTTTACAAACCTCCTCGGTTATTTTTGCATAGAAACGCAACGTACTATGTGTTGGGCGTACGCCCGTCCGACGTTGAAGCCCGTTACCTGTTCCATTTTTTCGAACATCGCGTTGCTGTTGAGTTCGCACAATTTCGGCGGATCTGTAAGCAGTACGTCCGCTCCGCAGAAATCCAACCCGACGATACGCGCGGCTTTTTCGCACATAGCGGCAATATCGGGCGGCACGTCCGCTTTTTCGCAAACTGCTCCCAACGCCGCGTTGGAACGAAAATCGCCGCTGTTTTTGCGTATCATTGCGCAAACAGCCTTGCCGCCGATGACTATCACGCGCATATCCCTGCCGCAACTTGCGCTTTCGTAGCGCTGCAACAGATAGGGCTCGGTCTTGACGGAATCCAAGACGGATCTGAGTTGTTGCTCGTCGCCGCACAAATACACCTGCTCGCCGAAACTGCCGTGACACTTCTTGACGACGACGGGCAGACCCAACTCGGAGACAACGCGTTGGACGTAAGTTTGCGAACAGACGGCGGCGGGGTTGTAACACAACGGACCGGCTATCGAGTCGGGCATAGGTATGCCGCTGTTTGCGAGGGTGACGTGGGTGAGCATTTTGTCGTCGCAAATTTCCGTGGCGGCGGCGCGGTTGAACAGGCGGATACCCGCTTTTTCCAACAGCCTCGCCGCAATGCGATCCTTGTCGAAGTACAGCACAAAGTCCGTTTCGAGGGCGCAACGCACCTTTCCGTGCGCAACGTACGCCGCAAAACCGTCGTTTTCCGCCACCGAAACCTCAACGCCCAAAGCGGAGAGTTCTTCCCGCATACGTTCCGTCTTGCGCCGTTGCACGGGATAAACGTCGTATGGGTTTACTAAAATCGTGCCTTTCATAACATAATAGTATACTATAAACAAACAATGCAGTCAAGATAATGAACAATTGTCCGTCGGAAATCGGGTTTTAGTGTCAGTAAATTCTTCGCTGCCGACAAAAAAACGTCCCGCAAGCAAAAACGAGACGTTTGAAAAAAAGAAAAACTATCCTTCGGCTATCTTTACGGTGAGGCGAACGGGAAACTCGCTCATCGGTTTTGCCGCAAGCGCGGTCGACGTTCCCTCTATACGGCGGTACGCCTCGTGAAAGTCCAACAAATCGAAGTTGTACTCCCTCTGGGAGGCGAGATATTTTTCCGCTACCGTCCTTACCTGTTCCGCCACGTCGCCCAACACTTTTTGAGGTATTTCTTTGTCGTTTTTCGCTGTGACGGGTCCGCTTACCTCTTCGCTGTCCGTCCTGCCGTAACGCACGCTCACTTGCACGACTATGTCGAAACCGCCCTTTTTGTCCGTTTGTATATTAACGGACTTTTCCGTCACCTGAACGGTGCGCGTAACTTCGTCCTCGAAGGACACGAAAGTTTCGCCGTATACCTCCGGCAGAAACATCGACAGACCCTTTACCTGCCTTTCGTCAAGCAAAGTTACAAACTTATTGCCTCGGAAAACGCACAATTCTCTGTAACTTACGTAACCCATAGGCTTGTCGGGCAGACTGCTGTCGGTGTTTTCGGAGGGGACGAACTTTACCCTGTTGAGATAACCCGTGCAAAACAGTTCGTTTTGACTGCGAGCAAATTCCAACAGACTGTTGTTGGGCACGGCTATCTTCTCCGCCTGCTCCAACAACCCCGTCGCGATGGCGAGAGACATACTCTGCGACAGCGCGTTGCCCTTGTTGAAAAGATCTTCCGCACTGCCCTCGCAACAGCACACGACGGCGCTTTCCTTGAAACTGTGGTGATTGATGAAATATTCCGTAAGATCGCTGAAATCCACCTTTTCCGAATACTCCTGACCCAACACCAACACTACGCACTGCCCGAGAGAGGCTTCCTTGCCCGTGACCTCGGCAACGTTTTGTATCGCGACGTTGATGGTTTCGCCCTGTACGGTGACTATCTTGCTGAACGTGCCCACCTGTTCCGTTCCGTTGCCCGGAGAGACCACTTCGGCGGTGAGCGTGATACCGTTGTCCGATGAAATATCCACACCCAAGCCGAGAATTATCGCGCGGTCGAGCACATCGCTGCCCTTGAAACTCGCCGCGACCACCGCTACGGCGGCAACGACCAACAGCACCGCCGCTATTCTTTTGAAATTACTCATTTGCCACCTCCGTCCTGCGTTGCGCGGTTTTCGTGAGCAACGGCATCAACAACGGCAAAAGATACTGCACCAACGTAAATGGTATCACTCCCCACTTGATTACGGTGTTGAGCAATTGCTCGGCAGAGGCGAACATAGGCAGAGTAAGCGTCAACAGCACTATCGCCGCCGCTATCCAATTGAAGCGCACAAAATGCGCGCCCGCTATCTTTTCCAGACACTTGTACGCGCAAAAAGCAAACACCGCCACTTTGATGAACACGCTCGTCAGCCACACGGACAGCGTAAGCCAATCCCACCGTCCGTTGGTGGTGTTTGCGGCGGAAAAAACGCCTATCTTGCTCATAGCCATATCGAAATCGGGCGCAAGATACCCGAACAGCGCCACAAACACGGCGTTGAGCAACACGCTGAGCGCCGCGCCCACGCCGAAAGAAACGAGCATAGGCGTAAATACGTGCTTTTTTATCTTTATTCCGTCCATCACGAAGTAGACGAAGATGTAATCGCTGAACCAAAAACTGCGCGTATAGGACGTGAGCAGTATCTTGCCCCAACCCGCTTCGCCTATTGGAAGCAATTGTCCGAAATCCGCTTCCGCAAGGGGCGAAACGAACAGCGCCACCACGGAAACGAGTATCAGTCCGAACAGTATCTGCCCCGTGCGGGCAATGGCGTTGAAACCTTTTGCAATAGCGAAAAAGGACAGCGCGGCAACGGGCAGCAGGTAAACTATCCAATTGGTGGACACGTCGAAGGTTACGGAAAACATCGTGTAGCACGAGCCGAGCAAGATGTTGATACGCAGCACGAATATCACGAAAAATATTGCCAACAGCGCCTTGGATACGGGCTTGGATACGCTTTTGTCGAGAATTGTCGAGACGTCCAACTTGGATTTGTCGTTGATACGTATCGCCCACAGCAAAAAGCACAGACATATCCCGTCCCACAGGAAACTGAAAATCACGCTCAGCCAACTGTCGTGACCGAGGTCGCCCGCAAGCAGGGCGGGAAGAGAAAGAAATTTGCCGCCCATAACCAACATCAGATACAGCAACGCCAACTGATCAACGCTTACTCTGTCTTTCATCAACCCCTCCTGTCGCCGTTTTCGTTGGGAATGGACTTGGGACGTTTCTTCATCTGCGGCACGGGCACTTGCGCAAGCGCGTCCTGACGGTCCTCGGGAATGTCCGGCGCAAAAGGCGCAAGAAAGGGCGTTTTGTAATTCTGCATAGACGCAAGATAAACGATGATTGCGAGTACGGAAATTATCACTCCCAACAATCCCATAAAACCGCCCACCAACGTAACGGCAAGTCTAAGCAGCGACAAAATGAGCGTATTGTCGGGCATCGTAAACAAACCTATGCCGGAAAGCGCCCCTATCATCACCGCGGGAGCGCCCAACAGTCCAGCCTGCACAGCCGCGTCCCCCAACACGATAGCGCCCACAAGGGACAGCGAAATACCCACCGCCGACGGCATACGCAGGTTTGCTTCGCGCAAAATGTCAAACACGATGAGTACCAACAGCATTTCCGTCAGCGGACTGAACGGTATCGCTTCGCTGGCGTTGAGCACTGTGATGAGAAAACGCAACGGAATTATCTGATAGTTGTACACCTGCAAACACACGTACAGCGCGGGCAGCAGCACGGAAGCGACGACGCTTATGAAACGCAGAATGCGGCTGAGCGTCGTCATTGCGGAATTTTCGTAGTAGTCGCCGGGGGACTGCATATCCTCCACGAACAAATAGGGCACGGTGAGCGCCATAGGACTGCCGTCCACAACGATGGTCAGCCTACCCTCCAACATTTTCCCTACGGCTATGTCGGGCTTTTCCGTACTGCCGATACGTCTGAACAGAAAAGTTCTGTTTACGTCCAGATAGCGCGCGAGATAACTGCTGTCCAACACTCCGTCCACCTTGACGGATTCCAGCCTCTGCACGACGCTGTCCACTACGCTTTTGTCCGCAATACCGTCGATGTAGCACACTGCGACGGCGGTATTCGTGTACTTGCCCACCGTCAGATTGATAATTTTGAAATCGGGGGTTTTCAGACGTTTGCGCAACAGCGTGATGTTGGTCTTTACGTCCTCCACAAAACCCTCGCGCGGTCCGCGCATAACCATAGACGTGGGCGGTTCGGCAATACTCCGTCCCACGGCGGTGCGCGTATCTACGGAAATACAGTTGTCCTCCCCGTCGAAAACAAGCGTGTAACCGTTGGTCAGATCTTCCGCCGCGGCGAAAAGATTGGGCGGTTTGCGCACTCCCGTGCCCACAGCCAATTTCCGCTCCACTTCGGAAAAAGCGTCGGCGTTGACGTAGGCGAGCGGTTGAAGCACAAACGCCGACACCTTTGCGTCGTCGCACATAGTGTCCAGACACACCGCTTTGAGACTTATGCCGCAGTTGAGTTCCCTTATACGGAAGTCGTCCTGTCCGCGCCACAACTTTTGCAGTTTGTCAAAAGATATTTTCATATCTCATTTGTTGACCGATGCGCGGCAAAATATACTTTTGCGTAAATCGGCGCAAAAAAAACGCCCCCATAGGGCGTTTTTGCCGATATTCTTTTCAAACTAAATCACGACGCCGTACATTCTTTCCATCGGAACGTCTCCCAACTCGCCACGCGAGTCCTCCGAATTGCCGCGATTGTCGCCGAGCGCAAAGAAACAACCGTCCTTTACAACGTAAGGGTGAGCGGAATCGCAGTTTGCCAGACAGCCCAAGCCCAAACCTCCGAAGGGGGATATGTCGAACGCTTCTACGTCCAGCGTAACGTTGTTTTTGACGTAATACGTTTCGTGTAGTACGTCTCCCTGCGGCGTTTGCACCGCAAGACGGTAATTACCGTCGGGCAACGGCTCTAACCATATTTTGTCTCCGCCCAAAGCCACGACGCGCTTGATTATCTTCTCGTTGTCGTTCGGCAGTTTGTAAAACACGGCTACGTCTCCGCGCTGAGGTTTTTTCAATTTGTTGACCGTCACCACTTGATCTTCGAAAAAAGTCAAATCGGGGTTGCGTGTGGGCGAATATTCCTCGCCGTAATAGGGGGAAGTCATCGAATCGCCCTTGATGGTGATTCTGCCGAAAAAGAACACGCGCAAAACCAACACCGCCAGCAACACGGCGACCGTCACCCAAAGAATGACGTCTATCGCCACGCTCAACTTGCCGCGTTTTGTGCGCGCGCTCGCCCCCGCAGACTGCTGCGTAGGCTGATTTGCCTCGTCGGAAAGGGATTCCGCAGCGGTTTCCGCCTCTACGGATTGGGTTTCGTCCAACGTATTTTGTTTGAGATCGTCGTTATTTTCCAATATGAACTGCCTTGTGAAATTTTTGCGAGTCGAGCATTACCACCCGACCGCACTTGTTGCATTTGATTTTGTAATCTGCGCCTACGCGCACCACCGTCCAACTGTTGCCGCCGCAAGCGTGAGGTTTGCGCGTTGTAACAGTATCTCCAACGTTGAACTCCGTCATACGAGGAAAATGTTGTTTACGAGATATTCCTCGTCGGCGAAGATGGCGAGCATTTCCACCTTTTCGGCGTCGGGCAGTTGTTTGCCGTCCTCTTTGCGGTGGAAATTTATCTTGTCGAAAGTGACGTGTTCCCACTTGCCGTTGCCCGCAAGTTGCGTATACTGCACGTATTGCGAATTTTTTTCGCCGAATTTGGTGACGGCGACGAGTTGCAGTTGCTGTCTGACAGTGCTGCACACGTCGAATACGACGGTAAACGATTGATTGATACGTATGCTCTTGTCGTTGATGGCGAACGTGGCAAGCGCCCTGCCCTTTGCCCCGACGATGTTGAGGTAACCCTTGTCCAGCTGCGGTTCGAGGTTGAGATTCCACCACTTCACCTCGTCGGAAAGGGGCACGAGAGTTTGTTTGCCCGTTCCGCTGAAAATGATGTTGAGCGCCTTGGTGACGTTGTTTGCAACCACCTTTTCGGAGAGCAGCAGCGTGGAGGTGGAAACGTCGTCGTCAAACGTGGCGAAAGCCGCGACGTTGCACTCCTTTTCGTAGAGGTTGAGTTTCGCCACGTAGCCCTCCTCCGACTGCGCGAGAGTCGCTTTCGTCCAATACTTGGCGCGCGATTCGGCGTCGGTGCAGTACCACAGCGAAGTTTTGTTGAGCGGTCTGTCCGTCTTTACGGAAATGCAGTAGTCCCCCGTCTGATTGCGGAAAGACTTTATTTCCGACTTGGGTTTCGGCTCGCAGCCTTTGAGCCACTGCAACACGCCCGCAACGTAACGGGAGGGCAAGTAGTCCATACTCGTAGGCAAAATGAGCAGCCGCGACTCGGCGTTGAGACGCTGCATAGTTTTGCTTGTCTGCATTACGTCCACAAAGGGACTGTTTGCCGAATTTATCACGTAAACGGGAACTTTTATCTGCTGAGCGTATGTTTGCGGCGCAAGCCCCAGCGTCCATTGCTGACGGCGCGTATCGTAGGCGATGTGCCTTTCCAATTCGTCTTTGCCTGCGTCCAGCACGTTTTCGTCCTTGTCCAACACGGGGAAGTTGCGATACAGATTGCCGAACAGTATCGCGCCGTTTGCAAGACGGTCCTCCACGCCCAACACGATGATACCCACGTAAACGCCTCTGCCCGCCGTAAGCACCGACACCTGCGAAACGTGTTCCTCTTGCAGCAGGTAGGTGATGGCTCTGCGGCAACTTACGGAGTACTCGTACAACTTGGTCTCGCGCGCCGTTTCGGAAATTTCGTACATAGAGCGCGCAAAGTCCTTGTTGCAGTACTCTATTTCTTCCGGGTACACCGTGTGCAGTCCCTTGGGACGTTTTCCCGCAAGGTCCACCGCCATTGCGACGAATCCGCGCGAAGCAATGTCCGTGAGTATGGACGTGTCTATCGGGTGCGTGTAGTTGTCCACCACAAGTACCGCAGGCTTGTTTTCGGCGCTTTTTTTGTAGCAGACCACGCCGAACACGCGCGTCTTTGCGCCGCTCGGAAGCGTCCTGCCCGTAAAATAGAGCGTCTCGGTGACGATACCGTCTTTTTCCGTCTGTTTGATTGGATCGATGTCCAGTTGTTCCGCCGCGGGGTCGTAACCATCCCACAGCGTTTGAGAAGTCAATACACTTTCCATAATTTCACCGCAATTTATTGTAACACAAATAAATATTTTGTCAATTACTTGTGGTAAGTAACGTTGTTTTCGATACAGCACGCCCTGTACAACTGCTCGGCAAGCACCGCTCTGAACAATTGGTGAGGCAGCGTTATCCGCCCGAAGGATATTCGCGCGTCGGCGCGCGCCTTGACGGCGTCCGACAGCCCATTGCTTCCGCCCACCACGAACGTGAGGACGGAAAAACGCTGTTTTTGCTTTGCTATAAGCGCGGAAAACTGTTCGCTGGACACAAGTTCGCCCTCTATGTCCATAGCCGCCACAAAACCCTCCGCCTTTGCGAGAATGGCTTCGCCTTCGACGTTTTTGACGCGGGAAATCTCCCCCTCCGTCTGCGCGCCGCGGCTCAGACACTCGTCAACTTCCACGATTTCGAACTTGGCAAAGCGGGAAATTCGCTTTGCGTATTCGACGAAAACGTCTTTAATCGCGTTTTCCTTGATTTTTCCCACTGCAACTATCTTCAATTTCATACAAACAAAGCCGATACCCACAACACGAGACACACCGCCGCGGAAGCGACAAGCACGATGACGGACGCGGAATCCGTTTTCTGCCCGTCGTTTGTCACCGTCCACACGCTGCGAGTGGTTTTGAGATAACCGAACACGCACAGCGCAAAGCCGATAAGTCCCGCAAACATAATGGGAAGCGCCGTCCCCGCGTTGGTAGAAACGCGCCAAAATTCCTCTTTGCCCAACTCCGTGTAGTTGAGAGCCACCACAAAAGCGTTGTTGAACAGGTGCGCGGCGATACCCGTCCACAAACTGCCGCTTCTCAGCACCAACAGCGTGATAAACGCGCCCAACACAAATTGGTGCAGCGTTTGCGCGGGATTGGCGTGAAACAGCGAAAAGAGCGCGCCGCTCACCGCAAGCGCAGCCAACTTGCTTTTCATACCCGCCGCAGACTGCGCAACCACTCCGCGGAAGATAAATTCCTCGCAAAAAGCCGGCAACAATGTAGCCACGAGCAACAGACCCGCGACGCTTGCGTTTGCGGGGTCGTCGAAAGGCGATTTTGGACGGTTGAGTCCGATAGCCTCTATCGCGTCGAGAAACATACAGTTAAGCGGCATCATACCGAAAATGAGACAGCCGATAGCCAAAATTCCCCACCCCATATGCGCCAAACGCGGTTTTACGTTGAGTTTGGACGCGGCAATGGGATTTGTCTTGACGAATGCGGCGTACAAAAACGCCGAACCGCCCAAGCAAAGCGTATAGAGAGCCTGTTCGAGCCAGAACTTCCAGCCGACGGCGTTTTCTCCGAAAATCAGACTCAACGCCAGACTTGCCGTTACCATCACCGCAACGGCAATACCGAAAGAATATCCGAGATCCTTTTTTTCGTAGTTCAGTCTATGCAAACCGTCACCTCGTTTTCGTACTGATTGGCAACATAAATGCGCACGTCCTTGCCCTCCGTCAGCCCGACGGACGCGAAAGCCCCCACCGCGCTGTTGAAAGCAAGTTCGCTGTTGTTGTTTTGCTCCGAAAGGTGCGCCAGAATAACCGTTTTTACCGCGCTGCCGCTCAATTGCCGCAACACTTCCGCCGCCTGCGCGTTGGACAGATGTCCGTAGGGGGAAAGAATACGCCGTTTGAGCGAGTAACTGTAATCGCCGCGTTTGAGCATATCTTCGTCGTGATTGCTCTCCAACATTATCGCTTCGCTGTCCCGCAGAAAATCCGTCAACGCCGCGTCGCCGTGCCCCGTGTCCGTTACGCACGCGAAACGACTGCCGCCGCACGTGAATTTGTAACCGTAACAGCACGCCGCGTCGTGAAAACACTCGTAACGTTGTATTTCGACGTCGCCGACTTCGAACGCGCCCGAAATTCCGCGCACGTCCGAACACCCGACGCGCCGAGTTATCCAATCGACTGAGGGCAACGGAACGTACAAAGGCGTGGACGCGTGTTTGTACCAGACGGGCAGCGCGCCGATGTGATCGTTGTGTTCGTGCGTGACTACGATAGCGGCAATGTCGTCGGGGGTCAACCCTTTACGCGCAAGCGCTTCCGTAAGATAGCGGTAGGGATAGCCCGCGTCCAACAGAACGTTGACTTGCGGCGATTGTATCAATGTGCAGTTGCCCTTACTTCCGCTGAACAGCGGAGAAATTTTCAGCATAGCGTACTTTCCTCGTGCGAATACAACCATTATACCATAATGCAATCAAAAGGACAACTCTCGGCGCGCCGCCGAAAAACTTTTTCCCAAACAAAAACGCGACCCCGATTGGATCGCGTTTGAAAAGACTGTGAAATATCACTGTTCGGACTTGTCCGAATGTTCTTTGCCGCTTGCCGAACCGCCGTCCGATCCCCGCTGTTCGCTTGCGGCGGTTTCGGAGATTTGTTCGTTGTCCTGCTGCGTTGCGTCGGCGCTCACGTCTATTTCGGGCAGTTTGTCGGTGTTTTCGCCTAATGCGGCAAGCAATTCCTTGCGCTCCGTCTGCCACTCTTCGCCGCCCTTGTCGGCACGGCGATTGAGGTTTACGATACGCTCCTGCAATTTTGCCGTAAGTTTGTAGCGCGAGGAAATGAATATTCCCAAACCTACGATGAATATGGGCAAAAGGATAAAGGTCAACTTTATCGCAATTTGCGCCGCATCCGGTTGCTGCAACGGCATAATTTGCACAACGTTGTTGCCGACGGTAAATTGCCAAATCAAACCATTTTGCGTGAATGTTCCAAACGTCATTCCTTCCGTGTATTTTGACGCCAAATCGCCGTATTCCGCCAAATGATTTTGCAACTGTCCCAACTCGACGTATTTTGTTTCAACATAGCCGGCAAGCCCTATCACCGCCGGGGGAATGGCAAGCCCCACCGCTTGCGCCGTAGTGTTGAGGAAGTTGTTGAGTCCCGAGAAGTTGCCCTCGGTGCGTTCGCCGAAGTACAGTTCGCCCACGTCGCACACGTCTCCGAACGCGCTGTGCGGCACAAACACCGTGCCGCCGATACCCAAGCCCAACAAAAGTCCGAAACAGATAAGCAGCCAATCGGGCGCGCCCTTGACGGTACTCACTAAGCCGTCGGTTACTTTCACGTCCCCCTCTACGGGCAGGAAAGACATAAGCGCCGCCACAACTATCCACACGATAGCGCCCGTTATGTAAGCGAAACGTTTGGATCTCTTTTTGATTATCTTCAAGTAAATGGGCAAGGCTATCACCTGCGCAAGGAACATCGCCGCGGCGGCAACGGTCGCAATGGGGAAGCGGCGCAATTCGCTGTTGATACTTACCGCAAGATAGGTGTTACGTCTCAACACGAAATCGCACAGCGTAAAGAAGAAACTGCTCATCACCGCCATACCGAAACTGGCGCACATCTGCATACCGAGATGACGGCGGTAAGTTGCCATTTTCAGCGGACGGAAGAAAGAGGAGAAGTCGAATTTCGTCTTTATCGCGGGGGTGACGACTTGCTCGCGGCTGAACAGCGCAGCAACCAAAACGGAAACCATAAATATTCCGCCGAACGTCGCAGCCATAACGATGTACGAAAGCGAAGGATTGTCCTTGAATACCGCGGGATTGGTGGGAGAAGCGATCCTTCCCGGCACTGCCACGCAGATAAGACTGGAAAGTATCGAGAAAGCCAATCTTACCGCATTTGTGCGGTTGCGCTCGGTAAAGTCGTCCGTCATTTCGCTTGCGTGGGAATAGTAGGGAATAAGCACAAAACTCTGCGCCGTGGCGTACAGCATATACACCAACACCACAAGCAGACACTTTGCCCACACCTCGGTGGTTACGAGATTCCAAGGGAAAAACAGCAAAACGAATCCCACCAACACCAACGGTGCGAAAATCAGCATAAAGAACCGCCGCTTGCCGAACTTGCCCGGGCGTTTTGCGTCGGTTATCTTGCCGATAAACGGGTCGATAATACCGTCCCAAACCTTGGTAAGCAACAAAATCGGGGTAAGGTATATCATAGGTATACCGACAATTAATGTCAAAAAGGGCGTAAACAAAAAGTTGATTATGTTGAAACTGCCGCCGCCGAAAATGTCGCCGCAGGCAAAAGCCAACTTGTTGCCCAAACTTACCTTGCCGGGGGCAAGAGGCTTCTTTGTTTTTGCACTCATATTTTCCTCCTTGTAGCACAGCGCAAAAAAAGCGTTGCGCTTGCAAATAAAATAACAAAAATTGCCGTGCGTCGCAAGACCTGCTTGGACGGCGGCAAGTTTACGTCAGACGTTGAATCGGAACAGCACCACGTCGCCGTCCTTTACGACGTAGTCTTTGCCTTCGCTGCGCACCTTGCCGTGTTCCTTGGCTTGGTTGTAGCCGCCCGCTTCCAACATAACTTCGTAGGGGACTACCTCGGCGCGAATAAAACCTTTTTCGAAATCGGAGTGTATTTTGCCCGCCGCTTGGGGCGCTTTCGTGCCCTCCGTCACGGTCCAGGCGCGCGTTTCCTTTTCCCCCGCGGTGAGAAAACTTACCAGACGCAGCAGTTTGTAACACTTTTTTACAAGTCTGTTCAGACCGCTTTCCGCAATGCCGTAACTCTCCAAAAACATCTGTTTTTCAGCGGGGTCCAACCCCGACAGTTCTTCTTCCACCTTGGCGCATATAACCAGCGTTTCGGCGTTTTCCTTTGCCGCCTGCGCCTCCACCGCCTTGACGAGCGGGTTGTCGGCTTTGCCTATGTCCTCTTCGGAGATGTTTGCGGCGTAAATAACGGGCTTTGCGGTGAGCAACATCATTTCCTCCGCCGTTTGCCTCTCCTCATCGTCGAAAGTCATTGTGCGAACGGGACGTTCGGCTTCCAGCCAATCGAGAATGCGGCGCAGCAGATCCGCCTCCGTCTTGTACTTTTTGTCGCCCGTTTTCTGCATAGATACGGCTTTGTTGAGACGGTTGGTAACCGTTTCGATGTCGGCGAATATCAATTCGAGATTTATCGTCTGCATATCCGCCACGGGGTCTACCTTGTCGGACACGTGCGTAACGTTGCTGTCCTCAAAGCACCGCACCACGTGGACGATAGCGTCCACCTCGCGAATGTGCGACAAAAATTTGTTGCCCAACCCTTCGCCGCGGGAAGCGCCCTTTACCAACCCCGCAATATCCACAAAACGCAGATAGGTTGGGGTGATTTTTTTGCTGTCGTACAAAGCCGCCAACTTGTCCAGACGTTCGTCCGGCACGGCGACAACGCCGACGTTCGGCTCTATCGTGCAAAACGGATAGTTGGCTATTTCCGCCCCCGCTTGCGTAATTGCGTTGAAAAGAGTGCTTTTTCCTACGTTGGGCAGCCCAACAACTCCTAACTTCATTCTGACCTCGGTCTAAAAGACGCAAAAAATGCGTAAACTTGTACTGCGCATACCTTGCGTACGTTGAATTTCAGTAAAAGTTTACCATACTATTTGCCAATTGTAAATAGAAAAAGGACGTGTATGACGGTTTTGCAAAGTATATTTTTGGGTTTGTTGCAGGGGTTTACGGAGTTTCTTCCCGTGTCCAGCAGCGGACATCTTATGTTGGCGGAAACGCTGTTCGACGTAAAGGCGGGGCTGTTTTTCGACGTGATGCTCCACCTCGGGACGCTGCTCGCCGTCGTAATTGCGTTGCGCCGCTCTCTTTGGCAGACGATACGTCACCCGCTGTCCGACAGAAAATTGCTGTTCGTAACGGCGGCAAGCATACCCACGTTCGCTATCGCGCTGCTCGTCAAACTGTTTGTGCCCGAACGGGCTATGAATTACGTACTGCCGATTGGGTTTGCTCTGACGATGGTGTTGATAATTTTGTCCGACAGGCTGTCCGCGGCGCGCGTGCGGCTGCAACAAGCAAGTTGGGCGAGCGTGATAGTTACGGGTGTCACGCAGGGAATTGCCGTCTTTCCCGGTTTGTCGCGAAGCGGCAGTACAATTTCCGTTATGAAACTGTTCGGAATAAACGGTAGCGACGCGGCGGAGTTCAGTTTTCTCCTGTCCGTACCTGTGATACTCGCAAGCGCCGCCGTGGAGGGATGGGAGGCGCTTCACACCGCCGTGACCGTTCCTTGGTACTGCGTTGTGACGGGCATTGCGGCGGCGTTTCTGTCGGGGCTGGTGTCGGTGTATATGGTTATGCGCGCGATAAAGACAAAAAGTTGGATATGGTTTGCGGTATATCTTGTAATACCCCTCACCGCGTCGCTGATAGTTCTTTGATACCTGCGCAAAAAAATCCTTCCCCGCTAAAAGGGAAGGATAATTTTTTTCGATAGGTCGGCGGGAAAAAGTTTACTCCTCCGCCAAAGGAATGGGACGTTTGTCGCCCACAAAGATGACGCCCACAGTGCCCGGACCGCAGTGAGAGCCGATGACAGGTCCTACTGTCTGGCGCACTATCTTCGCCTCGGGACGGGCTTCGCGAATCATCTCCGCAAGCGCGTCGCCCTCTTCGGGAACGTCCGCGTCCAATACGTAAACGGAATACTCCGTGCCCGTGAGTTCCGCTATTACGCGGTCCGCCATTTTGCGAAGCGCTTTCTTTTTGCCCGTTATCTTTTCGAAAACTTTCAGACTGCCGTGTTCGTCGATGGTGAGTACGGGTTTGAGACTGAGCAACGTGCCCGCAAACGCCGCTATGCCCGAAAGACGTCCGCCGCGTTTGAGGTGCATAAGGTCGTCCACAACGAAGTAAACGCAAACTCTGTCGCGGAACGCTTTGAGTTTGTCCAATATTTCTTCGTCGCTTGCGCCGCCGTTTTTCAGTTCCGCCGCGTATTCCATCTGTATGCCCGACCCCAAACAGATGGATTTGGTGTCGAAAACCGTGCATTTGCGATCGGAGTACTTTTCCCGCAATTGTTCCAAAGCCTTGTCGAGGTGGTCGAAAGTTCCGCTCATAGCGTGAGAGAAACTCACGTACAGCACGTCCTCGCCCGCCGCGAAGTACGGCTCTAATATCTGCACGTATTCTTCGGGATTGAGCGCCATCGTTGTGGGTATCTCGCCCGCGCGCACAGCGTCGTAAAAATCTCTGAAATCGGTGTTTTTACCTAAATCGTAGTAGTAAACGTTGCCTTTGTAACTGTACGGCATCGCGATGGAATACAGACCCAACTCCTCCGCCCGTGTATACCACAGATCGCCGTCTGCGTCGCAAATAAGCACACTCATATATTATCCTCCGCAAAAATTATGTCTTTATATTACTCTTTTGTGACCGTTGTGACAAGACCTTTGGGAAAAATTTTTCTCGACAAAGGGATTTTTTTTTACTGTTTTTTATTCTCTTCGTCCGAAACCACAGCGTCTTTTCCTTCCTCCGCGCCCTCGGCAGCGGTTTGCGAAGTTGCTTGGGCGTCCTTTTTCGCAAGCGAGTTGGTATCCAATTTGCCGCGGAACACCACGAATTGCTGCCACAGAAATTCCAACACGAAGTTGATGAGCATACAGGTGACAAGCCCTATCATCCAACCCCAAAAACCTATGTTCAGACCCTGCTCGACCATAGGAATGTACCATATCTGGAAAGGATAGAACGGTACGTAAAACAAAAACGCCAACAGCATAGCGACGGGCACGTTGTTTGCCGCCTTGAAAGTGAATTTGCGGTTGAAAGTGAAGTTCCATATTATGGAAAGGGCAAGCCCAACGGTATCCGCGACAAACGTGCTTACGTCCTGTTCTATTATGAATTGGAAAGGTATCTTTTCGACGATTACCGCGTCCAGCACGAGTTTGAGTATCGCGGAACTGATAAGTTGTATCGCGCCCGCCGAAATGGCGAACAAGGTGTACTTCAACGCGCGCCACAATTCCTTTTTTGCAAGCGCGCGCTTGTGCGCCGTTTCGTCGAACAGCAAAGACAGCGTTTGCTCGTCTACGCTCTCCGTCACCTGCAATTTTGCGCCGGTGTTTTTCAGTATGCGCAGGTCGCGTTCGCGCTCGGCACGCAAGTCCTCTCCGTCAAATTGCGGCTGCGTATCGGTACTTGCCCTATCGTTTGCGGCGGAGGCGGTTTCTTTGTCTGCCGCAGTGACGTATATCACCGACGGCTCTGACCGTTTTACCGCGCCGAGTGTGTTTTCGACATAACGTTGTAACGCCTGTTCGTCCCCCGAAAGATCCGCCCCGTCCGCCGTCGGTTTGCGCAAGAGCCTTCCAGCAAAAACGTAGACGGCGTCGAGATCCGCTCCCTCTCCCTCGGTACTGTCTGCGGCGCAAAGGGGATATTCTGCGCACAACTTTACTTTTTCGCCCTGTTTGCCGAGATATTCGGCTATCGCTTCTGCGGCGGCGCGCACGTCGCAGCCGAGCGAACTTTCCACAAAAATCGCTTTACTTTTCATAGCGCACCCGTACATTTCATTGCAAATTGCATATCGATTTGTCGAGACGGCGAAGCGTTTCTTCGCGCCCCAACAGTTCGGCTATTTCGCTTGCTCCGCCGGGAGTGGCGGCAAGACCCGTCAACGCGATACGCGCTGGCCAAAGCACTTTGCCGTTTTTTACCCCGAGTTCTCCGACGAGTTCCAACAACGCGGCGTACAGAGAGGCGTTGTTCCACTCGGTAAGTTTTTCAAACTTGTCCCTCACCGCGGGAAGTACTTCGCGCGCGGTGTCGGCGTTTGTTTTTTGCTTCTGATTGTCGTACAGCGCAACGTCGAAGTCGTCAAACTGCACCAAAAAGCGCAACTTGTCCTCTATTTCCGCAAAAGTTTCTATCCTGCCCTGTATCAGTTTGCACACAAGCGCCTTGTCGAAATTTTTCAGATAGCACTTGTCTATCCACTTGGACGCGTACTCCGCAAAGGCTTCCGGGGTCATCTCCTTGATGTACAGCGAGTTGAGCCAAGCAAGTTTGAGCGGGTCGAAGATGGACGGGCTTTTGTTTATGCCCGAAACGTCGAACTTTTCTATCAGTTCGTCGAAACTCATTTTTTCGCTGTCGTCTTTGGGAGACCAGCCGAGCAACGCTATGTAATTGATTATCGCGTCTTTGAGAAATCCCTTTGCGATGAGATCTTCGTAACTTGCGTCGCCGTTTCGTTTGGAAAGTTTGTGCTGAGCGTCTTTCATAATGGGCGGCATATGTATGTACATCGGGCGTTCCCAACCGAACGCGTCGTACAACAGGTTGTACTTGGGGGTACTGCTGAGATACTCCGTGCCGCGCATAACGCAGTTGATACCCATCAGGTGGTCGTCGATGACGTTTGCGAAATTGTAAGTAGGCATACCGTCCGACTTGATGAGTATCTGATCCTCCAATTCGCTGTTTTCGACGGTGATGTCGCCGTAAACCGCGTCGTGATAGGTGGTGCTGCCCTCCGTGGGCATATTCTGGCGAATGACGAACTTGTCGCCGCGCGCAAGACGTTGCTTTACTTCCTCTGCGGACAGCGAAAGACAATGCTTGTCGTAACGCCGCGCGCCGTTTACCGCGGGCAAACTCGCCAGCCGCTCCTCGTCGCAAAAACAGTAGTATGCGTCGCCGCTTTCCACCAACTGCAAGGCGTACTTCATATATTCGTTGGCGCGCTCGCTCTGAATGTACGGTCCGTAGTCGCCGCCGACGTCCGGACCTTCGTCGTAATTGAGCCCCGTCTCGTGCAAAGTTTTGTAGATAACTTCCACCGCGCCCTCCACGTATCTGCCGCGATCGGTGTCCTCTATGCGCAAAATAAACTTTCCGTTGTTCTTTTTTGCGTACAAATAGGAATACAGCGCGGTGCGCAAACCGCCTATGTGCAAATACCCCGTGGGGCTGGGTGCGAATCTCGTGCGTAATTGTGACATAAATACCTCTCGTCAGTTGCCCTTTCTGAAACGGCTTTGAATACGTGCCATATCTCCGTGGCAATAGAAACTGTAAAAATTGTTGCTGTCGCTGAAAATGATGTGTTCCAACAACGACAGACCCAAACTTGCAAGGGCAACGGTCAGCCTTTCGGTGAACTCCTCGTCGGCAACGCTGGGCGTACAGGAACTGTGCGGGTGGCAGTGAAACAGTATCACTCCCGCAGCCCCGACGCGCAACGCGCTGTTTACTATCTTCTTTACGTCCACCGTGACGCTGTCTACGCTGTCCGACGAATATTCGTCGCGGAAAAGATACTTCGTGTCGTTGTCCACGTACACAACGACGAGCCGTTCCACGTAACTTTCGGCAATGAGTTTTTGAGCAAATTCCACAATGGAATTTACGCCTTTGAGGGACACTGCCGCTGCCTCGCTCGCTTTGCACCGCCGCCAAACCTCTTTGAGCATAGACAGATTGCACGCGGTAACTTCGCTTACGCCTTTTACCATCATCAGCCGTTCGGGCGACGCGTTGAGTACCCCCGAAAGCGAGCCGAACCTGTCCAACAGACTATGCGCAAGTTTGTTTGTGTCCTGCCGAGGCAGATACTGAAACAACAGCAATTCCAAAACTTCGTGGTCCTGAAAGGAACTCAACCCTTCTTTCATCATTCGTTGTCGAAGCCGTTCGCGATGTCCTTTGTTTTCGTTTGCCATAGCCCATCCTTTGCAAAAATGCAGTCCGACGGCAAAAATTTTGCCGCAAGTATCTTATATGATAGCACATAATTGCAAATTTGTGTATAATATAGGAGATAAAAAATCAACTCACACCGACAAATAACGCCGAAACGGGGCTTGCGGGCGCGTTGTCGGCACAAGGAGCGCTTAATGAAGAAAACGATACCAAGCAAAACCGTCTCTCAAAACGACGAACTGTCCGCGGCTTACGAGATTTTGGACGGGCTGTTTGCCCTGCCCGCGGAAAACTCTCAAATTATATCCGAATTGCGCAACGTACTGCGTTTCAAATCGGAGAAATCTTCCCCCGCACCCGACGCGCCTTTCGGCAAAGAGATAAAGGCGTGTCTCGACTACGTTCTGCGGCTGGCGCGCTCGTTCGGGCTGGAAACGTACGACTGCGACGGTTACGCGGGACACGCCGATTGGAAGGGCACGGGCAACGAAACGCTGGGCATACTCGGACACCTCGACGTTGTGCCCGCAACCCAAAGCGACGGCTGGATATGCGACCCCTACGGCGCAAGCCTACGCGACGACGATTTGCAAACGCGGCTGTACGGACGGGGCGCAATGGACGACAAAGGTCCGATGATAGCGTGCCTGTTTGCGGTAAAGGCGTTGAAAGACGCCGGCTGTACTCTGTCCAAAACGGTGCGCCTCATCTTCGGCTGCGACGAAGAAAGCGGTATGGAGTGCGTGGAACACTACTTTTCGAAAATGCCCAAGCCGACGGTAAGTTTCTCGCCGGACGGAGACTTCCCCGTCATCAACCGCGAAAAGGGAATTTACCAATTCGACGTGATATGCGGCAAACTGCCCGACGGCACGCGCATAGAGGCGGGCGACCGCGCCAACGTCGTACCCGCGCGGTGCACGGTTTTTTCCCGCAGGGAACTGAAAGGACTGCGTTGCGAAAGGACGAAAGAGGGTTATTTCTGCACGACCGTTGGCAAAGCGGCGCACGGCAGCACCCCCGACGAGGGAATAAACGCCGCCCACGAAGTTATTCGCGCCCTTGCCGAGACCTATCCCGACGACAAAACGGCTGCGTTTCTGTTGAAAACAACGGACGCCACCGGCGGCAAATGGGGCATCGCCCTTTCGGACAAAGAAAGCGGCAAACTCACCTGCAATCTCGGCGTGCTGAAAACGTCCGCGGACGGCACGATCACCGCCACCGTGGATATACGCTTCCCCGTAACTTACAACTGCAAACAGATGTACGAATTGCTGCGCGCCAACACCCCTGCGGAATTCGAAATTGCGGAACGTCACACAAGCGAACCGCTGTTCGTCCCGTCGGACAGCGCGCTCGTTACGACGTTGATGGACGTGTACAACAGCCGAATGGGCACAGATATGCAACCGCTCGCTATCGGCGGCGGCACGTACAGCAGATGTTTGCCCAACTGCGTTGCGTTCGGACCGCTGTTTCCGCGCGAGGAGCAGACGATACATATGCCAAACGAATGTATCGATTTGTCCAATCTGCGCACAATGACTCAACTGTATATGGAAGCAATTTACCGATTGGCAAAGTAAACAAAACGGGGTGCGAAAAATTCGCACCCCATTGTCGTATTTATTGAAAAATCGATTTCCGCCGCGGTCGCGCTGAACAATCGTTCAGTGCTTTTCTTTGAGCAGTTCCACAATTTCTCCAAGCAGTTGCTGTTCTGTCTTGGGAGCGTTTGCGGCGGCTTCCTCTGCGGCCTTTCTGTCCGCCTCTTCCTGTTCCGCCTTTTTGGTTGCGGCAGCGGCGAGTATCTCGTCGGAGGTTTTGCCGTTTCTGCGAAGTTCGCGCACTTCTTCCCTGGTAAGCGGAGCGTACTTGCCCTTTTGCTTTGCAGCATTGTCGCGAACGCCGTTGATGAGTTTTACAATGCAGAACAACACTATCGCGATGAGCAGGAAGTTGATGATTGCCGTGATAAACGCGCCCCAATCAATGTAAATGGACTTGGCAAGATCGATGACCTGTTTTCCTGTGGCGGGGTCTGTCTCATAGGTCGTTTGCAGGAAGGTGTAAATGTTTTCGAAGCCCTTGCCGCCCGTGATGGCAAACAACACCCAATTGATGATGGGCATAAGAATCTGATTGGTAAGCGCCGTTACTATTGCCGTAAATGCGCCGCCGATGATCACGCCGACAGCCATATCCACGACATTGCCGCGAGTGATAAATTTCTTGAATTCACCAAAAAATTTTTTCATAACTTCTCCTTTACGTAAAATATTTGTAGTAACATCAGTATACCACCTGTTACGCCATTGCGCAAGCGGTTTGCGCAAATTGTACTTGCAATCAACAAGATCGTAAAGAATTGGCGCAATCGGTTGCAAAAAAACAATTTATACTGTATAATAGTAACGCAATCGAGGTGTAGCGCAGTTGGGGTACGCGTTAAGCAAACACCACGGTGTGGTGTTTGTAGCAAGTACCCACGAGAGCAACGCTCGAAGTGCGGAAGCAAAAGGGTCCCCACAAGGTGTCTGCACCGCGTGGGAGAGGAGCGACCGAGCCATCAGCGGTACTGACAGTGCTTGCACTGTTGGTGCTGACAAGCGAGGGTAGCGACGACGGCGCTACCAACTGCTATCAAGCAGATAATAATATTCAGAAAAATAAATTTTATATCGAGGTGTAGCGCAGTTGGTAGCGCGCTTGGTTCGGGACCAAGAGGCCGCTGGTTCGAGTCCAGTCACTTCGACCAAGTGGGCGGACATTCGCCTTTATGTTGCAACGGAAAGGGAGCAGAAAACTGCTCTCTTTTCCATTGCTGTCTTTTGGCTCGTCCGCCCACGGGCAAGTGACCGGACAGTTCGAAATATGTAGCGCTCCGCAATGTTACACATTGCTCCGCTTACTCCCACTGCGTGGGAGACGAGTCCAGTCACTTCAACTTTCCCCGCAATTGAGACTTGCCGCAAAAATAATAAAGAGAATCGGATAAATTACAATGTTTTGCCATATATCCACAGAATATGGTCGAGTTCCACATAGTTCAAGCCTGTTTTCAGGGATAAATCTGCCATAATTCTTGCAAATTCAAAGTAAGGCAGGTTTTGTTTGGTAGCGTGAGTATAACCCAATTCCGCTAACGCCCTACATACGGGTTCGTTGTATAGCGGAAACCGATGTTGACGTTGTTTTTTGTCAAGTACGCTGCCCGACGTCCACTCGCTCAAATAACGACACAACGCACTGCAAAGACAAATTTCCTCTCTTCCCTCGCGGCTTAAAGAAAATTCTGTCATTTTGTTAACAACATAAACCGGGTCAAAATTTTTTGTTTTGCCCTCAATATTATCCCAAAATTCATTATTACCCATTATATACTGGACTAATGCTTTTTTCGATTTTCCGGTATCTCCGGATATCGGCAATTTGTTATCAAGTTCATCGAGAGCCCTCTCCAATATTTCTTTATCCGCAAAACGACCGCACTCGTGAGTTGCTTCCAAGTTTTTTTCAAATTCGTCAAAGTACTCCTTGTTAACAATTGCCACATTCTCTTTTGAAAGTTGTGGAATCACTTTCATTTTTGCTAAAATTTGTGTTGTGTCAACATTTCTTGCCATTGTTGTTTCTCCTTTTATTTTTATTTGTTCTCTATATAAAGACCGTTAGGTCATTGTTGTTTGTATCCCCACTCAACGGGGCGGTTGTCGGGATTCCAAGAACTATCCCAAGTAGAGGGTTGCTGTTCTGCCTCACAACAGATTGTCAATTGAGTGCAACCCTGAAAGGCATACGCGCCTATGCTTGTTACCGTACTTGGAATTGTTATTTCTGACAAGTTACTGCAATCGAGGAAAGCGGAGCCACCTATACTTTGTAATTGGCTGTCACCGTCAAAAGTTACCGTTCGCAACTTACTGCAACCGTTGAAAGCGTAGTTACCTATGCTTGTGACAGTGCTTGGAATTGTAATCGACGTTATGTTGCCGAAACAGTAAAATTGATAATCGCCGATTTTTTCGATGCCTTCGGGAATTTCAATTTCAGTCACCTCTTTCCATTCGACACCCTGTTTCATAAAGAAGTGGTCGGCATAGTACATCGGGTTGGCACCCTTATCGCCAAACTTAATGCCGCACCAATCTCCGATTGTGCCGCCGTAGTAGACATCTTGCAGACCGTTGCAACCGCGGAAAGCGTAGTAGCTTATGCTTTGCAATTGATTGCCCTCAAATGTTACCGTTTGCAAACTACTGCAACTGTCGAAAGCGTAGGAGTTTATGCTTGTTACCATACTTGGAATTGTTATTTCCGTCAAATTACTGCAACTGTCGAAAGCGGAGTAGCCTATGCTTTGCAATTGACTGTCACCCTCAAACGTTACCGTTTGCAAACTGCTGCAACCGTAGAAAGCGCGTTCGCTTATGCTTGTAACAGTGCTTGGAATTGTTATTTCCGTCAAATTGTCGCAACCGCGGAAAGCATAGCTGCCTATACTTTGCAATTGACTGTCGCCCTCAAACGTTACCGTTTGCAAACTGCTGCAACCGTTGAAAGCGTAACCGGGAATAGACTTTACGTTATCCCCTATCACAACTTGTGTTAAAAGCGAGCAGCCATCAAATATTGAAGCGCTGTAACCACCGGCCTTTTCGCAATTGACAGCGTTCCAATACACCGTATTCAATTGACTGCAACCCTGGAAGGCATACGCGCCTATGCTTGTTACCGTACTTGGAATTGTTATTTCCGTCAAATTGCCACAACCGTAGAAAGCGTATTCGTCTATGCTTTGCAATTGACTGTCACCCTCAAATGTTACTGTTTGCAAGTTGGTGAAATTGCAGAAAGCGCGACTCCCGATTTTTGAAACAAGATACTGCCTTCCTTTAAATTCCACATTTTGCAGAATCGTAACTTGTGCAGGCAATTTGACTGTTGTGTTTGCCACGATTGCCGTATTGTCGTTATGTAACACATATACAACCCCACCAATCGTTGTACTACCACAACAATTCCACACAACGGGGCGTTTTTCGTAGTTCCAACTTTTGTTCCAGCCGCTCGGTTCGCTCGTAGCCTCGCAATAAATTGTCAATTGACTGCAACCCCAGAAAGCGGACTCGCCAATGCTTGTTACCATAATTGGAAGTGTGATTGATGGCAAATTGCTGCAAGCGCAGAAAGCGTTGTTGCCTATGCTTTGCAATTGGCTATCGCCATCAAACGTTACTGTTTCCAAATTGCGGCAACCGCTGAAAGCGCGTTCGCCTATGCTTGTAACAGTGCTTGGAATTGTAATCGACGTTATGTTGCCGAAACAGTAAAATTGATAACTTCTTATAATTGTGACGCTTTCGGGAATTTCAATTTCAGTCACCTCTTTCCAATCGTCACCCTGTTTCATAAAGAAGCGGTCGGCATAATACATTGGGTTTGCACCATCACCGCTAAACTTAATGCCGCACCAATCTCCGATTGTGCCACCGTAGTAGACATCTTGTAGACCGTTGCAACCGTTGAAAGCGTAGTAACCTATGCTTTGCAATTGATCGCCCTCAAAGGTTATCGTCTGTAATTTATTGCATTGTCTAAAAGCATATTGGTCTATGCTTGTTACCATACTTGGAATTGTTATTTCCGACAATTTGCTGCAACCGCTGAAAGCGCCGTCACCTATGCTTTGCAATTGACTTTCGCCCTCAAACGTTACCGTTTGCAAATTGGTGCAATCGTTGAAAGCGTAGTTGTCTATGCTTTGCAATTGACTGTCGCCCTCAAACGTTACCGTTTGCAAATTACCGCAATCGCCGAAAGCGAAGTAGCCTATGCTCGTGACCGTGTTTGGAATAACAATTGATGTAAATCTATCACAACCGTAGAAAGCGCTTTCGTCTATGCTTGTACCGCCCGTGATAACAACTTTTTTGAGAGAGGTCGGAACGCTTGTTTTGTTTGCTTTGTAATCTTTCGCGCCGAAAATATACCCAAAGTGTGTAGCACCCGAGCCGTCGGCTTTTTGTCCCGCAAAGGGCAACGTAATACTATCCAAACTGTTACAACCGTAGAAAGCGGAGTTGCCTATACTCGTAACCTTACTCGGAATTGTTATTTCCGTCAATTTGCTGCAACCGCTGAAAGTGTATTCGCCTATGCTTTGCAATTGGTTACTCTCAAATGTTACCGTTTGCAAACTGACGCAATCGGAGAAAGCGGAGTTGCCTATGCTTGTAACAGTGCTTGGAATTGCGATCGACGTTAGACCGCTATTGCAAAAAGCGGAGTTGCCTATACTCGTAACTTTACTCGGAATTGTTATTTCCGTCAATTTGCTGCAACTGCTGAAAGTGTAGTTGCCTATGCTTTGCAATTGATCGCCCGCAAACGTTACAGTTTGCAAATTACTGCAACTGTCGAAAGCGTAATTACCTATGCTTGTGACTGAACTTGGAATTACAACTGACGTCAACTGACTGCAATCGCTGAAAGCGTTGCCGCCTATACTTTGCAATTGATCGCCGTCAAGCGTTACCATTTGCAAATTGCTGCAACCGCTGAAAGCGTAGTTACCTATGCTTTGCAATCGACTGTCGCCCTCGAACGTTACCGTTTGCAAACTTCTGCAATACCGGAAAGCGTGTTCGCCTATGCTTGTAACAGTTCTTGGAATTGTTATTTCCGTCAATTTGGTGCAATTGTAGAAAGCGTAGTTGCCTATACTTTGTAATTGACTGTCACCCTCAAACTTCACCGTTTGCAAACTACTGCACCAGTCGAAAGCCTCGTTACTTATGCTTGTAACAGTGCTTGGAATAGTTATTTCCGTCAAATTGCTACAACCGTAGAAAGCGTCGTTACCTATGCTTTGCAATTGACTGTCGCCCTCAAAAGTTACCGTTTGCAAGTTGCTACAACCGTAGAAAACGCGTTCGTCTATGCTTGTACCGCCCGTTATAGCAACTTTTTTGAGAGAGGTCGGCACGTAACTGCTGTTGTAGGAATAATTACTCGCTCCGAAAATATACCCGAAGTGTTTAGCACCCGAGCCGTCGGCTTTTTCTCCCACAAACGACAGCGTAATGCTCTGCAAACTGTTGCAATCACGAAACGCGCCGCTGTTTATACTTGTAACATAGTTCGGCACAACAATATCTGTGACGACACTATCTTTTACGCCCGTAATCGTACACGTCGTGGGCGTAGATGTAAATTCAATTGAAGATAAGGGTTCGTCCACTGCCCAAGTTGCCGTGTAGGTTGTGCTTTTGGCGGGCATATCAAAGGCGTACACAAGTTCGTCCGAAACAAGGCTTTCGCCCTCGTACCAACCCAAGAAGTTATAACCCAAATTGGTGGTCGCCGTTAGCGTTACGCTGTTGCCGTAGGTAAAAGTTCCGCCGCCCTGTACAGAGCCGCAAGCATTGCCGCTAACTTCAACGCCCAAGGTGTAGTCGTTTATTTGCCAATGTGCTTGAAGTTGCACGTCGTCGGCTATGTTCCACGCTTCTATGTTGGTGTTTGTGCCGTCGGTTATTTCCTCCTCGCCGTTGTACCAACCCAAAAAGGTGTGACCCTCGCGAGTGGGCGTGGGCAAGGTGAACTCGCTGTCGTAACTGACGGAGTACTGCGTTTGGTTGAGGCTGTCGCCGTCGTTTACGTCCAAAGTGACGTTGTAGTTGTTGGCTGTGGCGTCGGCATACAGATCCAGCGACGCCCACAACGTTTGCGTTACATATTGTTGCTCTTCACCGTCGCGCCAACAATTGAATGTGTAGCCCGTAAAGTCGGGAGTCCACTCCGCTTGCACCTCGTTGCCCGTGTAGAACTGTTGGGTGCGGACGACGGAATTTTTGAAGTGGTAACTGATTTGCGTTAAATAACTGCGGTGAATGGTTATCGTGTAAACGCTGATAAGGCTTGGGTCGAGTTGAGACGAAACCACTATGTAAAAGGTGTTGTCGCCGTTGGCAAGTTGACCGTCCTTTTGCGTGGCGACCTTGGAGTTGATTACGTCGTTGCCGATTTTGTCGTAGGAAAGCGTCCAGAGGCAACCGTCGCTTACCTTGACCATTTGCGCAAGCGGCACGTCGGAAACAGTCGGCTCTACCAACATAAAGATGTTGAGACCTTGTATTTGACCGTTTTGCACTTCCAACACCGACGCACCCGGCTGCGCGCGCGTGTAACCGCACACGTCGCACTCGTTGTCGTTGCCGAAAACGTGTTGACCCATTTCGCTTTTTTCGGAATGTCCGCAATCTGCGTCGTGCCAATGGTAGTCGTCATCGCTGCTCCACGCCTCGGCAAAAGTATGCTGATGATCGCCGCCTGTGCCACTACCTGTACCTGTACCGCCACCTGTGCCTGTACCGCCGCCGTCGGGCGTTTGGGGCAATTGCGGCTCGTCGTTGGGATTGCAGGCAGCAAACGTCATTGCCGTCGCAACAAGCACGACAAGCAAAACCGCAAGCGCAATTTTCCAAATTCTTTTCATAGTGTGCCTCCTGTTTGAATTTTCAACAAAAAAAGTGCCGTCCCTATCGAAACGGCACTTGTAGATGTGTGTCCCGATAGTTACCACACTACTATTTCCCAAAAACTTGCGCTATGGAAACGACACACCAATCTACCGATAGATTGTGCGCAAATTTTTGGAAATATTAAAATAGTAATGTGGTAATGTAATTTTACAACAACCGTTACAAGATGTCAACATTGGTAAAAGTAAAATAATTTGTAAACTTATTATATAGATTACTTATTTTATCCGCCGCGCGGCAAAATTGCCCGCTTGTTGCGCGATATATTTTGCGGCGGTGACAATTACCTGCACCACAAACTTTGCCCTGTTGCTTGCGGGCGAAGCGGCGATGCTGCTTGTGCCAATCGTCGCAACGGTTGTTTGCCACGAAGTACTACGGCGCAGAAAAACGCCGAATCGTTGAAATACGCGCAAAATTGCGACCGCTCCGCCGATAGGCGCGCTGTGCCGTGCGGGAAAGGAAGGCGGGAGGGACAGCACCGCGGGCGGACAGTCGTCCGTTTGATTGCAACAAAAGGGCAACAAGGTGCGCCCTTTTTTTCCTGTCTTTTTTTAAGGAGGGCAATTGCAGAGAAATTTGTCAGCGCAAGCAGATTGGTTGTTGTGCCGTTTCCCGTCACAAGCAGAGCGGGGCGCAACGCGAACGGAAGGTTTCGGCGCACCGAAACGTAGACTTTGGGGCGTGACGATGTGCAATTGCAAAAAAGATTCAAAAATTTTTTACCAAAATTTCCATTTTGCTTAATTTTTTCCCACCGAAAACAGTATATATATCGACTGAAAGTAAAAACGGGAAATATTCGGCGGCAAACGGGGCGCAAAATGCTTTTTGCGGCGCATAAACCGTATCGCACGCGTTGAAAGCGCCTTTTGTGAAAAACGTGGTGAAGAACTCGCGCGGAATATATTTCCAATAAAACTCAATATCGTTTGTACAGAGTCGAAACGGCGCATTTTAATATCTGATTTATGCTGAAATAATTGTACCGGATTGCACCTATCGAAGCCGACAAAACGCGCTGAAAGAATAACAAACCGTACTCGTTTATATCGACCGTCTGTTGACGCGTCACGGCTGTTTCGACCGTACTATGCGCAATCGGCAAGGTGCAAAAAGAAGAGGGGCAAATGCTCCTCTTACTTTTTGTTTGTCCCGTCGTGACGCACACGCGCAAACGCTGCTCACCGCAGTTGAAGTAGGGTACGAACAATTTGAGTTTAGAAAAATTGTGCGGAAAAGGATTGCCTATTCGTCGGCAGTATCAAGTTCGCTTGCGCAATACCGTCGAAATCATTTCGCCTGATAGCAAACAGAAAATTTACTCAGCCGCCCCCTTTTGAGGGGCGGCGTTGCATTTATAGGCAAATGCCTATACTAATTTTGTCGGATTGTGTCGTTTTTGTCTTGCTTTTGCGAAAAAAATCGGGTATAATATAAAAGTTATAATGGGCGGTGTGACCGTTCGATCATTTACCGAGGAGCAAACAAAATGAAGGTCGCTTTGACGGGCGTAACGGGAAATATGGGAGTACAGGCTCTGCGCGAGTTGATAAAACTTCCCGACGTGCAGTTGAAACTGCTTGTTTTTCCCAAAGAAAAACGCCTTAGTGAAATCAAAAAGATCTGCAAAGGGCAAATGAAACGCGTACAGTTTGTGTACGGCAGCGTCAATCACCCGGAAGTGTGCGACGAGTTGGTAAGCGGCACGGACTACGTTGTAAATATGGCGTCGGTGATACCTCCGCACAGCGACAGGTCGCCGCTCTACGCCATTGCCTGCAACGAAAAGGGCGCGGAATGCCTTTGCACCGCTATCGAATCGCTGCACGATCAGCCCAAATTGATACACATATCTACCGTCGCGCTGTACGGCAACCGCAACAGCAAGCATATGTGGGCGCGCGTGGGCGATCCGTTGGTAATTTCCCCGTTCGACATATATTCGCTTACAAAAATGCGCGGCGAGTTCCGCGTGCTGGAAAGCAATATCCGCTACAAGGCGGTGCTTCGTCAAACGGCGATGCTGCACAGCCATATGCTCAGCGACAATATGAGCGACGGGCTGATGTTCCACACCTGTTTCAACGCTCCGTTGGAATGGGTCACGGCGGAAGATTCCGGCAGACTCATCGCCAACATAATAAAGGCGGATATGGAAAACGGCTCGACGCTCAAAAACAACTTTTGGGGGAGAGTGTTCAACATCGGCGGCGGACTCGTCAACTGCGTAACGGGTTACGACGTACTTAACGACGGCTTCGAAATAATCGGCGGCAACGTAAAAAATTTCTTCGACCCCGATTTCAACGCGATACGCAATTTCCACGGGGTGTGGTTCAGCGACGGAGACGTGCTCAACGATATGTTCGATTACCAACGTCAAAGCACGGCGGACTTCTGGAAGCAGTTCAAAAAGACGCACGGCATACTTTCGGCGGGAAAGATCGTCCCCAAGAAACTCATCAAAAAGTTCGCGATAGAACGTCTGTGCAAAAACCCAAACAGTCCCGCCTATTGGAAAGCGCACAAAGACACGGCGCGTATGCTCGCCTACTTCGGCGGCGACGCGGCGTACGACGCATTGGGAAAGGATTGGAGCAAATTTCCGCTGCTTTTCGAGGGAAAAGACGAACAGGGCAACCCGATAGACTACCGCAAATTGCTGGACAAAAATTCCGCGCCGCAGGTGGACATCGGCTACGACCCGCAAAAGGAAATAGGCTACAAGGACTTGCGCCGCATTGCGGCTATGCACGGCGGAAAACTGCTTTCCCAAAAGGGCGGAATATACGACACTTTGGAATGGGAAAACAGCGACGGACAGCGTTTCCGTATGAAAGGCTACACGGTGCTTGCGGGACATTGGTGGAATCCGAGTTACACAAGTTACTGCTGGGACTTCGACCGTCTGGCGAAGAAAGACCGTATTTACGCGCAGGTGTGGTACGACAGTCACGACCCCAACGAGGACAACTTCTACTACTTCAACGACAAGTTCGAGGCAAAATACGGTAAAATAAAATGAAAATAGCCATTTTTTACTTTTCCGGTACGGGCAACACGCGCCGTATCGCCGAGCGCTTTGCCGAAACAATGCGCCAACGTGACAACGAAGTGGAATTGCTGTCCATAGACGGACTGACTCTTGAAAAAAAACTTCCCGACAGCGTTTGGCAGACGGCAGTAAATTGCGATCTGTTGGGAATAGGCTACCCCGTGTACGCATTCAACGCTCCGCCGATTGTGTTGAGTTTTGCGAAAAAACTTCCGCACCTTCTGAAAAACAAGCGCGCGTTTCTGTTCAATTGTTCGGGCGAACCGCTCAAATTGAACAATATTTCTTCCATAAAATTGTGCGGCATACTCAAACGCCGCCGTCTCAACGTAACCAACGAATACCACTACTGTATGCCCTACAACATTATGTTCCGCCACTCCGACGAAATGGCGCTCAAAATGTGGCAAACGGCTCGGCAGTTGATACCTCTCGACGCGGAAGAAATTCTGCAAGGGCAAAAACATCTGCTGGAACGCGTCGGTTGCGGCGCGGCTATCGCTTGGGCTATGCGTTGCGAACAATGGGGCGGACAACTCAACGGACGTATGTACAGCGTATCCAAAGATTGCGTAAAATGCGGCAAATGCGTCAACGACTGCCCCACGCACAACATTCGGATAACAAAGAACGGCAAGTTCCGCTTCGGCGGCAAATGCCTGATGTGTATGCGCTGCGCACACCTCTGCCCGCAAAACGCTATCCGTATAGGAATGTTCAACAGTTGGAAAGTAAACGGTCCGTACACCTTCAAACAACCCAAAACGGAAGAAGAACGCCAACGCTACAACAAAATGCTTACAAAAGCGTACGAACGCTACTTCGCGGAGGCGGAACAACGTATAAACGCAACGACGGTCGAGCCTGCGGCGAAGCGTTCGGAATGACGTTGAAAATAGCGCCGCTCACCGAATATCGGACAACCGAAAGCGCGTTTGCGCCGCAACACGAATAAACAACGGTCGGGAATCGTTTGGATTCTCGACCGTTTTTGCACGAATTTGCTCTCTCGTTTGCTTTCGTCCGCAATTGCGGCAATTTACAGCGCACAAAAGGCAACAAACAAGCGGTCGGGATATGCGCCCGACCGCTTGCCGTAAATTATTGGTTCAAAAGTGTTGTCATAGATTCTTGGTGCGGCGAACGGTGCGAACGGTCTGTATCACTTCGAAAACGCACCCCAACACCGTAAACAGCGCCGTCATAGCAATATCGGAATAAAACGCCGCGGCAAATTCGCTGTCTTTCAACAGCATAGCGAACGCGTCGAACACGTTCATATTCAGACCCTCTTGGTTGAGCGCAACGGCTGTCGCCACTAAGTAGATGGATACGACGCTTGCCATCATCAATACAAACGTAGTGGCGGTGACGATAACTATCATCATCTTGTTGGGCTTGCCGCCGAACTTTTTGTACAGCAGAACTCCCACAAAAAATGCCACGAAAGAGGACAATGCGGAAATAAATCCCGCCAAATAAAGCAATATCGCCACGACAACGCCGGCAACTCCTCCCACAAGCGCTCCGCAAAAACCGCGCAGATAGTTGTTGGGCGCTTCGTCGAATATCTTGTTTTCCGTGTCGATAGCGGTGTTTATCTTGTCCACACAGTCGTTGTCGATGGTGACGGTCATTCCGTCCACAACGCACTTCTTCGCCTCGTCAAAATTCAACTCTTTGCCGCACACGGGGCAGTAACCCACGCCGAGCGCGCCCTGCTGCTTGCATATAGATAAAACGTTTTGCAGCAGTTGTTCCAACCGTTTCGCCAGAGCGCCCTCCGTCCAATCGTTGAGAATAAGCGTCAAGCCGTAATTGTCGAATCGATAAGCGAAAAATCTGTTTTTGTACGACAGCAACGCCTGCGAAATCTCCGAACGCTGACGGTCGTCTGCGTACATTGACAAACGTATCACCATACCGTACGCGTTTATGTAACTGTTGGCTTCGTAACCCAACAGCGCGCCGTACATATATTTGCCGTTTTCACTCATTCCCATTCTTCCGAGAACTTCGTTTATTTTGCGATGTAGTTTCATTTGTCCCTCCTTGGCGGTATTCGGTATCATTATAACACGGGAGTGCCCCCCCCCCCCGTCAATATTTTTACAAAAAAAAATTCGCGGAATTTGCGGTTGGGTGCGATTTGCGGGCGGCAAACGGGGAGGGGGCGTTTTTGCACAAAACCTTTGCCTGAGACGCGCAAACCGCCGCATATTTTCGCGAGGCGCGCGCCTCCGAAACCCTTTCACCGTGCAAACCCGCAAAGCGGTGGCTTAATCAATATACGTAATTAAGCGCAAACCCGTTACTTTTCAGCGCCGCAAAAAAAAGTACCGTCCGCCCAATCGACTTGTGAAACCGTTTTGAGCGGAATACTCGCGCGGCGTATCTACCAATCAAAAAATGGCGTCGCACAAATTGTTTTGTGCGGCGCCCGAGGTGAAACCTTTTTTCACCGAATGCCCTCGTCTTAGCGATTGTAAATTTTGTCGCGTATGTCTTTGACCTGCGCGGCGGTGATGTCGTTGGTCTTTATCTCTTCGCTTATTTTGTCGCGCGCGTGCATAACGGTAGTATGATCCCTGCCGCCGAAGTACTCGCCTATGCTGGCAAGGGGTACGCTCTGCCCCAAAATGTCGCAAATGAGGTAAATACATATCTGCCGCGGAACGACGATCTCCTTGTTCTTCTTTTTTCCGACGAGGTCCTCGCGGCGCACGCGGAAATATTCGCAAGCGGCTTTGACGACCTGGTCTATCGTGATGATGTCGGTGCTGGCGTCGGCGTAGTCTTTCAACGCTTCCTGCACGATACTCATATCGTTGGGGTCGCCGCCCACAAGCGTGCTGTAACTGATTATCCTGTTGAGCATACCTTCCATTTCGCGGATATTGTTGGTGATTTTCTCCGCGATGAGGGTAAGCACGCGTATGTTGAGAGTGTACCCTTTGTTGCTGCACTTCTTTTGCAGGATCGCGATACGCGTTTCCAGATTGGGCGGCTGAATGTCCGCAATAACTCCCGTGGCAAAACGCGTTTTGAGCCGTTCCTCTATCTTTATCTCTTTGGGAGGGCGGTCGCTGCTGAGAATGATTTGTTTGTCTGCAAGGTACAGTTCGTTGAAGGTGTGGAACATCTCCTCCTGCGTGCCTTCTTTGTTGGCAAGAAATTGCACGTCGTCCATCATCAGCACGTCCAACTTGCGGTATTTTGCGCGGAAATTCTTTGTGGCGTTGGGGTCGTTGTCGTGTATCGACTCGATAAATTCGTTTACGAATTGGTCGCAGGTGACGTACATTATGCGTTTTTCGGGGAAGTTGCGCTGCAAACTGTTGCCTATCGCGTGCATCAAGTGCGTCTTGCCCAAGCCGACTCCTCCCCAGATGAACACGGGATTGTACTTTTCTCCGGGGTTGTCCGCAACCGCTTTCGCAACGGCGGCGGCATATTCGTTGGACTTACCCACGACAAAGTTTTCAAACGTGTACTGCGCAACAAAGTTTACTTTGCTTTCCGTGTCGTCCACGTAGTTGGAGGAAACGGGTATGTCCACTTCTTTTGCGGCGTTGCCGACGTTTTCCAACTCCGATTCGACGATAACTTCCACGTCCGCTATGGACGGGAAAACCTGATTGGTGCATTTGCGCAGCACCTCTTTGTAGTTGTTGTCCACAATGTTCTTGATGGCGCGGTTGTCCGCAAGCAAGATCAAACGGTCGTGATAAATACCCACGGGCGCAAGCGAATTGATGTACAGATCGTAGGCAAGAGTGGTAGTCTTTGCCTCCGCCGCCAACAGAATATTCTTCCAAATCTGGTCAATCTTCAACATACAGATAATTATACAATATACCGACGAATTTTGCAACAAGAAAGCGTACGTTGCTCTCAGAGGAAAAATTACGCCGAACGGGTAGGAAAAACGTTTTTGACGTTAAGTAAGCCCGAACGTTTGCTCCGTTCGGGCTGAAAAGCGTTACGAAAAACTTGTTTATGCGCTCTGCCGCGTAATGGTGTACGTCGCCACAAGCGCTCGCTTGCCCTCGTCGCTGTCCGTGCCGAGGGTGCGGCTGAACGTATAGCCTTCGCTTTCCAACGCGACGTCCACAAAGCAGAGGAATATGCCCATATCCACCTTGTTCCAACGCTTGTACAACTGCGCCGAAAGCAGCGGCACGCCGCCTTTTTTACGGTAGACGTTGAATTTGTTGTCCACCTGCTCAACGCGCCAAGGCTGCGAGTTTACCGCGCTGGGGGCAAGACGGGCAATTTCCGCAATGCGCAGATCGCTTGCGCCCGTCCAAAAGTCCGAAGCGGACTTGCGGTTGAAATCGTAGTCGCCGTTGCGGAACAATTCGGGGTCGCACTTGCCGAAACTCAACATTATTGCGTACACAAGGTCGCACTGACGCTCTTCTTCCACTTTGCCCATTCCGTACCAGCACACGCCGATACCCATTGACGCAAGTTTAAGATCCCACTGCTCCAACATATATCCGACGTTGGTAAGCCACAGATTGCCCTCCGTGCTGTACACGAGCAAACAATATTCGGCGTTGAACTTGCAGTTGGTTTCGCTGCAAGGCACAATTTGAAATTCCACCTGCAACTCGGGAATGAGCGGTTTGAGTTGGTGCAGATATTCTTCCGCGGCGGCGTATTCCTCGGAGGAAAGTTTCTCCTTGCTGTAAGTGCGCACGGAACGGCGCTTGTAGATGCTTTCGAGAAGCTCCTTCATAAATTCTCCCTTGCCTTGCGGCGTTTCAGATCCCTACTATTGTACCACATAACGCCCGTTTGTCAACAAAAGCGAGGAACATTTTTGCCCCCATTTACGCTTTTTGGGCAATTGACTGTTTTTTCGAGGCGGCGCTATCCTCCTTGTGACGGCGAATGTACTGCGTCCACTTGATGTAGCCGTAGGTAGTGTTGGTGAGATAGCCTGCTTTCAGTATCAGCAACACCCATTGGTGCGCCAAGATGTCTATCACCGTCTCCAAGATAGCCACTATGTACCAGGCTATCCACTGCTCGCGGTAGCGGAAAAGTATAAGTAAGCCGTTGGCAATACCCACCGCGCTTGCCGCCGCGTCAAGATAACAAACGATACGCTCCACCGTCAGATTGGTAGCGAATATTCCGCCCTCCACCTCTATCAGCGTAAGCAGGTAGCCTATACCTACCGTCCACACCGCAATTGCGGCTACAAGTAACACGTCCTGCCACCAAGTGAGTTTTTTGACTACCGTCAGTTCTTCCTGCTGTCTGTCCGGGTGACGATGCCACACGACGAAACTTATTATGTCGCAGGGTATCCAGAACAGCAGCGTGACCGCCATCGTCGCAAAACGGTAGATACACACTATGCAGATGATTATTTCCACTATCTCCACGCCCAGCGACACGATGAAGTTCCATTTGCTCTGTTTGGAAATGAGCAGCTCGCAGGCGATGTTGAGAATTACGTCCAGCACGTAGAGGAAAGTTATCACCCCCGCCGACACGAGGAAACTGTTTACCTGAACGTTCGGACCTTCTTCCAAGGTGATTTCCGCCCCGTCGATAAGTTTGTTTCCGCTTGCCGAATCAAACAGCGACACTACCAGCGGCGCGGGTTCGTCCTCGTCGCCGTTGTAGTAGCACTCTATGGATATGGTTGTGCCTGCGTCTATTGCAAAGTCAAACGGCTCTACGCCGCCCGTTTTGCCGTCGTACAAACCGAGTTTCAGCGTCATACTCTCGACGTCCTCTTTGCTGTCGCCCGGTTGGACGGTCCATTCGCCGAATTTGGAAATATCCGCAAGGCTGTAACTGTGTTCCGTGCCGTCGGCTTCCGTAAAGTCGATGTGGCAAAGCACGTAGGTATCCGTTGTGCCTTCGAAACTGAGCGTATCGAAATTGCCTTGCGCGGCAACGTTGTAGACGGACTTGTCCAGCGTGACCGTGTAGGACGGCTCGTCCGTCTCCGGGAAGATAAACGCAAACGCCACCGCCAATACGAGTATGCTGAAAAACCAGATTTTTTCGTACACGGTAAAGTAACGCCACAGATCCTTGCAACGCTGTTTGAAACCGGGGCTGTTTGCGGCGCGCGGTTTCTTGTTTTTACGCCGCAGTACCGCCAAAACGACGATTGCGGCAAATTGCAGTACGATTATTATGCCCAGCGCTATCCACACCCATTCGGTCACGGTTGCCGCCGCCAATGCGTTTAACATATGTTCGCCTCCTCGTCAGAGGAAGTATTTTGTTCCTTATGCTCCATCGGTAGTACCTCTGAATTTAAGTTGATAACATTATATTACCGCCCGCAAATTATGTCAAATACATTATCGGATATGAGACGGTTAAGCGGCTTTCCCCGACAGCGCCGCGTAAAGTTTGCGGCAATTGCGCTTGAATATCTTTTGATGAGGGCGAGTATTCGCGATTCGCCGCATAGCGCCGCCGTTTTTCTTGCGGCAGACTGCTCCCGCTCCGCGCTATTCCCGCCGCAATTGCGGTTTAGGTGCGTATGAGCCCTCAACTGCGGACGCAACCGCAATAACAAAGCGCATATATGCGATTTTTGCGGCGAAACAGGTTTAGCGCCGCTTTCAGTGGGGCAAACTTCTCAAAAAAAGGAGAAACTATATGAAATTGTTGGAAAGTAAAACGTATATCAACTTGGCAAAGGCGTTTGCCGCGGAGACTCAGGCGCGCACGCGATACGAATTTATGGAATACGGTATGCGCTACAACGGATACAAAACGATGGCGGAGATCGTGGATTCCATCGCTTATCAAGAGTTCAACCACGCAAGAATGTTTTACACCTTTTTGCAAAAGGCAAGCGACAAACCCATAGACAACATAGACATCGCGGGCGGCTTCCCTTTCAAAGAGAAATGGGACATCGAACAAAACCTCAAATTTGCCGCCGACGACGAACACGTTGAGGCGTACGAAATTTATCTGCCCGCCGCAAAGACAGCACGCAAAGAAGGTTTCGACGACATAGCGGATCTGTTTGAACTGACCGCAAAGGTGGAAATGCAGCACGAGGCTATCTTTACCGAACTGTACAACCAGATGAAAAACGGCACGCTGTACAAAAAAGACCGCGAGGTCACTTGGATGTGTTCCGGCTGCGGACATACCGCCGTCGGCAAAGAGGCTTGGGAGACCTGTCCCCTCTGCGGCGCAAAACAGGGCACTGTCTGCCTCAAATTGGAAAGTCTCAATTCCTAAAACTTTTGACGAAAAAAAATACCTTCCCGTGCGGGGAAGGTATTTTTTGTTGCTATTTGTTGCGTATTGCGTCTATCGGTTTGCGTTTGGAAATTTTCTTTGCAGGTATCCACGCCGCCAAAAGAAGCAAACCGAAACACGCCACGATAAGCGTTGCCACCGCAAGGAAGTTGATGTTGAAGTAGGACACCACTATGCCTTCGGGGTATTCTTTGACGGCGGCGAAATAGTTGTTGAATATGCCGGAAAATACCGCATACGCGGTAAACACCAACACAAAGCAAATTATCGCTACGAACAAAATTTCCAACAAAAACATATACACAATGTCTCTGTCAGACGTTCCCAACGCGGACAATATGCCGATTTCCCTTTTGCGATCCGATATGCTGAACGAAATGAGATTTATCACAAGCAACAGCAATATCGCCACAAGCGCGACAGTCAACGAAACAAAAACCCATATAAACGTGCCGAGTTCGAGAACAAAGTTATCCACCGACGATGTGCAACTGAAATCGCGCTCCCATCTTTCTTCCAACTCCAAGCCGAAATACTCGTATACTTTTTTGTAGTGGCTGCCCACGTCTTTCGCAACGCAGTTGTCTTTGCCCAATCTATCCAAAAACACGCGCATATTCGTCACGCTGTCCGTTTTGACCAATACCGACTCCACGGGTTTTGGTCCGGTCAAATTTTTCCACGTCTTTAAGTTTGCCGCGAGATATTTGTTGTTATTGGGATTTCTTTCGAAAATCACCCCTTTCAACACAAATTGAGACTTGACAATGTAGTTGCCGTTGTGATCTTTCAACCCCAACTCAAAACTTTCGCCTATATGCGGCAATGTCTTTGCGCTGTCATACCAAAACGTATTGGACGCGTCCACATAAACGAGTTTGCCCTTACAGTCGAAAAGCCGTTGATACAACTCGAAGTTCAGAACCAACTCGTTGTCCTGCAAAGTAAGATTATCCGCCGCGTCTCCTATCAAATACCCTTCGGCAGTGGCTATTCCCCGCTCGGAATTTCCAAGTTCGTCGTATTTGTTTATCGAAAACATTTCCGAAAAGGTAGAATTGTAACAAAGTTCCACCTTGTCCACCAAGTCGTTTTGATTGTACTCTCTACCCATTTCGTAATAGAATTTGAAATTTTCCGTAGAGAAAAATGCGTCGCACATACCGTAACTCATTCCGAGCGGTTCGCTTACCAACCCGGCGAAAACGGGCACTTCGCCGTCCACCGCGATCAAATACGGAAATATATAAATATGTTGTCCGACATAATTTTCGATGTGGTCTTCGGGTTGGACAAACGTACCGTCATCCTTTTGCACCCAAATAACCTTTGTTCCTTCCATTTGTCTTGCAAATTTTTCGGACACATAGAAAGAGTTGTCGTCCAACGGCAAGTGTTCCCCTACAAAACCCAAGCCGAAATCGATAATATCCTGATCGCTGTGTAATCTGTTTTGTATCAATATTTCGGAATTGTCGTCAAGATACTGCAAGGTCGCGTCGTTGAAAATTGTTTCGCGCCCCTTTTTTTCTTCGCGACACAGTTTGATGTGAGGCACGTCGTAGTCGGAAATAAACTTGGCGTAGGTCAAATTTGGGGAAAATGCGGTGAGCATCTCGGTGAAAAGCAACGCAAGCACAGTAAAGAAAGATACAAGCAACACGCATAACGCCCTTCCTTTGCGCCTGAAAAGACTGTTCCAAGCCATTTTTAGCAGAACCTTGAAGGGCAAATGCTTTTTTTGCGGGGCAAACTTGCCTTGACTCTGTTGGGGTTGCATTGATGTGCCGACGTCCGACGCGGACTTGTCGCCCGTGTCGGATATGATACGCCCGTCGGCTATTTCTATCGTGCGGTCAGCGTACTTTTCGGCGCTTTCTCTGTCGTGCGAAACAACCACTACGAGTCGCGTTTCGGACAGTTTTTTGAGAATGTTCCAAATAGCTTCGCCCGTTGCGCTGTCCAAATTGCCCGTCGGCTCGTCGGCAAGGATAATCTTGCTGTCCTTGACTATGCAACGGGCAATGGCAACGCGCTGTTTTTCACCGCCGGAAAGTTCTCCCACGCGGTGAGAAAGATACTCTTGCGGAAGTTCCACCTTTTGCAAAGCCTCGGCGACTTTGTTTTGTATGTCCGTTCCGCGTTCCAACTGCAACGCAAGCGCTACGTTGCCCTTGACGTCGAAGTCGTCGATGAGATTAAACTCCTGAAAAACGAAGCCGACATAACCGTTGCGATAGCCGTCGTAGTCGCTTCGCTTAAAATTCTTCATAGACGTTCCGTCAACGACTATTTCGCCACCGGTAGGGTTGTCCAAACCGCCCAAAAGGTTGAGCAACGTGGACTTGCCGCTACCGCTTTTGCCGAGAACAAACACTAAGCCTTTTTCGCCCAACTCCAAACTTACGTCTTGCAACGCCTGAACTTTATGTTTGGATTTGGAAACGTATTCCTTGCTTACGTTGCGTAGCGCTATCATTGTTTTTTTTCTCCTTATCACTTCTTTTATCTTCCTATCGCATCATTTGTACAGTAAGTAGCTTGACTTGATGTCAATTTAGAATAATCCGTGCTTCCGAACAATTTATTTCCTACTACTGTACCACCCTGTAACCAACCCACTATTTGCGCCATACACGGCTTGATGCTTGAGGAGTCGCTTTTTTCGCCAAAATAAATAATTTCGCCATTATTTGTATTGTAATTAACAACTCCATTTATACATCTTCCAACAATTCCTGCGGCGCAACCGCTTTGTGTGTTAAATTTATAGTTAATTGAACCGCTGTTGATGCAATTGGAAACCGATATCTCTCCGTTTATTTGTCCAGATATGCCTCCGAGCCTACCCGTACCGTATATATCTACATTACTTTCACAATAAGATATCGTTCCTGTAAACGCAGAGCCTACAATTCCACCAACACCTGCATTATACATATCGACGTCTATTGTGCCGCTTACCGAACAGTTGTATATTTGACCGTAATTCAAACCGGCAATACCGCCTACAAAACCACCGATTCCATTATAACCGCTTGGGTTTAAATATGCAATACTTAATTCGCTAATTGTTAAATCTTTTACAACGCATATATTTTCAAATGTCTCAAACATAGCGTGATTCCGTCGATAATCCCCCGAAGTAACACTCACCATTAGTTTGAAACCGAAACAAATTTCACAAGCAGACACTTGATACACCGAAGTCTTGGCTATATTTTGCAACTGTTCGGCATTATAAATAAGATACGGAAAACTCGCCGTACCTGTTCCGCCGTCGGCAAGGAGGCTTGGGAGACCTGTCCCCTCTGCGGCGCAAAACAGGGCACGGTCTGCCTCAAATTGGAAAGTTTGGCAAACTGATTTCGTCGCTCGCCCCGCTTTGCGGGGTTTTTTTTATATACAAAAAAGACGAAGTACGTGTGTTCGGCACACATTTTTTCGAGTGTGATTCGTTGTAATTTATAAAACTATTCGGATTTTTATAATTTTTTTTCTTACAAAGTAACTTTATAATATAAAATTAAAGTTTATTTTGAAAATAGTTATAAAATAACGGTAATTTTTACACATATTAAATAAAGTCTTTATAAAGTTGGTAAAAAAATATAAACAAACAAATTTGCGCCGATAAACAATTACGTTGGACTTTGCCGCAAAACTTTCTGCCGCGACCGCAATAATTTTTTTCTGCTGCGGTACGGAGCATTTTCCCCCTGCGCCGAACCGCCGTTTGCCGCAACTGCCCCGTTTACTATATTATTTTGTTTTCGCCCTATTCGCAACAACTATTTAATTCGCTGTTTTTCCGACCTCATATGCGTTTTTTTTACTTAAAACCGCTATTTCGACATACTTTCGTACATACAAATTCGCCGGTTATTTTAGGGGGAAATTTACAGGATATAACGCTGATTTATACGCCGATTGCGCGTACGGAATTTTTCATAACGCCGTCATTATTTTTGCAAAACCGCTTGACCGACTTTTGCGGCTTTTTTTGTGGAAAATTTTTCACCGACCGCAAAATTATAAAATTTTTCATATATGCAGATTTTCGACGATGGAGCAACTTTCTTTGCGGCGTTTCGGCAATCGAAATCAAACTTTTTTCGGCGGAAAACTGTGCCGAACAACGGGGCGAGCGCGGTTTTTCGGCAAGCAAAAAGCGCTCCGAATAAATATCGGGGCGCTTTTCAAACGCTTTATTCAACGTCTGCGCTTTTTTTCCGAACGGTAAACAAAGTTGAGCGTTTTGCGCGGTGCGTTCGGACTGTTGAGAATGTCGTTCTTGGCTATCGGGATGACAACGACGTGCCGCGAAAGCCCTTCGCCTTCGCTTTGGGTGGCAACGAATTTGCTGCCCTGCAAAGCGGTGTGTATGACTCTGCGTTCGTAGGGATTCATCGGCTCTAACGACGTCGATTTGCCTGTGCGCTTTACCTTTTGTTCCAATTTGGAAGCAAGGCTTTGAAGCGCGCGTTCGCGTTTGGCGCGGTAGTTTTCGGCGTCCAACGTCACCCGTTTGAAACCGCCGCTCTTTCCGTTGTGCATCAGACTGCACAGATACTGCAACGCGTCCAAAGTTTCGCCGCGGTGACCGATGGTTGCTCCCGCGTCCTTGCCGACGATGTTGAGAAAAAGCGTTTCTTCCCGTTCGGCGGTTTCTATCTGACAGTCAAACCCCATTTTTGCAAGAACGTTCTGCAAAAAATCCACTACCGCTTGTTGCTCGGATGTTTCCGAAACTTCCTCCGCAACGGATTGCTCAGATTGCAAATTTTCCTTTTTTTTCATTTTGGCGCTACCTCTTGTATTTCGCCTTGACGGTGTTGTTCTTCGCCTCTTCTTTGTTGATGCGCCTTAGCACAAGTTTTTCCACGGGAACACGCAGCGCGACCGTACTGATGATGCTCAACGTGTAGTTGACCACCATATATATTGCAAACGCGCCCGTGTAGATGAAACCGAACCACGCCATCATCAAGGGCATAATGATCATCATTGTTCTGTTTGTTACTTTTTGTTGCTGATTTTGCTCTACAACTTGTCCTTTGCGGTTTTTACGCTCCATACGCTGCGAAATAAACATCGAAAGGAAACTCAGTCCGATGGAGGCAAACGGCAGTATCATCAAGCCGTTCCAACCGCCTTTGCCGTCGTAACCGTTCCCGTCCATAACCGCATTGCGCAATTTGTTGTAGATATCCTCTCCGCCGTCGGGGAAGTTTTTCATTTCCACCGCGGCAGAAAAGCCGCCGCCCTCGAACTGTCCGCCGCTGAACGGCTGCATAATCTCCGCCCAAGTGTCGGGCTGCCACACGTTCTTTATCCACAGCCAACTTTCGTGGTTGGAATTGTAATATTCCTTTACCGCTGCAAGCGCGGTTGTTTCTGCGGCGTCGCACGTCTCATATTTTTTGGTGTCGTCATTTTCTTTGGCGCGGGCGGCAAGTATACCGTAGTTTTGGCATCTGATTTGACTTGCAAGGTCGTTGGCGAGTTCCGCGCGGATCTGCTCTTCCGTTTTCTTGAAAGTGCCGTCCTCGTCTTTGTTCGCATCGGAATTGTAAGCGGCGCTTACGTCTTTCTCGAAAGCTTCGTTGTAGCCGAGCTTTTTTTGCTGCGTTCCGTCTCTGTCGATGTACTCGTAGCCGTCAAGATATGCGCTGCCGTATTCGCCCGCTTTCAACTGTTCGGAATAAGTCGTGTAGTAGGTGCGAGTCAACTCGCGGAAGTTGGTGATACTGCTGTACGTGGAGTAGTTGCGCAATCCCGCGAACATAATGAAGAATATCACCATAGACACGATCATAGGCAAACAACTGCTGAGCATACTCACGCCCTGCTTTTTGTAGACTTTTTGCTTTTCGCTGTTGGCGCGTTGGGTGTTTGCACCGTATTTTTTGTCGATATTTTCCATTATCGGCTGAATGATCTGCATTTTCAGACTGCTCTTGCGGGCGGCGTAACGCTGCCAGATATCCAGCGGCAACATCAGAATCTTCAAAAATACGGTAAACACAACGACGGTCCACCCGTAGTTGCCCTTGCCCATCATATTTTCGTGCATCAACTTGACCAATTTGCCCATTACGCCGAGATCGCCCTCGCTGTAACCGAAGAAATCGGGCTTTGTCTGTCCGCACGCGGCGAAAATGCCGAGGCAAAACAGCGCCAGCAATACAATATTGATTGCACATTTTGTCTTTTTACTCATTGTTTCTCCTGAATTGCTTTCAATGTTACACGTGCCACTTCATCGCGCCGCGAATATTTGCGGGGACAGGGTCAAAACCGCCCTTTCCCCACGGCGCGCATCTGAGCAATCTTTTCAATGTCAACCAACTGCCGACAAAAAATCCGAAACTGCGGTACGCCTCCATAGAGTAGACCGAACAGCTCGGCGTGTAAATGCACCTTTTGCCGCCCTTCCACTTGGATAGGGTGGCTTTGTACAGTTTGAGCAGGGCGATAGCAACGTATTTCATCGCAGCAACCCCGCCTTGCTGAGCAGACCGTCCAAACTGCAAACGATCTCGTCGAAGTCGTACTCGCCGTGCCTTCGGGGAATGAACACTACGTTGTAACCTGTTACAAGCCGTTCCGCAACGGCGGAGACTGCGGCTTTCATCTGTCTGCGAATGCGATTGCGGCGCACCGCCTTGCCGTATCGCTTACTCACGGAAAAGCCCACCCTCGTAGGATTGCTGCGGGCTGTGCAGTACAGCATAATGAAGTTTTTGTCCGCGACGCTTTCGGCGTGCTTGTACACGTAGTTGTATTGGGAATTTTTTTTCAGTCTGTAAATAGACTTCAAAATTGCCCTCCGCTAAGCGGAAATGCTGTGACGACCCTTGTTTCTGCGTCTGGCAAGCGTTCTGCGTCCGCCGGTGGTTTTCATTCTCGCGCGGAAACCGTGTACTTTGCTTCTTTGTCTTTTCTTGGGTTGATAAGTTCTTTTCATATCCGTCTCCTTGTGTCGGCGCTTTCGCGCCCGTAATTCGAATTAGGGGGCATACCGTCAATTGAGCATACTCAACCACGATAGCATACGGTGTCATTTTAGCAAATAATTATATATAAGTCAAGCAAAAACGCCCACCTTGCGTTTGAGACAGGGAGGGCGTTGCCGTACCGCGAATAAAGTTTACGCTATTTCCAGCGCGAGCGTCATCATATCGTGGAAAGATATCTGCCTTTCCTCGCTTGAAAGTTCCTCGCCCGTAAGCAGGTGGTCGCTTATCGTGCAGATACACAGCGCCTTTTTGCCGGCGCGCGCGGCGTTGAGGTAGAGCGCGGCGCTTTCCATCTCCACCGCAAGCACTCCCATCTTGCCCCAGATCGCGCTGCTGCCGCCGTCGTCGTAGAACGTGTCGCTGGCGAGAATGTTGCCCACTTTGTAGGAGTAGCCCGATTCTTTGGCTTTGTTTACCGCTTTTTCCAACAGTTCGTAACTGCAAATGGGAGCAAGCGTGCCCGGCATACCGAACTGGCGCGCGTAATTGCTGTTGGTGCAAGCGCCCTGTCCGAAAACGAGGTCGCGCAGTTTAAGATCGGGGTGTATCGCCCCCGCAGAGCCTATGCGAATGATGTTCTCCACTCCGTAGAAGTTGAACAATTCGTAACTGTAAATCCCTATCGACGGAATACCCATTCCGCTTGCCATTACGGATACGCGCTTTCCCTTGTAGAAACCCGTGTATCCCTGAACGCCGCGCACGTTGTTGACTAACGTCGCGTCGGTGAGATAGTGTTCGGCAATATATTTGGAACGAAGCGGATCTCCCGGCATAAGCACCGTCGGAGCAAAATCGCCTGCTTTTGCGGCTATGTGAGGGGTGGGAATTGGCATATAACTGTCTCCTTGTCGAAAATATTGTTTGCGGAAAACGTTCCGCCCACTAATTATAAAGGCAAATCGCCCGATTGTCAATACTCAACTTCCCAAGCGCAATTTTGTTGCATTTAGTCTTGCTTTTTCCGTTGAGATATAGTATAATTATCGTATATGGGGCAAAAACAAAGTCGGGGCGACTGCCGCTTGCGCTTTGTACACAATCGCTCCACGCAAAAGGACGGAAAACTCGGCGAATTTTCCACACAAATTATTTGTGGCATACCACAACATTTAGACGCAGCGGCGAATTTCGCCACAAGATGTTGGGGCGGATTTGAGGAGTTTTGCGAGTAGTCCACATTTTCACAGCCACTACGACAACGACTACCCGAAGAAGGGATATATACATTGTCTGCACCCGCAGCGAAAAAAGGAGAAGAACTTATGAAAATCATCGTAAACAGTCAGGATCTCAACGACGCAGTCGGCAAGGTCGCAAAAGCGCTGTCCGTTAAAGACGTTGCGCCGGTATTGGAGTGCATAAAGGTGACAGCGGAGAACGACAAACTGACTTTGTACGCCACGGACAAGGATCTTGCGATAGAACGCACGATAGACGCCAACGTCATTGTGGGCGGCTCGTTTCTCGTTCCGGGCAGGATATTCGGCGATTACATTCGCAACATAGCGGAAAACGGCAGCGACATATCCCTTGAAATGGCGGATGAAAACAGACTGCTTGTAAGTTCCGCCAACAGCGAGTGCAACATCGGAGTGTTGGACGCGGATGATTACCCCGAAACGGAGAGCATAGACGGCGGCAATTACTTTGCCATTCAGGAAAGCAACTTGAAGGACATAATAAACAACGTTATTTTCTCCGTTGCCACCGACGACAGCCGTCCGATGCTCAAAGGCGTGTTTTTCGAAGCCAAGGAGTACACGCTGTGCGCGGTAGCCACCGACGGGTATCGGTTTGCTATGAGCAAAAAGGCGTTGGAGGAACGCGTTGATTATATCTCGGCGACCATTCCCTCGCGCAGTCTCAACGAACTTGCGAAATTGCTCTCCGACAGCGACAACGTTCTCAAAGTGTTCATCGAAAACAATTACCTGTTTATTTGTATGGAGAACACCAAGTTGATGACGCGTTTGCTTGCGGGACAATACATCAAGTACGACAACATCGTGCCCAAGGATTTCCTCTCCACTTTGTACGTCAACAAGGAAACTTTCGAGCGCGCGCTCAACACCGCTTCGATAATGTCCCGCAGCGAAAAGAACAATCTTGTGGTGCTGGATATAGAGGAGTACAATATGAATATCTCCTCCACCAGCCAATACGGCACGGCAAAGGAGAACATCACCATTTCGCTCAGCGGCAAGGACGTAAGGTGCGCCTACAACAGCAAGTACATCAACGACTGCCTCAAAGTTATCTCCGCGGAAACGATAAAGATGGAATTTGCTCAACACAACAGCTGCGTGATAACGATAAAGGACAGCGACGAAGTGCTGTACTTCATCTTGCCCGTAAAGCAAATAGTGTGATAGCTACGCAATTGTGCGCTAAAACGTAAAAAAATTACCGACGTAGTTGCGTCGGTATTTTTTTTTGTAAAACGATTTACAGCGGCTGCTTGCGCGGTTTGTTTTGTCCGCGGGGATATTTTTTCGGAGTGTGCGCCGTCTTGCGGAAAACAAGTATCGAGCGGCGGCTGCCGTCGGCAAGGGTGAAAGCGCGGTGCGTTTCAAACCGCAAACCCAAAGTTTTGCAGGCGTTTGCCGCCCCGTCCAATTCCGACAGGTCGGTTTTGTACGCCACGATAGAGCCGCCGATTTTTACCGTTTGCGCAGTGTATTCCAGCAAAACGTTGAGCGGAGCGACCGCGCGGGCGGTGGCAACGTCGAATCGTTCGGAGAAGTTTGCGGCAAAGTCCTCCGCCCTCTCGTGAAAAAATTCCGCTTCCACTTGAAGCTGAGCGCACAGTTTTTTGCAGAATTCTATCCTTTTTGCGAGGCTGTCCACAAGCGTGACGGATATGTCGTCGCGTATCAATTTGAGCGGGATAGATGGGAAACCCGCACCGCAACCGACGTCGCAAACGGCAGCGCCCTCCGGCACGGCGAAACTGCCGAGCATACTGTCGGCAAAGTGTTTTATCCACACTTCCGTCACGTCCGTAATGGCTGTGAGATTGTACTTTTCGTTTTCCGAAAGCAAAAAATCGCAGTAGAGATCGAACTTTTTCCGAAGTTCTTCGTCAATGTGGATATCTATGTCTCTGATAGTATCAATTACATTCATTTTGCAGTTAAATTCGCTTACTTGTACACTTAAACGCTTTTACTTGCACACTATTCATTGTGGATATTTTGTGCAAGATATACAATGAGTATCTGAATATCCGCGGGAGAAACTCCGAGTATCCTGCCCGCCTGACCGAGGTTTTGGGGGCGTATTTTGTTTAGTTTCTGCCGCGCTTCTATGCGCAGACCGTCTATTTTGAGGTAGTCTATATCCTGCGGCAAGGTCTTGTTTTCCAACTTGTCGGCTTGCCGTATCGCTTCCTTTTCCTTTTCGATGTAGCCGCGGTACTTACATTCCAATTCTATTTGGTACAGCGCGTCGCAGTCTATTCCTTCGAAGTATCCGAGTTCTTGCAGATCGCGCGCGGTGATGTTGGGACGGCGCAAAGCCTCGTCGAGAGTCAGCCCCGCGCCCGTGATCGCTTCGTTTTTACGCTCAAACAGCGGTCCGTAAATTTTGGGCGAAAGTACCGTTTTCAGTTGTTTTTGTCCGATGGAAATTTGCCGCGCTTTGCGCAGGTACTTGTCGTAGCGTTCGTCGCTTACCAGCCCTATCTGTCTGCCCAGTTCGGTCAGCCGCAGGTCGGCGTTGTCCTGCCGCAAGATGAGTCGGTGTTCGGCGCGGCTCGTCATCATTCGGTACGGTTCGACGCTTTCTTTTGTGGTGATGTCGTCGATGAGCACTCCGATGTAACTGTTGTCGCGGCGGAGGGTAAACGGGGTTTTGCCGTGAACGTACCGTTCGGCGTTTATTCCCGCAACTATGCCTTGCCCGGCGGCTTCTTCATAGCCGCTTGTGCCGTTGATCTGCCCCGCGAAAAACAATCCCTTTACGTGCTTTGCCATCAAAGTTGCGTCCAACTGCGTTGCGTCTATGCAGTCGTATTCTATTGCGTAGGCGTCGCGCATAATTTCCACGTTTTCCAAACCTTCTATACTGCGGTAAATTTGTTCCTGAACGCTTGCGGGCATAGAACTTGACGCCCCCTGCACGTAAAATTCGCAGGTATCCTCCGATTCCGGTTCGAGGAATATCTGATGCCGTTCCTTGTCGGCAAAACGCACTATTTTGTCCTCTATGCTCGGACAGTAACGCGGACCGACGCCGTTGATACTGCCGTTGTATATGGGAGCAAGGTGCTTGTTTTCGAGGATTATGCGTTTTGTTTCCGCAGTGGAATAGGTAAGATAGCAGTGGCGTTTGGCTGTGGGAACAGATCCCGACATATAGGAAAAGGGCTGTACGTCCTCTTCGCCCGATTGTTCGACCATTTTGGACAAATCGATGGAATCCAGTCTTACGCGCGCGGGAGTGCCCGTTTTGAATCGGGCTACGTTGAAACCGAGTTTTATCAGACTTTGCGTAAGATACTTTGCGTTTGCAAAACCGTTAGGACCGCTTTCCCGTACGCATTGCCCAACAAGCGTGCGCGAATTGAGGTACACTCCGCAGCAGACAACCGCCGCTTTACAAGTGTAGGTAAGTTGTACCGCCGTGGTGACGGAAAAGGTTTTGTCGTCGTTGATGACGATTTCCGTCGCTTCGCCTTGACGGAGCAGCAGGTTGGGGGTGCGTTCCACGGTGCGTTTCATATTGACGTGGTAGGCGTTTTTGTCCACTTGCGCGCGCGGAGAAAATACCGCAGGACCTTTTCCGCGGTTGAGCATACGCATTTGCAGTAAACTTTTGTCGGCGTTTATTGCCATTTCGCCGCCGAGCGCGTCTATCTCTTTTACTATTTGCCCTTTCGCCGTGCCGCCGATACTCGGATTGCACGCCAAAAAAGCCACCGTGTCGAGGTTGGTAGCCAACAAAAGGGTGCGGCAGCCGAGTCGTGCCGCCGCCAACGCCGCTTCGCAGCCTGCGTGTCCTGCCCCGATTACAATTACGTCGAAATTTTTGTCTGTCATTCGGTGTTATTTTCCAAGACAGAACTTGCTGTAAATTCTGTCTATCACGTCCTCCTGAGCGCTGTTTCCCGTGATCTCTCCCAGCGTTTGCCACGCCTGCTTGATTTGGTTCGTCACCACGTCGAGAGTGGTTTTGTCGCAGTCGGCTATCGCCTCGGCAAGTTGTTTTTCGGCGCGTTTGAGACAGTCGAGATGACGTTCGTTGGTTATCAACAAATCGCTCGAACCTATTTCGTCGGCGCTGAACATTTCGTAGAGAGTTTCTTTGACGATTTCCACGTCGCCGTACTTTGCCGAAACTACAAGACTGTCCACACAGCAGGGCTTGCTGTCAAACAGGTCGCATTTGTTGTAAATGCGTACCTGGGGTCGGATAGTTGGGTAAACGGAGCGGTCGTTGGGGTCGTCCGTGACGTGCAGCACCACGTCGGCGCTGTCGGCGGCTTTTTTGGCGCGCCGTATACCTTCTTTCTCTATCTCGTCCGAGGATTCGCGCAGACCCGCCGTATCCACGAAGTTGAAACGAATGTCGCGGTAGTTTACGCTTTCCGTCAACGTGTCGCGCGTTGTGCCGCGAATGTCCGATACGATTGCGCGGTCCGTCCCGATCAACGCGTTGAGCAGGCTGGATTTGCCGACGTTGGGCTTGCCCACTATTGCGACGTCAATGCCGTATTTTGCCACTTTGCCGAGGGCAGACGTGGCTATCAGCGCGTTCAGACTTTCCGCGACAGTACGCAATTGTTCTTTTACCGTTTGCACGGTAGGCAGTTCGAGGTCTTCTTCGGGATAGTCAAGCGCCGCTTCGCAGGCGGATACCGCGTCCAGCAAAACGTTTTGCAGTTCTACGATACGCTTGCCCAATTTATTTTCCAGCAGGTTTGCCCCCGCTTTTGCCGCGGAAGCCGTTTCCGCTTCTATCATTTCGATTATTCCTTCGGCGTTGGTCAGATTTTGTTTGCCGTTGATGAACGCGCGTTTGCTGAACTCGCCGTTTTGCGCCATAACCGCACCGTTGTCAAGACAGGCTTCTATCACCGCCTGCGAAACGGCAGTACCTCCGTGGCAGTGAAATTCCACGGTGTTTTCTCCCGTGTAGGAGTGCGGCGCGGCAAAATACACGCACATTGCGTGTTCGTTGAAATGTTTTGTTTCCAACACGCCCGGTTTGAGCAAGTTGGGTTGAGTGGGAAACGGATGAAATATTTTTTTCGCTATCTCTATCGCATTGTCGCCGCTCATACGCACCACAGCAATTGCCGCGCGGCCTCGTGCTGTTGACAATGCCACTATCGTATTGTTCATACGCATACCTCTTTGTCAATATTGTACCACTTTGCCGCCAAACCGACAACTGCTTTTTTACGTAAATAACCGCGAAAGGCGCGTTGTCGGTCGGACGTTTTACCGCCGAGCAATAAACTTTGTCGCGCGGTAAAAGTGAGCGCGTAATCGAAAAGCAAATAACTTTTGAAATAAAGCGGGAGACGTGAGTTTGAAACGCTATTGCCGCAACGCAAAGTGACGTCGTGCAACGCACGAAAACAAGCGCGGGGATACACGTTTATCTATGGTGCAAGTAATGAATATGCTTGCGAAAGATATAAGCAAGTATTGTGACTGACTGCCATTGCAACAATTTGATAAAAAATAACGTGAGGCAAAGAGACATCGCGCAACGAAAAAAAACGCCGGGCATACGCAGATATATAGTGTAAGTAACGTAGTAATTTTGAGATATATAACACAAGTATTGCTACTGCGGTTGCAACAAAACGTTTTTACGAAATTTTACCTTACAGCGGACAAGCGATTTGCAAGCGAAACGGTGATGCAATTTTCAACAATGAGGTATTTGCGCGAACGTTTACGCAAGAGTCTGCGTCTGCTTTTGTAAGATAGCGGAAAACGTATAGTCGAAACCGCGCTTGCTGCACGTGTGCACCGCAGTTCTGTCGGAAATTATTGTTTCACGAATGAAAAAATTTGTTTCACAAAATCCGTTTAATTGTTGAAATGATTGTTGTTTTATGTTATACTGTATGTGTACGAAGTTGCGCTTACGCGCAAGATAGATAAAAACTCGTTCGGGGTGAAAAAATGGGAAAAATTATTGCGTTTTCAAATCAAAAAGGCGGAGTGGGAAAGACCACCACGGCGATAAACCTCGCCGCATACGTTGCTATCGACGGTAAAAAAGTGTTGCTTGTGGACTTCGACCCGCAGGGCAACGCCACCAGCGGATACGGTTTTGAAAAGAACACGTTGGACGGTACTGTATACGACGTTCTGATGGGGGATAGTTCCGCCGCGGAAGTCGTTTTGCAAACGGTTATACCCAATTTGCAATTGATGCCGAGCAACAGCGATCTTGCGGGAGCGGAAGTCGATCTCGTCTCCATACCTGCGCGAGAAAGCGCGTTAAAGCGTGCATTATCGCCCATTAAAGGAGATTACGACTACATATTTATCGATTGTCCGCCCAGCCTCGGGCTGCTTACGCTCAACGCTATGGTTGCGTGCGACAGCGTTATTATTCCCATTCAAAGCGAATTTTTCGCGTTGGAAGGGGTGACTCAACTGCTGAACACCTTCAAGATAGTCAAACAGCGGCTCAACCCGAAAATCGAAATAAACGGCGTAGTACTGACTATGTACGATATGCGCACCACGCTTTCGAAACAGGTGACCGCGGAGATTTACAAATATTTCAGCAACAAAATATACACCGTTCCCGTGCCGCGCAATATCAAACTTGTGGAATCGCCGAGTTTCGGCGTTCCCGTTGTGTTGCACGCACCGCGTTCCAACGGCGCGCTGGCGTACAGGGAACTTGCAAAGCAGTTTTTGGAAAGAGAGGAGAGAAACAATGGCTAACAAAGGATTGGGAAGGGGATTGGCTTCTTTGATGGGCTCGAATACGATTGAGGAATTTGTGCCCCAAACGCCGCACGCAAGCGAACTCCCCGCGACAGAACCTGCCGACAACGTTGTGCGCATCGCGCTTGCCGACATCGACCCGAACTACGAACAGCCGCGCAAAAAGTTTGACGAGGCGGCATTGAAAGAACTTGCCGACAGTATCAGACTGCACGGGGTAATTCAGCCCATTGTAGTTACTCCCATCGGAAAGCGCTTTATGATAATTGCCGGCGAACGTCGTTTCCGCGCAAGCAAAATGGCGGCGCAAAAGGATATTCCCGCAATTATCCGCCACTACACACCACAGCAGATAAAGGAAATAAGCCTTATAGAAAACTTGCAGCGCGAGGATCTTTCTCCAATTGAGGCGGCGCGCGCTATCAAGACGTTGATGACGGAATTTAATATGACGCAGGAAGTTGCCGCGGACCGTATCGGCAAGAGCAGGTCTGCCGTGGCGAACACGCTGCGCTTGCTTACGTTGAACGACGACGTAATTAATCTGATAGAACAAGGCAGGCTTTCCGCCGGACACGCCCGTACGCTTGTGGTCGTACCCAACGATCAGCAGTTCAAATTGGCACTGAAAGGTTGCGACAATCAACTGACCGTTCGCGAAATGGAAAAAATGGTTCGGGAATTTCTCAACCCAAAAGAGGACAAACCGAAGCCGTCGATACAGGACAGCAAGGAACTTGTCAGTCTGGTCGCCAATATGCAGCGCGCCTTTGCTACAAAAGTGTCCGCCATCGGCAACGGAAGAAAAGGACGTATTTACATCGACTACTTTACCGCCGACGACCTCGACCGTATTTGTGCGCTGGTTGAAGAGTGGATGACGGAAAGGTTCAGAAAAGACGATTAAATTCGTTTCATCTCCCCCGACTTATGTCGGATGTTTATGGAGATTCTATGAGTAAGCGGTTTGGCGGTTAGTTAAACCGCTTTTATGCTTAAAAAAAGTAGGCGACCTACTTAATGGAAAACCGAATAAAGATTGTGAGCAGTCTTGCATCAATCGTTTCTCAACAAGCGGGGAGGTCGCTTGAAAACCCACGGTAGTTGACAAAACTGCCCAATTTTTACTATAATAAAAGCGATTATTGCTCGTCTGTTTTAATCTTTTAAGTTCGAGCGAAACTTTAAGGTGTTTAATGGCTGAATTGCAAAAATCCTATGTGCGGCAACACTATATACCGCAGTTTATATTGAAAAACTTTTGCCATGATCAACGTAAGGATAAGGTATTTTTCTTTGAGGTCGGCGAGAATGAGTATTCGTCCGAATTTGTATCGAATGTCTTTATGGAAAAGTGTTTGTATTCAACAGCGGAAAATTCTGTAAAAATTGAGGAAAGTCTGGCAAGATTTGAGGCGGAAATCGCTCCTATTTTCAGAAAACTCAGCCAAGATCCCGAAATTTGTTTGACTTTTGCAGAAGATGAGCGCTTGCGGATATTCCTTTCGTTACTGGCTTTTCGCGCGGTAAACACGAGGAATCAATTTGTCAATATGTCCGATTTTTCAAAAGCATTATATAGCGGAAGCCCGGACAACACGGGTATGAGAGATTTGTGGCTGAATAATGTTCACCTTTTAAGTCAGCACCGCACAATCAAAGAAATTTTAACAGATCCCGCAGTAAGCAGTCCTTTGAAGAATTTTATTAAACAGGAATTTTCTACGTTTTATATGTGTTTATTGGAGAGGCGCGGCAATGTGGATTTTCACATATCCGACTGCTATCCCGTGGTAATGAACGGTGAGGTTTTATTGCATGGTAAAGTATCTAACTTGCCGATTTACTACTTCTATCCCATTTCGGATAGCAGAATTATTGTTCTTGTAACAAATTGTATAGAAAATATTCCGAGAAGTGTAGCATATTTAGATTTTGACAAACTGCTTAAAGGACCGAAGTGCTCACTTGACAGAACTCATTTGATTTTCCGTCCCGCAAGGGTATATTCTTCCGAAGTGGAATGGATTAATGAAATGATTATCAAAAATGCAACAGTGGGTACAGTTGTTAAATATATAGAAAGGTGCAGTAATCATTTATAATGTATAAATCTTGTGGAATTTTTACGTTCGTCACTATTCTTATGTTTATAGATCCCCTATGGAAAAAACAAGTAAAAATGTCAACAAGAATGTTAAATAAATTTGAAGCAATATTGATAAACTATATTTTTGAATAGATGATAACAAATTTACTGTCTTGTCAGTATTCTGATTTTATTGTTTACCGAAAACACTACCATTGTCGTGAGGTTCTATGAAGGTTTACAATTGAACAAAGAAACCTCCTGGGGTAAAATCAGAATGAGCCCAGCGGCTTACCAAAATACCACAGGAGGTTTCGTCAAATGAATGACACAGAAAGTTTAGCACATACGACGTGGAATTGCAAGTACCATATAGTGTTTGCGCCCAAGTATAGGAGAAAAGTGTTTTATGGAGAAAAGCGTAGAGAGATTGGAGCAATTCTACGTCAGTTGTGCGAATGGAAAGGAGTAGAAATAATAGAAGCAGAAGTGTGTCCCGATCATGTACACACGTGTGTAAAGATACCCCCCCCCCAAATGAGTGTTTCGGGATTTATGGGATTTTTGAAAGGCAAAAGCAGCGTAATAATATACCAAAAATTCGGAAATCTCAAATTTAAGTACAGAAACAGAGAGTTTTGGTGTAGAGGGTATTATGTCGACACAGTCGGCAAGAATACGAAAAAGATAAAAGAATACATAGCGAACCAACTTAGCGAGGACAAGCGAATGGAGCAAATGACAATATATGAGATAAACGACCCGTTTGCGAAAGACAAACTGGTTCACTAACGCGCGACAGCCGCCAGGCTCACAAAAACACGTTCAGCCGAGCGAAGCGAATACCACGATGTATTTCGTGTGGCTACAACAGATGGTTTTACCCTCTTTTGTAAAACCACCGGCTTTGTCGGTGGATATTTCTTATTAAACCAATTTCACAAAAGTCTGCTACGAAGATAGCGTGTTTATTCTCAATGTTTGTGTAAGTTTTTCTTTTTGTGCGATTGATTTTCTTATTGATAAACCCTGTACGAAAATTTTTTTGTTACAAACACAAAATTTAACCAAGTTAAAAATAAAATTAATCGCTATATCGTTGTTAAAAATAAAATTAATTGCCATAATGTTCATTTTTATTTAATCAATATCAGTATAAATACTGTGACGTATTATTCAAATGTAGGTAAATTCCGCGAGCACGCCATTTATCCTGCCGTTAGTTTATGCCTTATCGAATACAATGAAAAGAATAGAAAAAAGCGCGTTTTTTCTCTGAGTCGTTCTCGTCAAATAATAAAACTGTTTATATTTAATTAAATGCCCTGCAAATAAATGTGGTGCATATTTGATTAATTAAATTATTTCAGCGTGTATTACAATTTTATTTATACAATATTCGTAACTTAGTAATATAAAATTATCGATAAAAAGGCACGCGCTTTTGTTTCCACCGTTTCTCTCGCCATAGAAAATATCGATTTATAAGTAGATTGCTCAAATGAGTTTCGAATAAATATATCAAAATAGTCAATAACCAGATTTACGACCAAAAGGAACTGCGCGGAGTATGCGGTAGATCGTCAACATTATTTTTATAATAAAAACAATTTCTGAATATTCGAATCGCATTGAAAGGCTCCGCGCTTAGGATAAACCGTAATGCTCTGTGTTTCACGTGAAACAAAATAAATTTACGCTGTCTGATCGACGTTCCGGTCATTCCAATTCATACAACGTCGCGGGTTGTTTTGCCCAAAACTCGCGAATTTAGGATAGGCGCAAGCAATTTTTAATCTAAAAATTCAGAAAATATTCTGTCGCACAGACGAATAAGGACTGAGATAATTCTTTTTTTTAGTCCCACTATTTGAAAAGATACAGTTGTTTGTCCAAAGCAAAATCAACCGCATTTACTTGTACGGAATGTTTTGTGGGCGAAAGGCGCTTATCTTCTTTCGTTATACTGCAATCGACGTATCGTGCCGAGGCTTAGTATCGTTTTGAATTAATCGGGTGCTGCTTTATTTTTACTATAATGACTAACTGCGCCGGGCTAACAATTGTAGTTTATTTATTTGCAGCAATATTTCCTGAAATTTTATAGCAAAAGGCGTTTTGCGCCTATTAAATTACGATTAATTTGACAAAAAAACGCAACCACAGCACGTAAATAATGGGAGAGAACCGCTCCCCAATAAAAGCAGATGTCGAAGAGTGTTTCACGTGAAACAAATATTATGTTAGAAAAAACGCCAAAGCAAGCCGCATATGGCTCAACGAACAGTTGTCGTCGGAACCCTCTCACGGTCAGTTTTGGCAAAAATTACTGTGTCACATTGTTCTCTTCTTCTAATGTAAAATTGACTTTATTTTGTTTTGAAATATAACAAAAGGCGGTCAAAATCTCACAGAATAGCATTAAAAACAGCCGGAAATTTTCAAAATTAGTTGCAAATATTCTGTCAGAACGCCTCTTTCAGCCAACTTTTATAACATAATTTTCCGCAAAAATCTGTCAAAAATCACTCGACGATTGCATGAAAATCTGTTTCACGTGGAACAGAAATTTGTTGTCGATCGAGATGAAACAAAAATTGATTTCGTTCAAATAGCAAATAAAAAATTAATTGGACGTTTCACGTGAAACCGAATAAATTCTTTCTAAGTCGTATTCTGATATTTGATGACCGGATAGAGCAAATTATCGGTTGAGATTAATTTGACTTTCATCTATCGCACTTTTTCCGTTTAATTCGGGACGCGGTGACCTCTTGTATGTTTTGATGTTAGAGTGGAGAAGTAGAGGGGCGCTTTTTGCGTTTGTTGGTGCGATTTTCTTGGAATTTGTTTGTTTTTATACTAATTTCGTTTATTGGAGATATGTTCGTTTGGTCTTTCTTCATTATTTCGTCTTAATAATTTGCGCCGCAAATTTATTTTTGCGCCAAGAATTTACCTTGTAATGGCGCATAAAATATAAATTTTATAGCGCAATAATGAATATTGAGCGCTAATACTATAAACCTATGTCTGACATAATATTCACATATTGTGATAATGGTATCGAAATAGAGCGACAAGCAAAATCAAAAATTATGCTTTGCAGGGATTTTTTTAGTTATCTCTAAATTTTGAAACACGATAAATGGCAAAATCTGACTTTGTAATTCAAATGATCCGCCGCACCGTTCTACCACCGTTGACATAATCGGAAAGATACTGTATAATTCCAAGTAACACTAACAACGTCAAAGGCAACGTTATGTATGTCGGATTTGAATCGGTAAAATTTGTATCAAATAATTCAACGAAATAGTGGAATATAATCAAAGCAAATATAATAAATAGGTGGGCAAATGAATTTCATTTATGAGTCTCTTATAATAATTGCAATAGCACTTGTAATGATTGGTTTTACCTCATTAATTTGTTTTCAAGGCAATCATTACTATATAAAAAGCAAGGGTATTGAGAAAAAGCATTATGTTTTGAAAAAAAGCCGTTTCCTTTTTCTCTACGCTTTCTGTATGACTTGGAATTGGAAAAGCGGCATAATCTTAAAATCAACATTTTGGGGGACATTGGGATTCTACGCATATTATTTCTGTTTCTATGTGGCGGATATGGTTTATTTCATAGTGACGGATAATTATATGATAATAACCAAACCACTTGCATTTGTTATATTTGCAGCAATTGTTCCGTGGATTTCAGCCATACTGTTTTGCGCAATTAAATCCATAATCCTTTCCAAAAGAAAAGAGGAAAATTGAGTTTCGGTACAACTTCTTACTCGGCATTTCAACAAACGTTCGGCGCAATATTGCCTGCGTTAGGCGGAATGTTCCAATGGATTCAGCAACTTATTCAACAGATGGCAATCAACTAAAAAGGAGAGAAATATCAGATGAAGAAAAACCAAATAATTTCGATCGTGATCGCGGCAGTGGGAGTGATCATAATGTTGATATTGATACAGGTCGCTATGGCGGCAAGCGGCAACGTTACTTACTATTGGCAGCCGCTGATTTACGTTGGAATCGCTGTCGGCGGTTGCTTGGGGATAAGCATAGTGTCGTTTGTTATTTTGAGCATTATTTACGCAAGCAAAGCGAAAAAAATGAAACAAGCCTACAACAATAAACAGTACGACACGGTAATTAAACTAAGAGATTGCAACAAAATTTTGCGAAAAGGAAGCAAAGAAAAAGACGCGGTTTATTACTTGGTGGCTGTTTCGTACTTGGAAACGGGCGATTTGCAAGGATTTTTGGAATACATAAACAAAATCAGCAGTCCCGAAGTAATAAACACCAAATACCTTTGGATGGGCGTATATTCGCTGATGACAAAGGATGAAGAACATTTTGCGTATTGGCTGAATCTTCTGCAAAACAGTAGTAGCGAACTGTGCCGAGAGGCGGGAACAAGAACGTTAGGCTATCTGCACAAAAACATAGTTTTGGGACTTGCTCTCACAGATGAGGAGAAAGCGTTTATTGAAGATTGGCACTCTGATGTGTTGAAAAATATGATCGTCGCCAGATAGATTGTTGCCACTTGTTGCGTGCTTGCAATGGTGTGAAAATACATACCGTTCCCCGCGCGTAACGCCCAAGCTTCAAACAGCGTAAAGTTGTTTGAACCCAAATTAGAAGGGCGGGGGAAAGGTATTACGCCACACGCAGTTTGTTGCCGATTTTGGTATCGGAAGATACAAGAGCCCGCGCCCGCCGTACTATGCGCATTACAAGAATTGCGTAATTTGAGGCTCGCCGACGTCTTGTCAATAGTCGGGTTTGTGTCAACAGATGACGAGGCGAAAGCCTGCGGAAGATCAAGGAGACGCGCTGATTTCTCCCAATGGGACGAGGCTCATTGACGCTTAGACAAAAAAAGGGTTAAAACAGAAGTAATCGATATGGCGTTTGATTGATATTCCTCAAACGCACCGCATACATTGCCGTCTTGGACGGATCGTAATTTTCAACAGGAGAAAGTATGAAAAAAGCACCTATGTGGTTGACTATATTAGCGTTGGTGTGTGGTCTTCTCGGGGCTACGCTGAGCGTTCTCAACTTAGTGTTATGATTGATTTAACACACCCTATCGGCATTGCGCTTGTTTTGGCACACTTCTTCGGGCCGCTTGCGCTTCTGCTCGTTTTATAAAGAAAGGAGAAAAATATGAAGAGAATAAAATACCACGTTTTACTAATTGCGTGTCTACTCGCGGCAGTTGTCACCCTGTCCGCCTGTACTACCCTTTTAGAGAAAAAACATATGGAAAAATACTATTCCGATGACGACCATTATGTGTCTGTTTCAGTCAAAATAATGGAAACCTATTCGTGTTCTTATGGGTGGGAAATATGGACATATCCGACGGAAAACGAGGATTTTTATTGTGAAACTTTGTCGGATAATGTTAAATTTGTTAGATTCATTTTGCCAAATGAATGCTATGAAAAACTTTCCGAAAAATCTATTGAATTGCAACGGGAAAAAACATACGTTTTCACGTCTGCTATAAGTTATTGGTTTGATTCATTTCCATACCCGATAGTCGAAATAAAAGACGCGGAAACGGACGAGGTATATCTGGAATTCGAATTCGGAAAACAAAGTTATATAGATTGGATATGGAACGATTTGAATTGACGTAAACCAAGTTATATCCGCAATATAACGCTTAATGACGGGCTGCTGTACATTGATACGGCAGCCCGCTGTTCAATTTGAGAGAATTTTCTACAATCCAAGTTGGATTTCATCGCACATCGACTGTTGCAAACTACTGTTGACACAAACGGAAAGATACTGTATAATACCAAG
>CANQYT010000012.1 GCA_947628135.1 uncultured Clostridia bacterium
TTTCCAAAGGACGCTCTCGCAGTATGTCGATATTTTCGTGCAGAAAATCAGCACCGTTCTCGTAAAATTTTACCATATAATATTGACTGTCGTCATCGGCGACAATACCGTTGCCGTAACACTGCATTACTTGCTCTCAGAGGCAAGTCCGCGGCAATGTCATAGGACAACGTTACCGCGATGCTACGCTCAACAAAAAGAACAACGGACGGCAAACGCTGGCGGCACAAAGATCACTGCCGTTTCTTCTTTTTGATTTTTTCCAATTTTTTGGTGAGTTGCACCACCTGCTCGCGCAAGATGATAGCCTTTTCGAAATCGAGTTGATTGGCGGCGGTCTTCATACGCGCGGTGACATTGTCTATCTCGCGTTCCAACTCGTCCGCCGTCATTGTTCCGTCGTCCTTTTGGGTGATTTCGAGGGTGTTTTCCACGTCGTGGTCGATAGTCGTGGGCGTGACGTTGTGTTCCACGTTGTACTCGTGCTGTACTTTGCGGCGGCGGTTGGTTTCGTCGATGGCGCGGCGCATACTGTCCGTTACCACGTCGGCATACATAATAACCCGTCCTTCGCTGTTGCGCGCGGCGCGCCCTATCGTCTGTATCAACGCCGTGTCGCTGCGCAAAAAACCTTCCTTGTCCGCGTCGAGAATGGCGACGAGTTTTACCTGCGGCATATCCAACCCTTCGCGCAGCAGATTGATACCCACAAGCACGTCGAAATCGCCCTTTTTAAGCCCCGAAACTATCTCCACGCGTTCGAGAGTGTCTATCTCGCTGTGCATATACCGCACTTTTACGTCCTGCTTGGCAAGAAATTCCGTAAGACTTTCCGCCATTCGCTTGGTGAGAGTGGTAACAAGCACGCGTCCGCCGCTCGTTACCGTTGAGTGTATCTCGCCCAACAGGTCGTCTATCTGCCCGTCAACGGGGCGCACCTCCACCGACGGATCTAACAGACCCGTGGGACGAATGAGTTGCTCCACAACGTTGTCCGCGCGTTTGAGTTCGTAGTCGGCGGGCGTTGCGGAAACGCATATAAGTTGTCCCAAGCGTGCGTCGAACTCCTCGAAAGTGAGCGGACGGTTGTCGTAGGCGGACTTCAAACGGAAACCGTAGCCGACAAGATTGGTCTTGCGCGCGCGGTCGCCGTTGTACATACCCCTTATCTGCGGAATGGTCATATGACTTTCGTCTATGAACGTGATGAAATCGTCGGGGAAGTAGTCCAGCAAAGTGTAGGGAGGCTGTCCCGATTCCCGTCCGTCAAAGTAGCGGGAGTAATTTTCTATGCCGCTGCAATAGCCCATTTCCCGCATCATTTCGATGTCGTAACTGACGCGCTGTTTGAGACGCTGCCCTTCCACTATCTTGTTGACATCGAGAAAATCTTGCACTTCCGCGTCCAGATCTTCGCTTATCTCGCCCAACGCCTTTTCCAGAGTTACCCCCTCAACGACGTACTGGCTTGCGGGGAAGATGATGGTATGCAGCAGATTTGCCACCACGTTGCCCGTGACGGCGTCTATTTCCTGCAACTTTTCCACTTCGTCCCCCCAAAAACGCACCCTCACGGCGCGGTCGGAATAACTTGCGGGGAAAATTTCCAACGTGTCGCCCCGAACGCGGAAAACGCCGCGCTTGAAATCCATATCGTTGCGCACGTACTGAATGGAAATGAGTTTTTTTATTACCTCTTCGCGGCTTATTTCGTCGCCAGGGCGCAAACTTACGCTCAATTTGTAGTACTCGCCGGGCGCGCCCAAACCGTAAATGCAACTGACGGACGCAACGACGATAGTGTCCCGCCGCTCGAACAGACTGCACGTTGCGCTGTGGCGCAGGCGGTCGATCTCGTCGTTGATGTCCACTTCCTTTTCTATGTAGAGATCGCGCGAGGGTATGTAACTCTCGGGCATATAGTAGTCGTAGTAGGAAACGAAAAACTCCACTCTGTTTTCGGGGAAGAACTCGCGAAATTCGTTGCACAATTGCGCCGCAAGCGTCTTGTTGTGGCAGATGACAAGCGCGGGACGGTTGACGTTGGCTATCACGTTTGCCATAGTAAACGTTTTGCCGCTGCCCGTTACGCCCCTGAGTACCTGCGTTGCCAGCCCGTCCCTGACGCCCTGCGTCAATTGGGCTATCGCTTGCGGTTGGTCGCCGCAAGGTTGAAATTTTGAGTGAAGTTTGAAATCCATACTCGCGTTATTAGAACATTTGTTTTACTCTATTGTAGTTTGTTTTGCGCGGTTTGTCAAGAGTTTGAGCGGAGATAGCCGCCTTTACACAGCCGCGTTGAGAACGTAAATTTCGTACAGCCCTTTGAGGGAGAGTTCGCGGTCGATGTGGTCGAACAGCGGCTCTACTTCCGCAATGATGTTTGCCATACCGCCCGTGGCGATTACTTGGACGTTTTCCGACCCCATTTCTCGTTTCAGACTGTCCACCATATATTTCGTCTGCCCCACCGCGCCGTATATCACGCCGCTCTGAATGGCTTTGCGCGTAGATTGGGCGGTGACGGAACGAGGCGTTTCCAACTCTACGTTTGGGAGGCGAGCCGTGCAGCGCGCAAGGGACTCTATCGTTGCTTTGAGTCCGAGAGTTATCGCGCCGCCGACAAATTCTTTGCGTTCGTTGACGACGTTGAAAGTCGTTGCCGTTCCGTAATCCACAAGTATGAAAGGCGCGCCGTACTGTTTTTCCGCGGCGACGCAGGTTATTATGCGGTCGCTGCCCAATTCTCTCGGAAAATCGTAGCGTATAGCAAGACCCGTCTTTACGCCGACGCCCACTATTATCGGTTTCACTCCGAAAACGTACCATATCACGTTGGTGAAAGTGTAGTCCAACTGAGGGATAACGGAGGAGAGTATCGCGCCGCAAACGGTACGAACGTCTATGCCGTTGTAGTTGAGCAACTGCAAAAGCAACGCGACGTATTCGTCCGAAGTGCGCTTTAAGTCGGTGCTCATCTTGAATGAGTTGCACAGTTTGCCCTGCGCGTTGAACAGACCTATTTTTATGTTAGTGTTGCCTATATCTACCGTAATAATCATAACTTTTCCTTTTTGCTTTTGCGTTTGACGTGCGTTTTTGCGTTGGCGGATTTGACTTCGGAGCGCGCCGCCGCGTTCTCGTCGGACAGTTGCGCCACGTCGCCGTTTGTTTGCGTTTCGGATGCGGCAGTTACTTCTTCGGCTGCCTTTCGCCAATTGTTGCCGTCAATGCCGAGTTTGAGTCCGCGGCGAACGCCCAGCACTACCGCCGCGCACCCCAACAAAGACACAAGGTATTCGGGCAAAATGTTGAGTATCACGACGCCTTTCAAAAGCGTGACAAACGAACCGTAACCTTTGCCGAAGTAGGACAACGCGCCCAAGTACAAAACGGTGTTTGCCAACAAACCGCAAAACGCCGACAGCGTGATTGCCGCAATTTGGCATACCGTTTGGTTTTTTACTTTGCGAGTGACAAGCAGTATCAACCTATACGCGCAAAAAGCAATTATTCCCACGAACATTCTCGGCAAAACGGATATCAACGGGTTTTGCGAGGCTACGTTGCTGAAAGGAAACGACCAAATAAAGGAACTCAATCCCATAAAAACCGTAGACAAAAAGCCGTCCAACCACGAATTCAACAGGAAACAAAAAGAAAGCGTTACGAGTAGTTCGCAGGTTGCGCCGGCTATGGGTAGTCCGAGGGTTATCGTTTTGTCCAAAAGCACCGCGACAAGAATAGTCGCAAGCATAATCGCATAGCGCGCTATATAACTTGCTTTGCTTGTGTTTACCATAAAAACTCCTATATCGTCCCAAACAGGGTACGACTATCTTTTTTTTGGTAAAAGATATAAAAACTTGCAGTATCGTTCCTTGCGGATACGACCGAGAATAATTTTACCACATTGCCGCGGAAAATACAAACATATTGCGAAGTTTTTCAACTTGCACCGCTATTTTTGCCGAAAGCAAAGCCGCAAACGGTTTGTATACGGCGGTTTGTTTGCCGCAACGGGGAAATCGCCCGAAAAAGAGCGTTCGGAAATATAATACGGCGTTGCGGAAATTTCCGTCACACCACGGCGAGAGGGTGATTTTATCAGAGGTGAAAAAACGGACATAAATTTGAAACGTCTATTAAGCAAACGTTAAACGATTTCTTATGCGGGGCGCAATACGTCGGAGCGCCGCGGAAAATCGCACCGCTGTACTCGGCTAATTCGCTTTGTCACGAAAAGCCGCCGTCAAAAAGCAATTCTTTCCATTGCAATATGGTATTTTCCGCAAAGGGAGAATCGCTACGGGTAAAATTAAAACGACTTATGCACAGGCGCTGCGGGTGCGAGATTTTTTGTTAATACAAAAATTGTACGAAAACGGGAGGAAACTTTTCGGGAGATTGTCACGCAAACAACGGGGCGGGTGGGTGATGAGAGATTTTCGGGGTGGAATGTCAAATAAAAAACGCCCGAAAAATTTCGAGCGAAAAAATTTCGAAAGAAACGCGGCGACTTTCCCGACGGAAAACATTTCAAAGACGCTTGTGTCAAGCAAAAGCGCGGCATAGGGGTCACTCGCGGGCGGCGAGCGCCTGCTCCAACTTGGCGAGGACGGCTTCCAAGCCCGTTTTGTTTGCCGAACTGACGGGCAAAACGTTGGCTTCGCCCAACTTGAAAAAATTGGCTATCGACCTACACCTGTTTTTCACCTGCGACTTGGGCAGTTTGTCCGCCTTGGTGGCAAGCACAACGAAAGGAAGATTGTTCTTGAAAAGATAGTTGTACATAACGGCGTCGTCATTGGTGGGGTCGTGACGTATATCCACCAAAAACAGCACCGTTACGATACTGCTTTCCTTGGCAAGATACTGCTCCAACAAATCCGCCCAACGCTGTTTTTCCGCGTCGGACACCTTGGCAAAGCCGTACCCCGGCAGATCGGCGAGCAAAAACTCTCCCGAAACGTCGGTGTTTACCAAAAAATAGTTGATGAGACGGGTACGCCCGGGCAACTTGGAAGTGCGCGCAAGTTTGCCGTCGCCGACAAGATAGTTGATGAAACTGCTCTTGCCGACGTTGGACTTGCCTGCCACCGCTACCTGCGGCAACTCGGAAACTATGCACTGCGCGTAACTTGCCGCGCCCTTGACGTAAGATGCGTTTTTTACTCTCATAACCTACCTTACGAGCGCATTGTCGTAGACGGTCTTTATGTCGTCAGCCAACACGAAAGTCAAACTGTCCTTTACTTCCTGCGGAATTTCGTCGAGATCGTTGGCGTTGCCCTTGGGAATGATAACTTTCTTTACGCCCAAACGGTACGCCGCAAGCGCCTTTTCGCGCAAGCCGCCTATCGGAAGCACTTTGCCGCGCAGAGTTATCTCGCCCGTCATCGCCACCTTGCCGGAAACGGGTATGCCCGAAAATGCCGACATCACCACCGTTGCCATTGTCACGCCGGCGCTCGGTCCGTCCTTGGGAATTGCGCCCTCCGGCACGTGAATGTGTATGTCGGTGTGTTCGAACTTGTCCTTGTCGATGCCGTAGTCGTCGGCGAGACTCTTGACGAGGGAAATAGCCGTGCGAGCCGATTCCTTCATTACGTCGCCGAGATTACCCGTAAGTTGAACGTCGCCCTTGCCCGGGAACAGCGTTGCGTCCACGTTGAGCGTTACGCCGCCAACGCGCGTCCAAGCAAGTCCGCGGGCTGTGCCGACGGTGTCGCCCACAAGCCCCATTTCCTCGCGGTTGCGCTCCGCACCGAGAAGATCGTGCAGATCCTCCGCCGAAATGGTCACTTTTACGTCGGGGTCTTCCACAAGCCGCAACGCCACCTTGCGGCAGATGGCGGCAATTGCCCTTTCCAGACTGCGCACGCCCGATTCGCTTGTGTAGCGTTCGATGATCTTGGCGTAGACGTCGTCGGGGATAGTTATTGCGCCGTCGGGTATGCCGTGAAGTTCCATATTCTTTTTGAGTAGGTAACGGTTGGCAATGGCGATTTTTTCCAACTCGGTGTAGCCGCTGAGTTCTATTATCTCCATACGATCCAGCAACGGCTCGGGAATGTCGTCCGTGGCGTTTGCCGTGCAGACGAACAACACCTTGGACAAATCGTAGGGCACTTCCAGATAGTGGTCGGTGAAACTGAAATTCTGTTCGGGGTCTAACACCTCCAACATTGCGCTGGCGGGGTCGCCGCGGTTGTCCTTGCCCATTTTGTCTATCTCGTCCAGCAACAGCACGGGGTTTATACAGCCAGCCTGTTTCATCATATAGATTATCTTGCCGGGGATAGCGCCGACGTACGTCCTGCGATGTCCGCGTATTTCCGCTTCGTCACGCACTCCGCCGAGGCTTACGCGCAGATATTTGCGCCCCAATGCGCGCGCGATACTCTTGACGATAGACGTTTTGCCCACGCCCGGAGGACCAACGAAACACAGTATCGGACCGTTGAGTTTGCCCGTCAGTTGCATAACGGCAAGATACTCCACTATCCTGTCCTTTATCTTTGTAAGACCGTAGTGGTCCTCGTCCAATATGTCGCGGGCAAGTTTCAAATCCTTGTTGTCCTCCGTCTCCTTGCTCCACGGCACGTCGCACAGCCAATCCAGATAGTTGCGTATTACAGCCGCGTCGGGGGAAGTCGATGACATCTTGGAAAGACGGTTGAGTTCCTTTACCGCTTTGTCGGACACTTCCTGCGGCATTCCGCTTGCCTTTATCTTGTCGAGGTAGTCCTGCTTTTCGTTGGCGTCCTCGCCCAATTCGGCGGAAATCGCCTTCATCTGCTCGCGCAGGTAGTACTCCTTTTGCCCCGATTGCACTTGCTGTTTTACGCGGTTGGCGATGCGCTTTTCCGCGTTGGCGTAGTCCAACTCGCCCACAATGTAGGCGCAGATACGCTCCATACGCATTTCAACGTCCGTTTCTTCCAGAATCGCCTGCCGTTCGCCGAGGCGCGTTACCACCTCGTTGGCAACGACGTTGGTAAAAGCGAGATAGTCCGTTTTGCCGGAATTTACAAACACATTGACGTCGGGGACGGTCACGCTTTTGTTGATCTCCGCCAACTTGCGCACGTGCGCGATAGTCTGATCGAACAGCGCGCGGGTCTCGTTGTTGAACTTGCAGACGAAATCCAACGTTTCCGCGTCGGCGAAAATTATGCCGTTGCCAAACGTCAGATGAGTGGCGCGAGCCGCGTCGAAAGTACGCGCCATAACGGTGGTCGCTTCCACAGTGGCGCTTTCGACGGAAACTATCTCCGCGACTACTCCCACCGAATACAGATCGGCGACGGAAGCGGGTGCGGACTTGGAAGCGTCGGTCTGGCTGAGCATCAAAAACTTGCCGCCGTTTTCCAATGCGTACTTCAAGGCGTTGCGGGAAACGTCCCGCGCCACCTCTACCTTTGCGCGTATGTTGGGAAAAAAGAAGTTTCCGCGCATTGCCAATACGGGCAGATTGTTGTACTGTGTCACTTTGAGTACCTCTCGTGAGTTTTTCGATAGTGTGTGTAGTTTGAAGAATTTAATAAATTCCCCCGACGGCTCAAACCGCGTTGCCCGCGCGACAAAACGCAAAGGGCGGTTTGCGGCAAGCCGAAACTCCACCTATAACTTTGGTATATTCATTATAGAATAAAACGCGATATTTTGCAACAAAAAAAATTCCCTTGCTCGCAAAGAGAAAGGGGAAAGGAGGAATGTCATTCGCAGCAAGACGGGGCGCAAAGGCGCGTTACCCGCGGCAGACGCGTGCAAAGGCGAAGAGCGCGGGGAAAGGGCGGCGCGGCTTACGCGGGACGTTTTGCAAAAAAAACTCCCCTATCCGAAAGGAAAGGGGAGAACAGCACTTTTGCCGTCCGTGCGGAACTAAATGAAGTTCGGTTGCCGAATTGCGTCAGCCCGCTTTGCGAGTGACGAGGGGGTCGCCTTTGCCCTCGACGCTTTGACGGGTGACTCGCACGCGCAATACGTCGCCGCGGCTGGGCGCTTCGTACATACAGTTGAGCATAAGATTTTCCAAGACGGAACGCAGTCCGCGCGCGCCCGTTTTGAGTCGGAGAGACTTTTCCGCAATTGCAGAAAGCGCGTCGTCGTCAAATTCCAAATCGATACCGTCCAACTTGAACAACTTCTTGTACTGCTTGACAAGACAGTTTTTCGGCTCGGTAAGTATCCTCACCAAAGCCTCCCTGTTGAGGGGAGACAGCCCAACGGTTATGGGCAGTCTGCCGACAAACTCCGGTATCAGACCGTACTTGATGAAGTCCTGCGGTTGAAGGCTCTTTATCAGTTCGGCGTGGTCGATTTCTTCGGTACTCTTGATGCAGTTGCCGAAGCCGAGCCCCGCGCCCTGTTGGCGTTTTTCGGCGATTTTTTCCAGACCGACAAACGCGCCGCCGCAAATAAACAGTATGTTTGTGGTGTCTATCGCGATACTTTCCGCCTGGGGATGTTTGCGCCCGCCTTGCGGAGGTACGTTGGCGATGGTACTTTCGATTATCTTCAAAAGCGCTTGCTGAACGCCCTCGCCGCTGACGTCGCGCGTGATGGAGACGTTTTCGGTCTTTTTGGCGATTTTGTCTATCTCGTCGATGTAGATTATGCCGCGCTCGGCGCGCGCAACGTCGTAGTCGGCGGCTTGAATGAGTTTGAGCAGAATGTTTTCCACGTCCTCGCCCACGTAGCCCGCTTCGGTGAGGGTGGTAGCGTCCGCCACGGCAAATGGAACGTCGAGTATCTTTGCCAAAGTCTTGGCGAGCAACGTCTTGCCGCAGCCCGTAGGACCTAACATAAGAATGTTGCTTTTTTCCAACTCCACGTCGTCTTTTTGCGCGTACAGCACGCGTTTGTAGTGGTTGTAAACGGCGACGGCAAGCGTTTTCTTGGCGTCGTCCTGCCCTACTACGTATTTGTCCAACTCCGCCTTGATTTGCTCGGGCTTGGGCAATTCGATAGGTTCTGCGCCTTCGACGGGTGCAGATTCGCTGTCAAGTATGCTTTGGCAGGTGCTGATACATTCGTCGCAAATGCACGCGCCAGTGGGGGAAAAGAGCAGACGTTTTACTTCGTCCTCTTTTTTTCCGCAAAAAGAACAAGATTGCATTGTTTCTCCTTACGCCTTGCGGGTGTAGAAAACTTCGTCTACTATGCCGTAAGCCTTGGCTTCCTCAGCCGAAAGATAGTTGTCGCGATCGGTGTCGCGTTCCACCTCTTCGACCGGTTTGCCGACGTTTTCCGCAAGCAAGGCGTTGATTTTGTTTTTGATTTTGAGCAGTTGACGGGTCTGTATCTCCACGTCGCTTGCCTGCCCCTGACTGCCGCCCAACACTTGATGTATCATTATTTCGCTGTTGGGCAGAGCAAAACGTTTGCCCTTTGCGCCGCTGGCAAGCAAAAACGCGCCCATACTCGCCGCCATACCGATACATATCGTGGAGACGTCGCAGCGAATGTACTTCATTGTGTCGTAGATGGCAAGCCCCGCAGTGACTTCGCCGCCGGGGCTGTTGATGTAGAGCGAAATGTCCTTGGTGGGGTCTTTGGACTCCAAATAGATGAGCTGCGCCACTACGAGGTTGGCAAGGTCGCCCGTTATTTCGCCGGAAATGAACACCACTCTGTCCTCCAAAAGACGAGAGTAGATGTCGTAGCTTCTTTCGCCGCTGTCGGTGCGGTCGATGACCATAGGTATCAGTGTCATTGAAGTCTCCTTGCAGTTGCCGTCAGGCAATGGTATTTTCCTTTTTGAGGAAAGCCAAAAGCGTTTCGGTGATTACTTGATTTTCGAAATAGTACCTGTCGGAGGGCTGCAAATCTTTGCTGAACTGCTCGTAGTCGCTACCCGTCTGCGCGGCGTAGTCTTTGATCTTGGCTTCCACGTCCGACTCGGAGGCGGTGATGTTTTCCGCCTTGACGATCTGCTCGAACACGAGGCGTGTGTGGACCGCCCTCTCGGCGCGCTCACGGTGATCCTTGCGCAATTGTTCCAAAGTTTGTCCCGTGTACTTGAAGTAGTCTTGCAGGTTGAGTCCGCTTTGCTGCAACTGATAACGGAAATCGTCTACGTATTGGTCTATCTGCTCCTCTATCATCTCGTCGGGAATGTCTATCGGGGTGTTGTTGACGATGGTTTCCAGCAGTTTGTCCTCGTCGGCGCGCTCCGCGTCCTTGGCGTAACGGTCGGCAATGCTCTTTTTGACGTCGGCTTTGTACTCTTTGAGGGTGGAAAACTCGCTTACGTCCTTGGCAAACTCGTCGTCAAGTTGGGGCAGTTCCTTGTAGGTGATGCTGTTGACGGTGACGGTGAATACCGCTTGCTTGCCTTTGAGTTCCTCTGCGTGGTAGTCCTCGGGGAAAGTGACGGTTATGTCGCGCGTTTCGCCCACGTTGAAACCGATGACTTGCTCCTCAAACCCGGGAATGAAGGTGTGAGAACCTATCTTCAAGGTTTGCTTTTCCGCAGTGCCGCCCTCAAACGCCACGCCGTCCACCTTGCCGCAGTAGTCGATGTTGACCTGGTCGCCGTCGCAAACGGGACGGTCGGTAATTTCGACGAAACGGGCGTTGCGCTCGCGCACCTTGTCTATCTCAGCGTCTACGTCGGCGGCTTTGACCTTTTGCGGGGCGGTCTTGGCAACGGTGAGCCCCTTGTACTGTCCGAGAACGAACTCGGGATAGACTGCGACTACCACCGCGAAAGTTATGCCTTTGTCGTCGAACTTTATCGACTTGTCGTCGATGGACGGACGGGCAACGGGCGTTACTTCTTTATTTTTATCCAAAAACTCGCCGTAATATTCTTGCGCGCAAATATAAAGCGCGTCCTCGAAAAACAGTCCTCTGCCGTAACGGCTTTCCAAAACGTGCTTGGGAACGTGCCCTTTGCGGAATCCCGGGACGTTGTACTTGCCCTTGTTCTGCTCGTAGGCGCGTTGGTCGAACTTCGCCCACTCTTCCGCGTTCGCCTTGAAGGTGACGGTTACGGTGTTTCTTTCTCTTTTTTGCGTGTATTTCATAATACCCTCCGATATTGTTTTCCCTGAGAATGTTTCGTACGGTTTTATATTTTAACATAGATAATTGATTTTAGCAATCAAATTTGCTCGCTTTACTTGACAATTGACAAAAATTGACGGAAACTAATTACGTAACCAAATTTCGGAGGAGAAAAAATGGCTTTCGACGCGCTTACCCTTTCGGTGCTGCGTAAAGAAATTTCCGACGCGCTTGTCGGAGGGAAAATTACCCGTATTTATCAACCGGAAAAGGACGAGATTGTGCTGTTTGTGTTCAACAAACGCACTTACAAACTGCTCATTTCCGCAAACGCACAGGTCAACAGAATACACCTTACCGAAATGCCCACGGACAACCCCAAGACCGCGCCGAGTTTCTGTATGCTGCTGAGAAAACATCTTACCAACGCGACGGTGACGGCGGTAGATCAGATGCCCTTTGAAAGGGTTGCGGAATTCCGTCTGGAAGTGAGCGACGAACTTGGGTACAGACAGCAGATGAGCCTCATCTTCGAACTGACGGGGAAAACGTCCAATATCATTTTGACGAAAGAAGACTACACCGTTGTGGACTGCATAAAACATCTGCCGCAGGATCTGAACGCCGCTCGTTTGGTGATAGCGGGGGCGAAGTACCGCTTCTTCGCGCCGCAAAACAAAATAGAGCCCTTTGACCTGCCGCGCGTGGCGGAATTCCTTGAAAAATGCGACCTGCCCCTGCGAAAAACGCTGCCCGAGGCGTTGCTGGGCGTGTCGCAAACGACGGTAAACGAAATTCTTTGGGGCGTGGACGAAAACGATCACTCGGCGGAAAACAACGCGCTTGTCGTGCGGCGTATCGCGCAGTACCAACGCGAACTGCAACATCCCAAACCCAACGTTGTGCTGACAAGCGGCACGCCGTCGGACGTTTGCCCCTTCGACTACCTCTCCAAAAAGGGCGAAAAACTGTTCTTCGATACGCTGAATCAAGCGCACGACAACTACTTCTATCTGCTGGACAAGGCGCAACGCTTCGCCGACAAAGCGAAATCGGTTGCCTCCTTGGTGAAAAACGCCATTTCTCGCACGGAAAAGAAACTTGCGGCGCAACGTCAAACGCTGTTGGACTCGGAAAACAGGGACACGTACAAACTGTACGGCGATTTGATTCTGTCCAACTTGTGGAACATTACCGACCGTGAAAAACTCACCTGCGTAAACTACGCCGACGGCGAAACGGTCACCATTGCTCTGGACAAAAGACTTTCGCCGCAGCAAAACGCGCAGGCATACTACAAAAAGTACCGCAAATTGCGCTCCTCATTTGAACACAACGTAAAACTCGTGGAGGAAAATTCGCGTCTGCTGGACTACCTGCTGACGATAAAGGAAAATTTGCGCTTCTGCACCGAAACGGAGGACCTGCAACAGATACGTGACGAATTGATTGCGGTGGGACTGATACGCGAACAAAATTCTTCCAAAAAGAAAACGGACTCGCCCGTAAAACCGCTGCAATACAATATAGACGGATACACCGTTTACGTCGGCAAAAACAACGTGCAGAACAATTTCGTCACGTTTAAGTTGGCAAGACCCGACGACGTGTGGCTGCACACGCAGAAAATACACTCCTCGCACGCGATAATCGTCAGCGGCGGCGCAACAGTGCCCGACAGCGTTGTACAAAAGGCGGCGGAAATTACCGCCTACTACTCGCAGGCAAGAAACGGCGGCAAGATACCCGTGGACTACACCGCCAAACAAAACGTAAAAAGACCGTCCAAGTCGCCGTTGGGCTTTGCAACGTACAGCACCTGTCGGACGGTACTCGTAGACCCCGACAGACACGTAAACGATTTGGTGTGAAAAAGCCTCGCGCAAAAGACGAGGCATATCGATTTGTTCCAAAACGCGATGTCGAAAGTACCATATTGCCAAGTCGCAGACCTTCGACTTGCAGAACGCTTTGTTCGATAAAAATGGAATTGTAAATTTCCATATTGGCGATCACAAATAATTGTTCCGCGGAAGATAGTCACGGATAAATATTTTCTAAAAACATTACGGACAGTTTATAATAAACAGATGAATTTGTCGGTTTGATGTGCTATAATCTGTTTAAGAACGAATAAGAAAATGAGTATGAAAGAAAAGTTTAAAAATTTAAAAAAATTCAATTGGCGTTTGTTTGCGTCGCTTTGCGCCCTTGCACTAATTCCGGCGATATATCAAACGGTAAGAACTTTTATTATCTCGTCCAACAATGAAAGCGGCGTGTTCGATATTATTGGACAAATGGAATGGTTCGATTTGATCGACGAGACGCTTCGAGCATTTTTAATTGTTCCGCTCTATTCGGTTTTAAATAAATTGTTGAAACACGACGAAGAAAACTTTGCAAAACATACCTTTAAGGTTGGGGTAATCGCTTTTGTCATATACACATTGTTTTCAGTCGGCGTTTTGATTTACGGCTCCGTATTGGTTTCCGCAATGAATCCTGCGGAAGTCGATCTTGATGTGACGAATCATTACTTGCAACTTGAAACGGTAGCCTTTATGATAGGCATTTTGCCGAACTTCTTTAACGTGGTTTTCGTTGTGGTCGGTAAAGACAAAAACGTGTACATATTTCTGGCAGTGCAAACAGTGTTGTCTGTTATTGCCGATTTTGTGCTGATTCCGTTGATGGGCGTATATGGAATAGCGGCTTCCAATATCATTGTAAACGCGCTGCTTGCCGTAGCCGGATTTTTGGTGTTGTTTTTTCAAAAACTTATCAGACCTGCTTGGTATCACAAGAGCGATTTACAGACATTAAAGGAATGGGGCAAGGTGGGCGTATTTTCGGGAGCGCAACAGTTCATCGATAATTTAATTTACGCAGTAATGATAGGTAAAATGGTAAATATGGTAGCCGAACAGGGCAATTATTGGATAGCAAATAACTTTATATGGGGTTGGTTGCTGATTCCCGTAACTGCTTTAAGCGAGGTTATCCGACACGACTGTAAAGACGGCTATCTTGCCTTGAAGCAATTCAATTACTATTTTATTGCGGCTTGCGTAATTATATTATGGGCAATCACCATTCCGTTGTGGACTCCGTTTTATCGCTATGCCGAAGGACTTGAAAACGCGCACGAAATTTTCTTAATTACCGTAAAACTTGCACCGTTCTATATCGCATACGCCGGTTGCGCCATTATAGATAACTATTTTGTCGGTACGGGGCACACGATATACAATGCGGTCAATTCGTTGATAATAAATCTCGTATATTACGGCGTTTTCTTTATTTTGTATTTGACTAAGGCAATCGACTTTACAATGGACGTTATTATTTTGATGTTTGGGTTCGGTATGGTAGTACATTTAATTGTTTCCGTTGTAGAAGAAAGATTTTTCTTCCGTAAACGCGAGTTGAAAAACCAAAAACGGAACGAATTGCAAACAATGGAATAAATATCGGATTTTGATTTTTGCAAAACAAAAGACAGGTTTTGACGAAATCAACCTTTTAGGATACGTAAAATCATTAAAAACCGATAACTTAGTAAATTAAATCAATAAATTAAACGAGAAGGCTCATAGCGTTTTGCCGTGAGCTTTCTTTGCGTATGATAATTTTTTGAATATGTAAAACAATGCAAATAAACAACATATTTCCACGCAGTAAACTGCGCAGACGTCTTGCGTACCGATTTATCCGAAGAGGCATTTTTACGTGATGGGGTCAGTTTTTCTGAAAAAGATACAGCACCGCCATCGCCACGGAAACGTAGCAGCTTTCCCGTGCGGAAACGGCGTTGTGGGGATATTCTTTGAGAATACCGTTGTCCACGTAGTTGCGGCTGCCCAACAAGGGACAATCTATACGCGCAAGATCCAACAGTTCGCGCGTTATGCCGCCCGTTGAGCCGTAGTACCTTTCCTCGTCGGAAAAAGCCGTAAGACCCAGATCCAACACCGCGTCCACTCCCGCAAAAGCCGCCTGCGCCTTGTCCAGCACTATGCCTTTGCGCGCCGTGGCGACGTCGTCGGGAGGCAAATACCACAGCAAATTCGAACCGAACAGCGGCAGACAGTAGTTGAGTTCGCTTATCTTGTTGACGTCGCGATTGCCCACCGCAAGCAAATTGAGGTTGCCTATCCCGTCCAACTTGACGTAGAGCGTCATCAGATCGGCAAGCACCCCTATCGGGTCGTATTGGCGAGAGCCGCAATTGACTACGTGCGACTTGGAACGCAAAGTCAGCGTGCGGAACGCGTTGTCGTTGTCGCAGGAGACGGCGAGCGTGTTTACGCCCATATCGCCGAGTTGCAATGCGGCGGCAAGTTCGTTGTCCGCGCCGAACACGGGTACGCAGTTTCCCGAAAGATACATCGCGGCAAGCTGAAACGCCGCACTGCTTGTGCAGGGCTTTTTCCATACGCCGCCGACGGCGTGCCCTATCAGCTGCGGACCGCGTTTGCAGTCGGAAAGCACTATGCGCCGCATTTGAACGGCCATTTCCAAAATCTGTTGAATTTCGTTGCGCGTCAGTTCGGTCAGCGTCAGCAAATGTTTCATATTCACCTCAATTGTTTTTGTTGCGTAACGTTGCGAGTACTTTTTCGAAATAGTCGGGCAGCGGAGAAGTAAAACTCATTTCCTCGCCCGTCCTCGGATGCGTGAACACAAGCGTGCGCGCGTGAAGCAGTTGCCCGTTGAGAGCGAAACGGCACTTGGCGTAGCCGTACTTTTTGTCGCCGACAACGGGGTGTCCCAACCACTTGGCGTGGACGCGTATCTGGTGCGTGCGTCCCGTCTTTAATTCGAACCTTACCAAAGTGTAGCCGTTGAAACGCTCCTCCACGGTGTAGTAAGTGAGCGCGCTGCGGCCGTCGGGGACGACGTCCATCTTTTTGCGGTCGGAACGGCTGCGCCCTATCGGCTTGTCCACAACCCCCTCGTCCTCTTTGAAAACGCCCTCGCACAGCGCAAGATATATGCGCCGACAGCGTTTGCTTTGTATCTGCTTTTGCAATTCCACGTGAGCAAAATCGTTTTTCGCTACCACGAGCAAACCGCTTGTGTCCTTGTCGAGACGGTGCACTATCCCCGGACGAAGCACGCCGTTGATACCGCTGAGGTCCTTTACCCGATAGAGCAACGCGTTTACCAGCGTGCCCGTGTAGTTTCCGTTGGCGGGGTGAACGGTAAGCCCCTGCGGCTTGTCGATGACCGCAAGGTCGGCATCTTCGTAGACGACGTTGAGAGGAATGTCCTCCGCGGGTACGTCGAGCGGAATATCATCGGGCAGTAACACCGCGACCGCGCTGTCCGCACGAACCGCACAGGAGGGCTTTGCAACGACCGCGCCGTTTACCGTGACGCTGCCGCTTTCTATAAGACGTTGAGCGCGGCTGCGCGTGAGATCGGCGTTGTCGGACAAAAATACGTCCAGACGACGAGCGTCCTCTTCCGCGGTGAGTTCAATCCTTTTCATCGGGGTTTTGACTGTCGGTTTCGGAGGGCTGTTCGCTATCCGACTCGGTTGCGGAAGCGTGTTCCGCCGTCTGGGCGGCGTCGGTTTCCGTTTGCTCCGCGTTGGCGGCGGCTTTTTTACGCTCCGCCAGCATCGAACGCAACAAGGAATCGGGGTCGAAAAACAGTATCGCAAGCAGCGCCATTATCACCCCGACAACGAGAAAACTGTCCGCCATATTGAAAATTCCGAAAAAGCCGTCCACTCGTATGAAATCGCGCACCGCTCCCGTGAAAAAGCCGTCCTCGGCGAGAAACAGTCTGTCGCAAGCGTTGCCCAAAGTGCCGCCTATGATGAAAGAAAATGCGACCTGTCCCCATACGCTGCGAGTGCGCGCGCGCCACCACAACCAACCGAAAACGGGCAGTCCCACGATAGTCATAGTGAAAAACAGCCAATTGCGCCCCGCAAAGTCGGAAAACATACTTCCCGTTGCGCCGTCGTTAGTGGTCCATACCAAAGTGAGCCAATCGCCTATTATGCGAATTGTCCTGCCGGGCGCGGCGGCGACCGCCTTTTCTATGAAGTGCTTGGTAAGCTGGTCTATCGCGACGCATACAGCCGCAACCGCCGCATATATAAGCGAATACACCCACACGGGCAATATCTTGCGTTGTTTTTTCGTCATAGTTACACCGCTCCGCTCATTTTCTGAAAGTAAAAATTCCGTCTACGTCGTCCGGGTCGTCCGATTTTCCGTCGGACTTCGGAACGTTGTCGAAAGTGAAAATGTCCTCCGCCTGCGGCTTGTCGAACACTTTGTCCTTCTTTATCTCGCCGCCGCCACCCAGAAGCGCTTTCTTCTGCAACTTGCGATGGTACAGCCAAGCGAACACCGCAAGCAGTACCAGCGCGCCCAACACTGCCAACGATGGCCACCAACGATTGTAAACAACGGCGTTGGAGACAAGCTGCGAACGGGCGTTACGCGCTACGTCCGCAAAACCCGCGTCGAGAACGCTGTCGCTTACTATCTGCGCCGCAAGCGAAATACGCTCGGCGAAATCGGCGTTGTCCGCAACGAGATTGGCAAAAGTATCCTTGGAGGAATTGACGTTGGAACTGCCGTCCTCGTACCCCAAATATCCGTAATTGCCCGCGAATAAGAACGCAACGGGTACGCCCATAAGTCTGAACGGCGTGTGGTCGCTACGCTGAACGTCCTCGTAGTAGCCGTAGCCTTCGAACATCTCGAAGGCGGGATATACGCCGCTCGAATAGGGCTTTTCGGAAATGGCTTCCGACTTGGAACAAATGAGATCGGCAAGGTCGGTGGGCTTGTTTTCGCAGAGCAAATACAAATCGCCCACGGCAACGCAATCTACGTTGAACATCACGAGCAGATCGGACAAGGCTATACTACCCATAAGCGAGTTCAGAAATGCCGACGAGCCGACGAATTGCTCCTCTTCCGCGTCGAACGCCACGATATATACGTCGAAAGGCAGTTGCGCTCTCTTTTCGGCGAGTTTCTTTGCCACTTCCACTATCACAGCGACTCCCGCGGCGTTGTCCACCGCGCCCTCACCGTATGCGTCGTAGTGCGCGCCGATAACTATACACTCGTCGGTGTCAACCGCGTCCAACTTCGCAACTATGTTGAAATATGCATTATCTTCGTCTGTAACAATCGACCTGTTGACGGCGCTGACGTTCGGCGGTTCGGGATCGCCGCCCACTCCTTCTTCGCCCAACGCCATCCGCAACTGCATAAGGATAAAGTCCACTATGCGCGTCTTGCACGTCGTTTTGTCCGAAAGGGGTGCGGAGGCATAGTCGGCATTGAGCGCGCAAAGCTGCTCGACAAAGTCGTAGGGGGCAAGTTGTTCGGTGGGCAGCGGTTCGCGCTGAGGTCCGCTTTCCGTTTCGACGGCGAATGCGGATACTTGCCAACAGCACATACATATCAGAGCCGCCGCTATCAAAATGAGCAGTACTTTCTTCATAGCAGCACCTCGAACACCGCCGCGACCACAAAGTAAACTATCGCCACGTCGCGGAAATAGTAGGGACGGGTGAGATCGTTGAAATACAGCCGCGAAGTGACCGCGTAAAACCAGATGACGCAGCCGAGAGACACTATGAACGGGAACAGCACTCCGCCCCAAACAAACAGTAAAGGCGTTAGCAAATTGAGCAATCTGAGCGCGCCGCACACGAGAAAATAGATAGTGCAAAACAGGTGCGCAAGCAACGCGTACTCCGCCCGCGGCACGTTGTGAAAACGGAAACAGTTCAAAAACAGTCCCGTGAGAAAGGGCGTGATAAACATCAGCACCACGCCGATGAACAGCGCGCTAAGCACCGCGGTAGTCACCGCGAGCGCGTCTGTGAAATGCAACAGTTGCGAATATTGAAGCGAAACCAACTTGACGGAAGCAAGACAGTCCTGCCAAGCGTAAAATACGTACGCCAGCACGAAGGCTATCCGTACCAGAACATCGCTCAGTTTGTAGTTTTTTCTTAGTTTAACGAACAATCGTCACCTCTCTTTACAGCGATACCAACTGCATAATAAGTATATTCATAACCTCGCCGTCGTCCACAAAGGCTTTGAGCCGCGCGTCCGCCTCGGCGAGACAGTCCAACGCGCGTTTCAGTTGCATAGGCTTGTACCGCTCGGCAGTTTCCCTTGCGTAGGAAACTGAACCGGGTCTCACCCCGAGGTAGCCGGCAATTTCCTCATTGGAAAAGGAGGAAGTCCTTACGTAGTACACGCGGCGGTAGAAATTGTAAATCAGCGCAAACAGCGCACGCGGTTCTTCCCCGCGCCCCACCAACTCGCGATATATCCGCATAGCCTTGGCGGCGTTTTTGTCCGCTATCGCAGAGGACAGATCGTAAACCACGTACTCGGCGTCCCTGTGTACCAACATATCCACCGCTTCCGCAGTTACGTCGCCGTGGTCGATGAGTTTTTGCGTTTCGACGGCGACGCGCGACATATCGGACAGACAATAGGAGGCTATCCTGTCCGCGCAAAAGCGGTCTATCTCGACGCCCTGTCTGCGCGCGAAACCCACTATCCACTTGACGACGCTGTCCCTGTCCAGCCTGTTGCAATCCACCGTTTCCAGACCGTTTATTCCGACAAAGTTTTTGTCGCTGTCGGCAAAGAATACCAATAGGAAACTGCCTTCCCATTTGGCGAGAAGTCTTTGCAGAAAACGGCGCAACTCCTCAACTTTTTCGGAGATCTTTTTGTTGGCAACCTTGCCCTTGTCGGAAAAATCGTCCTTTTTGTCGGGGAAAAAGGGCTGCTCGCATACCACCAACTTGATACCGCCGAACATATTGGGCGTGAGACAGGCAAGTTCGATACTTTCCGCCGTCGGTTCGGGACGGTCTACACCAAAACCGTCGTCCGTTACGTCGTACATTTTGCACAAGTTGGATAGCGCTCTGCGCTTTACCCAAACGTCGTTGCCGTACAGGCACAACGCGGCAAATTGCGCCTTTTGAAGTTTTTCTCTCATTTCGAGAAACTTTATCAATTGAGTACCTCGCTATCTGAAACTTAAATTTATTTTATCACCTTTTTGCGTTATTGTAAAGTTCCCGTACTTATTTGCGCCGTAATTGAAAGCAAGTTGACTTTGACAGGGCGTAAGCGTGGGCAGACGAGCGGCGGAAAAGGCTTCGTCCGCTTGCGCAAGCACGTAAATATCCGAGCCGAGGTCCGTTGCCGCCTTGTACGGACGGTCGCCGTACACCAGACAAACTTCGAGCGTGCCCGAACGTACGCATACCGCGCGTAAAATTCCGTCGCGAACGAGGCGAACAGTCACGTCGCCGCCCGTTTCTCCGTCGGTGTGTCGGCGGACGACATCCTTTCCCACGCTTTGCAAAAAATGCGTCACTGCGTCGTTTGCTCCGTCGTCAAGTTGATAAACGCAATTTACGTCGAAACGGTTTACCGCCGCCTTTACCGCTTCGGGGTCGGCGAGAGCGTAATGGGAAACGTACACCGAAAGCGACTTTACGCGAAAACCGCTCAATTCATCAATAATTTGCCGCACCGCGCCGAAATCGGCAAAGTCACCCACGACCGCCGCTTCGCCGCTTTCGGACAGCATTGCGACCATAGAGTCGTTTTCCGTGGTTACGACGTATGCGCGCAGTTGACTTCGGCGCGGAACGTAAGCGAACAAAATGCTCAAACAAAGCAAAAAACAGCAAATGGGGTAGTAAATTTTTCTGCCGAGTTTGCCGAGACGAACAAAACCGCCCGCCGCGAACAACAGCGCAAACACCGAAACGACGGACCAAGCGGTAGCCTTGAAAGCAAACGTCGCGAAACTCAGCGTCGCTACGCGTTCCGCAACAAATTCCACCGTCTGCAACACCGCGTCCGATACCAAAAGCAAATAGTGAAATACCCACGGCAGCAATCCGAACAGCCCGGCAACGAATGCGACGGACACTGCGGGAACGGCAAGCACGTTGAGCAAAACGCCGAAAGGCGCTATCTCTTCGCCGTTGAAAGCCAACACCGCAACCGTAGCCGCCACGCAGCACATAGATACCGTCAAGACTCCAAGCAATCTGCGCAGATGAATATTGACTTTCTTTCGCGTGAGAAACGTATTGAAAGGGACGTTTAGCGCGACAATACCGAAAACGGACATAAAGGACAGTTGAAATCCTATGTCGAAAAGATAAAATGGACAAATTGTCAACGTAAGCAGCGCCGCCCAAGACACGGAGGAAAGCATATCGTAGCGGGACAGCAGTATACGCGACAGGTAACTGCAAACAAGCATTATCAGCGCGCGCACGACGGAGGGCGCAAAACCGCACACGTAAGCGTAAAAAAGCAGCGGAATGCAAACGATGATACACTCCGCCCACGGTCGCATACGCAAACGTTTAAGCGCAAAAACCAAAACCGCCGCGACGAAACCGACGTGCAAACCGCTGACGGAAAGCAGGTGCGCTATGCCTGCACGGCTGAATACCCACTGCACGGAAGAATCCACCGCGTTTCTGTCTCCCGTGAGCAATGCGTACATCAAACCGCCGTTGTTGGGCATATATTGGAACGTCGTTTCGTAAACGTATCGGCGCACCGCTTCGTCTACTTTCAAGTTTCCCGCCTCTACCGCTATTACGCGCGGGTCTCGAAGTTCGTAACGGACGTTGTTGCGTATATTGTAGGAATCCACGTCCGCTTTGACGGAATACACCGAATAAAGAACGCCTTCCGCCGTGACGACGTCGCCCGCGGAGGGTTGTTCATTGTCGAAACGCACCGCTATTTTGCCGCGGTACGTTGTGCCGTTTGCGTCGGAGCAGTTCTCCAAGTAGCAGACCGCGCCGTAAGTTTCGCCGTTGCGCCCCACGTCGATTACTCTGCCCGTAAGTGTGACGGGACGTTCGACAGTTTCGTCCGCCCTTGCGACGTAAAACAAAAGGCTTCTGCCCAACCCCAACAGGACGAAGACGATTGCCACTATCGCCGCCGTTCGCATATTGCGCCACTTGAATAAACTCAAAAACAGCCACGTCAGCAATATAACCGCCAACACAACGCCGAAAACTATCTCTCCGAAAAGCAGTTCGTAAAAAGCGAGAATACCGAGCACGAAAGCGATTGCCGCAACGAGGGATACGCGAAAGTTAATCAACCTTTTCATAGTCTTCACTCGCGATGAACAAACGATAGTAATAGTCCTGCGCATAGCCGCCCAACGCCTCTTCGAGTTGCTGCTTGTTGCGCAGTTTGCCGTGCGTCTCTATCCAATCGGCAAGCAGGTCCACTACGTCGGCGGGCAAACCGTCCACTTCCGAACGTGTTGCTATCAGCGGACTGTTGGCGTTGATACAATCGCGTATCTCGCTGCCGTCGTAGTAGCGCACGACCAATTCTTCCGTGTCGCCGTCCACAGCGTCGGTGTACCATTCGGAAAGAACGCTCTGTTCGACAAGCCCCGCAAGTTCCGCCAGCGCAACGTAACTCGTGCCAGCGCGCACCGTGAAGTAGCCCTCGTTTTCCACCGCGCCGCAAACGTACACGGTAAAACAGGAGGCAACTCCGTGCGGAAATTCCTCCGTTGCGTAGGGCGTCAGATCGGAACACGCCGACAGTAAAACGCACAAAAACAATAAAAAAATAACGGTCGCTCGTAACCGTCGTTTCATAGCAGCAAAAAGCCCCGCCATAGCCGTGTTTTACCGACGTTCAACCTAAAAAATAGGGTGGGTAATCTGCCAAACGCTATCAGTCTTTTACCGAAGCGGCGCTTTTTGACTCCACGCGGAAGCCGTAGTAACCTGACATCGGCGCTCGGACGCAATTCCCTTTTACGAACCGTAGTTGACGCAAAATGTAAAACTTGTCGGACAAGGCAGGGTGGAATTTCAGTTTAGCACACTTTTGCAAAAATTGCAAGAGTATCACTTTACATACGCCGTTTAGCGCCTGCGACTGTCGGCAAGGCAGGCTTGCACGATACGGTCGAGAGCGCAGCCCGCATTTGCGTTGGATAGGGACGTCGCTTCCGCACATAGTTGGATTTTGTGCGTGCGCCGTTCCGACACGGCAAATATGCAACAATTTTAGCATAAAGCGGACTGTTTTTCAACCGTTAATGACAAAAAACGTCAGTTTTGCTCTTTTTTTGTCGAAAATAATCGATTTCGCCGTCGCGTTTTACAGATTGTACACCACTCCGCAGAATATTACGGTGTCGGATTTGTCCGTCAGCACAAAACCGAACGCGCGGTCGACGACAAAATTTTCTTCGACGATGTCCCAATCGTCCGGAGCGGTAGACTCGGCAATTCCCGCAACCGTTACCGCAGCGCCCTCTATCCCTTTGCGGTTTACCGTCAACTTCGTGACGTGTTGCACTACGTTGCAAAAAACGTCGTCATCGGTGAGCGAGGAGAGATCGCACACGTCGGGCGTAAACAGACCGTTTATGCCGAAGTCGCGCTGCAAAACGGGCAGCACGTCGCTGTCGTAACCGACGTCGAACTCGGGGAACAGGCAGCGCGTTTTGTAATGAGTGTTGCTGTCGGCGTCGTCCGCGCCGTAGTCGGAAAGGGCGTTGACTTCCGCAATCGTTTCGGGCGTGAACACGTCCGCTACCGAATAGCCCTGCTTGGGAACGATAAACTTCAACTTGTAGCCGTGTTCCGTCTTTGCGTAAAAGTGACGGTAATTGCCGCCGTCAAACGCTCTGCCCGACAAATAGTTGCCGCGCAGAAAGGACGTCGAGCCCGCAATGCTGCCGTCGCCGTTTACGAAATCGTACGTGACGTCGTCAAAATCGAGATCTATACCGCCGTCGTTCCAGATGTCTTTGAGATACAGAACGTTCATCAACGCAATAAGAGTGGACTCGGACAGTTGGAAATTTTTGTCTATGAGCCCGTGCGTGCGCTCCTTGACAAAGCGGCGTATCGCCTCGTTTGCGCCGTCGTTGTCGCCGTCGAAATCGGTCATATAGGGGTAGCAGAAATAGTTTTGCGCGAGTTTGTCCGCACAGGGCTGTTTGACGGACGCGCCGTCATCGGTCCAGACGGAGTTGGACAGTTCCAGACAACTTGCCACCTTGCCGAGACCGTCTTTATTCTCGGACAAAAGCGAGCGGTACAACGTGGAAAAACCGTTTTCCAATTGAGAATCGGTTACTCCGAGCGCGTTGAGCAGTTCCGTGCGGGTGCTTCCCGCGGCGCACTCCGCCGCAAGAGACATCGCCATATAAACCGATACGGGCGCAACCGTGAAATTGCCCTTTCGTCCCAATTGCGTGTACACCTTGTCGGAAAACTTTGCCGCAAAAGCGTTTGCCGCGGCAAGTATCTCGGAAGTTTGTTGGGAATATCTGTCGGCGACGCTCAAAGTTTCCGCTTTGACGGGAGTGGAAAGCAACACGGCGTTTTCCTCCGCGCAGGAAACCAAAACGAAAGTTACCGCAAAAAATATCAGCGTCAAAACTACCGCAACAAACCTTTTCATAATCGCCCTCCTTGCCAAGCGCAACGCAAACCGCGCGGCCGACGTCGCGAGTTTACCGCCGCATATCCGCACTGCTCGCCGATATCGTATATCGACGAAATAAATTTCAGATAAACTTTAACCTTTACTAGTTCAAAATTATTTTATCACAAAAAATCGGACTTTACAATACGCTGCCCGACAATAGTAAAAATTTTACGCTTTTGCCTGCGAGCCTCCACCTAAAAAAATCGGGGAGCGTACGCGTATCGGCGGCGTTTTCGACGGAAAACGGAATACTCGCGCACGGAAACGCTCAAACTGTTTGTATGTGCGGAAGATACGTTTTGGATATGGGACACAAAGAGATCGCCGATTTGTACAGGGCTTTGCAGGAAACGCCCCCTTTGCTGCGTTGGGACGTATACCCGTCGCAATTTGCGCCGATATTTACCGCCGAAAACGCGTTGCCGCAATTTGCGAAATGGGGCTTTGACGGACCGCACGGGAAACACCTGCTGATAAACGCTCGCGCGGAAACGGTTTCGGAAAAACCATTTTTTGCAGAGGATTTCGCGCGCAACAGGTGCGCGATACCGTGCAGCGGCTTTTACGAATGGGACGAAAGCAAAAACAAAATGCTGTTTACGCGCTTGGCGGGAGGCGCGCTATTTCTTGCGGGATTTTGCAAGACGCAAGACGTCAGACGTTTTGTGCTACTGACCAAACCCGCCCAATTGCCCGTGGCGGAATTTCACCGCCGCACGCCCGCACTGTTGGAAAGGGAGGCAATAGACCGCTATCTGAACGACAGCCGCTTTGCGGAAAAATGCGTGACGGATACCAACCGTACCGACTTGTCGGTGAGCCGATGCGACGACTGACGCGCACCGCCGCTACTCCGAAAGCAAAAAAGCCGACGTAAAACAAGTTGCAAACAGTTGCGCAAACGCGAACGTTGTGCTATACTGATTAGGCTAAGATACGGCTCCATAGTCTAGCGGTCCAGGACGTTGGCCTCTCACGCCGATAACATGGGTTCGAGTCCCATTGGAGTCACCAGAAAAAAAGAACTCGCGCAAGCGGGTTTCTTTTTTTACGACAATGGGACGAGAATACATTAACATTTTTTAATTTGAAGTCCCATTGGAGTCACCAGGAAAAAAGAACTCGCGCAAGCGGGTTTCTTTTTTTACGACAATGGGACGAGAACACATTAACATAGTTTCCGTTCGAGTCCCATTGGAGTCACCATAGCGCGCGGCTTCGCTTTTTAGTCGCAACGTAAAGACGTGCATTTTGGCACGTCTTTTCCATTGCTTCCGTTGGAGCGTGTTACCACAAAATTCTGTAACACAATATTAAAATACTTCGCACGTTCATCACTTAGTTCCTCGGCTGAGAACGTAGCGCTCCGCGTTGGTCTTATTTACCGTATCGTTGCGATTGAACGTTTATCGCTTTCTATCACTGCGGGCGAGCATTTGAAATTTGCTTGCGCAAAAGCCCGCCCTTGTGCATTTGGCTACCAACTGCACACCGTGCAGTTTGGCTTAACGCCAAATGTGCTTACTCCGCTTCGCGGAGACGAGTCCCATTGGAGTCACCAGAAAAAAAGAACTCGCGCAAGGGTGTATTCCATAGGGAATCGCAAAAACAAAATTTTTATCGGAATACACCTTTGGGCGAGTCAAAACAAAGAAGTCGAGAGCAAAACTCTCGACTTCTTTGTCTCTACTTGTATTCAATTTAAAACTATGCTTTACTCAATATACTTTTTTGCTATTTCTGCAAAGCGGTCTTTGATGGAGCGATTGATTTTTCTCAAATTATTTAATGAATAATCAATATTATACAAGCGCTGCTCATCCTCCTGAGATATACTTACGCCAAGCTTGCTCTCAAATTTTTGCAGAGTGTTCTCAATCCGTTTGTATGTATATTGCTTCTTTTCTTCTTCATTAAGTAGTTGAAATTGGCAAACATAATCGAAGCGTGAACGCAATTCGGGAGAAAGTCTCTTCTTATAATTTTCGGGTGTCAAATTTGATGTAAATATTATTATGTAACCATCTAAATCATAAACATTGGATTGCGAATCTGTAAATTTACCTTCCTCCAATAAATCCAAGAAAAAATTAAATACGGGATTATCTGCTTTCTCGAATTCGTCTATCACTATCAAACCCACATCGCTCAGCTCTATTTTCATGGGCAATTCGCCTGTATCGCTTCCCATATAGCCACGAGGCGATCCTATTAAACTATTTAAAGAATCTTTACTACTATAATTTCCGAAGCTAATTTTACAAAAAACTGTTTTGCTTCCAAAAGCCTTGTGCATAAGACGTCCAACTTCGGTTTTACCTATTCCAGATTCGCCCATTAAAAAAATAGAAAATAGTTTTTGTTCTTCTAATTTGTGGAAGAGCTTAAAAGTTCTTAATCTAATATCAAGTTCCCTTTTGAAACGGCTATGTCCGATCAAATTATTGTTTATATAATTAAGAAAAGCATCTAATTCATCGTTCGTCAAATCTGTTATTTTTTTCTTATTACTGTCTCCATTTAATATGGGAGCAGAAGATTCATTTACTGATACAATATTCAAAAACGAATAGGCACAAAATACATGTCTAAATATTTCCATGGCAATAAGATATAGTTTTTCTTCACAAACAAACATAACTTCTTGCGGTATCGTATTCAACAAACCTTCCATCCCATGTATACTATCCCTGTGTACATTTAGACTTTCTATCCAATTCGAAATATCGATACAATAATTTTTAGGAGCTTTTATAATATTTTTTAAGAATTCTCCCTGCAAGTCTATTGCAGACGTGAAAATAATTCCACTATTTTGGAAGTTTGATTTGATGGCAGAAAAATCATTTATATAGTAAACTTTGAGTTCTCGCTCAATCATTTTTTTGCCCTCCTGAACAATCGTTTTAAAAAACAGCCTTTCTTTGTTGGCATTTCATCGCTCTCATGTTTTTTTGGCACCGTTATGCTCTGAACTATCGCAAGTAAATCAACAAAGATGTAATCGTCTGTATCGTTTAGTGGAGAAGACAAATTATATGAATAATTCAGGCCATCATCGCTACTACTTTGAATTTCCTCTTCACTTACAAGCTGTCCGTTTACTGAATTGCCCAAATTGACAAAGAAATCAAATGTGCTGTTTATGTTTTTTCCCTTAATGAAGCCTTTATACACACCTAAAATGCTTACTTTTCCGATAAGCAAATCATCTATAGAATATCTATTTTCAAATTCGCCTTCACCTGACATTGGTATTTTTAATATTAGTTTGTTGGCTCCAAATTGTGCAAATAACAAATAAGAATAATCTTTTGCTAATGCATTTAAAGCTTTGCTTACATCAATTCCATTTGCGACTTGTCCCTTAACAATATCGCGTGAAAGAACTTTAAAAATCCGCACGAGTTGCTCATTTTTCAGCTCTAATAATAAATCATCCAATCTTACTAAAGTCCCATCCTTGATTTCAGCCCAATCAATATTGTTGTTCAACACTTGAGCCATCTGTAAAATCTCAGAAAGCATATTGGATTTTGTTTGTTTTACGGTAAACGTATCCGATACTTTTATAGATTTTAAATCGTCTATAGTAGCTTTACTATGGACACCAGAAGAAATAAATTTAATTCCTGCGGTTAAGCTTGCGTCCACACTGCTTTGTTGATGGTTTTCTATCATTTTTTCCATCACACGCTGTTCTGGAATAACATTATTTAAAATCATTCGCAATTCATAAACCTTTTCAAGATTGATGTAATAAAGACTAAATAATTCATTGTCCATTGTTTGACCTCCTATTGTGAAAGCAACTAAAATTTAATATATCTGCATCGTAGCTAAAATTTGAGAATCTATCCATAAGCTATTTCTTAAATACAAACAGATACTCATGCGCGAGCAAGAGGAAATTAAACTTGATGCTGTTTGTTTTCCAATAGCCTGTTGCCTTGCAGTTGTGCTGTTCCTTGATGATGATCTCTTTTGTCTTGAAGCCGGCAAGTTCAAAAACGCGCATAGTTTCAAAGGCGAGAGGCTTGACCATACCTTTTTGCCTCGTATCACCCATAAGGATAGCACAAAATTTATCCTTTTTCAATACCCGATAACTTTCCTCGGCAACTTTTCCCATTTCAAACAGGAACTCTTTCATCGGCAATAGCGACAAATCACCGTCAATGTCCTCACTGTAATGAATGATATCGGCATACGGCGGATGAGTACATATAAGGTCTATGCTCGCGTCGCAAAGCGGCAAGGCGCGTGCGTCTCCGACGGTAAGCGTCGTAGTTGCCTGAGTGTCAAAATCAAACTCACATTTTCTTTTCGTAAGTTCAATCGCGCTCGGATTTATGTCTATGCCGACAAAATTCCTGTTCGTCAGTTTGGCTTCGACAGCAGTCGTGCCGCCACCGACAAATTGATCTAAAACGGTATCGCCCTCTTGTGAATAGCGCAGAATGACATTGCGGGGAATATACGGCGACCAATTTCCACGATATTTCGCGTCGTGGGTTGCCCACTTCCCACGGTTTGGGAAAGCCCAAACCGTGTTGGTTTCAAGTTCAAAATTTTCGGGTTGTAAAGATATTTTCTTTTTCGCCATTATCAATCCATAAATAGTTGGGAGATTACATCGTTTTCCAAATCGGTGATGCAGTACATATTGTCCAAGACATCAAAGGTTTCTTCAAGATTATGCCGTGCGGATTTCCAGCCCTGCCCGTCTGTAAACCACACAAACGAAAATCCTTCAATGTCTTTTGCTTCCAATGCGATGGTTTTGTAACTCCTTGCCGTTTCATTGAGTTTTGAACCGCTACTTGCATAGAAATTCGTTTCAATTCCGTAAACGACGTTGCCTTTGCGGACAACAAAGTCAAAGCGCTTTTCGGTTTTGCCCGTATTGGAGATGTTCGACAAATCCAAACCCCAACGCCGTTCAATGTCGGATATGTACATTTCCTTGAAATAGTCGTTGCCTTTGACAAGCCCCGCCTTTTTCAAATATGATTCCACAAGGTTTTCCATAAGGTGTCCGCCGCGATTTTTACGCCCGTTGCTGTCAAGACCGACTTCCACACCTGTAACGTAATCAACGAGGTTTCCAATCAACTTTTGAGAAATCAGCTTAAACAATCCCGTTTTGCGCATAAACACCTTGTACTCTTCGGCAGAGTAATTCATTTTGCGGAAATCAAATAAATACTCCCCGTCGCCGTCAATCGCGTAAATTTCCCGTCCTCGAATTGCCAACAGGATGGGAATACACTTCAAAATCTCGGGATACTTTGTCAAAAGCGCCTCAAATTCGGCTTCGATGTTCTTCGAGCCGATAAGGGAGTTGAGGATATTGAGTTCGACTTTTATGGAATCGACATTTCCATACACCTTTTCAAAGTCAACGTAATATTTGTAGTCGCAGATACTGTTCCTGAAACTCTTGAACCAATCACTAAAATTTCGTTGCATTTTGTTCTCCTTCAATTGCTGATTATAAGTTCATTGATCTTGCCACGGTTTTCGGCATTGCTGTTTATCATGCGGCTAGCGGATACGCGCCTGATACTATATGACTTGTACAAATCATCAAAGAAAGTATCTTCCGGATTTACATTTTTCGGGTCGGAGTTGCTTAATACAATCTTTGCGCCTGCTGCATTGATGTCGTCTATAAACTTGGAGAGCCTTATTTGCTCGCCGTCATTGAAGGCATCGGCATTGTAAGATGTGAAAGCCGATGTTTCGGAAATGGGACGATAGGGCGGATCGAGATATACAAAGGTATTTTTGTCTATAAACTTTTTTGACAAAGAATAGTCGCCGCAAACGATAGTAACATTTAGCAAAACTTTGCTTATATTAAGCAAGTTCTCCTCATCGCAAATCATCGGATTTTTATATGCGCCCATAGGGACGTTGAATTGTCCTTTGCGATTTACCCGATATAGTCCGTTGAAACAAGTCTTATTGAGAAAGATAAAGTAAGCTGCCTTTTCTATCGCCGTTTCGTCTGTCAATACTACGGAATTGAACTTGTCACGAATGGAATAGTAGTAAAACTTTCTGCCGTTTTCGTCCATAGGCAAAAAGACCATTTGCATTTCTTGAAGGCGCAAAATCAGTTCCTGAACATTCTTTTTAATCACGTTGTAGGCATTGATAAGTTCGGGGTTGATATCGCTGATATAAAGTTCGACAAAATCATACTTCGACAGCACATTGAAAAGCAGTGCGCCGCCGCCGACCATAGGCTCACAATACTTTGTTAAGACTTTATCCCCGTTCGAGGGTAGCATCTTTTCAAGTTCGTCGAGGAGTTGACCCTTGCCGCCCACCCATTTGACAAAGGGCTTTAACGTGATTTGATGTTCCCTTTCATAACGAACGGTTCTCTTGTCGATGGGCTTTTCAGCGTCGCTTGGGATAATCCACATATTGCCGACCATCATAGCGCCGTCAATTCTGTTTTCACCGCAAAGAATTGCAACGCGCCGTTGTGAAATGTTCCACTTTTCGGCCGCTTCTTTTGCCGACATATAACTCAACATAAAGCACCTCACTTTTGATATATCTATTATATTCCAATTCTCGAACAAAAGCAAGCATCTTCTTGTTGATTTTAAACAAGACCATTATTTTTCAGCGTAATATACAACATATTCCTACCACTGTTGTTCCAACATGTAAAATCCTGCTCTATAAATAACCATTTTAACGCGAGTAGTATTATTTCAATGGGATGAAATGCGCCGGTATAATCAGGAAAAGTCATCCCTGTTTTAGGCAAAGCAATATTTGTACAGTTGTAAATATTGTTAATCAAAGGAATTATAACTGATGTATAATTTGTTGAATAACTCTGTTTACAATATGTTAAAGCGGAAATCACATCTTGATGGCTTGGATTGGAATAACGCTTTGCCTTTTTGAAATATAAACCTTGTATATTTACTGTAAAATCAAAACCTTTATTTAAATAAGCCGGACGCCGAAGTTGTATTTGATAGTTGCCGTATATTTCCACAATATACACATATTTAGATGCGTTCGCTCCCGTTCCCGTCCCCGGCTGTTCATTCTTAAATAAATCAATGACAGCGTTCCGCATTTGTGCACGGTTTTGTATAGGTAGCGTATAGGGTATTGTTGTAGTAGGCATACAGATTCTCCTTATTTTTTTTATTGTAACACATTGCAAGCAAAAAGTCTAAAGTATTTTGTTACATATGAATTATGGTTCATAGGTTTACTTGTCTTTGCAGTAGAGCGCACTTGAAAGTGTTATCCCCCTGACGCACATTATGCTAGTTATTATTTTTTAAGCAAGGATAATAGAAAAAATTGTTGTCCTATGATCAAATGTCAAATCATCCTACTAAAAAATATTTCACGCTTGTTGAGTGTTGAAAGTTTGTTGTGGCACTTTCCTTATTCTGCCTCCCAAAATCTAAAAGAGTGCGACACTTTTTTGTACCGTATTTTTTTGTCTTTGATAATTTTCACCAATAACGACCCATAAGTCAGAAAAAAATATTATGTTTTTTTAGACAACTACGTTTTCACGCCGAATGTCCTTGTATGTAATATTGGGAGGGGTAACGTTGATGGTTCATATCGAGATAGGGGGCTAATGCAGAACTTATGACCTTGCCGACGGTCGAAAAACAGCGGCGAAAAAAAATTATTTCAAGAAGGTAAAATGAATCAATTTATAAAATTCACTTTCAAAGACCTTTTTATGGGGCTGATGAACACGCTCACGGACGAGTAACGCGGGAAATCGCCGCTGCCGGCGTTGTGAAACGTACTCGTGTTGACGACAAACGGTTTTGGCGAGGGCAATGCCGTTTGCCGTGTTGACAGGGGCGGGGAAAAGGGATATAATTGTTTGTGCTGTTACGCTACGGAGGAAAAAACTATGCAATGTACGGGCGCATCGGAAGTGATAGCGCAAAGAGTGTTCAACACGGCGTACATATATCTCGATATCGCGTTTCTCGCGGGGTTGTGCGCGCTGCTCGCCGTCAAGCGGAAGTGGCTGACGCTGCTGTTCGGCTTGGCGGGCGGAGTGCTGTATATGATAGTCGATTACGGCATATTTCATCTCGCGCTGCATACGCGCAGCATAGAGGGAGGAAACCTGTTTTGGGTGCTGTTGTGGATGAGTATGAGTTACGGCATAACCAATTTCGTGTGGATATGGCTGTGGTTCTCCCGCGATAAACAGGCGTTTACCTGGACGTTGGCGATACTCGTGTGGTGGATATGCGCGCCGATGCTTTCGGAAGCCGTAGGCGCAAACGCGCCCGTAATCAAAATTCAGCGCACTACCGGTTCTTACCACGGATATATGGCGTTGATAATGATAGCGGGATACTTCGCCGCCATTGTGTGGAATCTTTTTCAAGAGGACAAAACAAAGCGTTTTCCGCTGCTGTTTATCTTCGTTGTAGGCGTAAGTGTGCAACTGGGGTGGGAATTTTCGCTGTTGTTGGGCAACATACGCAGCGCGGCGATCGCCGACGCGTGGGATAAACTGCGTACCCTTGCCGTAAACAGTCTGGTGGAGACCAACCTCGGCGCGATACCAATTTACTGCATATACGCAGCCGTATCCTCCCGTTGGAACGAGAATTTGCGCAAGCGCGACAAAATCGCCTTTACGGACAGAATAGCGGAACTTAACGCTACACCGCTGCGCGAAAGATAACTTGCCGCTCTCTCTGCTTGCCGCGTAACGATACAAAACCAAACCTTTCCGATACGAAACGAAGGAGAAAAGATATGTACAAACGTATTTTGCCGCTGATAGCCATTATGCTGTTGTTTGCGCTCGCTTTTGCGGCGTGCGAAACTGCGCACGTCCACGATTGGACGATGAAAAGCAACGCCTCCGAACATTGGCAGGTGTGCTTCGACGACGGCACGGAGAAAGAACAAAGCAGACAGCCGCACTCGGACCAAGACAACAACGGTCGCTGCGACGGCTGCGGATACGTTATGCCTAAAAGCGGCGATCCCACAGACCCCACAGACCCGACAGACCCGACAGACCCGACAGACCCCAAAGACCCAACCGACAAGTTTGTACCCGATGAAAGAAACTTTTGGATAGTGGGTAACTTCGAGCCGTCAAATTGGAATGAGTCCTACCGCGACGAACTCAAATTTACCCGTCAAGACACGCCAGACGCAAACGGCAACACCGTATACACGTTTGAATTTGTATTTGCGGAAGGCAACAAATTCAAGATTGTAAACGACGCAGGCAACAGTTACTACGACGGAGAACTAAACGCGAACGATCTTACGACAAACGCGCAACAGTACTTCCAATCGGAAGGCGGTCACTACAACATACAACTCAAAGGCGCGCCCGGTCTCTATCGCATAACGGTACGCGTAAACGGAGCATTTGCGGAAGTAGACGCCGAGCCGTTGTTTTAGAAAGTTGTCAAATACTCTGCGCACGAAGAGCCGAACGTTGTTTCGGCTCTTTTTTCGGGGGGGGGTATTTTCGCAAAGTCGGGCGGCTTGGCACAATGTTTCCGCAGTTCAGATGAATAAGATTATTTTATATTTATTTATTTGTTGACTTTGGCGCGGTAAAAGTTTATAATTGTTTTTGTGCGGCGTTCGAGACAGAGCAAACGCCGCCAAACACCAAGATATACTAATTTTTGGAGGAAACAATATGGCAAAGAGAACTATTGACGGTAATACAGCCGCGTCTCACGTTGCGTATGCTTTCAGCGACGTTGCGGCAATTTACCCCATCACTCCTTCCTCGCCTATGGCGGAGGTCGCAGACGAATGGTCGGCGGCGGGAAGAAAAAATCTGTTCGGACAGACGGTCAAAATTGCGGAAATGCAATCGGAAGCGGGCGCGGCGGGCGCAGTACACGGCAGTCTCGTAGCGGGAGCGCTTACAAGCACCTTTACAGCCAGCCAAGGCTTGCTGCTGATGATACCCAATATGTACAAGATCAGCGGCGAATTGCTGCCCTGCGTATTCCACGTGTCGGCAAGAGCGTTGGCGGCTCACGCGCTGAACATTTTCGGCGATCATCAAGACGTGATGGCGTGCCGTCAGACGGGTTTCGCAATGCTCGCAAGCAACTCCGTACAGGAGGCTATGGACCTTGCGTTGGTTGCGCACCTTTCTACGCTTGAAGCGAGAGTGCCTTTCCTGCACTTCTTCGACGGATTCCGTACCAGCCACGAGGTTTCCAAAATAGACGAGATATCCTACGAAGAAATGGACAAGTTGCTCGACCGCCGCTACGTGGAAGAGTTCCGCGCGCGCGCGCTCAACCCCGAGCACCCGCAGCTTCAAGGTACGGCTCAAAACGGCGATATCTACTTCCAAAACAGGGAAGCCGCCAACAAGTACTATCTTGCGACGCCCGCTATCGTGGAGAAATATATGAAAAAGGTCGCGCGCTTGACGGGCAGAAGTTACCACCTGTTCGACTACGTCGGCGCAAAAGACGCTACGAGCGTAATCGTGATAATGGGCAGCGGCGCGGAAGCGGTTGAAGAAACCGTGGACTACCTCACCGCTCGCGGAGAAAAAGTGGGCGTGCTGAAAGTACACCTCTACCGTCCTTTCTCGGCGGCGCACTTCGTAAAAGCGCTGCCCCGCACCGTCAAAAACATCGCGGTACTCGACCGCACGAAAGAACCTGGCGCGCTCGGCGAACCGCTTTACCTCGATGTGGTTGCCGCGCTTGCGGAAATGCACCGCAAAGCGACCGTCGTGGGCGGCAGATACGGATTGGGCAGTAAAGAATTTACCCCCTCGATGATACTTGCCATCTACCGCAACCTCGAAAGCGAAAAGAAAAATCACTTTACCATCGGCATAAATGACGACGTGACGGGCACTTCTCTCGAAGTGAAAGAACTTATCGACGTTGCCCCCGCAGGCACTACTCGTTGTAAGTTTTGGGGATTGGGCAGCGACGGAACGGTCGGCGCAAACAAAAACAGCATCAAGATCATCGGCGACCACACCGACTTGTACGCGCAGGGATACTTCGAATACGACTCCAAGAAGAGCGGCGGTCTGACTATCAGCCACTTGCGCTTCGGCAAGAACCCCATCAAATCAAGTTACCTCATTGACCAAGCGGAATTCATCGCGTGCCACAACCAGAGTTACGTAACTCGGTACGACGTTCTCGCGGACGCCAAAGAAGGCGGCACGTTCCTGCTCAACTGCGCGTGGAGCGACGAAGAGTTGGAAAAAGAACTGCCGGCATTTATGAAGAACGAAATCGCGAGAAAACATCTCAAATTCTACACCATCGACGGTTTGCACATCGCGATAAAAGCGGGAAGCGCCAAATCCACCAATATGGTTATGCAGGCGGCGTTCTTCAAATTGGCGGACATCATCCCTTACGAGCAAGCGGAAGAATATATGAAACAAGCCGTCATCAAGAGTTACGGCAAAAAGGGACAAAAGGTCATCGACGCCAACTTTGCCGCTATCGACGGCGCGGTTGCCGGTCTGCACGAGGTACAAGTACCCGCGCATTGGGCAACCACCACCGAAGGCGCGGCTCTGCCCGAAAAGACGGACAACGATTACTACGAGAATTTCGTGCGCCCGATAACCGAACAAAAGGGCAACAGTTTGCCTGTTTCCTCCTTTAACGAGGCGGGCGTTGTACCCACGGGCACTACCAAATACGAAAAACGCGGTATCGCCGTAAACGTACCCGTTTGGCAGCCGGAAAACTGCATACAGTGCAATCAATGCTCCTTCGTGTGCCCGCACGCCTGCATTCGTCCCGTGCTAATAGACGAAAACGAACCCGTACCCGAAGGTTTCGTGACAAAACCCGCAGTGGGTATCAAAGGCGCGAAATTCCGTATCCAAGTAAGTCCGCTGGACTGCACCGGCTGCGGAAGCTGCGCGAACGTCTGCCCCGCTGTGAAAGGAAAGGCGCTTGTGATGACCCCCGCGGAGGAAGTGTCCGAAGCGGAAAATTGGGAATTTTCGCAGAAAGTTAATCAAGTGGAAAGTCCGCTCAACGTCGCCACGGTCAAGGGAAGCCAATTCAAACAGCCTTTGTTTGAGTTCTCCGGAGCGTGCGCGGGCTGCGGTGAAACGCCCTACGTAAAACTTGTTACGCAATTGTTCGGCGACAGAATGGTAGTTGCAAACGCAACGGGCTGCTCCTCCATCTACGGCGGAAGCGCGCCCACCGTCCCCTACACCACCGACAAAAACGGTCACGGTCCTGCGTGGGCAAACAGTCTGTTTGAGGACAACGCGGAATTCGGCTACGGAATCAACCTTGCGTACAATCAACGCAGAAACCGCCTTGCGGACAAGATCGCTCTGCTTGAAACAAAGTGGAAGAAATGGAAGGAAGGCGCAAACGCCTGCCGCGCTTGGCTGGAAGGCAAAGACGACGCTCAAAAGAGCAAAGCCGCTGCCGCGGAACTGATCGCACGCCTCGAAGAATGTAAGGATTGCGGCTGCCGCTGCGACAAACTTGTTGCGGAGATACTTTCCGAAAAGGACTGCCTCGTCAAGAAGTCCGTGTGGATATTCGGCGGCGACGGTTGGGCATACGACATCGGTTACGGCGGATTGGACCACGTGCTTGCAAGCGGCGAGGACGTAAACGTGCTTGTGTTGGACACCGAAGTGTACAGCAACACCGGCGGACAGGCGAGCAAATCCTCCCCCACGGGCGCAGTTGCGAAGTTCGCCGCGGCGGGCAAACGCGTAAAGAAGAAAGACCTCGGTATGATGGCGATGAGTTACGGCTACGTGTACGTCGCTCAGGTAGGTATGGGAGCAAGTCAATCTCAACTTGTGAAAGCGCTCACCGAAGCGGAAGCCTACCACGGACCGAGCCTCATCATCGCGTACGCGCCCTGCATCAACCACGGACTCAATATGGGTAAATCTCAGGAAGAAATCAAACGCGCGGTGGATTGCGGTTACTGGCAACTGTACAGATACAACCCGACGCTCATCGACGAGGGAAAGAATCCGTTTATCCTCGACAGCAAAGAACCTACGGGCGACTACCAAGAATTTATCAAGGGTGAAACGCGTTACGCTTCTCTTGCAAAGACCAAACCGGAGATTGCCGAAACGCTCTTTGCCAAATCGGAAAAAGACGCAAAAGAACGCGTGGAAAAGTACAAAAAGTTGGCTACCAAAGAATAACAAATATTTCTTTCAAGACAAAGTTCCTGTCCGCAAGGGCGGGAACTTTATCTTGAATACAGAGTTTTTTTTACCCCATATTTACAAAAAGTCTCTCACAACTATGTGAGAGACTTTTTTGTGTTTGTCATATCGTTACGCGAACGACTGTTCCGTCATAGGCGCGCACTCGCACGAGATCGAAGTGACCGCAGGTTTTTACCACACTGCGCAATGCCTGATACAGGGCGGTAAGTTGTTGACGCGTTGGCAATCTCACATCATCTTCAAGCGGGCAATTCTCTTCTTCGCGGTCGTCGGCGACGGTATCGGGCAGTCCCGAAGCAGTTGATTCTGTAAAGGAATTGTCCTTTGTTTTGCCGTCGGGCGATGGGCGGGCGACGGCTTGGCGAATCAGCCGCAAAACCAATTTACTCTTCATCAGCGACAGCGGCAGCCACAAGCAAAGGCGTAGACCTTTTTTGCCTATTCGGATACGCATCAGTCCACCCAAATTTCCACGCGGTCGCCGTCGGCGCTTTCCACTTCCACTATTTTGCCCACTACGCCGCTTGCAACAATATCGTAGACCTGTCTGAAATCTATTTTTTCCAAAGATACCTTGCCTGTGGAAATCGGGATATCCATACCGCTATCCAGAAATACCTTGACCACGGCGAGAGGCAAATTGACGTTGACTTTGTCGCCGTCGGAACTCAGCACCTTGACGTGCAGGAACATTTTGTTGATGTCCTTGCGGTCTTGCTCAGAAACAAACTGAGTGACGGGCTGTTTGCCCAAAAGTTCGTCCAACGATACGCCGAGAATGTCCGACAGTTCGTTCAATACGGATATGTCGGGGGCGGAAACGTCGTTTTCCCACTTGGATACCGCCTGAAAGGTAATGTTGAGTTTGGTTGCCACTTCTTCCTGTGTGAGATTTGCTTGCTTGCGCAGACGTTGCAAGCGTTGACCGAAAGTTTCGTTCATAATATCCTCCTTGAAAATTGAGCAGCGCTTTGCTGTACGACTGAATTATACGCCCTTATACGGCGAAAAAACAGCGACGAATTGGCGAATTTGCCGCTGTTTACTCAACCAAACGGAGAAAAAACGCTCAACCGTTTGTTGAATGACCGTAAAACGCGTCAATTTGCCGTTACAGCACCGCTCGGGCAAGGCGTTGACGGCTTGTTGCGGCAGCGAGGCGAAACAGAACGTTTTTCGTGCGGGTGGACGGACGAAAACGAAATTGCGCACACTCAACGTCAAACGAGCGTTTTGTCCAACGCGGAAAACACTTCGCCGATGGGGTCGTTGAATGTCAGATCGGCTTTTACGTCGGCTGAGGTGGCGGACTTGTTGACGACAACGAGATATCTGCCGTGAAAATAATTGATAAATCCCGCCGCGGGATAGACCGCGAGCGAAGTGCCGCCTATCACAAGCACGTCCGCCTCGTAAATGGCTTGTACGGCGTGTGCGACTACAACGTCGTCCAACGCTTCGCCGTAGAGAACAACGTCGGGCTTTATCACTCCGCCGCATTCGCATTTGGGCACGGCGCTGTCGGGAACGTCCTTCAAAGCGAAAAATTTTCCGCAACGCATACAATAGTTGCGGTGAACGCTGCCGTGCAGTTCGTACACCGCCTTGCTCCCCGCCGCCTGATGCAGACCGTCGATATTTTGCGTTACCACTGCGCGCAGTTTGCCCAACCTCTCCAACTTGGCAAGATACCTGTGCGCGGCGTTGGGCTTGGCGTCGGGAAAGACCATTCGCTCGCGATAGAATTTGTAAAACTGCTCCGTGTGGGAGAGAAAATAATCGTGGGAGACTATTTCTTCGGGAGAAAGTTCGCCGCCGCGGGTGAATATGCCGTTTGGCGAGCGGAAATCGGGTATGCCGCTCTCGGTGGAAACGCCCGCGCCGCCGAAAAATACTATATTGTCGCCTTCCGAAATTATTTCGGCGAATTTTTTCAGTTTGTTGCCGTCCATATATACCTCCCGAAACCGTACAAATAGAATCTACGCCGACTCGCGCGTGGATTTCTGCGCCGTTGCGCCTCTGCGCAGCAAACGCCGAATTACTTGTAGTAACTGTTGAAACGGTCGTTGACGGTAAGCGCGCCGTAGTCGTCCGACGACAGCGACACCTCTATCATCGTTACGCCCTTTTCCATTTGGTTGCCCTCTTCGTCCGTCCACAGTTTTGCGTTGAAGAGTACCTTGTCCGTGAGTATGTGCGGATCGTCGAAAAACGGATAGGTGTGGTAGCCGCAACACAGCCCGTAGCCCAAATAAATTCCGTCAAAGTAGCCTTTGAGATTGTTGACGTGGTCGTGTCCGCAGAACAGCGCTTTGGTGCAGTTGCTCTCCTTTATGTGGCGGAACACGTCGGGGTGATCGGTGACGCCCTCGGCGTTGCCCTGATAAAATATGCCCGCCGTGTAGCCGTCGTCGCCCCACACTACCTCGCTCGGGTCCTTGTCGCTTTCGCGAACAACGCCCTTTACGTCGCGTATTTCAACGTCGGGAAGTTTTTCTGCGACCTGCGAGGGAATTCCGTTGCCCTTTGCAAGTTCGCTCAAATAGTACATATCGGCAAATTGGCGAATGGGTATGTGGAAAAACATACTGCTTTGCACAGACGGGTTGACGGCTTTAAGACCGTTTACCGCCCAATCGTACCAATCCATCTGATCGCCGCGCATCCAATCGTACACCCAATCGGTGAGAGAGACGTTGTTGTCCTCGGGATACATTCCGCTGTCCATACACACGAGGCTGTAAATGAGGTTGCCCTCGCTTCGGCTGCCTTTGAATATGTTGACGAGAAAATTGCCCTTGCCGTGAATGTCTTTCGGTCCGACGTCGAACAGACAGTAGCGGTACTCTTTGAGCATTTCGCAGATAGTGTACTTACTGCAATCGAATTGGCTGTCGTGATTGCCGAAAACAAACGTCCAATACTGCTGCCGTTCCTCCATAAAATTGCAGAAATATCTGAACGCGTCGTAGGTGAAAACGGACAGCGTCAAGTCGCCCGTAACGACGCATATATCCGGTTGCTCCGCCTTGATAGCCCTGTCCAGCAGATCCATCGTTTTTACGTCGCGGGTGAACGAGCCGAATTTTATCTGCGGGTCGGCGATTTGCATTATTTTCAGTTCGGACGCGTCCTTGTCCACTTCGAGATAGGGGAACAAGTCCAAGTCGAACTGCGTTGCGCCGCCGTCGAAAGCGTAACTTCCCCACGGCTCGCTCGGCTGTTGAAGATGTACAGCGGCGCGTATACCGAATACCGCCGTGAGCACCAATATAACGCCCAATATACTGCCCAATACCGCCCAAAGTATCTTGCGGCGGCGTTTGCGGCGCGCTTTGTAACTTTCGCTGTTTTTGTCCTTTGCCATATTTTTCCTCTGCAAAAAGTATAGTTCTATGATACCACAACGGCGATTTTTGCGCAAGAGTTTACCGAAACGGCGATGAAAAGAGCCGCGCATTTTGCACGACGCTCCAAACGGTTCGAGTCGCTATTGCGCCGAGCAAAACACTGCCGAAACATTTTTTTTCGTTAAGATCGCACGAAAAAAGCCCCGAAAAATCGGGGCTTTATGCCGAAAAAGTGCCGAAACAGGTTTTCCTTTTCAGTCGTTTTTGAAAATTATGCGTCCGCAATGCTCGCAGCGCATATAGGGTTTGCCTGCGAACTGCGCGTCCACCGCCGCCTTGGGCATCTCCATACGACAGCCGCCGCAACGCGTGCCCTCCTCCAACGGGACGAACACGGGATACAGACCGCCGTCGGCGACCTTTTTGTAGATGTCGAAAATGTGGTCGTCTATACTCTTGCGCAGTTCCGCCTGTTGGGCGCGTATCTGGTTGACGCGCGGTTTTATTTCCGCCGCCGCTTTGTTGAATTCGTCGTTGTATTTGTTGTAGCCCGCTACCAAACGAGGCAATTTTGCGCTTGTTTCTTCGAAAGTTTTGGATATTTCTTCCCCCTCGCGCAGGATACGTTTTATTTCCTTTTCCACGTTGTTCAATTCGGCGAACTGTTCGTTCAACTTTTTGTTCATATAGTTGAGTTCGTCCACGTCCTGCAACGTGTCCATCTCCTTGGAATGTTCCTCTATCACTTCGGAGATCTGTCTTACCGTCTGCTGTGCCACGGCAAGCTGCGTTTTCAATTCGGCGGCGCGGGCGTCCAACTTGGCGATAGTTTCCTCGCACTCCTGACTTGCCGCCTTGTACCGACGGCGCTGAATGAAAACATCGCTTTTGCGAAGTTCGCGCTCGATACGGTTGAGTTCGCCGTCCAATTGTTGATATGTTAGCATTTCCTGTTGTATCATTGTACTCCTCCTACGGCCGCTATCGCTTGCATTACCAGCGAAAGTTTGCGTTCCGCCGACGCGCTGCGGCAGCCACTTAGTATTTTTGTCAGTTTGTCCCGTTCCTTTGCAAGGTAAAGACGGAAATCGGCGTTGGGACGGGATAAGTTGGTCGTGCCGAATTCCGACTCCAACTCGTTAAGCGCAACGCCCGTGCCGACGAATTTTGCCGCTATATGGTCGTAAAACTTGCCGTCGAGCATTTTTTCGTCGGTGACGAATCGATAGTTGCGCGAGATAAACTCGCGCACAGCCGACGCTTCGCTGTTGGGTTGCAACACCAAAAATTGCGGCGGATATATAGAGGCGGAGATGATGGAAATTATCTTTCTGCCGCCCATACCCGCGATGACCGCAACGTCTGCTTTTAAGCCGCACAAACCGTCTCCGCACACAAATTCCGCCCTGTCGAGCAGTTCGGGAGGACAGTTTGCGCGCGCTTTGTTGAGACTCGGCTCGGAAATATCCGTAAAATAGACCTTCTCCGCCCTGCCCGTTTGCAGCGCCTCGATGCCTATGTAACCGTGGTCGCACCCGACGTCCGCCAATACGCGGCAGACGGGTATGAGAGAAAACAGTTTGTCCAGACGCTTTTCGTACATCAGTCGAGATAATCGCGCAATTTTTTGGACTTGGTGGGGTTGCGCAATTTTCTGAGCGCTTTCGCCTCTATCTGACGGATACGTTCGCGCGTGACGTTGAATTCCTTGCCCACCTCTTCGAGAGTGCGCTGTTTGCCGTCGTCAAGACCGTAGCGCAGACGAATGACCTTTTCCTCGCGCGGGGTGAGTTTGTGCAACGCCTGAATAAGTTGCTCGCGGAGCATAGCCTGCGCGGCTACGTCGCTGGGAGGCGCGGCTTTGGTGTCCTCTATGAAGTCCACGAGGTGGCTGTCCTCTTCCTCGCCGATGGGCGTTTCCAGACTGACGGGGTCTTGCGCGATTTTCTGTATCTCGATGACCTTGTCTACGGACATATTCATATAGTCCGCAATTTCCTGCGGGGTGGGTTCGCGACCCAATTCCTGCAACAAGGCGCGCTGTGCCCTTACCTGACGGTTGATGGTTTCCACCATATGTACGGGAATACGTATCGTGCGGGCTTGGTCCGCTATCGCGCGGGTGATAGCCTGCCGTATCCACCAAGTGGCGTAGGTGCTGAATTTGAAGCCTTTGGTGTAGTCGAACTTCTCCACCGCTTTCATCAAGCCCAAATTGCCCTCCTGGATCAAATCAAGAAACAACATTCCGCGTCCGACGTATCTCTTGGCAATGGATACGACAAGGCGCAGGTTTGCTTCGGACAGTTTTTGCTTGGCTTCCTCGTCGCCCTCCAACATACGTTTGGCAAGTTCCGCCTCTTCCTCGCTGGAAAGCAGGGGCACTTTGCCGATGTCTTTGAGGTACATCTTGACGGGGTCGTCCACCGCCACGTCGCCTATGTTGCGGTACAGGGCGGAATTGTCCTTGTCGAAGGTGTCCACGATCTTGACGCCGTTTTGTTCCAGATAACGGTAGATCTCGGCGTTTTGTTCGGGGGTGAGGTCCGTCTTTTCCAAACGGGATTCCAGATCCTCGTAGGAGATTTTCGTGACGCCGCCGCTTTTGACGTCGTCAAGCAGATCTTGAAGATACTTTTGTGTGATATCCATATTTCCTCCTCGGTTAGTTTGCGTTGTCGGTTATTTTTTTGCTGAGTTCGGCGAGTTGTTGCAGCAATGCCGCGTCGTCGGGGTTGCTTTTTATCTTCTTCATCAACAAATCGCGTTGAAGTTTCAGTTTTTCCGTTGCTATCAGCCTTTTGCACTCGGCGAAATACTTTTCGTTGACGGCGCGTTTGTCCGCGGACAGATCCACGTCCACTATCTCTGCGTACTGCTCCGCCGTCGCGTCGGGACACACGGTGTACAGCATATCCACCGACGGCTTTACACGCTTGACTCTGCAATCCAGCAGATAGTCGTACAGATTGGACAGAAAAGCAAGATTGCACACGGGCTTGTCCTCAATAGAAGCGTACTCCTCGCCGCGCAGCACGCAGGCCGCGACGAAATACTTGGCTTTGTCAAAGGAGGTGAGAGCGCTGTCCGTCAAAGGCTCGTCCTCCTCGGTAACGGCAAGTTTCCTGCGGAAAAAGTCCTCGCTGTAACCCGTTTTGAGAGACACCGCCGTGATGTAACGCGCCTGACGAACGTCGTCCAACGTTCGCAGCATATTGAGCGCGCCCTTTACGTACTTGGACAGCGCGTCGTTGCGCTTGGCGCTGTCGGCGCTGTTTATCGGAAAGGCTCTGTCCAGCAGTTGAAGTTTGTAGTCGGGCAGCGGCAGCGCTTGCTCTATCAGCCCTTCGAACGCCTCCGCGCCGTACTTTTTTATGTATTCGTCGGGGTCGAGTTTTTCCGGGACGGTCATCACGCGCACTTCCAGCCCCGCCCTGTCCAGAATGTCCATTCCGCGAACGGTCGCCTTTTGCCCGGCGGCGTCGCCGTCGTAACAAATATACACCGTATCGGACAGACGGGAAAGCCACTTGGCTTGCTGTTCGGTGAGGGACGTGCCCATACTTGCGACCGCGCCTTTGAAACCCGCCTGATACATTGCGATGACGTCCATATACCCCTCTACGACCACCAGATGAGGCAACGCTGTCTGCTGTTTCTGTTCCTTGGCGATATGTACCGCGAAAAGGTTGTCTTTCTTGGTGAAAAGGGGCGTTTCGGAAGTGTTTTTGTACTTGCCGCGGGAGATCGTGTACTCGTCAAGTCCCCTGCCGCCGAAAGCGATGACTTGCCCCTGTATGTTGAAGATGGGAATGATGAGCCTGCCGTTGAGCGCGTCGGCTATGCCGCGCTGCGTTTGCTGCAATACGCCGCATTTGACGCAGTCCTCCGTCTTGTAGCCCTTGCTTTGCAAATGTTTTACCAGCGAGAAAGAGTCGGGGGAATAGCCTATGCCGAACTTGTTGACGGTGGCTTCGTCGAAACCGCGCTCGGCAACGTAGTCGCGCGCAGTTTTGCCCACGTCGCTGCGATACGCGCGATAGTAAAAACGCGCCGTTTCGCGGCATATGGCAAGATAAGTTTCTTTCTTCGCCTTGCGTTCGCGGTACTCCTTGTCGTCGCGATTGGCGGACGTTTCCGGCATCGGTATGCCTGCGCGCTTGGCAAGAATTTCGCAAGCCTCCAAAAACGTACACGACTCGTACTTTTCCACGAACTTGATGACGTCGCCGCTTTCTCCGCAACCGAAACACTTGTATATCTGCAAATTGCGGTTTACGTTGAAACTCGGCGTTTTTTCGCCGTGAAAAGGACAGCGCGCCATAAAATTGACTCCGCTGCGCCGCAATTCCAAATAGCCGCCTATCACGTCCACAATGTCGTTTTGCCGCTTGATTTGTTGTATGAAGTCCGACCAATCTGCCATTCGCTTTCCTCTGCGTACTATATCTATACCTTTTTATCGGCGCAAAAATTAAGCAAATATCCGAAAAATTCGGCAAAAATGCCTCGGTATCGATATTTTCCTATTATAAATACGCCGAAAAGCAGAAAAATCCCCTATCAAAAGGGAATTTTTGTACAAAAAATTTGAAAAAAATTCAAATCATTTGTTTATTATGTCCTTTACTTTCATCAAACGGACGGTGGCGGCGCGTTCGCTTTCGTCCAATTTCATCTTGATGTAACGTATCGTTTCCGTCAGTTGCGGTATCATTATGTTTTCCAGAGCGTTGACGCGGCGTTTGTTCTTTTCTATCTCCTCGGCAAGCATATTGCAGGTCTTTTCCGTTTCCGCAAGGCGGACGAGTTTTACAAGCACGTTGTTCAGCCCGCGCAGACTGTCGTCCAACTTGTCCGTCACCGTGAGAAAACCGTACGGATACAGTTCGCCGCCGCTGTCGCTTACCTCCATAGAGGGCACGTCTATCCCCATAACTCTGCGTTTGCCGCAGACAAGAGATATGTGCCGCGAAGGCATAAGTATCGCTTCGTCGGTCACGCGCGCGTCGGTATCGGAACGCGCCTCGGCAAAGACGTTGAGCGCGTCGCACAATTCCTGCTCCGTTTGTTCGCGCAAACGCTTGTTTTCTTCGGCGAGTTCGATAAAACGGCGGATCATTTCGTCCGTCTTGTCTTTGAGCAATTTGTGTCCCCGCGTAGCCGTTCTGAGACGGGCTTGGAGGCGTTTCATCTCCATACGGGTGGGGTTTACGTTCATTACAGCCATAGTTACTCCGTTTGCGTCGGCTTGTAGTATTTATCCAGCATTTCCTCGGAGATACGTTTCAGTTCGCTGCGGGGAAGAATACCCAGCAGTTCCCAACCGAGGTCCAACGTCTCCTCTATCGTGCGGTTGGTGGTGAAACCTTGCGCCACGTAGCGTTTTTCGAACTCCACAGCGAAACGAGCGTAAAGTTTGTCCGTATCGGACAGCGCCGCTTCGCCCAATATCGCCGAAAGTTCCTTTGCCTCCTTGCCCTGCGCGTACGCTGAGAACAGTTGGTTCATAGTGCTTGCGTGATCCTCGCGCGTTTTGCCGACGCCTATTCCTTTGTCTTTCAGACGGGAAAGGCTGGGCAGAACGTCTATCGGGGGATTGTAGCCGCGCTTGTAAAGTTCGCGCGACAAAATTATCTGTCCCTCGGTGATGTACCCCGTCAAATCGGGAATGGGGTGCGTTTTGTCGTCCTCGGGCATAGACAGAATGGGTATCTGCGTTATACTGCCCTTGCAGCCGTGTATGCGCCCGGCACGCTCGTATATTTGCGCGAGGTCGGTGTACATATATCCCGGATAGCCGCGGCGACCGGGCACTTCCTTGCGCGCGGCGGACGTTTCGCGCAGCGCCTCGGCGTAGTTGGTGATGTCCGTCAATATCACAAGCACCTGCATACCCTTTTCAAATGCAAGATACTCTGCGGCGGTCAACGCCATACGCGGCGTGCTTATACGTTCGATAGCGGGGTCGTTGGCAAGGTTGATGAACATCACCGTGCGCTCTATCGCGCCCGTTTTGTTGAAGTCCTTGATGAAAAAGTCCGCCTCTTCGAATGTGATACCTATCGCGCCGAACACCACGGCGAACTTCTCGTCGTCGCCCAATACCCGCGCCTGACGCGCTATCTGAGCGGCAAGTTGAGCGTGCGGCAGACCGCTTGCGGAAAATACGGGCAGTTTCTGTCCGCGAACAAGGGTGTTGAGCCCGTCTATCGCGGAAATACCCGTCTGTATAAACTCGTTGGGGTAGTCGCGTGCGTAGGGGTTTATGGGCTGTCCGTTGACGTCCAAACGTTCGTCCGCAATTACGGGCGCGCCGCCGTCGATAGGCTCGCCCATACCGTTGAAAACGCGCCCGAGCATATCTTCGCTGACGGCAAGTTCCAGACTTCTGCCCAAAAAACGCGCCTTTGCGGTGGATATTTTCAGCCCTTGCGAGCCCTCGAACAGTTGCACGAGAGCGCGGTCGCCGTTTACTTCCAACACCTTGCCGCGGCGTATCTCGCCGTTTTCCTGCGTTATTTCCACAAGTTCGTTGTAACTTACCCCCGAAACGCGGTCCACCAACATAAGCGGTCCGACCACTTCGCGAATGGTTTTGTATTCTTTAAGCATTGTCACCTCCGCTTGCGAGAGCGTTTATTTGTTTTTTCACGTTGCGCTGTATTTCGTCGAAACGGAACAGATTGGATTCCTCAATGTACTTGCTGCGCCCGATCTGCTCCCTTACGGGCAGCGCAAGCAGATCGCTGAGTTCCGCGCCCTTATCCAGAGCCGCAAGCGCCTCGTGATAGAAACCGAGAATAAGTTTCATCATACGGTACTGCTTGTCCAGACTCGTGTACGTGTCCACTTCGTGGAAAGCGTTTTGATGCAGGTAGTCCTCGCGAATAGACTTTGCCGTCTCCATCGTAAGACGGTCGCGCGCGCCCAATGCGTCCATACCCACGAGACGGACTATTTCGTTGAGTTGGTTTTCCTCCTGCAAAATGAAACTGAGTTCCGTTTTGAGGCTGTTGAAATCTTCCGCGACGTGTTGAGAGTACCAATCGGACAGCGAACTGTCGTAGAGTGAGTAACTTGTGAGCCAATCTATTGCGGGGAAGTGTCTGCGATATGCAAGCTGCGCCGACAATCCCCAGAACACTTTGACGATACGAAGCGTGCCCTGACTGACGGGTTCGGACAGGTCGCCGCCCGGAGGGGAGACCGCGCCTATCGCAGAAATTGCGCCCACTTCGTCGCCGCTTCCGAGAACGCGCACTATTCCCGCGCGCTCGTAAAACTCCGCAAGACGGCTGGCAAGGTAGGCGGGATAGCCCTCTTCGCCCGGCATTTCTTCGAGACGTCCGCTCATTTCGCGCAGCGCTTCCGCCCAACGCGAGGTGCTGTCCGCCATTATCGCGACGGTGTAACCCATATCGCGGAAATATTCGGCGATGGTTATGCCCGTGTAGATACTCGCTTCGCGCGCCGCAACGGGCATATCGCTGGTGTTGGCGATGAGTACCGTGCGTTTCATAAGCGCTTCGCCCGTGCGCGGGTCTTTGAGTTCGGGAAATTCTCTGAGAACGTCCGTCATCTCGTTGCCGCGCTCTCCGCAGCCGACGTACACAATTATGTCGGCGTCCGCCCACTTGGCAAGTTGGTGCTGAACGACGGTTTTGCCGCTGCCGAACGGTCCGGGCACTGCCGCCACGCCCCCCTTGGCAATGGGAAACAGCGTGTCTATTACGCGCTGACCCGTCACCATAGGCAGATCGGGCGTCATCTTGGACTTGTAGGGGCGTCCTTTACGTACGGGCCAACGCTGCATCATCGTCAGATCTTTGCCGTCCACTATCGCGATGAGTTCGGCTACGGTGTAGTCGCCCTCTTCCGCGATGAAATCCACTTCGCCGCTTACCCCTACGGGGGTGAGTATCTTGTGCAGGACCACTTTCGTTTCGCGGACAGTGCCCAACACGTCGCCTGCGACCACTTTGTCGCCGCGCTTGACGCTCGGAACGAAATGCCACTTGCGATTGCGGTCCAACGAATTGACCTCTACGCCGCGAGCAATGCGGTTGCCGCTGAATTTCATCAGCATATCCAAAGGACGTTGAATACCGTCGAAAATGCTTTCTATCAACCCCGGTCCGAGTTCCACCGACAGCGGCGCGCCCGTGGACACCACTTCGTCGCCCACTTTGAGTCCGCCCGTTTCCTCGTAGACCTGAATACTCGCCCTGTCGTCGCGCAGTTCGATGACTTCGCCGATAAGTTTCTTGTCCGACACCTTTACCACGTCGTACATTTCCACGTCGGCAAGTCCCTCCGCAACTATGAGCGGTCCGCTGACTTTTACTATCTTTCCAATCATTTTTTGCCCTCTTTGTTGAATATTATGTCTACGCCTATCGCCTTTTCCACGTCGCTCTTTATGCCTTGCATACCGAAACCGCTCGGCTTGCCGCCCGTGGGGATAGGCACTACCGCGGGATAGGTTTGCAATTTCGCCTTGGCGAGCGTTTCGGGTATTTGCTCGGCGAGCGATTCCGCCAGAAATACCACCGCATAACGCTCGGCGATCAGCCGCTTCAAAAGCGTTTGCGCCTGTTCGGCTGTGGACGCGTCGAATACCTCTACCCCCACCGCCTTGAAAGCAAGCACGCTGTCTTTGTCTCCGATAACTGCTATCCTGTCAGGCATTGGCGTTTATCCTTTCCTTTATCTTTTCTTTGTCAACGCCGCGCTTTACGTCGGCGAGAATACGGCGAACGAGTTCCGTTTCGTCCACCTTGGCGTAAAAGTAGCGCAAGGCGGGCTGTAAAGTGAGCGGATCGGCGTATTGGGATACTATGTCGTTGCGAATACGCTTCAAACTTGCCGTTCCGTCCGACAATCCGCGATACGTTTCGGGAAGTTCGGCGTGGGAAGCGCCGCCCTCCAACAGACGGACAAGCGTTGCCGCGCCTATACTGCCGCCCTCCGCTATCCACGCCGTCAATTCCTCCGCGCCCAAAGACGCTTTCTTGAAACGTCTGACGAGAGAAAGGTTTGCGGCGTTTATTTGCAGGTCGGCAAGTTTGGAAAGCAAACGATATGAAGAAGCGGACGCGTCGCGTTTCAACTCCTTGAAGTACGCCTTGTCCAACAGCCTGTCCACCGTTTGCGGACTGCGACGTCCGTCGGCAAACTCCGCGTCCACCGCGTCGCACGCCTCCGCCATAATCGCGGAAAAACCGCCGTATTCGTCGTTGTCTATCGCCTCGCGCATTTCCGACGGGGGCAGCGTAGCGCCCTCGAAACAGTACTTCGTCATATCCGCGCGCATATACTTGCCTTTCATCAGCGTCTTTGCGTTGTGGTAGTCGTACTTGCACAGCAAAAAACGCAATGCGTTGGCGTTGCAGCACAGTTCGCGCATATCCGAGAGCAGTTTGTCCAACTCCGCGCGCAAAACGCTTTCGCAGTCGGCGGGGTCGTCAACGGAAGCATAGCCGTACTCGGACAATTGCTTCGCCGCTTCCGCAAGACTGCCGCACTCCGCAAGGCGCAGAAACTTGTCCGCGCCCAACAGTTTGTTGGACAGTACGGCTATCCTGCCGTTGGCAAAAATCTGGTCGCTACTCATTGCGCACTCCCAACAGACTTGCTACCTGCGGTTCGGTTTGCTCTTTGACGTACTTTATCAAGCGTTTGAGAGTGAGGTCCTTTTCGTAGCCCTTTCCCTCCAACACTATGCCGCCGTCGGCGTGGATACGCTTCGAGCCGAGTTTGAGCCCCTTTTCGAAGCCGTTGAGCCACAATTGCGACACGAGTTTTGCGTCGGCGGACGTTACGTATACCGTTTCGCCCTCCTCGGCGTACTTTGTGAGCAACTCGCCGATGAGGTCCAACCTGTCGTCGGGACTCATCTGCGCAAGACTTTTGTACGCGCGCTCGTAACACTCCGCAACAAGTTGCTGTTTCGATTGCAGACGGTACTTCTTCGCTTCCAATTCGGCGTTTGCCAAGGCGTTGCGTTGGCGCTCTTCGCGCAGATCGGCTATACGCTTGTCCAGCGCCGCGCTATCGCGCTCCGCAGCCTCTTGCGCCGCCGTTACCGTTGCCGCGGCGGCGGTTTCGGCATCGGACAATATCTGCGCGCAACGCTCGTCTGCGTCGGACAGAATTTTTTTGATTATGTTTTCCTTGCCGTTCATCGTTACCTCTTTGCACTGACGACGGTATCCGACTTAGTCCGATTACCGCCGAAAGTATTTGCTTTGCACTAAGCGCACAGCAACATTCTTGCCGCTTCGGCGGCTTCGGTTGCCGTTTCTGGAAGGGGCATCGTTATCTGCGGAATAGCCGATACGGGTATATTGCCGAACAGTATGATGGTTGCGACCAGACCCAACAACGCGTAAAGTTCTATCATCGCGGGGAACAAAAACGCACGCGACACGGCGCTGTTTTTGCCTACGGCAATGATAGTTGCCGCGGAAGTGCGTCCCTGCAAATAAGCGGAGACTGCGCCGCCTATCATCATAGGGATACAAATGAAGAATACGTACCAACCTTGCGCGTTTATTTGCGCCGCAGTTGCCGTTTCAAGTACTCCCGCGTTTGTCAGATTAGCCACCGTGGGCAGATTGCTCGCGCCGATAAGCGCAATGATAAATCCGTACAGACCCTGCGTTGCGGGCAGCAGCGTAAGAATAAAGACTTTGCTGAACTTGGACGGATCTTCCGCCAAAACTCCCGCGGAAGCCTTGCCTGTGGCTTTTAAGCCCAAGCCCGAACCGATACCGCAAAGAAGTACGGTAAGTACCAAACCGATGATACCGATAGTTAAACCTGTCATTTTGTATTTTCCTCCGTTTAGGTTTGATTTGCTATTGTTTTATTCCAATCGGGGATTACCCCGTTGTTGTCTTTGTTTGCGCGCACGCGCCGCCGAAAGGCTCTCGCGGAAGCCGACTTACAAACGCGGCGTTTCAATGCGCCGATGAAATTTCAGTCTTTGAGCAGAGTGTACTTCGTGTCGCTGCCGAAAGGAACGAACAGCTGTCCGTCGCCCTCGTAGAACTTTCCGAAAAATTCCACGTACTGCAAACGTCCGTTGTGTATGTAAATACTCATCAGCCCCATTACGAGGTTGAATACGTGCGCAAACACCAGCACCACCGCCGCTCCGACGTAACCCGCGCCGCCGTTTGCCATTACCATATCGCCCAATTGATTTACGACGGAACTGACCAACGCCGAACTGAGCAACAGTCCGAATATACGAATGTAACTCATTACGTCGGAAAAATAGTTGATTATGCCGTAGGCGCTTCCGAAACTCTTAGCCAACTTGCCCAACAATCCTTTTGCGTCCACTCCCGCGAATACAACGGAGACCGCCAAAGCGCCCAAACATACGTAAAGCGCGACGGACGGGACGGGGTCGGGCAATTTGAGAACTTTGTACGGCTCGTAATCCATCATATCTATCGCCGTGTTGAATATCGCCAAAAGCAGAGACGTAAGCACGACGATCCAAGGGAAATCCGCCAACCAAGCGGACAGTTTGTGCTTGTTTTTGATTTTTACCGCCATTTTGCACCCTACGCCCGCGGCAAGGTGAACCACTCCGAACAAGAGGCTGATAAGCATCATCACCATAGGGTAATCGGCGGGGTTGGGCAATATGCCGTTGTGTAACGGGTGGGAGGGATCGGTGAATATCTTGTCCCAAACCGTGTAGCCGAACACACTGCCGAACAGTACGCCGACTATCATTGCGGAAATTCCGCAGATACCGAACAGTTGCAGTAAATTTTTTATGCCGCTCGGCTGTTTTATTATCCACGTGGCGGCAAGCCCCGCTATCACAAGCAACAGACCGTACCCTACGTCCGCCATCATCAGCCCGAAGATGACGAAGTAGAACACCGACATCACGGGGTTGGGGTCTATTTCGTGATATTGCGGCGGCGTGTACATATTGGTGACCGTTTCGAAACACTTTACCGCTTTGTTGTTGCGCGTGAGCGTGGGAGCAAATTCCCCCTCTCCTATCTCGTCGAAAGTAAGCACGGCGCTGTCCGTGACGGAAGCGACAGCCGCTTCGACGTCCGTCTCCTTTTCCGCGGGGTAAAACCCTTCCAGCACAAACGCCGAATCCGTTTGTTTGACGTCGCCGTCGGCGGCAAGTTTCTTCTCCCGCAGCAGCAGATAGTCTACGTACACTTTCCACTGAGGTATACGCTCGGCAAACTGCGTTATCCGCTTGATACGTTGGGCAATTTGCGCGTCGAGTTCCTGCCGCTGTCTTTGCAGCGCTTCTGCCGTTACGCGGGGCAGAACGTCTCCCGTAAGGGGACACTTGGTCAAACCGAACGCGGCGGCTTTCTCGAAGAAACGCGCTTCGCTTCTGTGGGCGACTACCGCGACTACGGACAGTTCCGCGTCGCCACAAAGCAACTCCACCGACACCGTTTCGTAACTGTCGGCGAGTTGTTGCAGATTTTTGACATTTTCGACGGGCAGCTGCGACAACTGTACTATGGAAAAATCCGTGTTGCAAAACCAACTCGGAGAGTGAGTAAGTTCCAGATAGGGGCGCAGTCTGACGAGTTCGGCGTTGTTTTGCGCAAGTTCGCCGCGCAAACGCGCCGTTTCCTCTTTGAGAGCGTTTACCGCGGAAATGTCCTTTTCCGTATCCGCCGCGCGCGCGCCGAAGCCCAAATAGCAATCGAAATCTATTTCCGTTTTCGGGCGGGCGATACCGTTTTTTGCGAGAACGACCTTGCCGCCCTGCCTCTTGCGGTCGGAATTGTACCGTTCCACCGTCTGCGTTACGAACGATATCGTTTCTTCCACACGCGAAACGTTCGCAAGCACCTCTTCGCGCGCCTGCGATTCGTCCGCGTTTACACCACCGTCCACGTCGGCACTGCGTTTGAGTTGTACCGACTTAGTGCGTATCAACGCGTCGTAAATTTTGTCCCTGTCGGAATTGAGCGCCAACAGGGTAAGCCTTTTCATCTTTACGATTGCCATATCAAAGCGATCCCAAAATGAGTTTTACCGCGCCGTCCGTGTTTTGCTCCAACGCGGCTGTTTCCTTGTCCGTTTGTTCGTTGAGTTTGCGAAGGCGTTCGGCGGCAAGTTGAGCCGCGTCCGCTTCCGCTTGCGCCATTTCCGCTTGGAAACGCGCTTTGCCTTTGTCGCTTGCGCTGCGGCGAATTTCCTCCGCGCGCTGTTCCGCTTCCGCGACGATCTGCGCCGCCTTTTGCTCCGCTTCGGTGACGCGGCGCTTGGCTTCGTCCTCGGCGTCTATTATCGAACGTACAACTTCGTCTATCATTTCCGACCTCGTTTACTCTTCTATCTTGTTTACGCGGACAGAATGTCTGCCCCCCTCGAACGGCGTGTTGAGAAAACTGTCTACGATTTGCTTTGCAACGTCGATATCCACGTATTTTTGCCCCATTGCCAACATATTGGCGTTGTTGTGGGCGCGGGTCATACGCGCCATATCGGGGTTGAGACAAAGCGCACAACGTACGCCGCGTACCTTGTTTGCCACCATCGACACGCCGATACCCGTTGTGCATATCACGATACCGAGATCGCACTCGCCGTTTGCTACCGCCTGCGCCGCAGGACGGGCGAAATCGGGATAGTCGCAACTGTCCGTGTTGAAAGTGCCGAAATCGCGCACTTCGCAGCCCGCTTGTTGTAGGTAGCTGGCAATTTGTGTTTTCAATTGAAATCCGCCGTGGTCGCACGCCAAAGAAATCTTCATATCTCACCTCAAATTACGTTGTGTCCGCAAGCGCGCATAAGTCTGTCCAGCACGCCTTGACTTGCGGGAGTGTCGTATCCGCCCCGACGGGGACAGAAACTCGCGATGATGAAGTCGTAACGCGTTTCCAGACTGCGCATAGTTTCGTACAGATTTGCCGCCGCGTCCTCCGCCGTCAAGCCCATAAACGCCGTGTGACGGCTGCCGAAACGCTTGGCGTCGCGCACCCAAAGCACGGGATTGCACCCCTCGGCGACTTTGCGGTCGTAGTATGCCGCAAGTTTGTCAACGTCGCCCTCCAACTCCAACACCATAGGCACTTTGGGAGAGTAGTGCTTGTAGCGCACCCCCGGACTGTTCACCTTGGAAGTCGGGTCGGACAGCACCGTCACTTCCACCCCCAACAATGAGGACAGAAATTCGGCGGAAACAGCCCCCGGGCGCAACACGACGGGTCGTTCGCGGGAAAGGTCCAACACGGTGGATTCGATACCCACTTTGCAAGGTGCGCCGCACAAAACGGCGGCTATCCTGCCGTCCATATCCTCCCTGACGCGCTGCCAAGTGGTAGGACTCGGTCTGCCGCTGAGATTTGCGCTCGGCGCGCTTACGGGCGTTGCCGCGGCGCGCAGAAAACTCCTTGCCTCTTCGGAAACGGGCATACGCACCGCTACGCTGGGAAGCCCAGCCGTGACGACGTCGCTTATCAACGCGCGCTTGGGCAGAACTATCGTTATCGGTCCGGGCATAACGCGCTCTATCACCTTTTCGGCGTAGGAACTCACTTCGGAAGCAACGTCGTATATCTGCGACTTGTCGCAAACGTGCACTATCAAAGGATTGTCCGCGGGACGTCCCTTGACGGCGTAACTTTTGCGCACGGCGCACTCGTCCAAAGCATTTGCGCCCAAACCGTACACCGTTTCGGTGGGAAAAGCCACCAACTCGCCCGAACGGATCATCTCTCCCGCAAGCGCGAGGTCGCGCTCGTTGAAATGCAAATACCGTGTGTTCATCGTACCCCGTATTTTACCATATAAACTTAAATTTGTAAACAAATAAACGCACTGCGAAACATATTTATAACATCGCGCCGAAACAAAACAAAGGACGAATATTCATTCGCCCGAAATGCTTTGTGCTGCGTTGCTTTTTACTGCGCGTCGGCGAGATACTGCTCCAAAGCCAACGCGAGTTGGTCGGGACAGGAAGTGCCTTTTGCGCCGCAGCGGATACCTTTGAGGCGTCTTATTGCCTCGTGAATTTCCATTCCCTCCACAAGCGCGGCGACTCCCTGCGTGTTGCCGTTGCAGCCGCCTACGTAATGCACGTTGACTACGCGCCCGTCGCATACGTCGAAATTTATTTCCCGTGAACACACTCCGTTTGTTTTGTAATTCATAGTTACGCTCCTTTATTTACTGTTTTTCGCACCCATTACCCTTTTCGGCGGTTCAGTCGGGGTTGTAGAGGGTGACGTTTGAGCCGTTGTTCCACAGGTTGTCCAGCCCGTACACTTCGCGCGTGTCCTTGTGGAAAACGTGCACTATCACGTCGCCGTAGTCCACCGCTATCCAACGTCCCTCCGAGTAGCCTTCCTTGCGCAGGGCAAATTTGCCCGCTTTTTCCATTTGTTCTTCCAGATTGTCGAAGATAGCCTTTACCTGCGGTATACTGCGCCCCGAACATATTACGAAGTAGTCGGCGATGTCGCTCATAGAGCGTATCTCCACTATCTTTATGTCCGCAGCCTGTTTGTCGGCAAGTATCTTGCATATCTGCTGTACGATTTGTTCCGAATCCTTTTTGTTTGTCATATTCAACTCCGTTTGTTTTTGCATATAGTCTGCGCAATAATATCGCAAAGTTTGTTCGCTAAGCGGACACACGCTGTCGCAGTGACGTTGGAGACAAACTTCGTACGCCTCTTTGAGACAGGCTACGAACTGTTCGTCCAGAGAGCCGCGTTTGAGATGAGAAAGCGGATAGGGACGGCTGTCCTCCGTCTTGTCGGCGACGTACACTATCTTTTCCAATCGGGACATAGCGGGTCTGCCTGTGGTGTGGTAGGCTATGGCGTTGAGTACGTCGGTATCCGTCACGCCGAAATCGCGCTTTGCCACTTCCGCGCCCAAAAAGGAATGCACCACCGACTCGGGCATATCGTCGGGGCGTTGGAAACCGTAACGGGCGTAATCTGACTCGGTCAGATACTTTGCGCAGTCGTGAAGCAGACAGGCGACGTAGGTCTTGTCCCATTCGTCGTCGTTGCACAACTCCAAACCGCGCTTTACGACGTAAAACGTGTGAAGATAACGTTCCTCGCGCAGCATTGCGCGCAACTTTTCCGCCATAGAGCGGTACTCGGCGTACAAACCGCGTCGGCGCACATACTCGTCCACCGCCGTCGGCACAAACTGCGACGCGTCAAGATCAAATCGGTAGCGCAGACGTATCTCGGTGGAACTGAGCGAAGTGGGATCGACGTTGATGAAAGTTATCTTTGCGCCGAACAACTTGACGGCGCGGCGCACCGTGGCGACGGAAGTCTGCTTGCCTCGGTCGGCTACCGCAAGAACGGCAAGCCCCGCAATTTCCCGCGGCTGATACCACGTAGCGAAATTGAGCAGGCTGTCGCCGCCGATGACAAGGTACAGTTCCGCATCGGGATACAACTCCCGATAGTGGCGCAAAGTTTCCACGGTGTAACTCTTGCCAGACTTGCGTATTTCGTAGTCGTCCACCTCGGCGAAATCGCCGAAAGCCGCCCTGCACATAGCAAGCCGTTCTTCCTTGTCCAAAAAGCAACTTTTGTGCGGAGGGTCGCCGCAGGGAAGCACGTACAGTTTGTCCAGACCCAATTGTCTGACGGCTTCCCGCGCCATAAGCAGGTGAGAATTGTGCGGCGGGTCGAACGTTCCGCCGAAAATACCTATTTTCATACCGTTATTTTACAATATTTTCGCAAACAATTCAACAAAAACGCACAAAAAAAGTAAACAATATGGCTATGGCGAAGATATTGAATACCGTGTTTTGCGCGTTGGGCGTGTTTTTGGTGTGTTTTCTGTGGATAGTGTACAGTCTGAAAGAGGTTGCCGCCGCGGCGGGACTCGCAGCAGTCGTTTCGGCGGCGGCGGGATACGTCGTTTACTGCGTGCAACGCGAAGCGGACTCGCGCAAACAGCGCAAAAAGGCGGAACGAAAAAAAACGGAAGCGTTGGCAAATCATCTGCGATTCGGCGCAAACAACGGCGAATTGTTTCAAAAACTGCTCGCCTACTACAACTTTCGGACGGTGAGCACAGAGGGAGAGGACATTGTCGCAACCAAAAACGGGCAAAATTACTACTTTGCGCTGCGCTACGCCGCCGACTCGGTGAGCCGTGAAGAAAGCGTCAAGGCGGTAGTCGCGGCAAAACGCGCCCACTGCGCGAAGTTGTACATCTTTGCGCACAAGGCAGATTTGTCCGCGTGCGCCGACGGGGGTGTGCCGACGGTGTTCGCGGACGTGGCAAACGTGCGCGCGCTTTTGGAACAAAGCGACCTTATGCCTCGGCTCGATTGCCAAAAAACCGCCCCCAAGTCGCATTTTACGGCAAAATACGCTTTCAGCCGCAGGCGATTCGGACTGTATATAACAACGACGCTGTTTCTGCTGGCGGTGACGGCGGTATCCTACGTGAAGTGGTACACGCTCGCGTGGGCGACGGTAAGTTTGTGCTGTGCGGTGTACTGTCTCGTAAACCGCCGCTACAACGCTTTGCCCACGGCGGTCACGTTGGACTGACGGCAAAGTTCGCCGAGGGAGGAAGTCAACGGAGCGGTCACGACGAGGCGTTCCAACTGCGCCACGTCGAAACGCGCGAGAACGTTCATTTCGCCGTCCACCACTTCGAGACAATACAAAAAGTTGCCCTGCATACGTCTCGCGACGTCGCGCAGGGCGTTTTTTTCGTTGAATACAAGCGTTTTCTTCTCCATACCTTTCGCAAGAAAATATCCGCGGTTGACGAGAGCGCTGCGCTCGTAACTTTGCCGACCCTTGACGAACGCTCCCGAAAACAGCCCTATCGCAAACAGCCCCAACGGAAACAGTTTGACGGGGGTGAACAGGGAAATGACGAACACGCCGAATGAGGCAAGAGACATACCCACGGTGCAAGCCTTTGTCACCGAAAGCGCTTTTGCGCCCAAACGCCCCTCCAACACGCCCGTAAGCACACGTCCGCCGTCCAAGGGATAGCAAGGCAGCATATTTACCGCCGCCATAGTGAGATTTGCCGTGAAAAAAGTTTCCGTGTAGTAGTAGGCGTCGGGAAATATCCACCACAGCGCAAGGCAAACGAGACACAAACACAAATTGGCGCAAGGTCCTGCAAGGGCGATTTTTATGCGATCGCCGCCGCTTACGTCCTGAAAGTCGCCGTACAGCACCGCGCCGAACAGGTCCAGACGTAGTTCCACCGTGCGATAGAACAGCCTGTTTGCCACTGCATAGTGGGCGAGTTCGTGCAAAACCACCGCGACGGAATACATAGCGGCGAAGTATCCCTGTCGGAACACCACCGCCGCCAAGATAAACACCCAAAAGCCCGCTCGTACGCTGATTTTCAGACGTTCCACGTTAGTTGCGTTTCGCTTGCGACCACGTCCGCGACAACTCCGTCGACGGTTATCGCAACGGTGAAACTGTCGCTGTACCTTGCAAGCAAACCGTTTGCGGAAACGACGTCTCCAACCGCCGCGAAAACTTCGGATACGTTGCCGTAAACGACGTTTGTGGAATCGTCGGTCGCAACCGTCAGACTGTTGTCGTCCACGGACACCACCGTGCCCGACGTGAGAGAAAGCACCGCTCTGCCGCCCGTAAAGGTGGCTACGCCGTTGTCAACGCCCACAAGGTCGAGATTGGCAGGTATCGCGACGGTAGCGGCAATGGGCTGTTCGGCGGGAGAAAATACCGACGAAGAATACGCCATACGAGCCGTTTCGAACACGTCCTTTGCAAACTTTCCGTCCGCAAACAGCAACGCCGCAAGCAACGCAAGACAAACAAGCGCGATAGCGGCAATTTTCAGCGGCTTGTTCCACACCAATTTGAAATTAAACTTTTTTGCGGCGCGTTTGGGCGGTTGTTCCTCAACGTAGTTGCGTTCCGAATAGGAAACGTCCAGCCAATCGCTTTCCTCCGCGTCGCACACGACACTGTTTACGCCGTCGAAATCCATACATTACACCTCCGTTACTCACAATACCATACGTAAGCGCAGGGCAGTTTATGCCTAAGCGCGAAAGACGGGTTTGACTTTTTTTACGGAGACGGTGACGATTAGGTCGCGGGACGCGCCGCGCGTAAACTCCACGGTGATACCGTCGTAGTCCATATAACCGCCCACAAGGCGGTTGAGATCGTTAAAAAATTGAGATTTGCGCATATTAAACTTGTCCGCGCACATCATCGCTTCGGCGCGGTCGTACTGTTTGGACTTCACAATTTACCTCACGCGTTGCGTTTCAGTTTGCGCCGAAAACGCCCGAAAACGCCCTTGTAGGGGGTGACGCAATCGAAAATGTCGCACTTGCCCGTTTCCAGATTGGCAGCCAACATATCGAAAGCGGGATAGCGGTCGTTGCGCAGATTGCAGTTGACGTCGTCGCTTTCGGGCAGAACGCCGAGGGCGTTTTGTCCCAAGAGACTGAACACTTCGAACACGGAAAGCATTTCGCCGCTTGCGACAAGGTCGCCCCTGACGCGGTTGACTACGACGCTGACGGGAATGTCGCCCACAAGTTCGCCGACGGTCTTGTCCGCGTCGCGCACACTGCTGAGGTGGGGAGTGACAACAACTATCGCTTCGTCGGCGCAGGCAACGGCGCGGCGAAAACCGCCGTCGATACCCGCGGGGCAGTCGATGAGCACATAGTCGAAATTGTCCTCCAAACGCGACACAACGCGCTTGATTTGTTCGGCAGTGACCTGCCGCTTGGCAAGATGACAACTCGGCATTACGCAGAGTGTGGGTTCGGCGTCGTCCCGAATGAACGCCTGCGACGGACGACAGCGGTTTTCCACCACGTCCACAAGGTCGAACACGACTTTGTCCTCCACACGCATAACAACGTCGAGATTGTTGAGACCCATATCCAGATCCATCAACAGCACACGCCGCGATCTGTGTGCAAGCGCAATGCCGAGATTGGCGCAAACGGCGGTTTTACCGACGCCGCCTTTGCCGCCCGTGATGACTATTTTACGTGCCATAAGCGCACCTCCCGTTACTCTCAGCCATTGTACCACCGACGCCGCGCGTGAAATCGTATTATGCCGTCAAAAATACGCAATTATTGTCAGCACACAAAGGGGAACTTTGTGGAAGTGAGCGTTGTGTTCTAAACGCGTCGTTTGCGTTCTGCCTTGCGGCAGGACGTAAGCGGCGCTTTTTTTAGAAAAAAAATAAACAAGGAGAAAAACAATGAAAAAGACTGCAAAAGTATTTGTCGCTTTGTTACTTGCTTTCGTGATGGTGTTCACGATGGTAGCGGCGGTCGCCTGCACGCCCGAAGAGCCTGTTGACCCCAACCAAGGCGGAACAGGCGGCGGCAGCGGAACTGGCGGAGGCAGCGGAACAGGCGGAGGCAGCGGAACAGGCGGCGAGCCTACTCCCGCAACACCCTT
>CANQYT010000013.1 GCA_947628135.1 uncultured Clostridia bacterium
TTGCACAGAGCGGTTGCGGCGGTGAAGTCGTCAATATACTGCGTTTCGGCATATAACTCGTTTGCAACGAGTACTTTCGTAGTACGTCCCCAACCGTCGTAACAGTAGTTAAACTCCGTTTCGCCGTTGGTGATCTTGGTGAGCATATCTGCCGTTATGCTTTGTTTGTTTACGCTTTCTTCTCCCTCTGCCGAGCCGCTTACGCTCACTTTGACGCCGTCTAAGTAGCCGTAGGCGGTTTTGTTGCCTTTGCCGTCGGTAATTACAACGGGGTTGCCCGTTTGGTCGTAGGCGTACGTTGCGGCGTCGTATTCGCCGCTTTCGTCCACGTCCGCGGTAACTACGCCATTGTCGTCGCGTTTGCTTTCCGTATACAGTTTGCTTGTGGGGTCGTCAAGGTTGTATACGACGCGTTTGGTCTCTCTGCCCTTGTCGTCCAATATGCTTTCGGTAACGGTGCCGTTGTAAGATATACTGCGTACAAGAGCGCCTTGCGAGTTGTATTCGTATTTGCTTTCAAACGTGTTGCCCGTTCTGTCCGTAAGTACTTCTTTTACGAGTTTGTCCTCGTCGTAGAAGTACTCCGTGTGTGTTTTGCTTGTGCTGTCCTCGGAATAAATCTTTTTGCCCTCTTCGTCGAACTTGCAGTAAGTCCAATTGCCCTGACGTAACGACGCGCAACTGAACCGGGCAGTACCCACGTTGAAACTGTAATCCAACGTAACGGTGCAACTTGCGAGTTGTTTGTCTCTGAGGATCTCTATGGGAAGCGCAACGTACTGCCATTGCGTGTTGAGCCAATCGAAAGCGGCGGAGAAGTTTTGTTTTTCCCCGTTGCCGTAAACAACTTCCGCGCTCACTTCGAACTTGCGGCTCAACTTTGCCGAGTCGTCCTTTACGTTTAACTTTGCAAGTTTGTCGCTGTCTGCGTAGAGGTTGCTTCTGTCGTTGCAAACGTATGCGGAATCCGCCTTTGCCCACACGGAGAACACGTAGTCCGTAGCGTCGCAGTCGGGTATTGCTACGTCAATAGTGTGTACCGCCTTTTGCGGGACGTCGTCCGTTCCCTGCAAAGTTACGTCGGGACAGTCGGCAAGCAGATCTTCTCCGAACAGATTGTCCGCTATTGTAAAACTGCGTTTGCCGTCGGTGTATTCGAAAGACTTTGCCTTGGTGGACCTTTCGGGGTCGGAGAACTTTCCTTCGTAAGCGGATACCACCTTGCCCGCCACGTCGAAGTTGTAAGTGGTGGTGACGTTTGCGCCGTCGGTGACGCTTGTGGTGAGGTGCGATTCGTTGTAGTCTATCCTTGCCAGCGGTTTTGTCTTGGAGGAGGACGCGACAACGTTGCCGTCGGAGACGGAATCTATCCTGCTTGTTTGGTTGACGGAAAGCACTCTGCCGTATTCGTCGCGCGTGAGGCTTGCCCCGAACCTGCCGTCCGACGCGCAGGTCAGCAATTTGCCCGTGCCGTAGGAGAGGGTGGTGTCGCGGTCCGCTTCGGCAATGCGCGTAAGCATACCCCCTTGGTAAAACAGACTGTACGTTTTGCCGTCGGCGGAGATGATTTTCTTTATGCGCTTGTTTTTGCCGTATTGGAAAGATACGACGCTGTTGTCGCCGCCGCGGACAGAGGAGATACGCCCCTTTTCGTAGATAACGGCTGTTTGATTTTCGTAGTTGTCGAACAGGCACACGAGATAGCCGTCCTTGTTGAATCCAAGCGTTACGCCGTTTTTGTCCGTGATGAACGAGCAGGGGAATTGCCAATACATTTGAGAAAGTTGGCGTTTGTTGTTGTAGTACTGCTTGAAGTACTTTTCCAAGTCGCTTTTGTTGGCGGCTGAACGCTCTGCAAGTATTTTGATTTGGCGGTCGTTGAGTTCGCTTTGCTGCTCTTCGAGAAACAGGTTGATTTCCGCTTCGAATTGGTTGATGTTTTGTTGCAGTTTGTCCGTGCGGTTGGAAAAATCTTTTTGGAAAACACGCAGGCGCTGTTCCAAAACCTTTTGGCGCTCTTTCTCTTTTACGACGGTTTCCGTATTGTCGGAATTTGTTTCATTTCTGTAATAGTGGTCTAAATCGTCGTTGATTTGTTCGAGTTCCGCTTGCAGATCGCAGCAGCCTTTTTCCAAGTGTTCCAATTTTATGGACAGGTGACTTTGTGATTCGTTGTAACTTGGTTTGTTGAGCAGTTTCACGCCGCAACCCGCCCCTACGACGTCGGCGCAACACAACCCATCGGCAGTGTATCCCTTTTTTGTCAGATATTTGTAATATTCGTCGTATTGGTAGTTTAATTCTTCGTTTTCGCCGCTTTTGGGGTTGTTTTTGTAGTTGGATTTCTTTATCAACTGTGCGTAGTCTTTTTTCAGATCTCTGACGAGTCTGCGCAAATTGATGAGTCTTTTGTCGTAATCGCCTTGTGTGTACGCGTTTGTTTCTCTGTTGTCGCAGTCGGAATAATAGACGTCGGTCGAATAGGACGATTCGGACACGACAATTCCGTCTGCCTCCGTCTTTTTTTTGCTTGTTTGTTGCAACAAGAGAGAGGTGTATTGTATCGCTTCCGACTCAGTAAGCAGCAGTTTGTTGTTCTCGGACAGTTCATCGAGAAATGCCTCGTAGTCGCTTACGGACAAGTTGTCGACGGGTCGGAATTTGAGTTTGTTTTCCTCTTTTTTGCCGGTGGCTCTGTCAACGATCACGTATTCTTTCAACTGTCTGACAAGCGCAGCGGTGTTTTCTTCGAGTTCTATTTGTTCCTGTTGGCGTTGTTCGACGTATTGCCCGTTTCCGAATTGAGCGGGGTCGAGATTCAACACCAAGTCCGTCGTGGAAACGCGCTCCACTTTGATTTCCACGCGAGTTTTTTTGGGGAACTTGATATCGTTCAGGTTTATTCTGCGTCCGCTTGTAATTATGGGTCGCCCGACAGTCAGTTCGTAACTGAGTTTGCCGTCGGGCGCGACCTTTACCTTTGCACGGTCGACAAATACTTTGCCGCCCGTTGTGTCCGTGTAGTAGTACTTTTCGGTAAATTCGTGGAAATTTCCCTCGCCGTCGATATACGTGTACACCGTTTGTTCGTCGGAACTCTTTCTTTTGACGAGGAATTGCTCCACATTCAATTTGAAGCCGTTGCCTACGCCGTGTCGGTACGCGTTTTTGTAACTTTGCGCGTCGGGCACAACGGTTTTGCGTTTGCCCGCCTGCCAATCGTTGTAGACGAGTTGCACGTTGCCGACTTGACGTTTGTAGCGCAGCAGACCCGTCGCCGCGTTTACCCGTCCGCTGCCCGCCGACCTTGCGTCGAAATCGACGTACGCGCTGTTTTCGTGCATAATTTGCTCGGGAACGTACTCCGCAAACAAGTCGATTTCGCCAACGGTGATGGGCTGATCGAAACAGACGTAAATTTTGTCGTCGCGTTTTTCCGATTTGTCCCGTCGGATCTGTCTTATCAGACAGTTAAGTTCCTCCGTGACGTTGACGGAGATCTTGTCTCCCGTTTTTGGAAAGACGTAGTCGATGATTTGTCCTTTTGCCGTGCCGTACTGAACGTCAACGCGTATGTGCCGACCGCCCGTGTACTCTTTCACCCTCGCCAGAATGACGGCGTTGACGATGCGCGCCTCGGAAAGCCCGAGTTTCGCAATTTTCTTCTCGTCGATCTCGATTTTGTTCGATTCCCAATTCAGGACGTTTTCAAACAATTTTTCTGCCATATAGTTTCCTCCGATATTTTTATTGCTAACTGTCAAACAACAGTCGCTTCCGAAAAAAAGCAGCCCTCGGTTTTGCGGACCGAGGGCTATATGGATTTTCGCAATATGGAACGCCAAACAGCGCTTATTAAACGTGGCAACTTTGCAGGAAAACCACTACTGACAGTTGAAGAAAAGTGATGGAAAGCGTCTGCAAACGTTTCCGCTTGACTGCAACCTCGCGGCAGAGCCGCTAACTGCGAAAAAACCAATCAAAAATAATTATTTACGTCGATAGCAAGTTATCGGTCGTATTTTGGCGGTTTTCTTTTGTGCCTCCATTGTAACACGTTTTCGCCGAAACCTATCTTTCACTTTGTGAAATGTTGAATCGCGCTTTCAGTTCGTCCGCAGCAAGCGCCAACGCCAAGCGGTTGAAACGCAGTCTGTACCTGTGCAAAGTACACAAACTTACGAAACAAATTTCGCTTATTCGGTCGTACGACGGGTGATCTTCCAGATACAGCGCGTAAAAAATTTCGCTGTGAACGCCGTTGGTGTCGACGTCGTTTATTTGGTAGTATCGGTACAACTCTTCCAGCAGTTGTCTGCACGCGGGGTCGTCCGAATGTTGCTTTATTATGTCGATGAAATCTATTCTCTTGTTCACGATTGTTCTCCTTTTTTGTTTGATTTGTCGAAATTGGATCTGCGCTGCTTTTGCGCTTGGCACGATCACAAACGAGCGTTTGCCCGTTTGAGTGCCGTTGCGGCGCATTTCAACATTTCAGTTTTTGAAAGATACAAAACAACCTGCGGATGTTAATATGAAATCGATATCCGCAAAAGGAGTTGTGATATGGAAACTTTGGAAAAGATATTTGCGATAGTGTCTGCGGCATTGGGTGCATTGGGAACGATCGTCGGGTTGTTGATTTCCCTCGTGAAAAACAAAAAAGCCAAAAGAAACTTGGCGATCACGCAACTTCTCACAAACGCGTTGCAGGATTTTGTCGTTGAGGCGGAACAGTTTACAAACTTCAACGGCGAAGAAAAGAAAGAGTACGTGATGACTAAGGCGAATCGCTACGCTTTACAAAACAAATGGAATTTTGACGAGGAAGCGGTAAGCGAGATCGTCGAAGATATGATTTCGTTGAGTAAATCCGTAAACAAACGGGAAAAGGACGGCAACGTTCGCGTTGCGACCGCGACCGCCGCCGAAAACCAAACGAAACAAATTACGTTGTAGTCTTTCGTATCGTCGCGTCCCGGATATTTCGCAGAGACGTTGTTGAGCGTGATATTTGCGTAGGGGCGGCAAAGCGGTCGCACCCTGCGCGGCAAACGTTCGTCGCAGGCGGGGTAGAACCGCCTTGCGGCGCTTTCGGCACGTTGTGAATCGTCTTGATGTTTTTACGATGAGTTGTACATTTTTTTTGTTATTGTGCCGAGTTCGCCCTTTTGGGGCGACGCTGAGAAGAATTTCGGCAGAAAATTATCCTTGTTGGGTAAGTAAGTTTCGGGGCGTAAAGTTTTTGTCGGGAGTTGCTCTTGCGCAAATTGACGTGTAGATTTCGGCGGTGTTTCGTTTGGTCGGGTTTTGAGGGACTTGTGGGGTCTGCCGCGTGCGGCAAAGTAAAAAAATCGGTAGAATCAGCGTTTACTATATATTTGTTACGGGCAGCCTTTGCGGCGGAGTTTGCCGCGGGCGCGTTGTCGGCGGCGAGTCGCCGTAAATTATTTGATATTATACATTATCCCCTATGAGGTGTCAACGGCAGTGTGCGGCGGCAGACAAGGGTTTCCCCATTGAAAAACAACTTGGGGTGGGGAAATTTTTGCCGAAAACGTGCGTTTTGTCGGCGTTGAGGAGTGGGCGAAGCAAAAAATAGGACTGCCGCAAGTTGATGCGGCAGTCCTGCTTTGCAAGCGCGTTTTTGTCCGACGGGACTTCGGTCAAGCCGAATATTTCCTCGCCGAAACGTCCGACGAAAGTCGGAGAATCAAATATTTTTTTCTTTCAAAAGTCCGTTTATTTGCCGACTCGGGCGGTGGTAGAGCCCAATCCGCCGTTGCGTACAGCCGTTGAGTCGTCGTCCTCCGTGAGCAGGTAGCGCACAAACACGCCCTGCGCAAAGGCTTCGCCCGCAGATATGTGCAACGGTTTGTCGCTTTCGTTGGTCATTCGTACAAAAATATGCCCTTCGTTGTCGCTGTCGGAATAGTCCGCGTCAATGACTCCCACGGTGTTGTTGAGGCGTAGGCGGTATTTGAAGCCCAAGCCGCTGCGCGGAAATATCATCAGACACGCGTCGTCCGGTATAAGCGCGCGTATCCCCGTTGCGACGGTAACGGTGCAAGAGGGGGCTATTTCGAGGTCGGTGGGCGCAAAAAAGTCGTAACCCGCGCTTTTCGCAGTGGCGCGGCGGGGCAGAGTTATTGCGTCGTAGACGTGGCGTTCGCCGTTTTGGGAGAAAACTTCCCAAGACACTTTTTCGAATTTAGGTGCTGTTCTCATTGTGTACTCCTTGCAATTATTGTAGCACACCGAGAGGATTTTCTCAACATTCGGCGCGCAATTTGACGAAAATTGTGCGCGTTGACGTCGAGTTTTGTCGTGCATTTGTTTACACATCGAAAACTTTGTGTTAAAATACTGCTGAAAAAAAGGAGTGTGCCGCAATGTCGCTTCGCAATCTGTTTACAAAATGGGGCAAAGACCCCGACGCCAAACCCTTGCAGGAATATCCGCGTCCGCAGTTTGTGCGCAAAAGTTACATCAATCTCAACGGCTGGTGGGATTACGCTATCACCGTCAAGGACATAGTTCCAGACGACTTTCACGGCAAGATACTCGTACCCTTCTCCCCCGAAAGTCCCCTTTCGGGCGTGGGACATCAATTGCGGGGCAAGGAGTACCTGTTTTACCGCAGAACTTTCGCAATGCCCAAGACCTTTGTCAAGGACAGAGTGCTGCTGCACTTCGGCGCGGTGGACAGCGTTTGCGACGTTTACGTCAACAGCGTGCACGTGTGCCGTCACGAGGGCGGTTACAACGCGTTTTGCGCGGACATCACGGACGCCGTTCGCATTGACGCGGACAACGAACTAGTGGTAAAAGTACGCGACCTCACCGACGGCGGCTATCAGACGCGGGGCAAACAGTCCACCAAGCGCGGCGGGATATGGTACACGCCGCAAAGCGGTATCTGGCAGACGGTGTGGATGGAGAGCGTTCCCTCGCAGTACATCGAGGGGATAAAGATAACGCCCGATTTCGACAACGCTCAGGTAAAGGTGCAAGTTATCTGCAATTTCGACGAACCTGTCACGGTGATAGTGTCGGACGGCGACAAGGAAATAGCCAAAAACGACGGCAAGGGTACTGTTACGGTGCGTTTCCCCGATAGGGAATTTACGCCGTGGACTCCCGAAAACCCGCACCTGTACGGGTTGAGACTCATCTCGCGCCGCGACCGCGTGGACAGTTACTTCGGAATGCGCAAATTCAGCTGCGAAACGGCGGGCAAGTACCGCCGACTTATGCTCAACAACAAGCCCTATTTTCACAACGGGGTGCTGGATCAGGGCTATTGGAGCGACGGTCTGTACACCGCGCCCTGCGACGAGGCGCTTGTCTACGACATCAAGACGGCGAAAGACCTCGGCTTCAATATGCTGCGCAAGCACGTCAAGGTGGAATCAGCGCGGTGGTACTACCATTGCGACAGGTTGGGAATGTTGGTGTGGCAGGATATGCCCAACGGCGGCGCGAAGTACGGCAGATGGACTACCGCATACGCACCCTTTGTGGGCTTGACAATAAAGGATTCCAACTACAAGCGTTTCGGACGGGGCAAAAAGGAAAGCCGCGACGCGTTCGAACGCGAGTATACCGAAATGATAAACCAACTGTACAACTGCGTGTCCATTGCGATGTGGACGCCCTTCAACGAGGGTTGGGGGCAGTTCGACGCCAACAGGATAGCCTATCTTACCAAGCAACTCGACCCCACGCGCACGGTGGACGAGGCGAGCGGCTGGCACGATCAGGGCGGCGGCGACGTAAAAAGTCTGCACGTCTACTTCAAAAAGTTGCGCCTGCCCAAGGACAAGCGGCGCGCGGTGTGTCTGACGGAGTTCGGCGGATACAGTTACATGGACGATCTGCACAGCGCCAACCTCGACAACACGTTCAGTTACAAGCAGTTCGACGATTTGAAACAATTCAACGACGGTCTGCGCGAATTGTACGCCAACGACGTTATCCCGTGGATAAACCGCGGACTGTCCGCCGCAGTGTATACGCAACTGACAGACGTTGAGGACGAAGTAAACGGACTCATCACTTACGACCGCAAGGTGGTAAAAGTGGACGCGGAAATGATGCGGGAGATAAACTCGCATATCAATCTGTACAAATTGGCGGATCTGCTGGAACAGGGCAAGTACAAACAGCCGCAAGAACATATCCCCAAATACGAGGAAACGGTATGAGCGCGGAGTCGTATATGCGCAAAGCGCTCGCTCAGGCGAAACTATCCGCGCGCGAGGACGAAGTGCCCGTCGGCGCGGTGGTGGTGAAAGACGGCGTTGTGATAGCGCGCGCCCACAACACGCGCAACCGCAGTCACGACGCGACCGAACACGCGGAAATTTCCGCGATACGCCGCGCCTGCAAAAAACTCGGCGATTGGCGGCTTGCCGGCTGCGAACTGTACGTCACGCTCGAACCGTGCGTTATGTGCCTCGGCGCGTGTTACAACGCGCGGCTGTCGGCGGTGTACTTCGGTGCGTTCGACCTCAGCGGCAAAGGCTGCGTTCAGTTGGCGGAGTCGGTTGGGCGCACGCTCAACCACGAATTGACGCTTTCGGGCGGTATCCTCGAAAAGGAGTGTTCCCGATTGCTCACCGAATATTTTCAGTCCAAGCGACAGTAAAAAAATCTCCCCGCTGCGGGGAGTTTTTCAATATATGGGGTGGAAATTTTGCAAATACGGGGTAAAAAACGGCGTTTTTGCGGGGGCTATTCCCGCGGCGTTTCCGATGGGGCGTCATCGTCGCCCGTTTCGCCCTCCTTTGCAAGGTCGCAATTGTCGCAACTGTTTTCAAAAGGCTGTTCGTAGGCGTCTGCGGACAGTTCTCTTTGCCGAGTAAGCGTTTTCGCGAGTTTTTCCGCCTTTTCCACGTTCGGTTTGTAGCCGCTTTTCAGTCGACGTATTTCGAAGTTGACGGAAGCCAACGTCAGCCCGAGGGCATTTTCAAACGCGTCCGTAAGCAAACACCTCAAAACGTCCACCGAGTCGGTCACGCCGCGGGATACGTCCACTTTCAAATCGGCTATCAAGCCGTTTTGTTCGTTGAGGCGCAGTTTGATTTTTTTTACGCGGATACCGTCCGCCTTTTTCGCGCAACTTTTTACGAGTTTTTTTACGACTTTTACGTCGGCGTGGGTGGCGCTTTCGCTGTCGCAGTGCAGCAAAACCTGTTTCAGCGCCTCGTTTTCGGAAAAGTTGAAGTAGACGATGTAGGCGGACAGCGCCGCAAACACGACCGCAAGTATGGCTATCAGCGTGCCGAACATTCCGTTTTCCGCCGCCGCGGCGTTGGGCAGAGCGTTGAACAAGTACAGCATTGCCGTCACGGCGAACACCAGCGCAATGGATATTTGCGCGACCACGGCGACTTTTTCGGTGATTTTTCTCATAGAAAGCGAACCTCCCGCCGATAGTATGCCCAATATAGAAGTAAATACTTTGCAAAACCGAAAAAATTAAGGTTTTGAGGCAAATTTTTGATAAATTTTCTGTTTTTGCCTCAATTTGTTTGCATTTTGCGCGGTTTGGTAGTAAGATAGAAACATCTATCAGCCTCAAACAGAATAGTTTACAAAGCGACGTCGGGGGCAATCTTACCCAAATCGCTTTGCGGGAAACGGACAGGGCGGTAGTGTACCTGTCCTATTTTGTTTGCAGACGGCGTGCGCGTAGGCGCAGCGAAGGAATCCTACCGAAGTGAAATTTCGGCTGAATAAAATATTGTGGAGGATATTATGAAAAGGAGAATACTTATTGCGATCGCGGTAGCGGCGATCCTTGCGTGTTCGGTAATTCTTGCCGCTTGCGGCGAAGAGTACAACGTCACGTTGGACTACGGCTACGACGACAAGACGGAAACCGTTACCGTCGGCGAAGGCAGCGTGTTCGTTCTGCCCGTTGCCGAACGTACCGACTACGTTTTCGGCGGCTGGAAAGACGCCAACGGACAAACGGTCACCGCACAGCAGAAGATCACGGCGGACGTGACGTATACCGCTGTGTGGACGCAACTCCCCCCCCCGCAGACGGCGACGGTAACGTTTACAGTTCCTGAGGGAGAAACCGCGCCCCAAGCGCAAACCGTGACTGTGGGCGCAAGCGCAACGCTTCCCGCCGCGCCGGAAATTGACGGCGAGCAATTCGTCGGCTGGGTGTGCGACGACGTCGTCTATCCCGAAGGCGCAAGCGTAACGGTGGGCGGAGCAATGACTTTTGCCGCGACGTACAAGACGGAGATCACCGTCAGATACGTCATACCCGTCACGGGCGTTACCGCCCCCTCTCCCGCTGTCAAGTTGGGAGGAGACGTGTTCGAAGTGGCTGACGCGCCCCAAGAGCAAGGCTACTTGTTCCGCGGCTGGAAACTCAACGGCGGCGAGAAGTTGTATCAAGGCGGAGATTACGCGGTAGTCAGCGGCGAACAGATGACCTTTACCGCGGTGTACTCCAAGGAAGTCACCATCACTTTCTCCGTCAACGGCGGCAGTGAGGAAATCACCGCTTACGAGGGCGACAGCGTAGCCGCGCCCGTTCCCCAAGGTCTGTCCCGCGAACAGGTGTTCGAGGGTTGGGCGGCGGACGGCGAGCCTACCGAGGTGGTGCTTGCTCAGGGCGAAATGTTTACCGCCCCGCAAGAGAACGCTACGTACGTTGCGGTTATTTCGCAGGCTGTCAGAGTGAGCATCTACGACGAAAACGACGCTCTTGTTGACGTACAGTACGTCAAAGTGGGCAGCAAACCCACCCTGCCCGACCACAAGTATCCCGAGTATCTGGGCGAGTGGTACAATCTTTATCAAGGTTTGGAGGACTACACGGCAAGCGCCGACGACGTAGCCGATGGCAAGGAGATACGTCCCATCTACGCCGCCGAACCCAACGATTACAGCATATTCGAATTCTTCCCCGATGGAGAAAATTACAAGGTTGCCTACAAAGAATACAGCGCGGGTATGGGCGACGCGGAAATAACCGACCTCGTTCTCCCGTCGAAATATCAGGGAAAGCCCGTAGTGGGTATCTACGGTACGGCGACCGCCGCGGGAACTACCGCAACCAACGCCAACAGCAAAAAGGGCGGCTTTGCTCTCAGCAGCAAATTGCAGCGCGTTTACATACCCGCGGGGTACACGTCCTTGTGCGTAAACGCATTCAACTACGACACGAAGTTAACGGAAGTGGTGTTTGCCGAAGGTATCTCTCTCGGCGAAATACCCATCGCGGCGTTCGGTTACTGCTCGTCGCTCGGCGAGATAGATATCCCCGAGTCCGTCACCCTCATCAATAAAAATGCTTTCTGCAACACGGCGCTTGTAAACTTGACTATCCCCGCCAAAGTGAGCGAAATCGGCGAAAAGGCGTTCAACGGCTGCGGCAAATTGGCTGAGGTAACTTTCGCGGAAAGCGACGTCGCTCTGACGATAGGAAACTATGCGTTCGGTATGATAAAGCCTACCGGCAGCGCTCCCTACGAAAGCGCGCTTACGAGTTTCACTTTCCCCGCGCGTACCGTCAGCATAGGTCAGTACGTACTTCAATATTGTATGTCGATAGAGCAACTCACTTTCGAGTCTCCCAAACCGGGCAGCGAACCGAAAGCGTTGGCTATCTCCAATAACGCCTTTGCGGCGGCGGCACAAACCAACACCAATGCCGCCACTCAGGCGTATCCGTTCAGTTCCAAACTTACAAGCGTCACCATTCCCGCGCGTACCGCGTCAATAGGAGACGCGGCGTTTGCCAACCAGGTGTTCCTCGAAGAAGTCAAGTTCGACGAAGGTTTCGGCAACGCAACGATGGGCGCTCGCGCTTTCTTCGGATTGATAGCGTTGAAATCCGTCAACGTTTCCGGAGTAAAAACGATATCAAGCGGAGCGTTCGGCGTCCCCGGCACTTCTTCGGGCGCATACATAAAGTACTTCACCAAGGACAGTCCCACGACGGCTGTTCAGCCGGCTGAAAAGAATGCAACTGCGCTGACCAACGTAACTATCGGCGCGGGCGTACAGGAAATAAGTGACAACGCTTTTCTCAACCAGCACAAGTTGGCGCAGGTGACTTTCGGCGCAGACTTGACAACTTTGAAAGGCAATTCGTTTTATCTTAGCAGCGGCATAGTTAATACTGCTCTCACTACGCTGAGTTTCCCGCAGGGGCTCACCGACCTCGGACACAACAATATTGAGGCATTCCGCGGATCGTGGCACGGACTCACGTCCATCACGTTGGATTGTCCTCAACTGACGAACGTTTTCGGACTCGCGAACGGGTTCGCCGGTGACGTCGAACTTGCAATTACGTTCAAAAATATTGCGGGCGTGTGTAACATCAGCAAATCTTTCAACAAAACACTGCAAACCAAGTCCATCGCTTTTGAAAATTGCGACGAAGGCACTTTTAACTTCACCGAGTGTTTCCAAGGCGATTGGGCTCTTTCGTCGGGCATCAAAAAAGGTCTCAGCGGCATAAGTTCCGTATCTTTGCCCAAGCAATGCACCGTAGACAAGGATTGCTTCTCGTATGCGGAAGGAATAGACGTAAGTTTCGCGCAGGGAAGCAAGTACTCTGTCGCAAACGGAGCGATATATTTCACCGACGACAGCGGCGACAAGACGTTGGTCAAGTATCTGTGGAAAAACGTGACGTTTGACGACGCCGAGGACGTTGTGGGACACGTTGCGATAGCCGACGAAGTGCTTCAAGGCGTAAAAGTGATTGGTCAAAGTGCGTTTCACGGTATTCCCGCTACGTCGCTGAACATTCCCGCAAGCGTGGAAACCATCGAAACGGAGGCTTTCTACGGTCACAAACTGACTGCTTTGACCATTCCCTCCACGGTGAAACTTGTGGGTTCGAGTTCGTTCAACAACGGCAAGGCGCTCATCTCTGTCGAATGTAACGCCGTCACGGTGGAAACAAACGCGTTTGCCGGCTGCAACGAACTTCAATCGGTAACGATAGGGGAAACCAACGAAAAACTTGCCTGGACGTTTGTGGATTGGCCCGAGGCGAACGTCAACACAAAGGGATTCAAACTTGTGGAAGTAACGCTCAAAGGCGCAACGAGCAAAACTTTCAATTCCGAGGATTTCAGCGGCGGCACGGGTCAGAATCTGCGTCTGGCAATACAAAACGGCGCTCATCTGAAAATATTGATAGACGCCGCGGCTCTGGACAGTTACAAAGAAGTGAAATGGTCGGAAGGCTTTGGCAGTACCTTGCAGGAATACGGTTTCGACAGTATAAGTTCGGCATTTGCCACTGAGACCGTCACCGTGACTTTCGGCGACTCCGCACCCGTAACCGTCATCAAAGGCGGCTGGATACCGGAAAGTAAAATACCCGAAGGCGAATGGCAAATCGATACCGAAACGGATTTCGACGCCTCCCTTCCCATCAATAATAGTCTCACCCTCACCAAAAAAGCGGCTGCGTAACGCGCTGTTCAAACAACGTTTTTGCCGAGGAGACGGCGGTTTTCGTCGTTTCCTTTGGCATAATCCGACAACGTTGCAAAGGCGCTTCGCGTGAGGCGATAGTTTGCAGACGTTTCGGTAAAAGCGTTTTCGCTGCCGTTTGCGCGCAGACAACGGAGAAAACTATGAAAAAAAACATAAAATATCTGATTGTGACGTTGACGTGCCTACTGCTTGTCGCGTCTTTGGTTTCGGTCGCCGCTTGCGACCAACAAAAAACCGTTACAATTACGCTCAACTACAACTACGACGGGGCGGCAAACCGCACGGTACAAGTGAATGCCGACGGCACGTTCGACCTCGGAAGCGTTCCCACGCGGAAAGGATACGAATTTGCGGGCTGGTATACGGACGGCGCTTGCAGCGACGGCAACGAGTTTGCCGCAAGTTCCGTAACTGCCGACACGGTACTCTACGCCAAGTGGACTCCGCTTGCCGAGCAGTACACCGTCACGTACGACTTCGGCGGCACGACGGAACAATACGCCGTTGACTCGGGTTCGTCTCACACGGTGTTGGATTGCACCGCAACTCCGCCGACGGGCAGGGCGTTCAACGGCTACAAGGACGGGCAAGGCAACGTCTATCAAGCGGGAGATTCCTTTACGGTAAACGGAGACGTCACCCTCACCGCGCAATGGGAGAGGGTGTACACGCTTACTTTCGATTTCAACGGCGGCGAGTCGGACATAGAAACGGAAGTAAAAGTCAAGCGTAACGGCAGTTACGTTTTGCCCGAAGCGCCTATCAACGGCAACGTGCTGTTTGCCTATTGGGAGGACGAATTCGGCGGACGTTACAACGCGGGACAAACGATAACCGTCACCGAAAATATGACCTTTACGGCGCGTTGGTCCGAGCCGCACGATCTCGGTTTCGACCTCAACGGCGGCAGCGGCGACGTTCCCGAAGTTCAACAGTACAGCAACGGCTACGTAGTGACTTTGCCCGAAGCGCCCTCTTACGAAGGTTTCTTCTTCGAGGGTTGGCAGGACGGGATAAACCTTTACCCCGCAGGAGGACAGTTTACTATGCCCGCGCGGGACGTCACGCTGACAGCCAAGTGGTCGGCGGCGGTGTACGTGCGTTTCCACTACAATTCCTACGGGGTGACGGATCGCGACGTAACGCAAGCGGTTCGTAAAGGCGACCTTGCAACGGAAATAACTCAACCCGAAAGGCAGGATCACTACTTCGAGGGTTGGTTTGCCGATTCGCAGTGTACCCTTTCTTTCGACTTCGCAACTACGCACGTCAACGACAACGTGGACTTGTACGCCAAGTGGTCGCATATCTATTTGCGTTTCACGCCCGCAGAGCAGGACGGCACTAACGGTTGGACGGTAAGCGGTCCGTCTTTCCAAGAGGTGCGTTACGACAAAGTATTTACAAATACGCAGTTGGCGAGCGTGCCCGAAACGCTGACTTTGCCCACGACTTACGAGGGCAAGCCCGTGTTCGGCATCACCCCCGGGGTGGAAGCGTTCCGCTATCTTGCGAACGACGGCTCGGCGGAAGTGATAGGCGCTTCGCCGTTGCGCAAAGTGGTAATTCCCAACACCTACACGGAAATTGCCGACGAGGCGTTTTTCTGGTGCAAGTCCATTCAGACGTACGAATTTGAACAGCCCAGCCATATCAAACGTATAGGTGAGGAGGCGTTCTATCAAAACGACTCTCTGACGGAAATAACCCTCCCCGAAAGCATAACGGAATTGCAATCGCGGACGTTCGCTTTCTGCCACGAGTTGCGTTCGTTGGATCTGTCCTATCTGGAAATTACGGACATTCCGCAGGTGTTTACCTACGAGTGCAAAAAGTTGACCGAAGTCAAGTTCCCCTCGACGTTGAAGAAGATACACGCCAAGGCGTTTTATCAGACGCCGCTGTTGCAGCATCTCAATCTGCCGGAAGGGTTGGAATACATCGGCGCGGCGGCGTTCGGCAATTACAGCGGCAGTGAAGAGTTTGCGTTGACGGGCGAACTGTGGGAGAACTACACTTCCACCCGACGTCCCGACGGTTCGTTCTACGAGGACTACACGGGCTGTCACTCGGAGTTGTTGGACATCGTTATCCCCTCTACGGTGCAGTTTATCGGCGACTTCGCCTTTGCTTGGCACGCGAAAGCCTCCAAGATAGAATTCGTTGACGGCTGTCCCCAACTGACTCACATCGGGGCGTATGCTTTCGCTTTCTGCAAAAGCGTGCAAAGCATAGAACTTCCCGCCAATTTGAAGTACCTGGGGTACGAAATCGCTTCGGTAACGGAAACTACGTTGGAGTTTGTTGCCAATCCCGGCAGTTACTATGACTACGACGTTATGCAGTTGTACGGCAGTGTGTTCGAAAGCTGCGAGTCGCTCACCGAGATAGTGCTGCCCGAAATAGTGGACTACCTGCCTCCGCGTATGTTCCGCAACTGCAAGGCGTTGCAGAACGTCACTTTCCTCAACAAAGACATTCAGTTCTTTGCCGCGTGGCGCGCGTTTGCGGGCTGTACGTCTCTTACGGCGTTTACCATTCCCGCAAGCGTAAAACTTGTCGCCGACGAGGCGTTTGCGGGCTGCACCCAACTTCAAGAAGTTATCTTCGAACAGGGTTCGCAGTGCGAGACCATCTTCAACGGCGTATTCAAGGACTGCGAAAAACTCACCACGATACAACTGCCCGCAACGCTGCACGACATCGGCGGCGAGGCGTTTAAGGGGTGTACGAGTCTGCAAAGCGTCACGTTGCCCGACTCTCTTGTCAATATAGGCATTTCGGGCGGTACGCCTCTCGGCGAAGTGTTTGCCGACACAGCGATAACGGAATTGCATCTGGGCAAAAACATAAGCAACATAGCGCCCTATGCGTTTGCCAATATGCACAAGTTGGAACGTCTCGACATCGCCCCCGAAAGCGGTATGACCTCTTTCCGCGATTTCCACGATACGACTGTCAACGCCAACGTATCCTATACCTTCCTCAACGACGAAAATCTGCAAAAACTGACGATAAACGACAATTTCGGCGGATTTTCGTTGACGTCGGGTATCGGCGCGCTGTTCGGCGTGGGGGCGTTTGAAGGCTGCGTCAAGTTCAGCGAGTTTGCCGTCAGCCCCACGCACAAATCTATGGTGGCGGAGGACGGAGTGCTGTACAGCCGTTTCGACACGGTCAACAGTACGTTGATGGCGTACCCCGTAGGCAAATCGGACGACGCCTATACGGTGCTTTCAACTATCGGGGACAAGGACGTTTCGCAAATTTACTACAACGCTTTCCGCGGCAATTACCACCTCAAAAAACTCATTCTGCCCGCCACGGTGGGACAGATACTCAACGGCGCTTTCCGTGAGGCGCAATCTCTGGAAGAAGTGGAATTTGCAGAAAACAGCAATCTGGACAAGATAGGAAGTCTCGCGTTCTATATGATATCCACCTATCCCAAGACCAACGGCGTTTACGACGTAAACGTTCAGCCCACCAAGACGCCGCTGCGTTCCGTCACGCTGAGGTGCTCGACAGTGCCGGAGATGACGCTGAGCAACGCCACACTCAACGGCGAAAGTATTTCCCTCACGCCCTTTGCCTATTCCACCGAAAACGCGGCGTTTGCCATCTACGTGCCCGACGCGCTTGTGGAGCAATTCAAGCAGGCTGACGGTTGGAGTACTTTGGCTAAGTTCATCAAGCCCCTTTCCGAAAAGGCAGACTGACTTTTGCAAAAAAAGTCTTGTTCAGACGCGATCGCAATTGCGGTCGCGTTTTGTTTTGAGATGGTTTCAAAGAAAAAAATGATATAAAAAACTTTTTTTGAGTCAAATAGCCGCCAAAACGTTTGCCATATAATCACATAAATTGTATAATAATTTATACGTACAATTTTTCGGAGAAAAAGAATGAAAATATACACGAACAAAAAAATAAGGTTTGCCGCGCTGACTTTGCTGATGATATTCGTCGTCAGCCTTGCGTGCGGCTGCTTTTACGAGCGTTCGGACGAAGTCGGTACGAGCAGCAGCGCCGTGACGGTAACGGACATCACCGACCGAGTGAGATCGCTGTCCGACCAATACGCGCTTACTTCCGACGCGGACTACGAGGGTTACGACGCCGACGATTCGGTGCGCGTAGTCGTACGCTTCAAAGACAGCAGTATTCTGGACGGCGCGATGAACGCTTCCGGAAATATTTACGATTACTTCCGCAGTGAACGCGCCTTGGAGCGCGCCGAGGAAATAAACGCCGCGCAGGACGACTTCGCAAGCAAATACGCTTCGGTGATCTCCGACGTGGGCTTCCGCTACAACGCGCTGTTCAACGGTATGGCGTTGCAAGTACGTTTCGGCGACATCGCCGCCCTCCAACGCGATCCGCTTGTGGACAAGGTGATAGTGTGCGAACGCTACCTTGCGCCGCAAGACGTCACGCAAAACGAAGTAAACGTCTACTCCACGGGTATCTACGACCCCGGTGACGTGGGTTACGACGGCACGGGTACGGTGGTTGCGGTGCTCGACACGGGTCTGGACTACACACATACGGCTTTTGCCGAACAGCCCACGGGTTCGCTTGCGCTGGAAATGGACGACATACGCGCCCTGCTCAGCGGTTTTACCGCTACGGAAATGTCCGCCGCCGCAGGTACTGAACTCACCGCCGACGAATTGCACGTCTCCGACAAAGTGCCCTTTGCATTCGACTACGCGGACGTGGACGCGGACGTTTACCCCACGGAAGATCACGGTACGCACGTCGCGGGCATAATAGCCGGTCACGACGACACCATCACGGGCATAGCCACCAACGCGCAACTCGCAATTATGAAAGTGTTCCCCAACGTGGACGACAGCGGCGCAAGCACCGACGGCATACTCGCCGCGCTTAACGACTGCGTCGTTCTCGGTGTGGACGCGATAAATATGTCTCTCGGTTCGTCCTGCGGTTTCTCCCGCGAAGCGGACGACGCCGCGGTCAACGAAATTTACGACTCCATTCGCCGCGCGGGCATTTGCCTCATCTGTGCGGCAAGCAACGACTATTCTTCCGCATATCAATCGGAAAACGGCGACACGTCTCTCGCCACCAACCCCGACTACGGCACTGTGGGCAGCCCCAGCAGTTACGAAGCCGCGATGTCCGTTGCAAGTATTTCCGGCGTAAAGACAAAATATCTGCTTGTAAACGGCGAGCAGGAAGTGTACTTCACGGAGGCGGGCAACACCGGGTCTAAGCGCAGAGATTTCGCAAAGGAAATGCTCGGCGGCGACTCCCGCAAGGAATTCGATTACGTGGTCGTTCCCGGCTTGGGCAGCGAAAGCAACTACTACGACCTCGACGTAAGCGGCAAAATAGCCGTCATCAAGAGGGGCAGCCTCAACTTCGAAGAAAAGATTACCACAGCGCAGAATCACGGCGCGGTGGGTGCGATAATTTACAACAACGTTTCCGGCGTGATAAGTATGAGCGTGGGCAAGGCGAAGATACCCGCTTGTTCCGTTTCTATGGATTTCGGCAGATATTTCGAATCGCACACGTCGGGCAAACTCGTCATCGACGAACAGTACGTCGCAGGACCGTTTATGTCGGAATTTTCCTCGTGGGGTCCGTTGCCCGATTTGGAATTTAAGCCGGACATAACCGCTCACGGCGGCGACATCTATTCGGCGGTTCGCGGCGGTTACGACTTTTTCAGCGGCACGTCTATGGCTGCGCCCAATATGGCGGGAGCAACGATACTCGTGCGCCAATACGTCAAGGAACGTTTCCCCCAACTCAGCCCCTACGAGGTGACGGAACTCACCTATCAACTGATTATGAGTACGGCGACAATCGCTTACAACGAAGAGGGCAACCCCTATTCGCCGCGTAAGCAGGGCGCGGGACTTGCCGACATAGCAAAGTCCACGACGACAAGCGCATATCTGTTTGTGGAGGGCACAAACAAGCCCAAACTGACCCTCGGGGACGACCCGCAACGCAAGGGCGTGTATTCTATGACCTTCAACGTGCGCAATCTCTCCGCCAATGCGCAAAGTTATCGGGTAGACCCCATTGTGATGACGGAATCGCTTTCTTCCGACAACAAGACCGTCGCGCAAAAGGCGTATATGTTGGAGGATACGACGTTTGCGGTCTCCGTAGAGGGCGACGGCGTTACGCAGAGCGGCAAAGACGTGGTGTCTCTGAAAGGTTTCGCCACGGCAAAAGTGACCGTCGTCATCACGCTTTCCGACGCGGCGAAGAAGTACCTTGACGGCACTTTCGCAAATGGAATGTACGTGGAAGGTTACGTTTGTATGGAATCTCTCTCCAAGGACGTCGATCTCAACATCGGTTTCCTCGGTTTCTACGGCGATTGGGCGGTAGCGCCTATGCTGGACGTGACGGCTTTCGAAGTGGGCGCGGAACAGGAAGATTCGGGTATTCTGGAAGAGGACAAACTCAAAGCGGACATTTACGCCACGCTTCCTATGTCGGGATTCCGTCAACAGGTTTCGTCAACGGAGTACGAAGAGTACTACTACGGTATGGGACAGTTCGCCTACCGTATCGCCGACGGTTACACCGAGCCCGCCATCATCGAGGACAAGGCTTCTCTTACCGCCAACATAGACGGCTCGTACTCCATCAAACTCATCGCCGCGGGCTTGCTGCGCAACGCCAAAACGGTACGTATGAGCATCAAAAACGCCGTCACGGGCGAACTCGTGTGGGAGGGAAGCGACTACAACTGCCGCAAATCCTACTATTCGGGCGGACGCCGCGCGGGTATAGTCACGGTGGACTTTTACGTCAACGACTTCAACCTGCCCAACAACGGCAAGTACACTTTCTCTATGGAATGCGAGTTGGATTGGAACACGACGGAGGGCAACCTCAAAAACACGTTTGATTTCGACTTCTACATAGACAACGAAGCGCCCGTCGTGGTCGCAGACAAAACGCAGGTGCGCGTTGAGGGCAGCGGCGCGAACAAACGTTACTATCTTGACCTCTACGTTTACGACAACCACTACATACAAGGGTATCAGTTGGGGACGTTCAGCGGAATAAACGCCGACGAAACGCTGGCGGACAGAACGTCTTTCCACAACTACATCATTCCTATGTCCGACGGCAAACGCAACGGAACTAATCGTATCAGTTACGAAATTACCGAATATTGGCAGGATATACAGCGCAACGACGGCAATATCTTCGTGGAACTTATCGACTACGCCAAGAACCGCTCCGCGTTCCGTATACAACTGCCCTCCTCCTCCGCCGAACAGATAAATTTCCGCAGTACGATGAAAAACGTCAACACCCGCGTAAACGAGACGGTGGACCTCAAAGACTACGTCACGACCGTTCCCACCAATCTGTGGGTGAAAGATATGAAGTGGTGGATAGACGAATTCAAGGACTCCGACGGAAACCCGACGGACGTTCCCGTAGCGGCGGTAAACGACGGTGTGGTACTCGGTCTTGCGACGGGTACAGCCAAGTTGCACGTCAGCAACGCCGACGGCAGCGCCGAGGCGACCCTGCCCGTAACCGTGCGCGAAGCGCGCTACGACAAGGTAAACCTTTCGCAGATATTGCTCAACAAGACCTCCGCCCAAGCGGAACGCGGTCAGGAAATACAACTCGAAGCGACCACCCTCGTGCCTCACGACCTGTTTGACGGGGTGGCGGAATTTGCCGACGTAAATCTCGTGTGGACCACGTCCGCGGGTATGTCCGTATTCGTAACTTACGACGAAAACGGCGACGAAGTGCTTACCAACAGAGTGGAGGGCGTTCGCAGCGTAACGGTTCGGCTTTTGCGCAGCGGCTCGGCGACGGTAAACGTCATCGACAGCAATTCCTCCTCCCGCGTCAGCAACAGTTGCAGCGTGTCCGTCAAGAGCGAGTACGAAGTGGAAGGCGTTTATCTGCGCAGTTACACGGGGCGCGGCGACGAACAGGGCGTTGTGGAAATTCCCGACGACCTCGGCATCACCGTGATATATATGTACGCCTTTATGAACAACCCGTACATCACGAAAGTTATCGTGCCCGACGGTGTTACGCAAATTATGGAAGCGGCTATCTACGGCTGCGACAACCTCAAAGAGGTGGTGCTGCCCGAAAGTTGCAAAACTCTGGATAAATGGGCGCTCGCCTGGAATCCCTCCTTGGAGAAAGTAGACCTCGGCGGCGTAAACACAATCGGAGAGATGGCGTTCGTAATGGACGGCGCGCTCACGGACATAAATTTCGACGGGGTGTATTCCGTCGGTCCGCGCGCATTCCTGTCCTGCACGTCGTTGGGCGCGCTGGACATCAGTTCCGTCAAGTCTATGGGCGAGATGGCGTTTGCGCAGTGTACGGGCGTAACGGACATCGTCACAGGACCTTTCACACCGATAGGAGACTACGGTTTTTACGGCTGTACGGGGCTTTCCGAAGTTGCGCTCAACGGACCGTCTATCGGTATGATGGCGTTCGGTAACTGTACGTCGCTTACATCTGTCACGGTCAACAACGCCGTCGATACCATCGGTATGGGTGCGTTTTACAGCTGTTCGGCGTTGGAAGAAGTCAACTACCGCTCCACGGTGCGCGTGATAGACGCTCTCGCTTTTGCGGACTGCATTTCTCTCGTCACTGCGGTAATACCGGACGGTGTGGAACGTATCGGAATACAGGCATACAGTTTCGACTCGGTGTATTACGCCAACAACAGCAAACTCAGAGAAGTTATCATCTCCGACGGCGCAAAACTCACCGAAATAGACCCCGCCGTATTCTATCTGTGCGGCAATCTCAGATCTTTCACCGTGGAAGAGGGCAACCCCTATCTTACCACCAACGGCGGTATCCTCTACGACAAGGCTATGCGCAAAGTACTGCTTGTCCCCGCGGGACGCAGCGGCGCGCTCACTTTGCCGCAAACCGTCACCGAAATAGGCGCAAACGCTTTTGCCGGCTCTAACGTGGATTCCGTCACGGGCGCAAACGTCACCGTTATCGGCGAGGGCGCGTTCTACAACGGCGTTGCGGACACCGTCAACTTCGGCAAAGTCGTCTACATCGGCGACAACGCTTTCTTCAACGACACCAATTTCAGAAGTTGGCCCGCTTGCTTCGACAGCGTGGAATACATCGGCGACAACGCTTTCTACGTCTCTACGCGCAGCGACGGACTGCCCACTTACGGTTTGAGCGGCGATCTGGTACTGCCCGACACGCTTACTTACCTCGGCGAGGGCGCGTTCTTCAACTGCAAACTCACGAGCGTAAAGTTGGGTAAAAACGTCAAAGTTATCGGCGATCGCACTTTCGCACAGAACATAAATCTGAAAACGGCACAACTAAACGATGGGTTGGAAAGCATCGGCGAATTTGCCTTTGCGTACTGCTCCGCGCTTACGTCGATATCGATGCCCGACACCGTAAAGACCTGCGGTTACGGCGCGTTCGGCTACTGCACTTCTCTCGGCACGGTCAAACTGTCGGAACAATTGACTTCCATTGCGGAATTTATGTTCCTCAACTGCAACAGTCTCGCTTCCGTGGAACTGCCCGCCTCTGTCAAGGAAATAGGCGCGGCGGCGTTTGCAAGATACAACAGCAGCAACACGGGTTACGATCAGGGCGTGTTGACTTCCGTCAATCTGGATCACGTCGAAAGTATCGGAACGGAAGCCTTTGTCCGATCCCGTCTTACGGCGGTGGACGCGCCCAACCTGCGTTTCGTAGGCGCGCACGCATTCGGAGAGAGCAGTTCTCTTTCGATAATCAACCTGCCGCAGGCGGTAACTCTGGACAGATACGCGTTCCGCAACTGCACTTCCCTTCAAACGGTAATCTTACCCAAAGTGCGCTCCGTGGGCGAACAGGCTTTTGCGGGCTGTACCGCGCTTACTTCGGCGGATCTTCCCTCCGTTGAAACGGTGGGTACGTTGGCGTTCGGCGGTTGCACGCGGCTCAACGAAGTCAATTTCGGCAAATTGGTCTCGCTCGGTCAGGCGGCGTTGAACGGCACTGCCGTTACGCAATTGACGCTTCCCTCCTGCTTTACGACGGTGGAACTGCAAGGCTTTTTCGGCGCAAGCCGTCTTGAAAAAATATCCGTGAAAGACAATCCGCTGTACTTCACCGACGACGCCGGCGTTTTGTACAAGAATCTGCCCAACGGGCTTGTGACATTGGTGTACTTCCCCGTGGCAAACAAGGACGCCGACGGCAACTTCATCACGGAATACGTTGCCGATCCGCGGACGGTGCGCGTGGAAGCGTATGCGTTTGCAAACAATCAGCATATACAGTCGGTGACGCTGCCCGACAGACTGCAAGCGTTGGGCGCGGGTGCGTTTTACCGTTGCACCGTGCTGAACACGCTTACTCTCAACTGTGCCGCCGCGCCCGTGCTGGAAATGATATACAACACGGAAACGGGCATAGAAAATCACTACTACAACACGTTTGAAACGGGCGTAAACGTTTCCGCGGTCAACATTCTCTATCCCAAAAACGGCAGCGGTTACGACGCATACAATTGGCAGCTTTATATGGCGGACAACCTACAACAAACGTCGGCGGTGGTGCGCACTCAAACGACCATCGACCTCGACGACGCGCTTAACGGTATGGACGTTGCCGCGCTCGGTCTGGACGACGTCGTCGGTATGACGCGTATGAGACGTATTTACAACTCTCTCGCCGCCGAACAAAGAGAGTTTCTTACAGCGGCGGGCAAACTTCCTCAGGCGGAGGCGCGTTTGGCGGAAGTCATCACTCAACGCATCGCCGCACTGCCCGACAACGTAACGGAAGAATATCGCGCGGAAGTGGAAGCGCTGCGCAGGGCTGTCGATCAGGCAAGCGACGAGATACTTTCGTTGATAACCAACACCGACAAACTTGCCGCAGCCGAAGGCGCTCTCAACGGCGGACCTTCGGGCGAACTTCCGCGGCAAAACGGCAACGGCTGGATGCTCCCGACCTTTTTGTCGATAGGAGCGGCTGTCGTGGCTGCGGCGGCGGTAGTTACCGTGCTTGTACTCAAAAAGCGCAAATCAACTGCGGCGGCAGCCGACGTCAAGGAGGCGGATGATGAAGAAAAACAGTAAACTTTTGTGCGTATTCGTTTGCTTGTTGGCGCTGACAGCCTCGTTGCTTTCGGGGTGCGCGGGGCGTTACACTTTGACTTTCGAAACCAACGGCGGTACGGCGGTGGAAAGCGTCTCCTTCAAAGGCGGCGGAAAAATCACCCCTCCCGTCACGGAAAAAGAATTTTTCACCTTTGACAAGTGGTATGCCGACGAACAACTTACCGTTCCTTTCGATTTCGACAAACTTCCCGATAGCGACGCGACCGCCTATGCGGGCTGGATAGCAGAAGAAAGGGGCAGGATAGCGTTTAACAGCAACGGCGGAAGCGCGGTGGAGGACCTTGTCGGTACTGTCGGGGAGAGCATAGAGCAAAGTCTGCTGCCCGTCCCCGTAAAGGAGGGCTACGCGTTTCAGGGTTGGTGTACCGAGGACGGCGCAGTCTATTCTTTCGGACAATTTACGTCCGGTACGCTTACGCTTTACGCCAAGTGGGGTAAGGATTCCGCTTTCCGCTACGTGACGTTTCTTTTGAACGACGACAAGTGGGAGACGGCAGTGCCCGTAGGCGGCAAGGTCGCCGAACCGCAATTCGGCGACGACGTGACGTGCGAATGGTACGTCGGCGCGCAATCGACGGAACTTTTCGACTTCCAAAGCGCAGTTGACAACGACGTTACGCTGTACGGCGAACGCGCCAGCGTCGGACTGATTTTCGACGGGGGCAGCGTTACGGGTTACGCGGGCAGCGCCGCTTACGTTTACGTTCCCTCCCGCAGCGGCGAATTTGCCGTGACCGCCATCGGCGACGACGCGTTCAAAGGCAACGTCTCTCTGGAACGCATATATCTTCCCTCTTCCGTCACGTCCGTAGGCAGTTGCGCGTTTTACGGCTGTACTCGTCTTGCCTATGCGGAATTGGGCAGCGTTGAAGAAATGGGCGATTTCGCTTTCGCGGGGTGCGTAAAACTTTCCGGCAAGGCGGATCTGAGCAAACTTACCGCCGTCCCCGACGACGCGTTTGAAAACTGCTTGCAGTTGTCCGAGGTGCAATTCGGGCAAACGCTCGTTTCGATAGGAGAAAGCGCGTTTTGCAACTGCAAGGCTCTTACCGCAGTAGATATTCCCGATTCCGTAGGGGAAATACTGTCTTTCGCTTTTGCCGACAGCGGACTTGTTTCGGCAAATATACCCGCGTCGCTTACATCTTTGGGCAAATCGGTATTCAAAGGCTGTAACGAACTGACTCTCGGCGGCGGAAGCGCAAGATACGTCGTGGACGAGGACAACGGCTTGCTCACCGACGGCAACAACAGACTTGTGTTGCATTTCACCACCGACATCAACAAGGACGAGGACAGTTACACTCTTCCCGCCCGCTTCACAAGCGTGGAGGCGTACGCGTTTTGGGGGAATGACACCATCGAGACGTTGGACCTCGGTTCGAGCGCGCTTGAAAAGTCCTCTTTGGAGGGTATGCTCGCGCTGACTTCGCTTACGGTAAAGGATTTCGACGCAAGCAATCCTTTCGTCGCGTATTGGTTCGGCGCAACCTCTCCCGAACGCAACACGTCCAACGGACTGTACGTTCCGTCAACTTTGAAAGAGATAACTTTTACCGCGTATTCCTCTGCGCGCGTTGCGCAGCGGGCGTTTTTCGGGTGCAACGGCTTGCAAAGCGTAGAAGGGCTGGACAACGTCACGCAGATAGACGAATACGCCTTTGCGTATACGTCCTTTGAAAGTTATCAACTCAGCGACAAGATAGTTTCTTTCGACAACACCGCGTTTCGCGGCGCACCGCTCAGAGAATTGTCCGTGGCTGAGGGCAACACGCACTATGCGGCTTACGACGGAGCGTTGTACGACAATGCCCTGTCGAAACTTATTTACGTACCGTCGTCCAAGACGGAAATCAATTTCGCGCCCTCCGTAGGCGTTGTGGCAAGCGGAGCAATGTTCCAAAGCAACGTCGGCGAACTCATCGTTCCCGCAAGCGTCAGCGAAATTGAGTTCGGCGCGTTGGAGGGTATGCAAAACCTCGTTTCTTTGACAGTACCTTTCATCGGCGGAAGTAAAACCGACAACACTTATATGCTGTATGTGTTCGGAGGTACGGTGCGGACGACTTCCAACGGAAATATAGAAGTTTCCGCGGAAAAATGTCCTCCGCGCCTCAAACGCATAAATATCGACGGAACTGTCGCGCAGATACCCGCAAACGCTTTTGCATACTGCGCGAGCGTTTCGGAATTCGGTATCGGCGACGATTACACAGAGATTGGGTCTGCGGCGTTCTACAACACCGCGCTCACAGAAGTCGTTATCCCCGACGGGGTCGGCACGATAGGCAACTACGCGTTTTACGACAGCGACGACATAACTTCCGTCGTCATCGGCAGCGGCGTAACGAGTGTGGGCGATCTGGCGTTTGCGGTGATAGCCAACCTCGAAAGCGTCGCTTTCGCCGAGGGCAGCGCCGATCTGACGATAGGTAACGGCGCGTTTCTTGCGGAGAGCAGGACGGATTCGTCAACGGGCGACTTGACCGTGAGTTCGCGGCTCACCTCGCTGAAACTCAGCAACAACGTTGTGGAGATCGGGCAAAGCGCGTTTACCTATGCTGGCGTAAACGGCACGTTTTCCACCGACGGCGACGACGTGGAGTACTATTTCTTCGAACTCGTTTTCGACGCAGCGCAAAGCCGTCTGAAAAAGTTGGGCACAAGCGCGTTCGGCGTAAGCGCCGTTACAAAAGTGACGCTGCCCGCTTCTTTGGAAGAAATCGGACTTATCGCTTTTTCCGGCTGCGACTATCTGTCGGAGGTGACGATAGGTTCGGCGGAACACCCCGCGGCTAACCTTGTCAGAATAGTGGGCGGCGCGTTTGCGGAAAATCCGCGTATGAGGAGTTTCACTCTGTACAAGAGCGTAGCGTCCTCGGCGGAAGTGCCCCAACTTGCGGACGGAAGCGGCATTTTGTTCGATTCCACTCACAATGACGTGTACCGCAACGGAATAAGCGTGTTTGCGCAGACCAGCGCGCAGATATACGTGCCTGCCGACAGCGTTGACGCGTACAAGTCGGCTTGGAACACAACTCTCAACAAACTTGCGGACTACATCGTGGCTATCAGGGAGGCATAATGAACAAAACTTCGAAAAAATTACTTTTGGCTTTGTGCGTGGCGCTGCTTGTTGTCAGCGTGGCGTTGCTTGCCGCTTGTAAAGAGGAAGAAGACCCTTACCAATACGTTCAAGACCGCGGCAACACTGTCAGAGTGCTGTTTGACAGCGTAAAAGCGGGCGTTACGGACTACCGCATAAAACCCGGTTCTCCTTTGCCCGAGCCGGGCGTTACCCAAGGCGTAAGCAAACCGATAGCGGAAGGATTCGTATTTTTGGGCTACTACAAGGGCACGAAAAACGCCGACGGAGAAGTTGTCTACGGCGACAAATGGGATTACTCCGAAAAAGTCTACGAGGATATGACTCTCTACGGCAAGTGGGAAATACAGTACCGTTTGCATATCAATTACGTGATGGACGGCGAAATTTCCGATCAGGACAGTTACAGTACCGTCGAGGGCAACGCCGCGGAAGTTACCAGCATCGTCCAACCGAGTTGGCAGGGCAACACCTTCGTGCGCCTGTACGTGGACGAAGATTGCACCCAACCGTTGACGGTGTCCGCACAGCAGCCTTTCGAACACGGTTGCACGCAGGAACACCCCGTAAGGGAAATTTACGCTTTGTTTATCAGCGGTAAATGGCGGCTCGTGGAAAAGGCGTCCGATCTGCGCACCGTAGCGGCGGGCGACAGACTCTATTTGATGAACGACGTCGATATGTCCGAATTGAACAACGGCGACTACACCGAGGTGACAATGCCCACCGTATTCGGCGGAATAATAGAGGGCAACGGACACACCCTTTCCAACTTGCATTACCTGCGCGAAAATACGCTCGGCACGGGTACTTCGTCCTCTTGCGTAGGTCTGTTTGCGCAGTTGAGCAATGCGACGGTGCGCAACCTAACTTTCAAAGACTGCTTTGTGCAGGGCAGCATAGTCAACAATCTTCCGCAAAACTATTATTACGGGTTTATGGCGGGAGAGGCGATTGGCGACTGCGTCTTTGAAAATATAATTTTCGACAACTGCGTTCGCAAACCGTTGCAGTTCAAGTCGGCGTTCGACGCCGAAAAGGAAATTGCAAAAGTCATTGAGAACGTGTTTGTGGCAGAGGGCAGCACTTATCTGCCCGAAATCAGATAACTTCTTTACGGAGGAACAAACAATGAAAAAATTTTCCAAAATAATTTGTTTGGCGCTGTGTTTGCTGCTTGTGCTGCAAGTGGCGTTGCTCGCGGCGTGCAACAAAAAGAAAGGCGACCCCGAAACCACGCCTCTGGTGTTGAGCACCGACCCGTTGGACGGCGTTTTCAATCCGTTCTCCTACACGTCGGGCGCTGACGGCGGCGTGGTCGGGCAAACTCAGTTGGGCTTGCTCAGTATGGACAAAGACGGCAAAGTCGTCGCTGGCTGGGACGAGCCTTGCGTAGCGGAAGGCTTTTCGGTGGTGACCGTAGGCAGCGAAAGCGACTACGAGCGCGACGGAGACTACTCCAACTACTACACCGACTACTTCTTCGCGTTGAAGGACGGAATCAAATTCAGCGACGGCACTCCCCTCACCATCAAGGACGTTCTGTTCAATATGTACGTTTATCTCGACCCCGTCTACACAGGTTCGTCCACGATGTACAGTATCGATATTCAGGGATTGTCCGCTTACCGCACGCAGTCGGACGCGGACGACGCGCAGAACAACACCAACGCGCTTGCAAACGCCAACGCGACTCAACGCGTCGAACGTCTGGAAAGTTGGTGCGGATTGGACAACGACACTCCGCTCGATCAGACTTTCAGCGGCGAGGAACTTGTAGAGGTGCAAGAGGACATCTCCAAGATAAAGGAACTGTTCCGCGAAGAACTCAACACCGACTGGGTCTCCGCGGCGACCAACATCGAGGAATACGAAAAGTACTACAAGCGCGACTCTGAAACGGACAAAATAACCACCGGCGCGGCTTGGAAAGCGTATACCGCCGAAGGCAACACTCACAAACACATAAGCGAACAGTGGGAAGTGTTTGCGATGATGTACGGACTTATCACCGCAACTACAACGCAACTCAACGATTCCGCCACCACGGGAATACGCAAGTATACCTTTGAGTACAACGGAGCGGACGGTTTCGATCACTCTCAGACGGCTATGGTGAACAGAGTGTTCAGCGATTTCTTCCCCTCGGACGAAAACGGCGCAATGTTCAAAAGCAAACTTTTGCAAGTCATCACCAACTACGCCACCAAGAACACGTTCTTCGAATACGTAGTCAACGATGAAAAGGGCAAATTGCTGCACGGCGAAGAAATGCACTTCAAAAACATCAGCGGTATCACCGTTTACGAAGCGAACAAAATCCCCACCGCAAACGCCTCGCAAAAGGGCGGCGACGCCGGTTTCGACGGCAACCGCACGATACTCAAAATACGTATCAACGGTCTCGACCCCAAAGCGATACTCAGTTTCAGTTTCAGTATCGCGCCGATGAATTACTATTCGACGCAGGAGGCGATAGGCAATTTCAAGAGCCTCCCGGACAGCACGATCACTGTTGACGGCGAAGAGTACACGCAGAAGAACTACGAGGGATTCGGCGTGGAATACGCAAGTCCCGATTTTATGAACGTCATCAACACCAACCTCGTTCCGCGCGGAGCGGGTCCGTACCGCCCCAGCAACGGCACGCAGAACGGCGTTGGCGACGCCGAAAAGGTGCAAAGAACGCAATTTTACAGCAACAACATCGTCAACTTCGAACGCAACAACTACTTCCAAACGGTTATGCGCGGCGGACACAACGCTTACATCAAGTTTTTGCGTTACAAGGTGGTCGCCACCAACGCTATGGTGGACGCAGTTACGGGAACTAACCCCGAAGTGCACGTTTCTATGACCGCCCCCACAGCCGACATCGCCGCGGAAGTAAACAAAATAAGCGGCGTAAAGCCGATAACGGTGGACTATATGGGCTACGGTTACATCGGTATAAACGCCGAAAAAGTACACGACATCAACGTGCGCAGAGCCATTATGAGCGCGATGGACGTAACCTTGTGCAGCAGTTACTACGGCAGCAACGAATACGTCAGTATCATTTACCGCTCTATGTCCAAGAACAGTTGGGCGTATCCCGAGGGCTGCACCGCGTACTACGAATACGACCCGACGGGAGCAAAGTCCAAGGAGTATCTTGACGCCGCACTGTGCGCGCCCGGTTCGGACGGCATACTGAGAGATTCCGAAGGCAACCCGCTGAAATTCACCTTTACCGTCGCGGGCGAAACGGAAGACCACCCCGCCTATCAGACAATGGCAAAGGCGGCGGAAATACTCAACAAATTGGGAATGGACATCACCGTCAGCAAGGACACTCAGGCGTTGAGCAAACTTGCAAGCGGCGGTCTGGAAATTTGGGCTGCGGCGTGGAGCAGTGCGTCCGACCCCGATATGTATCAGGTCTACCACAAGGACAGCACCGCCAGCAGCGTAAAGAACTGGGGCTACCCCCATCTGCTGAGAGACGGCACGCAGGAAGAACAGGATATCCTCGACCGACTTGCGGAACAAATCGAATTGGGACGTAAATACGCCACCGAGCAGGAACGTAAACCCTACTATTCCGAGGCTCTCGATCTTGTAATGGAGTTGGCTGTGGAACTTCCCACTTACCAACGTAAAGACCTGTACCTCATCAACAGCGACATAGTGGACGTCAACACGCTGTGCGAAGCGACCGTTTACCAGAGTCCCGTGTCGCAGATCTGGAACATCAATTTCGTGGGCGCGTCGAAGTAACGCAACCGCGTAACGCCTCCGCCCGACAAATCGGTCGGGCGGAAGCGGCAAATTTCTAAGTAAACCAAACGGAGCAATATGGCAAAGTACATAATCAAGAGAATATTTTATTCGATACTCGTTTTGCTGCTTGTGTCGATGCTGATTTACGGTCTTGTGCGGCTTTTGCCCAACGACTATGTCGAAACAAAGCTGTTTCCTATGCTCAATCAGGGCACGGTCAGCGAAGAGGACATAACGCGAATGAAAGAACTCTACGGCATTGCCGACAACTCGTTCGGCGGCATTGTCAAGGGCTATTTCGGCTGGTTGGGCAACGCATTGAAGGGCGACTTGGGAATATCTTTCAAGTACAGCGAACCCGTCTCGGTGGTCATCGGACGCTCTATGTGGGTGTCTTTCATCATCGCGGTGTTGGCGTACATATTGGTGTATCTGATAGCGATACCCCTCGGTATCAAATCGGCGGTCAAGCAGTACAGCGTGCTGGATTACAGCGTTACCACCTTTACGATGATAGGTATTTCGCTGCCGGGATTTTTCCTCGCGACGGCGCTTATCAAGATATTCGCGGTGGACCTCGGCTGGTTTCCTCAGCAAGGTTTGGAGGACGCCACCACCCTCAACGAAGGGTTTGACCGATTCCTCGATCAGGTCTATCACTGCGTGTTGCCTATGGCTACGTTGGTGATACTGTCCGTCGGCGGCACAATGCGGCACACCCGCACAAACACGCTGGAAGTGCTTAACGCCGACTACATACGTACCGCGCGCGCCAAGGGACTTTCGGAGAAAGCGGTCGTGTACAAGCACGTGTTCCGCAACACGATGATACCTATGGTGACGATGATGGCGGGAGTGCTTCCCAGCCTGTTCGGCGGCGCGATGATCCTCGAAAACGTCTTTGCGCTTCCGGGAATAGGCAAACTTGCCTACGACGCGTTGGTCGTGGGCGACATACCCTTCATAATGGGTTACGAGATGTTTCTTGCAATACTGACGGTTATCGGCACTTTGCTCTCCGACATAGCCTACGTGTTGGTCGATCCTCGCATAAAGTTGGGTAAATAGTTATGAAGTACTTGTTTGACGAAATTTTATGTTCGGAGGGATCGCTATGACGGATATGCTTGCATTGAGCAACGCCGCGTTTGGGGTGTTACTTGCGCTGTTTGTCGCGGCGATCGCCGCGGAGATAGGAGCGATAGTGTACCTTGCGCTGCGTATCAAGCGCTCAAAAAAGACTGCCGCAGTCGGTACGGACAACGTAAGTCTTGCCGACAGCGTACGCGTGCTTTCGCCTTGGCGGCTGGTGCTGCGTCGGTTTTTCCGTTCGCGGCTGTCCGTCGTGGGCTTGACGATGATAGTGGTATTGTTGCTGTTCATTTTCGTAGGTCCGCTGTTTACGCCTTGGGGCGAATCGGAAATAGACTATTCCGAAGTAACTTCGTACAGTTACAAACAAATAACCGTTACCGATTCCGACGGAACGGAGTACACCGTATTCGAAATGACGGAATTTGTTGGGCACGTCAACAAAAACGCCCTCCCGTTTACTCGCAGTGACGCCGAACACGGCAACCTGCTGCACGTACTCGGCACGGACGAAAACGGACGCGACGTGTTTACGAGACTTATGTACGGCGGACAAAAGTCCATCACGCTGAGTTTCTTCACCGTTATACTGTACGTCACGTTGGGTATCGTGCTGGGCTCGATAGCGGGCTACGTAGGCAAGTGGGCGGATCAGGTGATTATGCGTATCGTGGACGTCATCAACTGCGTACCCAGCCTCCCGATAATGCTTATTCTTTCGGCGTTGTTGGAAAGTATGGGCGTTAAGCAGGAATTGCGTATTTACTATCTGATGGGCATACTCACCCTTCTCGATTGGACGGGCGTTGCGCGTCTTGTGCGCGGACAGATATTGTTTTTGCGCGAGCAGGAATATATGGTCGCGGCGGACGCATTGGGACTTTCCGCTCCGCGCAAGATATTCAAGCACCTTGTCCCCAACATAATACCGCAGCTTATCGTGGTGATAACGTTGGGTTTGGGCAGTATGGTGTTGTACGAAGCCACTCTCAGTTATCTCGGATTGGGTTTCCCGATGGATGTCGCGTCGTGGGGACGTATGGTAAACAGCGCCGTCAACAACGAAGTGATAAAGAATTACCCCTTTATCTGGGTCCCTGCGGGTCTATGTATCGTGCTTTCGGTGTTGGGCTTCAACTTCCTCGGCGACGGCTTGCGCGACGCGTTAGACCCCAAGATGAAGCGTTGAGGTGAATATGAACGACAAAACCGTATTACAGCAAATAGAAGAAGGCTACAAGGACGTCGGGCACAAAGATTCGCACTACATTTCCGCAAAGGAAGGGCGGATAATAGCCCGCGCCAACAGCAGGATAGTTTCCCGTTTGGAAAAGAACAAAAAGCGCAAAGCAGACGAGTCGGAGTACGTCACGGAAATGCGCGACCCAAACAACATTGTGGAGTTTGACGATCTTCACACCTATTTCTTCACCGACAGCGGCGTAGTCAAGTCGGTGGACGGCGTTTCTTTCGAAATACCGCAAGGCTCGGTCGTGGGGGTCGTAGGCGAGTCCGGTTGCGGCAAAAGCGTCACGAGTTTGTCGCTTATGCAACTTGTGCAAGCGCCTCAGGGGCAGATAGTGGCGGGCTCTATCCGTTTCCGCACGGAAGATTTCCTTTACGGCGAGGACGGCAAACCCATACCGTTGTACGAATACGTCCGCGACGAGGACGGCAACCCCATGTTGGACGAACAGGGCAACCCGACAGTGCTTACCCGCCCCGTTCTGGACAAGAAAGGCAACCCCAAGAGGGACAAAAACGGCGACCCCATTGTGGAAAAAGTGCAAGCGACCGATGCCGACGGTTTTCCCGCGTTCAGGCGCGTATCCAAAACGTACGACGTAGCCAAGATGCCCGCCTCGCAAATGCGCAAGATCCGCGGCAAGGAAATAGCGATGATATTCCAAGAGCCGATGACCAGCCTCAACCCTGTGTTCACGGTGGGCAACCAGATGGACGAAGTGGTGTTGTTGCACGTTCCCGGGGCGACTCGCGAAAGCGCCAAAGCGCGCAGTATCGAAATGCTGCGGCTCGTAGGCATAGCGGAGGGCGAACTCGTCTACAAAAAGTATCCTCACGAACTGTCGGGCGGAATGCGTCAGCGCGTAATGATAGCGATGGCGCTGTCCTGCAACCCGCGGCTCATCATCGCCGACGAACCCACTACGGCGTTGGACGTTACGATACAGGCGCAGATATTGGAACTGCTCAAAAGCGTCCGCGAGAAGATAAACGGCAGTATAATGCTCATCACGCACGACCTCGGCGTAATTGCGGGTATGGCGGATTACGTTGTGGTTATGTACGCCGGCAGGATAGTGGAAAAGGGCACTGTGGAGGACATCTTCGACCGTCCTTTGCACCCCTACACCGTCGGTTTGCAAAAGAGCAAGCCCGTCGTCAATCAAAAGACGGATTGGCTGTACAGTATCCCGGGACAAGTTCCCAACCCGATAGATATGCCCGACTATTGTTACTTCAAGGACCGTTGTCAAAGTTGCGTTGCCGCTTGCAACGGCGAGTATCCGCCTCTCGTCAAGGTGTCGGACACTCACTACGTGGCGTGCTATCTGGCTAACGGCGCAAAGGAGAGCGACAAATGAGCAAACAAACCGACTTCACCGTAAGCGATTTCGACCCCGTAAACATATTGGAAGTACGTCATCTCAAAAAGTACTTCCCTGCGGGACGCAACTTTTTCGGCAAAACCAACGCTTGGCTCAAAGCGGTGGACGACGTATCCTTTTGCATACCTCGCGGAAGCACATTGGGCATAGTGGGCGAGTCCGGCTGCGGCAAAACCACTCTCGGGCGCACCGTGCTGCAACTTCAACCCGCAACGGACGGACAGGTGATTTTCGACGGCGTTGAGATAAGCAAAATGAACAAACGTCAGCTGCGCCCTATGCGCACGCAGACGCAAATCATCTTTCAAGACCCCTATTCGAGTTTGCCGCCGCGTTCTCCCGTGGGCGACATCATCGGCGAGGCGGTCAAGGTCCACAACATAGTGCCCAAGTCCGACCTCAAAGACTACGTCGTGGACGTTATGCGCAAGTGCGGCTTGCAGGATTTCTACTACGAGCGCTACCCGCACGAGTTCAGCGGCGGACAGCGCCAGCGTATCTGCATTGCGCGCGCTCTTGCGGTACAGCCCAAGTTTGTCGTGTGCGACGAACCCGTGTCGGCGTTGGACGTATCCATACAGGCGCAGATAGTAAACCTGCTCAAAACGTTGCAGAATCAGGACAACCTCACATATATGTTCATTTCGCACGACCTGTCGGTGGTGGAACACATCTCCACGCACGTCGGCGTGATGTATTTGGGCAGTATGATGGAAACGGCAAGCAAGGAAGAGCTTTTCGGCAACCCGCTTCACCCCTACACCAAGGCGTTGCTTTCGGCAGTGCCCGTCCCCGACCCTCACTATCACGTCAAGAGGATAATTTTGGAGGGGGACATTCCCAGCCCCGTAAACCCGCCCAAAGGGTGCAAGTTCCACACCCGTTGCAAGCAATGTATGGACGTGTGTTCGCAAGTCGTTCCCCAACTCAAAGACGTGGGCAACGGTCATTGCGTCGCGTGCCACTTGTACGATTCGCCCGACGTTGAAACGTCTCAACAGCCCTCGGATACAACCCTATGAAAGAAAAAAAACGTGACGATCTCGACGACGGACGTACCGTCGTCAATATGAACGTCGAGGGAATGCCTTGGTACAACCCCAACCGTACCGACCGCAAAAACAAGAAAGACCCCGACCGTCCCCGTTTCCGCGAACGATTGGCAATGATCTTCGGCGGATATCGCGCCATTTTGCCCTTTGTGTTGGTAACGGTGGTAGCGTTCGGCTTGGCTGCGGTACTGATTTTTCTTTGGCTTTCTTGACCCCATCTATGCAAAACCCCCGCGCGGCAGTCTGCTGCGCAGGGGTTTTTTGTTGCTTTTTGTCGATTTGAGTATTATTTCGTTTGTTTACGTCGTGTAATGTCGCTTGATGTCCGTTTAAGTCGGTTTACGTTGCTTTCTGTCGATTTCCGTCGATATTTGTCCATTGCCGTCGTTTGTTGCCGACGGGCAAGCGTTTTCGTCGGTTTTTGTCGATTTTCGACTTTTGTCGGACGGCGGTCTATTCGGCTTCTTGCGCCGATTGGTCGGGGTTTTGGAAAGTTATCTTTATCAGCGCCATTTGCAGCGCGTTGTTAAGTTCCACCTTTGTGTGGTGTCCGTTTATCAGCCAACAGTCCACCGCCTCCCAGATGGAGAACGTTCCCACAATGCTGACTACTTCTTCGAAAACGGGGTTTTTCGCAAACAGCGTAATGAAGAAATACGCCGCCAGCGCGAGTACGCCGAACACCATCAAAAAAATTCCCAGCCGACGATTGTTTTTTATGTCGTCCAACTTGTCATATACCTGCATATTGTAGTGGTCGTGCAGGGCGTTTTCTATTTGTTTTTGCTGTTGCGGCGAAACTTCTCTGCCCACAAAGTTTACCGTCAGGTCGTATTCCGCCGGCACAAAGTACGCCTGTTCGTCGATGTAGCGCATCACGTCGGGGTTCAGCCTGCCGCTGCCCTCGGGGGCTAACGAATCGAAAAGTTCCGTTTCGTCGGGCACGTTTACGTCGATACGCACCCTGCCGTCCTCTTGCAGCCTCTCCTCAACGAATCGCCTGTTGGAGTACTTTCCGTTTACGTCTTTTTTCAGAGCGTTCATTCGCTCTTTGAAAACTTCCTTTTTTGTCATTTTACCCTCCGTAGAGTAGTTTTTTCCCGCAGTGCCGCAGCCGCGGCGCGTTCAGCGGCTCAACCCTTTTGCAAATCCGACAAGCTGACTTTTGCCGTTGGGGGACAGTTTGTCGTACAGCGCAAGCAGTTCCTTTCTGTCGGGCGAAAGGGTGTTTTGTATTTCCACTACGCCAAGTTCGTCCGATCTTCCCGTCACGTAGTCCAGCGACGTTTCGAAAAAGTTCGCCAACGCCTTCAATTGCGCAACGTTAGGTTCGGTGCGCCCCTGTTCCCAATTGCTTACGACGTAGCGTTCCGTCCCGAGCGCGTCCGCAAGATCCTTTTGCGTAAGGCATCTTTCTTCGCGCAGTTCGCGTATTCTGTTCATCAATAAATCTTTTTGCATACAACAAGGATAGCAAAAATCGCTCAAATTGTACCCGCGAGAGCGAAAATTGCTCACAAATTTTTTGAGCGGAAATTGCTCATAAACGCCGTCGGCAATTGCGCTCAACCGTGAATTTATTAAGTTGGCAAAACCCTTTTGACCCAAAACACAACTTTGCGCAACGAACTATTTGCACGATCGCGCTATTCCGCCAGCACCTTTGCAAATTCCACCAAGCGGCTTCTTTCGCGAGATGGCAACTTTCTGTACAGGCTTATCAACGCCTCTTCGTCGATGGTGAGGTTGGCGTTTACTTCTATCGTGCCTATGTCGGTGGTGCGCCCCAGCAGAAAGTCCGTAGACACTTCCAACACATCGGCAAGTTTTGTAAGAATTTCCGTCGGCGGTTGCGCGTATCCCGTTTCGTAGCCGCTTATGGTCTGCGCGGAAACGTGTACCGCTTCCGCCAGATCCGCCTGCCGCATACCCTTTTCTTTGCGTGCTTCTCGCAGATTCTTCATATACTACCCTCCGTATAAGTATACAAAAAATACGACAAAATCGTATTATTCTGTTGACAATACGATTTAGTCGTAGTATAATGTATTCAAATCACGAGTATATCGTAGTTTTCTGCGACGGGCGCGAATCGATTCTTTCGCAAGGTTTTATGTTTGCGCCGCCTGCCGCAGTTCGTGCGGGCTTTTACCTGCCGACGCGCAACAAAAGGCGCTTTTACGCAATTTTCCGCTTGTTCAGGCTTGCAAACCCTTTGCAAAACCTATCAATTGGCTTTTGTTGCGCGGGGACAAGCGGGTGTACAAGTCTATCAACTCCTGTTGGTCGGGAGGCAGACTGTTTGTCACTACCACAACTCCGACGTCGTTTTCTCTGCCCAGCAGGTAATCGGCGGAAACGTGAAACGCGTCGCAAATCTTTACTATCTGTATGTAAGTCGGCTTTCCGTCCCTTGCAAACCAGTGGCTGATGGTGGAGGCGGGTATTTGCGTTTTCTGCGACAGCACTTTCTGACTGCCGTTGCAAAATTCGTCCATAAGTTCGGACAATCTGCTGATAAACATAGTGAAAGTATCTCCCTTTGGTGAATATTTTACACAAATTCGAAAAATAGTATTGACAAAACGACAAATGATACGATATAATATTTTTCGAAACGAAAAATCGTTTTGAAATAATTCCGATTTGCGGTTTGGTAAGCAAACCCGACAAAAAAAAGACTTGCGCCTTGGGGCGCAAGTACAAAATCGGCAAACGCGATGCTTTGCAGCAGCGTTTCTCTCCCTGTAAAGCCGTCGAGTTTCGGCGGCGCGGCGGTTGCTCCCTGCGCTCGGCGCAGTGATGTGGTCAATCATCTACACCGAACAACGCGTTGGGGGCAACGCCGAATTTTTCGTAGATAAGGCGAATGCTGTCAAAGCCGGGTTTTTTGTGACCCAACAGCCATTGACTCACCGTCGTTTGGTTTACTCCGAGAATGTCGGCGAATTTCTGTTGGCTCAGGTTGTGTTCTTCCATTATCGCGCGGATTATTTCTGAATATACCATACGTGAATTTTACAGATAACTTTCTCCAAAAGTCTTGACTTAGGTCGAAAGACCTAATATAATTATTATAAAGTAATATCGGGTTTCAGTCCGCTGAATGATATTACTTTATTGCAGAAAGTTTCGGCGCATTGCGGACGGCATCACCGAACAATTTCGGCAACACTCTATGCGACGGAAATTCGCAATGCGCCGAGCCTCTTCGTTCTTTGCAAAAAAAGCGCGATTATTGTCAACGGCGTACCGTTTTGCGCAAAAGCATACTATATTGATAGGCGGCGGCGTTGCGCCGACGGCAGAGGGGCACGTAATGTAGCGTTGCCATTCGGACAAAATTTTACACACAAATACGCAACGGATTTCATTATCTGTTAGGGCGGTGTTTTACGTATCTCACGCAAAAGCGGACGGACGGACTTGTCTGTCGCATTTTGCTACGGCACAAAAAATCTCATCGGTACAAATAGAACGCGCGGACGCACGAATGCGCAGTTGACGAACCTCGGTCAACGGTGTGAAAGCCGTTTCGAACGTATCCGATGTTATATAAATGACGGTAAATTTTGCAAATTTTTACCTTTTTTTTGAAAAATTTTCGAAATTTGCTTAATTTTTCCGTCGATGGAGAGGTATTTATGGTAGGAAAGGAAATAGGGGAGGTACACTCAAATGTTCTAATTCGTTTTTTGGAACAAAAAAAGGCTACACATTCAAAACGACAAGTTGATTTTTGGAGGTAAAAATGAAAAAAAGTTTTGTTATGTTAGTAATGCTGGTTGCGGCGGTAATGGCTCTCAACTGTGTTGCGCCCGCTTTTGCCGCGAATGCCTCAATTGACGTTGAGGCAGGAAAAGAAATCAGCCAAATTCAAACAGCAAGGGAAGAACCTTACACCGTTCAAGGTTTGGCTGTTGCTTCCAATACCAGAGGCGTTGTTATCACCGACGGCACTGCCGGCGTGATGATCTACGGTTCGGGTATTTTGGACGTTGTTGCACTCGGCGACTTCATTGAGATAACTGCAACTGCAAGCGAGTACAACAATATTCTGCAACTCAACTACACCAGCGAAACGCCCGTGACAAAGTTGGAGACGGAAAAACCCACTGCGCCGACGGCAAAGGAATTGACGGCGGCAGTAGCGCAAGGTTGGAAAGACGCCGCGGACAAAGATCCGAGCGAACTGTCCGTATTGGACGTTCAACCCTATTATTGGACGGCGACCGCAACCAGAGTGGGCAGTTATTGGGCTTTGACCCCCGATGGAATGGCAGACATCGGCTTCGACATTGAACCGCTGTACGTAAACGCCGCAGATTTCCCCCTGCAAGAGGGCTTGAAGTACAATGCGGAAGGTTACTTCATCGGTTTCAACAACACGTCATCTACGCCGTTTGCCGGTATGATGTTGACAAGTTTGAAGGCAGTTGAAAATCAGATCGAAGTTAAAGTTGCCAAACAATACATAGCCGTCAGATATGGATATGTTGCTACTCAGGCATTGAATGTTACTATTGAAAATTCTGAAAATCAAGAATATTCTGTAACATCTTCCGAAGAAACGGTAGCAACGTGGAACGACACGGATAAAGTTATGAATATTGTCGGCGCGGGAACTACTACCGTTACAATAACGGCAGCAGCAGACCAAACAAAAACGGCAACTGTTACGCTGGTTGTTTACAACAGGGTGGTGACTTCGATAGCCGAAATTGCCGAAGCGGGAACTTACTATGCCGAAGGAACTGTTGTGGCTAAAACCACAAATGCAGCAATCATTTACGATGGAGAAGGCGGCATAATGGTTTATGATGTCAAACAGGTTTCCAATTTGGAAGTAGGCGACACGGTTTCGGTGGCAGGTACAGTTTCCGAGTACAAAGGTCTGTGGCAATTCTCATACAATCCCGGAGTTGTTGTCGAAGAAACGGGAACGGCGCGCGTTCCAACTGTCGGTGATTCGCTGACCGAAACCTTGTTGCAGGGTTGGTCTACAAAGCGTTCTCAGGCGGACGTAAAATTGTATAGTTGGACGGCGGTCGCCGGACTGCGCAACGGCTACAATATTTACAGCTTGTCTTACGACGGAATCGCAGTGGAGTCCGAGGTCGCTCTTTCGGATATCGAACTTGGCGCGACCTATGATCTTCAAGGTTACTTTGTGGGTTATGACACAACCAACAATTATGCGTCCTTCGTAGTGACAAGTTACGCAAAGGCAACAACGCAGCAGGACTATCTCGGATTCAACCGCAACGTGATAAATCTCGGTATCGGCAGCACCTACACTTTGAGCCCCATCCTCGGCGGCGCAGCCAAGGAAGCGACCGTTGAGTACAGCGGCTATGACGAAGAGGTCATCAGCATCGTAGGCGGCGTCGTGACGGGACTTGCCGAAGGCAACACCGAAATAACGGCGACCGTGGCAGACATTTCGAGGACTATCACGGTACACGTCAGCACAGCGATAAGCCAAGTTGACACCCCCAATCAGTTCTACACCGTCATCGGTAAAGTGGTGGCAAAGACGACTCAATCGTTGGTCATTCACGACGGACAAACGGGTATTCTGGTGTACGACAGAGACGCCGTTGCTACATACGGACTTGACGACATTCTTCAAGTTTCCGGGTACGTGTCGCTGTTCAACAATATGTTGCAGTTCTCGTACAGCGGTAGCCTCAACATCACCAAGTTGGAGGACAGAGAGATCAACGTTCCCGAAGCAACCGAGTTGACTGCTGACCTCGCGACGAAATGGGCTACAATGGAAAGTCCTATTCTGCCCATAAATTGTCAGGCGTACACTTGGTCTGCAACAGTGGGCAAGTCCGGCAACTTCTTCACTATCAACATCGAAGGAAGTTCCACGGTTATCGAACCCGCTTATATGCCCGACACGTTTACCTTGACGGAAGGTGAAACCGTCACCGTGACGGGTTACTTCATCGGTTATTCGACGAACAACAATTATGCTGCCATTGCAATAACCAAAGTTGTCCACGCGCAAGCGTAGTACTATTTTGACCGAAGGGGGCAACCCCTTCGGTTTTTGTTGAAAAAACGCCTTGTCCCTTTGCCCTGCGCGCACTCGGCTGTTGGGCAAGGCTACCCTTCGGGGTGTTCAACCTAAAACAAAAAAATAATAGGAGATTTTATATGAAAATAAAGAAATTGATTGCCATATTACTTGTGATAGCAATGTCGGTTGCAATCGTTACGGTTTTAGCCGCTTGTAACAAGCACGAGTGTCAACACGTTTGTCCCACTTGCGGCAAATGTACGGATAGCACCTGCACAGACCCCGTCTGCGCGGACAAGTGTCAAGGACACGAACCTGCGCACGTATGCGGACACGTTTGTCCTACCTGCGGCAAATGCACGGATAGTGCTTGCACTGACCCCGTTTGCGCGGACAAGTGCCCCGGTCACGACGTAGACCCGTCCAAAGAAGGCGTTTTCACTCCCATCACCGAGCCTGTTGCAGGTAAATACTATATGGGTATGAAGTGCAGCGGCGACGTGTATTACTATCTCAAAGGCGGTATGGCTGACTATTATATGGCTACTTCCAACAATCAAGAGGACGCGGTAGTTGTAACTCTCATTGAGGACGGCGACGGTTGGTTGCTCAAACAGGGCGAAAAGTATATGGAAATCGAACTTAGCGGAACGCACGTCAACGCTGTATACAAAGACGCTCAAACTGCGGGCAAGCATTGGTCTTGGGACGAGACGTACAAGATCTTCACTTGGGAAGACGGCACATATTTCTATGGAACTTACGGCACTTTCAATACGATAGGCGGCGGAAACTATGCTCAACACGCGGCAGACAACTACAAAGCGCAACTCGGACTCTTTGTGCCGCAAACGCCCGCAGAAGTCGAATCTGTTTCTATAATGAACGGGACTTCCGATAATACCGACGCTACGCTATATCTGTTACCGTTAGAGGGTAACAATATTAGTTTTACCGCTAAGACAAATCCCGCCAACGCGCCGCAAGACATTGTTTGGACTGTGGAGAACGGCGACATAGCCACCGTTGTGACAACTGATGGAACAAGTGATGTTCAGGCGTTGGGAAAAGTAACCTACAAGGATCAGACCGGTAGAGTTACGCTTACCGCAACTGCAAAGGGTACAAATATTTCCGCTTCCGTCACGGTAGAAATTCGCGAAATCAAAGGTTCAAAAGAAAGCGATCCGTTAACCGTGGACGAGGCAATTGAAATGATGATTGCGTCGGAAGGTAAATCTTTGACCGCTGACGATCGTAGCCACGGTTTTTATATTCAAGGAACGGTTGCAAGCGGTTCAACGGTAAATGCCGCAGGAACGTGGACATTCTCTCTTTCGGGCAGTGACGACAAGGTAATAGTATGCACAGTGGAAAAAAGTAAACTTAACGGAAATCAAATTCCCGAAAATAATGGCGGCTTAGACGGTTGTACTGTTTTGTTTTATGCGCATAATATGATTTATTCCGCCGAACAATATAGGGCAGGAAGTAATATGAATGAACTGAAAACCTGTACATTCCCCGCCCTTGAAGCAATAGAGATCGAGGCGGAAAAGACGGAAGTGACTGTTCCGTATTCCGTTACTATAACAGTCAAAAGCGTAACGCCGGCAAGCGCAATTTTTGAAAACGTTGAATGGATAACCTCCGACGAAACAAAGGCAACCGTGACGGGTAACACGGTTAAAGCCACTGTTACAACTATTGCAGCCGGTGAAGTAAACATTTCCGTTAGATGCGGTAGCGTTACCTCTAACGAAATTACACTTACAATAAGCGACGGACAATCAGATGCTATAATATATGATTGGTCGGGCAGTTTGACGGAGAGCAGTATCGTAGATAATGTTTACACATACGACTCTGTATCGGATATGCTTACGAAGTTGAACACTTGGTCTCCCGATCAACAAGAAATAACCGCGTTTACGGCATCGAATCTTTCGGTTTCGAAAAACGGTAAAGGTTTCGGTTACTTTGCTTTGCCCGCAATGGATAACTCGGCAACAGCGACCTTTACCACAACACATCAAATTAAGAAAATCATTTTCAGAATCATCCCGTTTGCCGATGCGACCACGACGGAATTCACCGTCAACGGCGTACAGTTCAAAAAGGATAAAGAAGATTCGGTATACAACGGAAAACTCAGCAGCGCATTTGATGCGGAGGTAGAATTGACGGAGGCGTCAAGTACTCTCGAAATACAAATGCCTTGGAAACAGAAAAATAACTTCGTTATAGTCGGTATGACGTTAGAAACGGAGGCGGCAGGAGCAAACCAACTTTATTTGGATTGGTCGGGCAATTTGACGGAGAGCAGTATCGTAGATAATGTTTACACATACGACTCTGTATCGGATATGCTTACGAAGTTGAACACTTGGTCTCCCGATCAACAAGAAATAACCGCGTTTACGGCATCGAATCTTTCGGTTTCGAAAAACGGTAAAGGTTTCGGTTACTTTGCTTTGCCGGCAATGGATAACTCGGCAACAGCGACCTTTACTACAACACATCAAATTAAGAAAATCATTTTCAGAATTATCCCGTTTGCCGATGCGACCACGACGGAATTTACCGTCAACGGCGTACAGTTCAAAAAGGATAAAGAAGATTCGGTATACAACGGAAAACTCAGCAGCGCTTTTGATGCGGAGGTAGAATTGACGGAGGCGTCAAGTACTCTCGAAATACAAATGCCTTGGAAACAGAAAAACAACTTCGTTATAGTCGGCATTACGTTTGAATGGTAAACCGCAAGCAAATTTCATATATTACTCCTGTAATGTGATTTCTTCTTTCATATAAAACCTCTCCTTGTAAATAAGTGCCTTTGGAACAACCCAAAGGCACTTTTAATATTGTGGAAATGTTGACTATGCAAACATAAAAGCAGAAAAGTGGCAGTACTACAAAAAAGCGTTGCGAAACAAAATCATAAAGGAGAATCCGCTGGAAATAGTGGAAGTGAAGTCAGTCAAACGTCGCCCATCCAGAGCGCTCACTCACGATGAAGAACAACGATTTGTCGCAGCCTGCCGCGAAGATCCTCACGGCGCACTGTATTTGTGCTGTCTCTATCAGGGACTTCGAATTGGAGAGGCGGCAGCACTAACGACAGAAGACGTTGACTTCGAAGCCCGGACGTTGACGAACTCCAAAAGCGTTGACAGGGACGGCACTATCGGCGCACCCAAGACGGAAACGTCGAAACGCATAATGCCGCTCTTTGCCAGAACGGCGGAGATACTTCCGCGCCAGGACAGCGGCAAACTGTTTAGTTTTTCAAAAGGCACTTACCAAAACTTTATGAATAAACTTTGCAAAAAATTGCAATTAAACGGAATAAGCGTTCACAGCCTGCGGCACACGTTTGCCACACGCTGCGCAGAAGCGGGAATAGCGCCGAAGGTCGTCCAGAAGTGGCTCGGTCACTCGACTATCAATATGACGTTGGACGTTTACACCCACGTAAACGACGATTTCGAACAAAGTGAAATTCGCAAATTTGACACTTATTTTGACATTCATTCGGACTAAATTTTTTTCAAAGCAACAAAAAATGTGCCGAAAAACAGCACATTTTTGCAAAAAATGGGGCAATTTTGCCCCATTTTTCTGCATTTGGTCTGAGTGACTGGACTTGAACCAGCGACACCTAGACCCCCAGTCTAGTGCGCTACCAAACTGCGCTACACCCAGATGCTCTATTATTGTACATCAATCTTGCAAAAAAATCAACAACTTCGCGGCAATTAGTGCCAAGCATTTTGTTTTGTCCGCTTTGCGCCGACGTTTGTTTGCAAAAAAACAAATTTTGTTCATTTTTCGCAGGGTTGACTATTGCAAAATTGTTTTGTATAGTGTATAATACTATATATAGACAGTTTACATTTTTGTTGACTGCGGGATTAGTAGTTTTGTTCGTTACGAATCTTTCTTTGCGCCTCGCGGAGGTGCGCAAACCAACGTCGCCGTATCTGCAACAGCATTGCGGTGCAACTGTCAGCGGCAACCAATTTTCCCCTTATTTTGCGTGATCGGCGCAAACAAAATCATCAGGAGACGAAAGTGAACAGAAAAATAGTATTTGTGGCATTGTTGCTTGTGGCAATTTGCGTGCTGACGTTTGTTGCGGCTTGCGTACCTACGGGCGGCACAGGCGGCGGCAACGGCGGCGGTTCGGGCAGCGAAACGGTGGACGTTTACGCCATCAACGATTTCCACGGCGAAGTGGACAATATGCCGCGCATTGCGGGCTTTCTCGCCGCCCGCAAAAAGGAAGGCGCAGTCATCATCAATTCGGGCGATATGTTTCAAGGCTCGATGGAATCCAACAGCAATTTCGGCAAGTTGCTTACCGACTGTATGGCGGAAGCGGGCTTCGACGCGATGACGTTCGGCAATCACGAATTCGATTGGGGTTTGGACAATCTCCGCGAATTGTCGCAGTCGAGCGGCGTGCCCTTCCTCGGGGCAAACATTTACAATTGGGATCGCACTGCGGGCTGGGGCGACTTTGCCGACGATCTTGCGGACGAGTACGTAATTGTTGAATCGGGCGACGTCAAAGTGGGCGTTATCGGCGTCATCGGGGCGGATCAAATCACTTCGATAAGTTCGCAATTGGTGCAGACCATCGGTTTCAAAGACCCGCTGCCCATAGTGAAGGAACTCGCAACGGAACTGCGCGAGGAAAAGGATTGCGACATCGTGGTGCTTAGCGCGCACGCAGGTCCGCAGGACATTGTGGGCGAAGAGGAGGATTACAGCAAGCCTTCAACCACGGCAGGTTTGGAAGATTACGTAGACGCCGTGTTCTGCGCTCACACCCACGCGGAACAAAACTATCTTGTAAACGGCTTGCCGTTCATTCAGGGCAAACGCTACGGCGACTACGTTTCGCATATACAATTTTCGGTGGACAACGGCAATGTCAGCGTTACCGCACAGGAAAATATCGCGTATAACAAACTTACGAGTTACGTACGCGACGCGGATGTGCGCCGAAACGTAGACCAACTGATAGAAACTTCCAACGCAGCCATTGCAAATGAGCGCAACCAAGAGGTAGCCAATTTGAGCGGGGGACTCAATTCCTCCACCCAAATACCACGTTTGGTGTGTCACGCAATGGCGGAGTGCGCAGAGGCGCAAGGTTACGACATTGATTTGGCAATATGCAACAACGCTCGCAACTCGCTTTCTTCCGGCTCGTTGACCTATTCCGACCTGTACAACGCCATACCGTTTGACAATGTGGTGTACATTGCGCGGGTGTCGGGGAAAGATATTATCAAGGAAATGGGTTACGGCGGACAAAGTATGTGGCGCGTAAGCGGCAATGCGATAGAAGACAGCGACAGCGTGTACTACACGGTAGCGATAATCGACTACCTGCTTTACCACCAAAACGCAAACCGCAACTACAACTATTTCCCGTCCGCATTCAGAAACGGCGCAACGACGCCCATACCCTTGACAAAAGATGGTGTGGATATTTACAACTACCGTCTCATCACGCGCGATTTCCTGCTTAAAACGAGCGGTACGCTGAACGTGTCACCCTACACGTCTACAAACAATCGCACCGACGCGAGCAAACTTACGCAATCGGTCAATTTCAATTGATTTGACGAAAATTTAATCAAATAATTCAATTTATCTATTTACAGAGACTTTCGAAAGTTGTAAAATAACAAATAGAAAGTCTCCGTATTTTTTTACGGATTGACGCATATTAACGACAAGGAGAGAAACTATGAAAAAGCGCGCATTTATCAGTATCGTACTTGTGTTGGCATTGTGCGTGTCGTTGCTTGCCGCCTGCGCGGTTCGCTTCGATGACGCCACGTTGGAAAACATTATAGAAAACGTGGAACGCGAAATTATCGCCGTTACTTCGACGCCCGCGACCTACACGTTGGAGGACAAAAAGGAGGACTTTGACGCGAACGGCGATCCCGCTACCGTTTACATCAAATGGACGATAGAAGGTAGCAATCTGATAAAGATAGTCTCCGATGACAGCGGCGTAACGGTGCAGATACCCACGGAACGCCCCGCCGCGATAAACTATACGCTTCGCGCCGTACTTGTAAACGAGGGCGGAAAGGCGTACACAAAGCAAGACGGTTCGTACTACACTGCCGAAAGCAGTAGGGTCGCTCCCGCAACGAGCGGCTCGGGCAGCGGCACAGGTACGGGCACAGGAACAGGCGGCGGAACAGGCACAGGCGGCGGAACAGGCGGAACGGGAGAGACAATCCCCAACGGGAACGGGTCTCAATCCAGCCCCTACAACGCCAGCGGTGTAAATGCGGCGTTTGCAACCCTTGCGCAAGGCGAGTATTCTTCTGCGCAGGTATACGTAAAGGGTTATGTCGTTGCTCAAAACGATTATTCCAACAATCCGACCCCGTTCAAAGGTAATGAAGGCGATTGGAGAATATATATTGCCGACAGCGCAACCGGCACAAACACGTTCTTTGTAAACTTTGCGGCGGGAGCGTCGGACAAGACAATAAACGTCGGCGACATTGTTACCGTGTACGGCTACGTAGAGAATTACAACGGAATACAAATGTACAAGAACGGCACGACCAAGCCGCAGATAATTGAAATTGTTTCCGGCGGCACAACTTCCGGCGGAAGTACAGGCGGCGGAACAGGCACAGGCACAGGCGGTAGCGTAAGCGGCGAAACTATCACCATAGATATGGCTACGTATGCTACGCAAAACGGTTGGACTGTTTCCACGAAGGATAACGTTGTGCCCTACACAACGGTGGAATGTGCTTGTGCCACTCTCACCGTGACCGCAACGCAGAATCCAAATAGTGACAGTGTGCTTTCGGGCGCTTGGTACACAAATTGGAGATTGTACGGCAGCGAAAGCGCAACGTTGACGTTTACCGCCAAGAGCGGTTACACCCTGACTACGGTTACCGTCACTTACGAGAGCACGAGCAGCGGTGTATTGACAAACAACGGAACTAACGTTACTTCCGGCACGGCGGTCACCGTCAACGGTACGTCGCTCAGTTTGTCCATTACCACGGGACAGGCGCGTATAACGCAGATAGTCATCGGCTACACGCAAGGCTGACAACCAGAAAACAAAGAAGAACTCCGACGCCGTCGGAGTTCTTTTCCGTTAGTATTTTTTTGCGCACAGATAAACCGTTTAAGTTTGCGCAATGGGACTAAATTCGCACTTTTTTCCACACTTCGAGGTCGTCCCTACGGACGGACACGGGCGTAACGCTGATATAGCCGTTCATCACTGCGTCCGTATCCAACGTGAGGTCGTTGCCCAACTGATAAATGCTGTATCCTTCCTGACTGTACTCGTTGTCGTTTATCTTTACAAACGCGTCGGTGAAGTACGGTCCGCCTTGTTTCGTCCACAAAATGCCCTTGCTGTTGAGCGGAACGTTTACGTTGAAGTGGTTGCAGTGGGAAAAAAGGTCGTGCTTTACTATGTAACTCCAAATGTCGTCAAGGCGCGCATTCGCCTCCTCGAAACTTGTCGGATCGGTGGAAAAAGCAATTCCGCGGCAGCCGCGCAGAGCCGCCTCGTATATGTTTGCTACCGTGCCGCTGTAAAGCATATCCTCCCCCATATTGAACCCTCTGTTTACGCCGCTGAGTACCAGGTCGTAGTGCGTTTTGAGCCCAAGCGTGCCGAACCGAACGCAATCCACGGGGGTGGAGTGGACAACGTAGGCGTGCGCGACGTTGGAATAGGGTACGGATTCCACGCGTATCGGACCTTCGTGTATGTTGATGGCGTGACTTTTTGCGCTTTGTTGTTTTGCAGGGGCGCACACCGTCACTTCGCCCAATTTGCTTGCCCAATCCGCAAGTATTTTCAAACCTTCCGACTGTATTCCGTCGTCGTTGGAAACAAGTATTTTCATAACCATCCTTTGTTGTTGGCTTTGTATTCGGCTACCATTTTGTCGCCGTCGGCTATCATATTGTTTACGTCTTTGGAATTGTGCAGCGTTGCGCCGCAGGTGCATTGATGTCCGCCGCCGCCGTATTTTTCCGCGAGTTCGTTTATCGTCATAAAACGACTGCGCAATCTCACTCTTATACTGCCGTCGGGCATATCGATAAACGCCAACTGCGCGATGCAGCCTTTGATAAATTTGAGGTAACTGATTGCCTCGCTTGCCTGTTCCGACGTGAGGGCGAATTTTCTTTGCATTTTTCTGTCCACGCGCAGGTAAACAAGCCCGTTTTTCGTCGTTTTCATATGTTCCAGCACGTATGCTTGAAATTTGAGTTGAGAGTAGTCTTCGAGATACAGATGCGCGTACAGAGTGTCGATGTCTACGCCGAAGTCCAACAGCATACCGCCTATGCGCAGCGTGTCGCCCGTTGTCGCCTCGTAGCGGAAACGCCCGCTGTCCGTTACGAGACCGCAATAGATGTACGTTGCCGCCTCTTTGTCAAGTTTGAGCGTGCCTTTGAACGTCTCGTAGAAAAATGCTATCATCTCGCAGCAGGAGGAACGCTGATCTTCCACCCAACTGATGTCGCCGTACGGCTTGATGTTGATGTGGTGGTCTATCTTGATTATCTCCTTAGCGAGGTCGAGACGGCTGTTGCTTACGCGGTCCGACGTTGCGGTGTCGGTGACTATCACCAGCGCGCCGTCGTATTCGCTGTCCGCAATTCTGTCGTCGTCCGGACCGAGGAAAGCGAGGTAATCGCTTTTGTCCTCCGTTTGCACGTATATCTTTTTGTCGGGAAAACTCAACCGCAGCATCGCCGCAAGCCCGCGGGACGAACCTATCGCGTCTCCGTCGGGGCGCACGTGGCGGGTGATTATTATTTTGTCGTACTCGATTATTTTGTCAAGTATTTTTTGCATAGTTTCGCGTTGCGTCATATTGTTTCTCCTCTGTGTAAGGCTTTGATGTCCTCGACCATTTTCATCGCGGTTTCGACATCGGGCACGGTCGCTCCGCTGGCTTTGGCGTGTCCGCCGCCGCCGTATTTTACGGCTATGGGGTTGATATTGTACTTTTTCGAACGCAGTTCGCACAGTATGCCCTGCTCCGTCTCGGTGAAGTTTACCCAACTGTCCACGCCGCGTATATCCGCCATTGTACCCACCATTCCGCGGGATATGCCGAAGCTGTCCGTGTCGTATTCCGCTGTGATGCGTTTGAGTTCCTCTTTCGGGGTGAGTATGTAAGCCACTCCGTCCCCCGCAAAGTTTATTTTGAGTACGTACTGCGCGCGCAATTTCACGTTTTTGTAATCGTCGGCGTATAGTTCGCAGTATATTTCGTTGGGGTCGAAGTTCTGCTCCGTAAGCGCGGCGGCAAGGCGGAATGTGCGGCTGTTGGCGGAGTCGTAGCGGAAACGTCCGCTGTCCGTTACCATTCCCGTAAAGAGCGATTTCGCCGCAAGGCGGTTGAGGCGCAGTCCCGTATCCAATGCAAATTGCGTAAGCAAGCCGCAGCAACTTTCAAAAGTGCTGTCTATCACGTCTACGTCGCATATATCTTCGCAGTAGATGTGGTGATCGAACCTGAGAGTTGCCTCCGCGGTGACGTAGCGGCTGTCGCTTATCATAAATTTCGCCGAAGTGTCCAGTACTATCGCAAGCGCGCCTTTGTAGGTTTCGTCGGGTATTTCGTCCGGCTGCCACCCTTCCATAAATGCGTATCTGCGCGTGCGGTCGCCCACGATGTACACTTTCTTTTGCGGAAAGTTTTCGTTTATGAGAGTTTTCAAGCCGATTTGGCTGCCCAGCGCGTCGCCGTCGGGATTGCTGTGACGGTGAATTATCACCGTGTCGTATCGTTGTATCAATTTCAACGCTTTGTCAAACATCTGATCCTCGCAATGTCTTTGTTTCGGACAAATATCCGATATATAATTTTATCATATTTTATTCTTTTCGTCAACACCGATGCCGACGTGAGTTGTTTCAGCCTGCTGCCGCGTGGAAATTTTTGCTCGATTTGAGTCGAATAGAATGTTCGCCACCATCGCAAACAAGTATTTTGCGCGATTTACGCTCAAACAATTGAAAATTTTGCCGTCGTGTGGTACAATTACAATACTCACAGGGGAGTAGTTCGCTTGAAACACAGTTGTCGCATCCACATACCGAACAGATTCTGTTCGGGTGCGGCATTGAAGAACGAGACTTGCGCAGGCTTTTTGCCGCGAAGTCTCTTTTTTTACAAAGGAATACGGGAGAAACACCGATGTTGGTAGACCTTTTCAACAATTGGATAAAGGATTTGCATTTGGGCGTCAAGATCGCTTTGTTTGTGGTGGGCTTGGCGATAGGCGTGGTTTGCCTCGTAAAGTTTTGCGATTGGTTTGTGGACGGCGCAAGCGTCATCGCCGCAAAACTCAAAGTTTCGCCGCTTGTTATAGGTCTCACCGTGGTTGCGATGGGCACGTCCTTGCCGGAATTGGCAGTGTCCGTATCCGATTCGGTGTCCGCGTTGAGTAGCGGCGGCAACGCCAACGTCGCCATAGAAAACGTGATAGGCTCAAACATCTGCAACATATTGTTGGTGTTGGGATTTTCGGTAATTTTCACCCCCATTGCCGTAAAACGCAGTGTAAACCGCCGTGAAATGCCCATTTTGCTGGGGGTCACCGCGGTAAGCGTACTGTTCATCTGTTTGTTCGGATTGGAAAGTTCGGCAAGTACGGACGACGTTGCCGTCACCCGTTGGGAAGGGATAGTGCTGACTGTGGGCATAGTCGCCTACATCACGTATTTGGTACTGACGGCAAAGCGCGACCCCGCGCAATCGGAACAGGCGGAGGGCGAAGTGAAGAATATGCCGTGGTGGAAAGCCATCCTGTTTGTCGACGTTGGCGCAGCGGGCATAATTTGGGGCGGACAGTTGGTTGTGTTCGGCGCAAAAGGTCTGGCATTGCAAGGCGCAACGGCTTTGAACGTGGACGCGGATATGGCGGAAGCGCTTGTGGGCGCAACGGTCGTGGCGGTGGGTACGTCCTTGCCGGAACTCGTAACGAGCGTCGTCGCCGCAAAGAAAGGGCAAAACGAACTCGCCCTCGGCAACGTGATTGGCAGCAACATTTTCAATCTGTTGTTTGTGTTGGGTATTTCCGCAACGGTCAATCCGCTGACGACGGGCAGCCACGTGTTTGCGGACGCCTTTATTATGCTTGCCGCTACGGCGTTGCTTTTTGTGTTTGCGTCGAGGGGCAAACTCGGCCGCGGTCACGGCGCGGCGCTTCTTTGCTGCTACGCGGTGTACTTAGCGTATATGATCTTGCGTACTCTATACGGGTGGAGTTTTTGACGGAATGTGGGAATTGATTTTGGTAAGCCTCGGATTGGGCGTTGGTCTTGCAATGGACGCTTGCGCCGTGTCTATGAGCAACGGAATGAACGAACCGCAGATGAAAACGGGCAAAACGTTGCTTGTAGCGGGTACTTTCGGACTGTTTCAGGGCGTGATGCCGATGATAGGTTGGCTGTGCGTCACGTTGATAGTGGAGCAGTTTTCCATCTTTGAACCGTGGATTCCCTACGTGGCGCTGACGCTGTTGGTGATCATCGGCGGAAAAATGATTTTCGACGGCGCAAAAAAGAAAACCGACGGCGACGGCACTGCAAAAAAACTCACTTTTGCCGCGCTACTGCTGCAAGCGGTGGCTACCTCTGTGGACGCGCTTTCTACGGGTTTCGGATTGGCGGACGTGGCGGGATCTGTTTGGTGGAAAGCGCTGATAGCCGCAAGTATAATCGCCGTTATGACGTTTGGTATAAGCATCGGCGGGGTGTACCTCGGCAAACGTTTCGGCGTGCGGTTGGGCAACAACGCGCAGATCGTCGGCGGGTGCATTTTGATTGCGATAGGCATTGAAATTTTCGTGACGGGCGTAATTTTGTGACGGCGTAAGCAAACAAACGGGCGCACTCACTTGACATTTGCGGCAAAGTGGTGTAACATAGTTTGCGTAGCCCGCAAGCGACGCGGTCAAGCCGAGGAGCGCAGCGACGAACGCCGCGCAGGACTGCGTCCGAGCATAACGGCACGCACGTGCGGGCATACGAAGTAGCAAACAAATCAAACAATTAAATATCTAACGTGGAAGAGTATTTCGTCCGAAGGGACGAAGGTTGCGCAAAGCGCAACGAGCGAAGTGGTTAAGCCGAGGAGCGCAGCGACGAACGCCGCGCAGGACTACGTCCGAGCATAACGGCCCGCACGTGCGGGCATACGAAGAAATTGCTTAAATAAAACAACAAAACGAATAATTTTGGAAGAGTATCGAAGTGGTTGTAACGGCCCGCACTCGAAATGCGGTTGCCACCCATCGGTGGCACATGGGTTCGAATCCCATCTCTTCCGCCAATGACGGCAACTGCGCTTGTAGTTGCAACGGAAAGGAAGCACGGTTAGGTGCTTCCTTTTCCATTGCTGCCTTGTGCTTGTTGCCTTTTCGTTTCAAAGACGGGATTACGAAATAATG
>CANQYT010000014.1 GCA_947628135.1 uncultured Clostridia bacterium
TTGGGATACATACAATGCTTCCGCCGCTTTCAAAATACTTTCTTCTCGCGCGACAGCCAAAAAATATTTGAGTTCTCTCAGTTCCATAAAAAACTCCTTTGAGAATATTATATCGGCAAAAACTATACTTGTCAAGCATAGGAAATCTATAAAATATAAGTATTTGACATATCAGACGTTTTCGTCTTATTATACAAGCGAGCAAACTTGCTTGCAAGGGTTTGCGAACGACGTAGATGAGCATAAAGCATTTTGCGAAACAAAATAGGGCTTTAACCCACAAAATCTATGATTTTGTTGCTTTTATTGCTGTAATATCGGTGTAAATTCAAGGCGAATATGACGAGAGAACAATTTACCGAAACTACAAAAACAAGAACCTACCTTATTGCAGGGTCTGATACGCACCTTTATATGCACGAAATGTCGCAGAGGGCGCTTGCGTTTACGGCAGAGATCAACGGAACATATCACAAACCCGAGGAATTAAGACGGTTGTTTTTTGAACTCATCGGAAAAGAATACGACGAAACTTTTGGGCTGTTTCCGCCCTTTTTCACCGACTATGGACTGAATATCACGCTCGGCAAGCGCGTCTTTATCAATTCGGGCTGTTGCTTCCAAGATCAAGGCGGGATAGAGATAGGTGATGATTGCCTCATCGGACAACAGGTGGTGATTGCAACCTTAAATCACGATTTGAATCCCGAAAGGCGCGGTAATATGCTCCCCGCGCCCGTAAAGATTGGAAACAAAGTCTGGATCGGCGCACACGCCACGATCTTGCCGGGAGTAACGATTGGTAATGGGGCTGTTGTCGGCGCAGGCGCAGTCGTCACAAAAGATGTTCCCGAAAATACCGTTGTAGCGGGCGTTCCCGCAAAAATCATAAAAACCATCAAGGAGTAAAAATTATGGAAGAATTGAAGTTGACGAAGGAATGGGATAAAGTATTCCCCAAGAGTGAAAAGGTGGAGCATCGCAAGGCGACGTTTCATAACCGTTACGGTATCACGCTTGCCTGCGACGTGTATCAGCCGAAAAATGCAAGCGGAAAACTTCCCGCCGTCGCCGTGTGCGGTCCTTTCGGCGCGGTAAAGGAACAGTCGTCGGGGCTGTATGCACAGGAACTTGCAAAGCGCGGCTTCCTCGCCATCGCGTTCGATCCCTCGTTTACAGGCGAGAGCGGCGGGCTTCCCCGCTATGTTGCCTCGCCCGACATTAACACCGAGGACTTTTCGGCGGCAGTGGACTTCCTCTCCTGCCGCGAGGATGTGGACGCGGACAAAATCGGAATCTTAGGCATTTGCGGTTGGGGCGGAATGGCAATCAATACCGCGGCGATGGATACGAGAATCAAGGCGACGGTCGCCTCGACGATGTACGATATGACGCGCGTGAACGCCAAAGGATATTTCGACGCGCAGGACAGCGAAAAAGCGCGCTTTGAAACAAAAAAAGCCCTCAACGCACAACGCACCGTGGATTACAAAAACGGCACTTACGAACTCGGCGGCGGGGTCGTTGATCCGCTTCCCGACGACGCACCTTTCTTCGTAAAAGATTATTACGACTACTATAAGACCAAGCGCGGCTACCACCCACGTTCTCTCAACTCTAACGGTGGGTGGAACAAGACTTCCTCGCTCTCCTTTATCAATATGCCCATTCTTACGTACAGCAACGAAATTAGGAGCGCGGTACTTATCATTCACGGAGAAAAGGCGCACTCCTGCTACTTCTCGAAAGACGCTTACGCCGCAATGACAAAGGACAGCAAGTATGCTGAAAACAAGGAACTTCTCATTATCCCGAACGCCGTGCATACCGACCTCTACGACAGGCTCGACGTCATTCCGTTCGATAAAATCGAGGCGTTTTTCAAGGAAAATTTATAAAAGTGTAAAGTTATGAGAAAAACACTCGGAATCATCTTGATTATCATGATGGCGTTATTTTCTTTTTCGGCGTGCAACAATACGAATCAAAACGGCGGAACAAATCATACGACGGCAAATTCATCAAACGTGCTGATCGCTTTCTTCTCCTGCACGGGGACGACGAAAGGCGTTGCGGAACATATCGAGGCAAAGACGGGCGGCGCGTTGTATTCCATAGTTCCCGAAGAACCCTATACCGAGGACGATTTGAAATACTACACGAACTGCCGCGCCGACAGAGAGCAGAACGATCCCGATGCTCGCCCTGCGATAAACGGAAGCGTCGAAAAAATGGAAAACTACGACGTCATTTTCCTCGGCTATCCTATTTGGCACGGTCAAGCGCCGAAAATCATCTACACTTTTCTTGAAAGTTACGATTTCTCGGGCAAGACGATTATTCCGTTTTGCACTTCGCACAGTAGCGGCATCGGTTCGAGCGCGACGAATTTACATTCGCTCGCAAGTGACGCAACTTGGCTTGACGGCAGAAGATTTCCTTCGGGTACTTCGCAAAGCACGGTCAATGATTGGGTGGATTCGCTCGGACTGAAATTCACGCCCGACGTTTCCGCGTTCGATTTGGGTAGCGGCAAAAACGGTCACGCACCCACGGTAACTCTCAACAGCGGATATGAAATGCCGATCTTGGGACTTGGCACTTATTCTCTTACGGGCGAAACGTGCAAAGCCTCGGTGAAAGCGGCACTTGACAGCGGCGTTCGCCTCATCGACACCGCGCATATGTACGGCAATGAAAGGGAGATCGGAGAAGCGATACGGGAATCGAATGTACCGCGCGAAGAGATTTTCGTCATCACGAAAATCTATCCCGGCGAACAATATTCTCACCCCGAAGAAGCAATACAAGAGTCGCTCGACAAACTAGATATCGGCTATATCGATATGATGCTCTTGCACCATCCCGGCGCGAATGACGTTAAGGCGTATAAGGCAATGGAAAAGGCAGTCGCTGACGGAAAGATTCGCTCTTTGGGACTGTCAAATTGGTATATCGAGGAAATAGACGACTTCATTTCACAGGTGGACATCAGACCTGCGCTCGTGCAGAATGAGATACACCCGTATTATCAGGAGCAAGCCGTTGTGCCGTATATGCACAATTTGGGAATCGTTATGCAGGCTTGGTATCCTTTCGGCGGCAGAGGGCATACGGGCGAACTCCTTTCCGATGAAACAATCGTAAAAATTGCCGAGGCGCACAATGTGACGGCGGCGCAGGTAATTTTACGTTGGCACTTACAGCGCGGCGTTGTGGCGATCCCCGGTTCAAGTGATCCCACCCATATCCTCGAAAACATTTCGGTGTTCGATTTCTCGCTTTCTAGCGAAGAAATGAACGACATCGCCGCCCTTGACAGGAACGAAAAACACGATTGGTATTGAGGTTCAATATACATTTCTAAAAACTATGATACGAAATTATATGCAACGTATCCTATTAAGCGTTTTTTTGGCGTTCCCGGCGGGAATCGTCCCGAGCGCGGCAAGGGTAAGCAAAGCGAGCATTGCGAGCGGAGCGCTACGTATTTCGAACTCACGACGGGATAAGAACCGAGGGCGGCAAACAAAAGCAATCAATAGAAAAAGGGCGCGCCTTTCGCGTGTCCTTTTCTGTTGCGACGTATAGTGCCGCCGCCCGAAATGGCGTTCCCGGTGGGAATCGTCCCGAGCGCAGCAAGGGTAAGCAAAGCGAGCATTGCGAGCGGAGCGCTACGTATTTCGCTGTCGCGGCGGGGCAAGAGCAAAGGGCAACAAGTTCAAAGGCAGCAATGGAAAGAGGGCGCATCTGCACCCTCTTTCCATTGCAACTAATAGGCGTAGTTGCCCGTTTGGCGTTCCCGGCGGGAATCGAACCCACAGCCTATCGCTTAGGAGGCGATTGCGATATCCTATTTCGCTACGGGAACGTATAAATACGTGTTTGTGCCGATAATTTTTAGCACCCTTGTCGGCAAAAGGCGGATTCGGCGTTGATGTGCCTTGACAAAAGACGCTTTTTGTACCCTTTCGTCTCACCAAGCAAAACCGTCCGAAACACTCTGCGGTCACGCCGCTTGCTTTGAACAGAGCCGTTTCAAATTGCTGTACAAAAACTGCCGCATAGTGCCGTTTGCAAGATGTATTATAATACAAAACGGCGAGGCAGTCAACCGATAAATACCGACGCACAGCCGCAAGCGCGCAACAACGCGTCACTCCCTCTCTACGTTTACGTTTACTTCGTAGTCGCCGACGGTTTTGACGGCGGCAACTATGCGACGTTCGACCTCGGCGTCGGAAAGTTTTGTTTCAAAGGGAACTCCCGCGTCGAAAAGCAGTTTGACGACCGCTCCGCGCACAATGCGGAAGTCGTGAATGTCCACCCCATCCACCGCTTTTTCCGCGGCGGCACGTATTTCGCGTTCCAAAGCCATCGCTTCCGAGTCCTGCGTATCGACGGGGTCGAAATGCGCCGTCAGATCAACGCCCTCGTCGCTGCGCACTCGGCGTTCCAATTCGTCCAACAGCGCGTGCGCCTGCAAAGAAGTCAACCGCGCGTCCATCTCCACGTGAACCGTTGCAAAAGACGCGCCGTTTCCGTAGTTGAATATTCGCAGATCGTGCAAACCCAGCACGCCCTCGCAGGAGAGTATCAACGCTTTTATGCGGTTTACCTGACTGACAGACGGCGCTTGACCGAGCAGTTTCGAACCGGCTTCGTGCACTATCCGCGCGCCCTGCCAGCCGACGAACAACGCCACCGCGATACCCGCCCAACCGTCTGCCGCTATGCCGAACTCCGCAAGAACGGCGCTTACGATAACCGCAACGGTAGCCACACAATCGCACAGACTGTCCGTTGCCGCCGCTTTGAGCGAATCCGAGCCGATGCGCGACGCCGTTACGCGGTAGAAAACAAACATCGCCGCCTTTGCCGCAACCGACACGCCCAAAACAATGTAGACCGACCACCGCACAATTCCCGCCGCGCCGACAGCCGCCTTGTGTATCGACTCCACAAGCAAACCCACCGCAACGGTCAACACCAAAAAGCCCGTCACCATAGCGGCAACGTACTCCGCGCGGCGGTGTCCGAAGGGGTGTTCCTTGTCGGCGGGCTTTGCGGCAACGCAAAGGGACACGGTAGCGACAATGCCGCTTCCGCAATCGCCCAAATTGTTGAAGCCGTCCGCCACTACGGAAATCAGCCCCAAAACAAACCCTACGGTTATTTTCGCAACGGAGAGCAATGCGTTGCAGACGATTCCCGCCGCAGCCGCCGCCAACCCCTTGCGCGTTTGTGAGTCGGTTGTTTTCATACTGATATTTTACACATAATCGCCCCTTTTTGTCAACGGAGACAGACAAAAACTGCGGTATGCGTTTTCAAAAAGAGGTTTTCGCGGGCAACAACTTGACTGCGGCAAATTATTCTGCTACAATTACTCATCGTCAGACAAAACTTTTTGCAGCGCGCAAGCGCGGGAGAAACTCTATGATAAAAAATTCACTCAAAAATTTCGGCAAAAATCTGATTTACGTATTTATCCCGATGGGTATCGTGTATCTTTTTTTGCTTATTGCTGTGTTTTCGCTTGTCGGCGTGGTGTTCGACGCGGCGGGAACGGCAATTTCGGATATGTTCAGCCTTATCGGAAGTTCGGTGGAACAATCCGAAGCGGACGTGGCAGACTTCCTTGCCTACTCGTTCGGTCAAATAAATTGGACGGGAAACCCCTTTGAGACCATAATCACCATTCTGGATACGCGGTGGATATCCACCACTGTCAAAGGGTTTTTCGAAACGCTGAATCAAACTACGGAAGGCTTCGACGAACAACTCAACGCCATTGTCGGCAACTTCAAAACAGCCCTCGGCGGCGGATTTGCCGTTGCCGCAACGCTTGTCGCGGTGGGTATCGTGTGCGCCAACTACGCCACTCGTTTTGCCGTGCGCAACAAGGTAGCCAAACGCAACTTCAAGCAGTTCGTCGTTGCATATACGGTAGTGCCGATCTTCCAAACTTTGCTGCTCATTGCTTGTTTGTGGCTTATCGCGAAGATAAAATTGTACAGTCTGCTTGTGTTTGCGGCGTTGGTGGCGCTTGTCGGAGTACTGTCCCTTTGCGCCTCCTACCTCGTTTACCGCGACGAAAAACTCAAATTCAAAGAGGTGCTGACGTTCAAAAACGTGATGAAACACTTCGCCGTGCTGTGCATAATTGCCGCAATAAACATTGCGCTGGCGTTGGCGCTTTGGCAAATCAACAAACTGTTTGCGATACTGCTGATGTTGCCCGTCGTCATTTATTCCGCAAATATTGCCGACGTCAACACCGACAGTTACGTAAGTTTGCTTGTGGAAAAGCACGCGACGGCACAGAGCGCAGACTGAATTTTTTAGCACCGCATTGTCAAAATCAAAACCCCATTGCGATTTTTTTGCCGCAACGGGGCTTTTTTTCGAGAAAGACATCAATCGAGCAACTCGTATTGACTGTTGAAAATGGCTGTGTAAAAGCCGTTTTTCGCAAGCAGTTCGGCGTGAGTTCCCTGCTCCACCACCTCGCCGTCGTTTACCACCAAAATAACGTCGGCGTTTACTATCGTAGAAAGACGGTGCGCTATCACAAACGCGGTGCGCCCTTCGAGCAGTTTGTCCATAGCGCCCTGTATCAGCAGTTCCGTGCGCGTGTCTACGTTGCTTGTCGCCTCGTCCAAAATAAGCATTTTCGCATTGGCGAGATAACTGCGCGCAATGGTAAGCAATTGCTTTTGTCCGCCGCTTATGTTTGTAGATTCCTCGTTGATGACGGTGTCGTAACCGTCGGGAAGGGCGTTTATGAAGAAGTCGGCGTGCGCTTGCTTTGCCGCTTCCACCACTTCTTCGCGCGTGGCATCCTTTTTTCCGTAGGCAATGTTGTCGTACACTGTGCCGTTGAACAGCCACGTGTCCTGCAACACCATTCCGAACAGACTGCGCAGTTGCGCCCTGTCCACCGTGGAAATGTCTACGCCGTCCACGTAAATGCGTCCGCTGTCAACGTCGTAGAAACGCATCAGCAGGTTGACGATCGTGGTTTTGCCGCCGCCCGTAGGACCGACGATAGCGACTTTTTGCCCCGCCTTGACGGTAAAACTCAGATCCTTGATGACGGGCGTAATCTTGTCGTAGGAAAAACATACGCGGTCGAAGCGTATTTCGCCGCTGCCGACGGGCGCGGGATCTGCCGACGGAGTCATTTCCTCCCTTTCCAGCAGTTTGTACACGCGGTCGGCGGAAGCGAGCGTATGCTGTATAGAGCCCATTCCGTTGGCTATCGATTCCAGCGGTCCGGCGAACATTTTCGCAAACAAAATTATTTCCACCACGTCGCCGACGCTTACCGTTCCTCTTGCGGCAAGTATGCCGCCCGCGATACAAACCGCCACATACGCGACGTTGTCGGTAAAAGCGATGACGGGCTGTACAAGTCCCGACAGCAGATAACTGCGGCGCATCTTGGCGCGGTAAACGTCGGAAATTTCGTCGCAGCGCAATTTTTGTCTGCCTTCGAGGTTGAAAGCCTTTACCGTGTCGAAGCCGCCGAAATCCTCCTCTATGAAAGAGTACATCTCCCCGTTTACCTTGCGGTAATCGTGCCAACTCTTTTCGCTGCGGGCGGAGATAAACGCCGACAAAGTTACCGACAGCGGCACAAGCACCACCACGGCGGTTGCCAATATCCAATGTACGGAGAACATAAAGTAAGTGATGACGACAATGCGCACAAAGCCGTCTATCAAAGTGTCGATGATGACGTTGATAGTGCCGGACATACTCGACACGTCGTTCATCATTACGCTAAGCAGTTCGCCGTTGGGGGTGGCGTCCAAAAACCCGACGGGCAGGCGCGTGATCTTGCCGCTGATACGTATGCGCAAGTTCTTGGTGTAAAAGCGGGAGGTGATGTTGGTGGTCAACGTCACCTGCGCCATCGACAGCGCGCCCGTCAAAAGGTATGCGACAAGCGCAATGAGACACAGCCTGAGCATACGCGCCATATCGATAGGCACACCCGTTTCGCCGAAATCGTACAGCGCGTTTGTCGCCTCGCCGATAACTTCCGGACCGACGACGGACAGCAAGACGGAAGCGACGCAAACCAAAGCGGCAAGCAGCAGCGCCCACGCAATGGGGCGCAGGTCGCGGATAACCTTGCATAGCGTTCGCCAAGCGGAGGCGCGCTTTACTTGTGATTTTTTACTCATTTACGCGCCCTCCCATCTGACTCTCGTATATTTCGCGGTAGATAGCGCAGTTTTTCATCAGTTCTTTGTGCGTACCCACGCCCACCACCTTGCCGTTGTCCAATACGTACACTCTGTCGCAACGCATAGCGGTAGCCGCGCGCTGAGTGACGATAATTTGCGTTTTTCCACGCAGATACGCGTTGAGCGCCTTGCGCAGATTTGCCTCCGTCAAAAAGTCCAACGCGGAAAAACTGTCGTCGAACACGTAAACCGAAGCGGGTTTCAATATCGCGCGCGCAATGTTTACGCGCTGTTTCTGTCCGCCGCTGAGATTGCCTCCCAACTTGGTCACGCGGTAGTTGACGCCCTCTTCTTTGGAAGAAACGAATGAGGACAATTGCGCGACGGCGAGCGCCTCTTCGATTTGTTCGTCGGCGGCGGAAGCGTTGCCCATACGCACGTTTTCGGCGATAGTGCCCTCAAACAGCATACTTTTCTGCAAAGCGACGGACACGTTGTCCCTTACGGCGACAGGTCCTAACTCGCAGTAATCTTTGCCGCCCAACGTTCGCACGCCCGACTGCGGCGAATAGAAATCCGTCAAGAGTCTCACGAGAGTGGTCTTGCCGCTGCCCGTGCCGCCGATGACTCCCACCGTCTCGCCCTCGCGCACCTCAAACGTCACGCCGTCCAATGCGTTTACCTTGGCGTTGCCGTAGGCAAAAGATACGTTTTCAAACTTAACTTCGCCGCTCAGCCGAACTTTTTCGGCGGTCGATTCGACGTTCTCCGTCGGAATGTCCAACACCGCGCCGATACGCCGCAATGCGACTTTTACGTGCGGCACAAAGGATATTTGCCACGAAAGTATAAGAATGGCGTTGGCAATTAGCGCTATGTACTGAATGGTGGCGATGATGTCCCCCGCGTGCAGGGCGTCGGTGTTTTGCAGACGCAATGCGCCGACGTATATTATCGCGACGGTCGCGCCGTTGAGAAGCAACGACGCTATCGGGCTGACAAACCCGCTTACGGTGTTGGCTTTTACGAAACTGTTGCACATCTCCTTTGTGGCGGCGGCTACCCGACCGTGTTCGTAGTTTTCCCTGTCGAACGCGCGTATGACGCGTATACCAGTCAGACGTTCGCGCACTATCCTGTTTTGCACGTCGGTAAATTCGTCGCCGCGCTGCCAATGCTTTTCCAGACTGAGGGTAATAAGCACGGAAACAACCAGCACCACCGCCGCAACGCCCAGCAAAATCAGCGGCAGAGTCCAATCGCCCTTGAACGAAAGCACTACGCCGCCCACGAACATCACGGGCGCGGAAACAAGCACGTAGGGCAGTTGCCCGATAGTTTCCTCTATCCAACCCACGTCGTCGGTTGTGCGCGTGATAAGACTGCCCGTTCCCAATTCGGAAAACTGCTCAAACGTCAAGCCGTTTACCTTGTTGAACACGCGCTTGCGTATATCCGCCGCAAGATCCGCCGTAAATCTGCTGCTTACGGCGTTGGTCACAAGCGCGCACACAAGCGCGGCGACGGAAAGGGCAAGCATAATTGCGCCCTCGCGGATTATGTAATCGAGGTCCTGCGCCCTTATGCCGTATTCCACGATGTTGGACATAACAAAGGGCATAAACAGCGCGCAAAAAGTCTGCGCCGCGTACAAAAACATCAGCAACAGAACGATTTTTATGTGAGGTTTAAGAAAATTCCACAAATACTTCATCGTAAACTCCTTTCAATTTGTACCTTGCCTTGCGCCGAGCGCAAAAAAGAGCGCCTCCCTTCGAAAGCGCTCTTCGTTACAAGCCAAACCGTCCGAAAATTCACCACTCGGAAGCACAAGAAAGGCATAAGCGACTTTCGAAAGAAAATTTGCTTTGTTCGGTCATCGTTTACACCTCCTTGTCGGATTTTACGGCTACATACTACCACACGTTTGGGCGGGCAGTCAAGCAAATTGCGGCAATTTTTTCACCGCAAAAAACTCAAAGCGGACGTTGCAAGCGCGGCGGGGGTAAGCGAATCGAGCAGTTTCTGCGCGATACCCACCACGACCCAGCGGCCGAAGAAATTGTTTGCGTAAATGTGGTTGGCTACCCAACTTTCCTTGAACACGCCGCCGACAGCGCCTTTGAGCAGGGGCATAAAGCCCTCGCCCGTGTCGTTGAACAGCGCAAACACCACCGCAAACAGCATATAGGTCACGGCAAACCCCAAAACTCCGCCCAAAATTCTGTCCAAAACGCCTATAATTTTGAGTTTTTTGAGCAGTTTGGTAACAAGCAACGCCACCAACGCGTACACCACTGCAAGCAACAGCGCGGCGATTATCATCGCGATGACGCTGCGGGTGTTTTCGTCGGCTATCAAGTTGGCAAACCACCCTTGCACGTAGGGCGCAACTGTCGCGGTAAGCGTTGCCACCGTAAATATTCCCAAAATCGTAAGCGCTTGTTTGATGACGCCTTTGAAAATTCCCAGCACCACGCACAGCGCCAACGCCACGATAAAAACTATATCTATTGCATTCATATAAACTCCACCTATCCGCGTTCGCAAAGAACGCTTGCATAGTTACCCGAAAAGCCCTCTCCGACGCGCCGCGATACGCGCGGCAGCCGAAAAGCCGTCGGATAAATTATACCACAAAACGCAACCCTGTCAAACGTTTGCGCCGCAACAAATCGCCGTTCAGCCTTTCAGATACGAACGCACGAATTGCGCAAAGAACAACCCCTTGTCCCGTTGGGCAAGTTGTTGGAGGGTGTTGATCGTTGCGGGAGCAAAGCCCTGCTCGCAACGCTAACTCAAACGCGCTTGTGCCGATTTGTGTCCCTGCTTGGCTGCCTTGGTGTACCAATACACCGCTTGCGCGTGATCCTGTTTCACACCTTGCCCGTAATCATAGCAATATCCCAAATTGTACTGTGCATTGGCATTGCCTTGTCCGGCAGATTTTGTGTACCAATAAACTGCTCGTTCGTAACTTTGCTCTACGCCTCGACCGTTTGCGTAACAAACACCCAAATTGTACTGTGCCTGGGCGACACCTTGTTCGGCAGATTTAGTAAACCAATAAGCGGCTTGTTCGTGACTTTTCTGTATGCCTTGACCGTTGTAATAGCAAAGTCCCAAATTGAGTTGCGCACCGGCATGGCCTTGTTCGGCAGATTTTGTGTACCAATAAACTGCCCGTTCGTAACTTTGCTCTACGCCCTGCCCCTTTTCAAAACAAAAACCCAAATTGCACTGTGCATTGGCTTTGCCCTGTTCCGCAGACTTAGCAAACCAATAGGCCGCTTGTTCGTAATTTTGCTCAACACCTCGCCCCTGTTTGTAACAAATACCCAAATTGTACTGTGCACTGGCAAGACCTTGTTCAGCAGACTTGGTGTACCAATAAACTGCTTGTTCATAACTTTGCCGAACGCCTTGACCATTGTAATAGCCATTTCCCAAATTGTACTGTGCATTGGCATAGCCCTGTTCCGCAGACTTGGTAAACCAATAGACTGACTGCTCGTAATTTTGCTCCACGCCTTGGCCATTGTAGTAGCAATTTCCCAAATTGTACTGCGCGCGTGCATAGTCTTGTTCGGCAGATTTTGTATACCAATAAATTGCTTGCTCGTAACTTTGCTCCACGCCATTACCGCAATCATAGCAATATCCCAAATTGCACTGCGCGCGTGCATAGTCTTGTTCGGCAGATTTTGTATACCAATAAATTGCTTGCTCGTAACTTTGCTCCACGCCATTACCGCAATCATAGCAATATCCCAAATTGCACTGCGCATCGGCAAGACCTTGTTCAGCAGACTTGGTGTACCAATAAACTGCTTGTTCGTAACTTTGCTCTACGCCCTGACCCTTTTCATAACAAAAACCCAAATTGTTTTGTGCATCGGCATCTCCCTGTTCGGCGGCTTTGGTGTACCAATAAACCGCTTGTTCGTAACTTTGCTCTACGCCCTGTCCCTTTTTGTAACAAACACCCAAATTGTACTGCGCACCGGCATAACCTTGTTCCGCAGATTTGGTATACCAATAAACCGCCCGTTCATAACTTTGCTCTACGCCTTGACCGTAATAGTAACATTCGCCAAGATTACACTGCGCAATAGCAGAGCCTTGTTCGGCAGATTTTGTATACCAATATATGGCTTTCTCATAATTTTGCTCTACGCCTTGACCCTTTTTGTAACAGAGTCCCAAATTGCATTGCGCGCGTGCATTACCCTGCTCAGCTGCTTTGGTGTACCAATAGACCGCTTGCTCGTAATTCCGCTGCACACCTTGACCATTGTAGTAGCCATTTCCCAAATTATACTGCGCCTTGGCGAAATTCTGCTCCGCGGACTTTGTATACCAATAGACCGCTTGTTCATAATTTTGCTCCACGCCCTTACCCCCGTAGTAGCAATTTCCCAAACCATACTGCGCCTCGGCATAACCTTGTTCGGCTGCCTTGGTGTACCAATAAACTGCCTGTTCGTAATTCTTCTCTACGCCTTCGCCGTCGTAGTAGCGTTTCCCAACGTCGAATTGGGAAGCGGCGTCGCCCTGTTCCGCCTTGGCAAGCAATTCGCTAAATTCCATACGTTTATCCTCCCGATAACCACGAATATACTAAAATTATAGTTGTTATAACATAATTTGTCAAGATATGCCGAAAAAATCGCTAATCGAAATTCACAAAATCCCGACGGCAAAAACTTGCAAAACAATCGCCGTTCAGCCTTTCAGATACGAACGCACGAATTGCGCAAAGAACAACCCCTTGTCCCGTTGGGCAAGTTGTTGGAGAGTGTTGATTGTTGCGGGGGCAAAGCCCTGCTCGCTAAGCGCCTTTGTAAGCGTGACGTCAAACACTTCGAAGTTGGGGTTGGCGCTGTTCAGTTCGCCGTGGCAAACGGCGTGTATTTCGCTGTCCAATTTCATTATCAAATCGACCGCCGCGTCCTGCCAAAGGAAATCGCCGCTGCCGAGCAGATTCGGCGAAACAAACCTGTCCAACGCGCCGCGCCCGCTTACGCCGACCTCCCCGTCCTGCCAAGTTACGTAGTCCTCTATACCGTCGTTTTTCAGCGCGTATACCATTCTGTAAACATATCTGCAAGCGAAAAACGAAGTGAATATGTCGTGAGTGATTTGTTCGCGCGACATTATCCCGCGGGAACTGAGGTACTCGAACACGTCCTCTCCCACGCGCTCTGCGCCCAACTTTTTCAATTCTTCGGCGTCCTCATCGGAAAACTTCGCTTGCTTGTAATACTCCACGACCAGGTCGTCAAACCGCGCGGACGTTCTGCTAAGTTTGCGGTAGGCGACGGTTTCCAGCAGGTCGTTCAACTTGCCGCGGCTCAAAAACCGTTTGCATTGCGGAAAACGGTCCAATATTCTGCGGTCCTCTTCCAAATCGTTGAGGAATATCTTTACCGATTCGCTAAGCAAGCCGTACTTGTTGTATCTGTCGCTATCGTTGCCGCGATTGTACAGATAAATGAATATCAAATTGGACAACAGCATCGGGTTTTTCTTTATGTCGTCCTCTATCATTTCCAGCAGGGCGAAAAACCCCTTTTTGAACAGAAGTTTTTGTTCGTTTGCGGCGTTTTTCCCGCTAATGCCGTCGGCAATGCCCACCGTACGCAAATCGAACGTCGCGTTTTTGGCGATGTTGTCGAACAACTTTTCGCAATCGGCAGCGTCAAAGGGGCGCAATTCGCAAAGCCGAACGTCCCCCAACTGCTCGCGCAGTTTGTTGAGAACGTCGTCGGTACGCGAAGTAAACACAAACCTGTCGTCGGCGTGCGAACGAGCGTATTGTCCCACAATCTGACACAAACGCGCACGCGCGTCAAAGTCTATTTCGTCCAAGCCGTCGAATACAAACACTATTTTGTTGCTGTCGTTGTTGCGCGCCCGCACCAACGGCTCGGCAAAGTGATATTCGTCGTCGGCAAGGCATCTGTTGAGTTCGGCGTTGGCAAGTTCGGTGAGAGAATTGCTGTTGCCGAAATTGCGCACCGTAAATTCGTCGGAAAAATTGACGCGCACAAAAAACAGATTTTTGTTGAAGTTTTTGCGCACCAGTTGACTGACGAACAGACTTTTGCCCGTGCCGCCCTCTCCCACTATAAACAGATTGCGCCCTTCGTCGAATATTTCTTCAACGTCCTTTGCGCCCTCCTCCGTAAGCAATTGCCTTTCGACGTAGCCGTCGTCGTAGGAGAGGGAACTGTTTACGCGAACGTCTGATCTGCCCATATAGGAAAGACTGTTTGCGGAAATGTTTTTGAGGGTGATGGCAAAGGGCGACAGGTTGCACTGCAAATCGCGGTAGCGAACAAGCGCTTCCGCTTCCAATGCTTCGCGCATTTGTTCGCAAAGGTTGTTTACCAACTTGCCGTCGCCGCCGTCGCACGCGAACTTGCCGGCTACGTCAAGCAGTTTGCCGAATATCTCGTAACGTTCACGTTGGTCATCAGTCAACGTGCTTTTGTCCGCACGCAACGCCTGAGCCACGTCGAAATTCGGCTCGTTGAGATACACCACGAAAAGATTTTGCGAGGAAGCCTTGCCCGCATCTATCTTTTCCAAAAACATTTTCGCTTCCTTGGCGACCCAATTGCTGCATATGCTGTTGCGCGAAAGAATGGATACGAAAAACTTGCTGCCATTGACAACGTCGCGTATGCAGTCCTCTATTACGCCGCTTGCGTCGCGGTCGCTGTCCCAAGCGCGGTAGTGCGCAAACACTTTGCCGTCCCGTTTGCCCGTGCGGTCGAAGTCGTAACTTTCCACGCCCTCGATAAGCGCGTCCTTGAACGCCTTGTCGTTGTGATTCCAGGACACAAACAGGTCGTAACGTTTGCCGCTGTTGGAAATGGCAAACTCTCTCTCCAACTTCTGCCTGTTTTCCTTGTACAACCTGTCGTATGCTTCCGCCGAGTCCTCGTCGCCCTGCTCGGCGGCAAGTTTGTACCACTTCAACGCCTCTGTAACGTCCGCCTTTACGCCGAGCCCCCATTCGTAACACAAACCCAAACGCGCTTGCGCACCTTGAATGCCCCATTGGGCTGCTTTGTTATACCAATAAACTGCTCGTTCGTAACTTTGCTCTACGCCTTTACCATCGTAGTAACACTCGCCCAAAACATACTGCGCCAGTGAACACCATACTTGATCTGCGGCTTTGGTAAACCAATAAACGGCTTGTTTATAATTTTGTTCTACACCTTCACCATTATAGTAGCAACAACCCAAATTATACTGCGCTTCGGCATCGCCTTGTTCGGCGGATTTTGTATACCAATAAACCGCCTGCTCGTAATTTTGTTCTACACCTTGACCGTTAACATAGCAAATACCCAAGACGTACTGCGCTTTGGCATAACCCTGCTCGGCGGATTTAGTAAACCAAAAAACTGCCTGTTCATAATTTTGCTCTATGCCTTCCGCGTTAAAGTAATAGATACCCAAATCATATTGATCCTCAGAATCGCCTTGTTCGGCAACTTTTGTATACCAATATAGGGCTTTTTCATAGTTTTGTTCTACTCCGTTCCCCTGATAGTAACATTCACCCAAACGGTTCTGTGCCTTAGCATTGCCCTGCTCGGCAGACTTAGTATACCAATAGAACGCCTGCTTGAAGTCCTGTTCTGTTCCGTGCCCGTAATCATAGCAATCACCCAAACGAAATTGGGCGTCGTTATTTCCTCGCTCGGCAGACTTGGCATACCAATAGAACGCTTGTTTGAAGTTCCTTTCTACTCCGCACCCACAATCATAACAATCGCCTAAAAGATATTGTGCTTCGGCATTGCCCTGTTCTGCGGATTTAGTGAACCAAAAAACTGCCTGGACATAATCTAACTCTACGCCGTCACCATTCAAGTAGCAAATACCCAAATCGTCCTGTGCAAGCGCATTGCCTTGCTTGGCGGATTTTGTGTACCAATAAACTGCCTGTTCGAAACTTTGCTCTACGCCTTCGCCGTCGTAGTAGCGTTTTCCCACGTCGAATTGGGAAGCGGCGTCGCCCTGTTCAGCCTTGGCAAGCAATTCGCTAAATTCCATACGTTTATCCTCCCGATAACCGTAAATATACTAAAATTATAGTTGTTATAACATAATTTGTCAAGATATGCCGAAAGAATTACTACCCGAAATTTACAAAACAAAACGGAAAAACTTGCAAAACAAAACGCCCCGTTGCCGTTTGCAAAAGACAACTGGGCGTTGCTGCGTGCCAATACGTACCTATACGCCGAACAACTTGTCGGGCGGGGCGCAAACTACTCTACGTACTTTGCAATGAATTGAGGCAGTTCCTCGCGCGAGCCGCTTGCGGTTATGCAGAAGTTGACGTTGTGTTCGCGAGAGATGGCTTCCATACCCTCGTACAATTCGCGTAGTTCGCTGATGTTGCAATCGAGCAGACGGGTAACGCCGTCCATAAAAATTTGTTCTATGTCGAAATTGGCTGCCAACATACCCTTGATGAAAGACAGAATGTCGTGTTGGCTGTGCAAATCGTAGGCGGACGCGTCTACGAGCCGAATGTTGCGGTGCAGATCGTGCAGACGGTGATTGGTGCGATCCACGTACACCACGACGCCTTTTGCGGTTGCCGCGTATTTGTTGGCTTGTTCTACGATTATCTTTGTTTTGCCTGTGCCTTTTGCGCCATAGATTACTTGTATCAATTGAGTGTTCCTCCGTGATGTTTTTCGGCGGGTGAAACCGCCTGTATCTATTGTAGCGTATTTGGCGACAAATTTCAACCGCTTTTGAAAAATTAAATGGGGTTTTGTTTGGACGAATTTGCTTGGCGAGCGCCGCGCGTAGACGGGCGCGCAAAGTTGCAGGCACGAAACAGGCGCTTTGCCGCAAGGGAAAGCGCCTGAAAGAAAATGTTTTTCGACTTGGTGCGCAAAAATTACTCTTTGACGTACTTGGGCAGCGCGCGATAACTCGTGTGCAACAGGTGATGCGCCTCGTTGCCGCAGGGGTCGCCGAGGTAGTCTGCGTAGATCTTTTTGAGGTCGGAGTTGTTGTGACTGCGGCGGGTGTACATAGCCTTGTCCGCGGAGTACAGCACTTGGGCGCGAGCCGCCGCCACTTCCGCCTTGTGCTTGACGATGGTTGCGCGAATAGGCTGTCCGCCGCCCATTACGCAACCGCCGGGACAAGTCATCACTTCGATGAAGTGGAAGTCACACTCGCCCTTGCGAACGGCGTCGCAAACGGCGTTGACGTTGTTGAGACCGTTTACCACCGCCACCTTGATGGTTTTTCCCGCGATGACGTAACTTGCCGCTTTGACGCCTTTCAAGCCGCGCACCTCGGTAAATTCCAACGGGGCAACGCGCATATCCGGTTGCAGAATGTTGACCGCCGTGCGCAGCGCCGCCTCCATAACGCCGCCCGTCGCGCCGAAAATCGCGCCCGCGCCGCTGTATTCGCCGAAGGGTCTGTCCGGTTCGCCGTCGGGCAGTTCGTTGAGCAGGATACCGTTCTCCTTGCAGAGCGCGGCAAGTTCCCGCGTGGTGATGACTGCGTCCACGTCCGCAAGACCGTCGGTAAAGGTACGGTGCTTTTCGCCTTTCTTGGCGGTGCAGGGCATAACCGTCACCACGAATATGCCTTTTGCCGCCACGTTGGCAATTTTGCCGAAAACGTGCTTTACAAGCGCGCCGAACATCTGCTGCGGCGACTTGCAACTGCTGAGATTGGGCAGCAAGTCGGGATAGTTTTTTTGAATGTGGTTTATCCAACCGGGACAGCAGCTTGTAAACATCGGCAGTACGCCGCCTTTACCGATACGCTCGGCAAGTTCGTGCGCTTCTTCCATTATCGTGAAGTCGGCGGAACTGTTGACGTCGAACACTTTGTCGAAACCTATGTATCTGAGGGCGGTGTTTATTTTGCCCTGACAGTTTGTACCCATAGGCATATCGAACGCTTCGGCAAGCGCCGCGCGCACCGACGGCGCGTAACCCACCACGGTGTACTTGTGCGGATCGGCAAGCGCTTCCTGAACGCGCGTAAGTTCCTCTTTCTCCTGCAAAGCGCCCGTGGGACACACGTTGATACACTGACCGCAGCCCACGCAAGGGGTGTCGCTGAGTTTCATATCGAAAGGACAAGCCACGTGTGTGGCAAATCCGCGTTCGTTTGCGCCGATGACTCCTACGCCCTGCTGACGTTTGCACACCGCGATACATCTGCGGCACAAAATACACTTGCTGTTGTCGCGCACAAGGTAGTCGGTGCTGTCGTCAAAGACGAAATCGCGCGTGCTTCCCTCGAAACGATGACTGTCGCAATCGTATTTGTGCGAAAGGCGTTGCAACTCGCAGTTGGTGTTGCGCTCGCAACTGAGACAGTCCTTGCGGTGGTCGGACAATATCAGTTCGATGGTGGTTTTGCGGCTGTTGAGTACGCGCGGGGTGTTGGTAAACACTTCCATACCTTCTTGCGCGGGATATTCGCACGCGGCAACGAGATTGCGCATACCTTTTACTTCCACAACGCACACGCGGCACGCGCCCAATTCGCTTATCCCTTTGAGGTGGCACAGCGTGGGGATCTTGATGCCTATGCTGCGAGCCGCCTCCAATACCGTCGCTCCGTCTTCTACGTAGACGGGAATGTTGTTTATCTTCAAATTTATCATTTTTCCGCCCCCATTACACTTTTTTTACCGCGCCGAATTTGCACTTGGCTGCGCAAACGCCGCATTTGATACACTTGCTTACGTCTATCGAGTGCGGCTCGCGAACGTTGCCGCTTATCGCGCCGACGGGACAATTGCGCGCGCACAGTGTGCAACCCTTGCACTTGGTCGAATCGATTTCGTAGTGCAGCAGCGACTTGCACACTCCCGCGGGACAGCGTCTGTCTACAACGTGCGCTATGTACTCGTCGCGGAAATATTTGAGCGTGGACAGCACGGGGTTGGGTGCGCTCTGCCCCAAACCGCAAAGAGAGTTGTCCTTGATGTAGTAACAAAGTTGTTCCATCTTGTCGAGATCGTCCAACGTGGCTTTGCCTTCGGTAACCTTGCACAGCATTTCGTACAGACGTTTTGTGCCTATACGACAGGGCGTGCATTTGCCGCAACTTTCGTCCACGGTAAATTGCAGATAGAACTTGGCGATATCCACCATACAGTTGTCCTCGTCCAAAACGATGAGTCCGCCGCTGCCCATCATCGAGCCTATGCCCGAAAGACTTTCGTAGTCGATGGCTATGTCCTGATAACTTGCGGGTATGCAACCGCCGCTCGGTCCGCCCGTCTGCGCCGCTTTGAACGCTTTGCCGTTGGGTATTCCGCCGCCGATGTCGTAGATTATTTCTTTGAGGGTAGTGCCCATAGGCACTTCCACCAGACCCGTGTTGTTGATTTTGCCGCCCAAAGCAAACACTTTTGTGCCTTTGCTGCGTTCCGTGCCGATAGCGGCGTACTCTTGTGCGCCGTGCAGTATTATTTGCGCGACGTTGGCGTATGTTTCCACGTTGTTGAGCAGGGTGGGCTTGCCGAACAAACCTTTTTGCGCGGGGAAAGGCGGACGGGGACGAGGCTCGCCGCGACGCCCTTCGATACTTGTCATAAGCGCAGTTTCTTCGCCGCACACAAACGCGCCCGCTCCGAGACGTATTTCCAAATCGAAACAAAAGTTTGTGCCGAAAATGTTTTTTCCCAACAATCCGTAACTACGCGCTTGCTTGATTGCAATGTCCAAACGTTGCACGGCAATGGGGTACTCGGCGCGAACGTACACATAACCTTGGTCTGCTCCCACAGCGTAGGCGGCTATCGCCATAGCTTCTATCACGCAATGGGGGTCGCCTTCCAATATGGAGCGATCCATAAACGCGCCCGGGTCGCCTTCGTCGGCGTTGCAACAAACGTATTTTTTTTTCCCTTGCGCTTCCTTGGTAAATTTCCACTTTCTGCCCGTCAAAAAGCCCGCGCCGCCCCTGCCGCGCAAACCCGATTGGGTAACGGTATCGACAACTTGGTCTTGCGACATTTCGGTAACAGCCTTGTACAGTGCAAAATAGCCGTCGCGAGCAATGTATTCGTCGATGTTTTCGGGGTCTATCACGCCGCAATTGCGCAGCGCGATACGTTTCTGTTTGCTGTAAAAACGGGACAAAGTGAGATTTTTGACGGGAGTGCCGTCCTCTTCGACGTAAAAGTAGTCGGTTACGGGCTCTCCGCCCAAAACGTGCTTTTCGAAGATGTCCTGCGCCTTTTTTTCGTCCACTTTGATGTAGGTGGTACGTCCGTTGCGGTCGTAAACTTCGACGATGGGCTCGTAACGGCAAATACCTACGCAGCCCGTGGGCGACACGCTGACGTTGGCGCGCCCTTTTGCAAGTGAAAGAAGTTTGTCGTAAACGGGTCTGCCGCCGGCGGCTATTCCGCAGGTAGCAAGACCCACGCGCACTATCACGCGGTCGGAAGTTTCCGTCGCGGTGATGAGCGGAAGCGTTTTCTTCTTTATCTTTTTAAGATTACCTTTGAGCATCAGCGCGCCTCCTTGGACGAATATGCGGCAAGTATTTTCTCCACGGAATCGGGCGTGACCTTGCCGTAAACGTCGCCGTTTACCGTCATCACGGGCGCCATTCCGCAACAACCGACGCAACGGGTGGCGTCCAAACCGAACAGTCTGTCCTCGGTACACTCGCCGCTGTGAATGCCCAACAACTGTTGCAACTTTTCATATACGGCTTGCGAACCGTTTACATAGCACGCTGTGCCGAGACAAATGCCTATTTGATACTTTCCCTTGGGATAGAGGGAAAATTGCGAATAGAACGTAGCCACGCCGTACACGTCGGCGAGCGTGACGTTCAACTCTTCCGCAATGATCTGCTGCACCTCAAAGGGCAAATATCCGTACAATTCCTGCGCAAATTGCATTGCGGGCATAAGAGCGCCTTCTTTTGTTTTCAGTTCGGAAAGTTTTTCGCGAAGCTGTTTTTCCTGTTCGGGCGTGCCGTCAAACGGTATTGTCGAACCTTTCATTACCAAACCTCCAAAAATTGTTTGAGTGTGCGCGCTTTGAAAACAAACGCAAACAAATTGCGCCGTTTCGGCAATGTCGCGAACAAATTCGTCTATTGCTAAAACGACGCACACAACGAAATAATTATACCAAAAAAAGGCAAACCCCGTCAACTTTACGGCGGGGTACATAGGTATACACAATATTTATATATATACAAAGTTTTATCTATGCGCAACGTTTGGGCGCAAGCAATTTGTAAGCGGTGCGGCATAGCACGACGCCGTTTTGTCTCTACTCTCGGGTGAAAACGTCCTGCAACGAACGTCTCAAAGAAATAAATTCGGGGCTGTACTCGTCGCGGGAAGCGTGAGGTTCGGTTACTTCGGCAATCAGTCTCGGCACTGCGGGACGACCCTCCAACAGAAACACCCTGTCCGCAAGCAACAACGCCTCGTCCACGTCGTGCGTTACCAAAAGAACGGTTTTCGGGTAGAGGGTGAGCAATTCGGAAAGCGTGGCGTACAACTTGCGGCGCACGCCCACGTCGAGACTGCGAAACGGTTCGTCCAACAGCAGTACGGGACGATCGACCGCAAAAGCCCTTGCAAGCGCGACCCGCTGCTGTTCGCCGCCGGAAAGACGGGTGGCGCGCTCGTTTACCTTGTCGAGACGGCAGCGTTTGAGCATTTCTTCGGCGACAAGACGGGAATTTTTGCCGCGCAAGACGGCGCGGACGTTGTTGAGCGCGGATATCGGCGCAAGGCACGGTTCTTGAAACACCGCGGACGCAGGTTCGCAAATTACTTCGCCGCCGTGCCGAATCAAGCCGCAGACGGCTCTCAACAGCGTTGTTTTGCCGCTTCCGCTTGCGCCCAACAGCGCGCTTACACCCTGTCCGAAAGTAAAATTGAGTCCGTCGTAGACTACGTTGTCGCCGTAGGCAACGGAAAAGTTTTTCAATTCAATCATTTACGCGCCTCCGAACGAGACCCAACACGCCGCTGATAACAAAGCATACGACGAGGGCTATCACCGTCAGCGCAAGCACGCGCGCAGTGTCCAAATTTACCTTGGCGACATACATATCTCTCCCCAACGAACTGAGCGGCAAAGCCAGCACTTCGCCCGCTATCACCACCTTGACGCACAGAGGAAGTTCCTCCTCCGCCACGGAAAGCAATTCGTCCCTGATGAGCGGCAGTAAAAAATACTTCACTTTGCCGCAGGCGGACACGTCGTAGGTCTTGCAAACGTCGAAAAGCGCCTTGTTGTGGTCGTACCGCCGCACAAACGTGCCGTATGCCACGGGAAACGCCACCAAAACCGCCACCGCAACGGGCACGGCGGAAGAACGAAGCAACACCATACTCAACAATATCACCGATATCGTGGGCAAAGCGCGCAGAAACGTGACTACCGCGTCCGCGCACAACCGCGTGGCGGGAAACAGCCCCGCCGCCAACGCCAGACAGAATGCGATGACCGCGGACAAAAGAAATGCCGCCAGCGAACGCGCAAGCGTAAAAAGCAGCGAAAGCCAAGTAGCGCCGTCGCCCAACAGCCCGAAAGCGAGTTTTATCACCGCCCAAGGGTCGGGCAGGATAAGTTCGTTGCCGTAAATTACCGCCGCAACGTACCACACAAGCAGCGCGGCTGCCGTCAAACCCGCAATCAGAGCGGCGTTTGTCAGAATTTTTTTTGCCGTTTTGTTCATCTGAGGTAATTGCGTTTTATTCTTCGGCGGCGAGCCTACCGAATATGTCGTCTTTGAGGGGCAAATACTGCCGCATTGCGTCGAATTCGGCGAGATACTTTTCTATGTCCGCCTTAGCCGCGTAAGCGTCGGTGTAAATAAGATTGCAACGCTCGAATATCTCGTTTGTGAAATTGATTTGCAACGCGCTGCCCGCATTGCACAACACGTCCTTTATTTTGGTTGCGTTGGCGTTGAGAAACTCGGAATTAGCAGAGAGCGAAGCGTCCAGACGGGCGCGAAAATCACCGTCGGACAGCAAAGATTTCTTCACTATCAGACTTGCCTGCGGATAACCAGCCGCGTCGCTGTCCGTCGCTTGCTGCCACAGCGTTTGCAAATTGAACAGATTGTACGCCGGTTTGTTCTTTTCCAGAAGTTTACCGATAAGTTGCGTTGCCGCAGGTTCGCCCAAAAGCGCGAAATCGGCGTTTCCCTGAATTATCTGCGGAATGATCTCCGACGCGTCCTTGAAATATTTGAGCATAACTTTGCCGTAGAGCGTTTCTTTTTCGTCGTATTTTTCGTAGGACACTTTGTTTTGGTCGCAGATCTTTTCAAAGACGTATTCGGGGGTGTTTCCCTCGCCTATGCTGTACAAACGCTTGCCCTGCAAATCTTTGAGATCGGTCAACTGCTGCGTGCCCACAATGTACAATACGCCGTAGACGTTTACGGAAAACAGCGCGTAGTCGTCGCGCACGGAACAAATTTTTACCGCCGCGTTGGTGGGCAGCACAGCCAAGTCCGCCTCGCCGTTGCCGCACTTGGCGGTGACTTCCTCGCCCGTGGTGACGACGGAAACTACGGACTGTTTCCTCGTCGTTGTGTCGCCGATACAGCCGTCGTTAATTATCTTGGCAACGGACAGCGCAGGCGCGCCGTCGGGTACGTACAGCAACAACTCGTCGCCGCGTCGGCAAGCGGCGGCGGTACATACGAACGCCGCAAAAATTGCAATAATTGCCATTGTCAACGCAAATTTTTTCATAAAAATATCCTTTGTTTATGTAATTCGCTGCCTTTCGGTAAAATTCGGACGGCGAAACAAAGCAGCCGAACGTTTGCCGCAAACCTTGCTTGCGCCGAATCTAATCGGAATTGGCTTGCAGTTTTTTGGTTTGATCCGCAAGCCTCAGCGCTTCCACCATTTCGCCGATGTCCCCGTTCATAAAGGTATCTATCGAATAGAGCGTAAGTCCGATACGATGGTCGGTTACGCGACCTTGCGGAAAATTGTAGGTGCGTATCCGCTCGCTGCGGTCTCCCGTACCCACTTGCGATTTGCGCGCGGCGGCGTACTCCGCGTCCGCCTGCGACTGATAGAAATCGTAAAGTTTGCTTTTGAGAATGTTCATCGCGCGTTCGCGGTTTTTTATCTGACTGCGTTCGTCCTGACAGTTGACGACGATGCCCGTGGGCAGGTGAGTGATACGTATCGCGCTTTCCGTCTTGTTGACGTGCTGTCCGCCCGCGCCGCTGCTGCGATATGTGTCTATCTTCAAGTCTTTGTCGAGTATTTCCAACTCCACGTCGGGCGCTTCGGGGAGAACGGCAACGGTGATGGTGCTTGTGTGGATACGTCCCTGACTTTCCGTGTCGGGTACGCGCTGCACGCGGTGTACGCCACTTTCGAACTTGAATTTGCTGTACGCGCCGTCGCCCACCACCATAAACGAGCCTTCTTTCAACCCGCCGAGTTCGTTTTCCTCTATGTCGATTTCCTCTATCTTCCAACGGTTTTTCTCGGCGAACATATAGTACATACGTCTTATCTCGTTGGCAAACAGCGCGGCTTCTTCGCCGCCCGCTCCCGCGCGTATCTCCACGATGACGTTTTTGTCGTCGTTGGGGTCTTTGGGCAGCAGTAAAACTTTGAGCCGTTCCGTAAGTTCTTCCAGACGTTTTTTTTGCAGAGTTATGTCCTCGTGCAAAAGCGAAAGCATTTCCTTGTCCGTTTCCACCGCGTACAAATCGTTGTTGGCGCGAAGCGCCTCGCTTGCGGCGCGGTACTCGTTGTAGCAGTCGATTATCGGCGAAAGATTGCTGTGTTCCTTGACGAGTTTCTTCCAGCCGTTGTTGTCCGCTATCACTTCGGGCTTGGCGATCTCGTCGGTGAGAAAGGCGTATCGTTCTGCCAATTTTTCCAATTTTTCTATCATAAATTCTCCGTAAAAGGTCGATTTTGAACAGATGGGGTGGGTTTATTTCAAACGCGCCACAACTATACGGTCGTTTCCTCCGTAGTCCGCAACAACTTCCGTTTCGAAAGCGCCGCCGAGCAGTTCGGCTACCGCCTGCCCCTCGTCGTAGCCTATTTCCAAAACCATTACGCCGCGTTTGACGAGGTGCGCGGGGGCGTCCTTTGCCAAAATACGGTAGAAATCCAACCCGTCTTTACCGCCGTCCAACGCCGAATGCGGCTCGAAGTCCTTTACGCTTGCGTCAAGCGTCGCTATATCGTCCGTCCTGACGTAGGGGGGATTGCACACTATTACGTCGTACTTGCCCGAAACGTCCGCAAACATATCCGTGCGCGCCGTTTTGACCTTTGCTTTGTTCAGTTTGGCGTTGGTTTTGGTTACGCCGAGCGCGTTCTTGTCGATGTCGGCGAGAGTTACGCTGCAATGCTTTTCGCAGGCGGCGGTAATTCCGAGGATACCGCTGCCGCAGCACATATCCAGCAACTTGGTATCTTCGCCGACGTATTTAAGCATACGTTCGCACACAAGTTCCGTTTCCATACGGGGAATAAGCACGCTCTTGTCCAAACGGAACGTCCTGCCGTAGAACTCCGTCGCGCCCACCGCGTACTGCCACGGTTGCCCGGAGGCAATTTGTTCGGACATCTTGTCCAGACGTACAAGCCAACCGAAGGGTATCTTTACTTGCGGTTTGGACAAATCTTCCTTTTTGACGTTGAGTATGGCGCAAAGCAGCCAATCGACGTCCCCTTTGACGCATTGAACAAGGTCGGGGTGTTTGTCGATGAGCGTTTCGCGGAATTGCGCAATGCCGACGGGCTGAGGGAAATGCTCCTCCGCAACGGTTTGATCGGCGTCCATTTCCAACACTTTGTTGAAAGCGGCTATCGCGACCTCGCACATACCGTCGTCCGGTTCGCGCGTGGTAAGTTTCTGAAATTGTTTACCCAGCCATTTGAGGGGGCGAAACAGTATGAAATTGCTGCGAGCAAGCAACATAAGAGTTTCGTAACTGATACCCGCGACAATGGGTAACAGCGCTATTTTCAACAGCGCCCGCAGCCACCAATTGTCCTTTTCGAGAAACAGCGTCCAGCCGCACGCCGCGCATACCACGTCCAACACCATCATCAGTATCACGGACAAAACCACTACGAACACGATGAAACTCGTGCCGCAACGGTCGTGGTAACGACTGCATTTTTTGACGTTTTGTACGGTGAGGGGCAGATCCGCCTCGTAGCAGGCGATGGTCTTGTGTTCCGCGCCGTGGTACATAAACACGCGCTTAATTTCCTTCATACAGGAAATCAGCGACATATACCCCACCAGAATGAGTATCTTGAATACGCCCTCCAACAGGGATTTGAGCCAAGCCCATTCCAGACTTTCGGTGGAAAGTCCCGCAAGACCGAATATGCCCTGCGTGGCATAGGTGGGCGCGAGGATAAACAGCGCCAACGCCAAAACCACGCCCAGCAGCGTAGACAGTCCCATCACCCAACCGAAACCGCCGCCGTCGCCTTTGACGTCCACTTCTTCCACCATTACTTCGGCGCTTTTGCCGATTATCTTTGTGCCGTCGATAAGCGACGTTACAAGGTTGACGATACCGCGCAGAAAAGGCACTTTGCGATACCAAGGTTTGTGCGCGGGCAAACGGGTGGTATCGATACGAATGACGCCCGTTTCGTCCCGACAGGCAAGCGCCTCGCTCGTACTGCCGCGCATCATCACGCCTTCGAGCACGGCTTGTCCGCCGATTTTTGTTTTTCTTACCGATTTGATTTTTTCGCAGCTTTTGCAAACGCTGTCGGAAGTTTTGTTATCTTTCATAGTTGCTCCGTGACGGAAAATTCCGTCTTGCGCAGAGGTGCGCCTACTTTGTCAATTTACAGTATATCAAAAAAACAAGTTTTTTTCAACTGTTTGAAACGGGGTGCGCCCGACCCCTTACGCGCCGACAAAACCGCGGCAAAAAGGTTTCCCCGCAAAACCTTGCGCCGACAGAAAACAAATGCGCCCCGCCTTTCGGAAAAAACAAACGCGCGCTTGGCACTTACGCAAAATCTTTTGACAGACGGGGCGGAATTAGTGTATAATGGTTGCGCAAAGAGATGTTGTCCTTGCGTAAACCATCTTTTTTGCGGTCTGCGTTCTGCGCGGACAGCCCGATTTCGGGAAATAAAAAACAAGGAGTTTTTTTATGGGAAAAATCAAGAGATTTTTCGGCGAATACGTCGTTTTGCTGCGTTCCGCCCCGTCGGCGACGGTAAGTTTGTTTGTACTGTCCGTTTTTACAATGAATCTGCTCGCCAACAAAAGTATCGATACCAACTTGGATTGGCTTGCCCTCGATTGCGGTATCATCGTGTCGTGGGTGACGTTTTTGTGTATGGACGCGCTGACGAAACATTTCGGACCGCGTGCGGCGACTATGCTGTCGCTGTTTGCAACGGGAGTAAATCTGCTTGCCTGCCTTGTGATGTTTGTCGCAAGCGTGATAGCGGGAACTTGGGGCGCGTACTACGATTTCGGCGAACAAGCCGTCATCAACGACGCTTTGAACGGCACTTTCGGCGGAACATGGTACGTTGTGACGGGCAGCACCGTAGCGTTTGCCGCGAGCGCGGTCATCAACAACTTTGCCAATTGGGGAATCGGCAAACTGTTTGTAAAAAATCCCGACGGGATAGGCGCGTATATTTGCAGATCGTATCTGTCCACCGCCGTAGCGCAATTTGCGGACAATCTCATCTTCGCGCTGATAGTAAGTCACTTTTTCTTCGGGTGGAACATCGTGCAATGTCTCACCTGCGCGGCGACGGGTATGGTGGCGGAATTGCTGTGCGAAGCGATATTCAGCCCGTTGGGGTACGCCGTTTGCAAACGCTGGAAAGCAAACAACGTCGGCGAACAATATTTTAAGTTCGTCGAACAACAAAGGGAGGCACAATGAAAGTTTTGATTACGGGAAGCAGCAGCGGCATAGGCAAAGCCGCCGCGGAAAAATTTCTCGATTGCGGACACGAGGTCGCGGGGCTGGACATACTTGCCCCCTCCATTACGCACCCGCGCTACTCTCACACCATTGTCGACGTAGCCTCGGGCGAACTGCCGAATATAGAGGGCGTGCAAATACTCGTCAACAACGCGGGCGTGCAAAACAGCGGTCGGGACATAGACGTCAATCTGAAAGGCGTGATACGCGTAACGGAAAAGTACGGCGTAAGACGGGGCATACAAAGCGTGCTGTTCGTGGCTTCGGCAAGCGCGTCTACGGGGGCGGAATTTCCCGAATACGCGGCAAGTAAAGGCGGAGTTGTGTCCTATATGAAAAACGTCGCTTTGCGCATTGCCGAGTGGGGCGCTACCGCAAACAGCGTCTCCCCCGGGGGAGTAACTACGGCACTGAACGACCGCGTTATGCGCGACCCGAAACTGTGGAAACAAATAATGGCGGAAACGCCGCTGAAAAAATGGGCGTCTGCCGAAGAGATCGCCGAGTGGATATATTTTCTTGCGGCGGCAAACAAATCTATGACCGCGCAGGACTTGGTGATAGACAACGGAGAAAGCGCGCGCGCCAATTTTATCTGGTGACGGCGCAAAACGCCCCGTCGGCGGAGAAGTTTTTTGCAAATTATATTTTTTGTTGAAAAACAGTTTGACAGATATTTTGCGATAATTTATACTAAACGTATAATTGTGCAAAGTACGCGCCGTGTGATAATTCGCACGTAAGTGCGCACACTTTTACGGGAGAAGATTATGAAGGATTATTTGCTGTTTATGGACGTATCGGGCGACGTGGACAAAAGTTACGTCGAACAGGGCAAAATCAAACTGATCCCTATGGAATTCGTGATCGACGGAGAAGTACGTATGTACACCGACGACGAAAAGGGCATAGACCCCGTTTCGTTTTACGAATTGGTAAAGCAAAAAGCGCCTATGAGCACCACTCAAATTTCCCCCTCGCAATGGGCGGAATACTTTGAGCCCTACCTGCAACAAGGTCAAAGCGTGCTGTGCCTGTGCCTGAGCAGCGGACTGTCCAACTCGTTCAACTCCGCAAAGGCGGCGGCGGACGATTTGAACGCGCGTTACGAGGCACAATTTGTGCCGGTGGATTCTCTGCGCGCAACGGGCATAACGGGCTTGATCGCCGAACGAATGATAGAAAACAAGGACAAGGGACTATCCATTGAGGAAAACGCAGCCGATTTGGAACAGTTCAAACGCAAAACCGCGGCGTGCGCTTACGTGGACGACCTTGACAGCCTGAAACGCGGCGGACGTATAAGCAGAACGGTAGCCTTTTTTGGCGGACTGATGGACATAAAACCGCTTATCCAATTCAATGCCGACGGCACGTTGAGCGTGTGGGGCAAACAACGCGGTTACAGAAAGTCCATTGCCAATATGATTGAGTACTACCTCGACAAAACGGACCTTTCCGAAGAACACACCGTGTACATCACCCACGCAAACGACGAAACGTACGCAAACGAACTTGCCGCCAAGGTGAGAGAGGCAAACCCGAAAGCCAACGTCAAGATACGCTTGCTTTCGCCGATAATAGGCGTACACCTCGGTCCGAGCGCAATGGTCCTCGGCTTCGTTTCGAAATAAACGTTACAGCAAAAAGGCTTCGCACAAGCGGCGAAGCCGCACAACAATCACAAAAACAATTTTCCGAAATGCTTTTTTGAAGGTACAACAAACAAGTCGGGGGCAAAACCCGACTTGTTTGTTGTAAAGGGTACGTTCTTATTTAATCGTTTTTTTTCGTCCAATAAACGGAGGCTATGTTCCGTGGAATAATTCCCGAGGCGGTGCGATAACAATATCGAAATGTTTCGAGTTTTTAGTCTTTGCAATGTCGGTCAAACAGATTTTATCTTTTGATATTTAAGTTCTGATGCCGAACATTTTATCTTTTGAAACATTGTTTATTTGCTTACCATAGTACATTTCTTTCTGCCACATCCAATTATGAGTTATTGTTTTAGACTGCTTCTTAATCAATTATATATCACATTCGCTTGCTAATTTTGTTTTGTATTTTTCTATAATTATTTTAACGGCAGCCATTTCATAAAATCTTTTCTTTGTGCCAGACGGCTTTTGAGGATCAAGATAATTTGTTTTACACAAGGCTTCATCTTCTCGTATTTCACGCATAATCGAATTAAAAATTTTGCCAAAGATTATTGTTGGGCATTGTTTTTTTACTTCACTCTGCAAGTCTCTGTAAGTTAGTGGGGGCAATTGGTTTATTCTTACTTCTGGCGCATTCGGGTTGTTTGTAACTCTATATTCACGAGCAATCAAAATATCCGGATTTTCCTGAGCAATAGCGGCAATAATGTCCGCATTAATGGCTTTTTTTACACTAATCATCTGAATGTCAAAACCGACAAGTATTGCATCGGAAACGCCGTTTTCATTCAAAGTTTTTGTAGTGTTAATAATCGACTTTATAAAATCGTTGTTAGATTTGATACCGTTTTTGCGCAAGAACTCAATTGGGTCAATTGGGGAACGTAAACCTATTGGTAGCAATATCAAATTTTCCTGTTTCGTTATGTCCTTGTTGAAATATTCTTTTATGAATTTGTCATAATTCAAAACGGCTTTGTTGATTAACATAAAAACGACCTCGTTCAATTCTTCGTTTCCAAAGTGAGCCAAGTCATTCCTATAATCTGAGAGCAAAGAGAGATTACTCGCTACTGCCTCAAAATTTGAATTTCCCTTTTTTGTATTGATATCACTTTTTACATCCCTCAGTGCTTTTGAGAATGTTATGGTGTGTAAACCTTTCTTTTCATAAACTTTTCTTTTATCAATGTACTTATAAATATAAGCCTTTAATACAAGTTCCCATGCATTTATAATAAGCAAGATAGATGTTTGATATCTATACTGTATTAACGGTTTATTGTGTATTTCTATCCCAGCAAACAACGCCGCTTGCGATGAGTCAAGCAAGATTTTCAGTCGATTTTTACCACGTGGCATATAGATTCACCGTCCTTTTATTCCATAGGTTTAATCATAGACTCGATGAAGGAAATTTCATCGGGGGACAAGCCATACTTTGCATAAAGTTGCTTGTCAATTTCAGCGACGGGTTTGCTCCAATCAATGTCAGAATGCTCTGAAAAATCTTGCATTGGTATTAACGAAAAAACCGAACTATTGACCTGCATTGTACCCTTGCCAAAATAAAGCAAGAACTTAAAGTATTTTGTTCTCATGTATTTGGCACAATTATTTCGTTCAATAATGCTATTAAAAGGTCCTATTTCTAAGAAAGTTTCAGTGCAAATCTCCCTTGGACCAGCCAAAATAAACTCAGGATATTCTGTGGCATTTGTCGAATAACTCGTAGTAAAGAATATTTTATATTTTTCAATATGGCTATGGTTTTTGCTTACTATTGAATTTGATATATAGGTCTGCCTGCGCTTTGCGCCACCTTTTATACCTTTTACACCATAAATAAGCAACGAGTCTGTAAATTTGCGTTCGCTTTGTTCATATTTTATATATTTTGCAGGATTGTTAAATAAATCTTTTCTAACACCAAAAGGACGAGTTTCCGACACCATATTATTAAAAGTCGTTTTGGTCATGTTAAAATCTTTTTCAATAATTGATTCTATTCTTTTGTCTCTAATAACATAGGCACTGTATGAATTTTTTAATTGATGAATAAATTTCATAACTTTTCCTTCTGGACTTGTGTATATATGTGTAGTTAATCCGTTATATTCTTTGTCTATTAAAAAGTAACACACACCCGCATCAAGATGCAAATCTGCTGGGAAACAACATTTAGCATCCGCAAAATCATATAAGTATCTTATTTTTTGTTGTTTATACATCAGGGTTCTGAATTTTTGCAAAACAGGTTTGCCCCCTACCATCCATTTTGCGGGGATAATTAAAGTAAAATAAGTCGGGTTAAGAGTCAAACCTATTTGAGTAAATAAATCATACAACGGATTTGAACTGTCCGTGCTTCCTCCACTTCCATCCATCTTATTATACGGCGGATTGCCAACAACAGCATCAAATGTCATCATATTTGTACCTCCTTGTGAAAGGTCGTCTGTCAATTTTATTGTATTAAACGGCTTGTTTTGTGTTAAAAACCGCTTGATTTTGTCATAGTCGATTTTGTCGTTAGTCTTGATTTCCAATAAATCGGCGGCGACAAATTCCGAAGCAATGTTCTCCACATTCAGCCCGAGCATTTCATACAGTTTCCTGATGAGTTCATAGCAGACGGACGACTTCGGAATCGTGAAAATCATATTTGCAATTTTCTCTTCTTCAATGCCAAGCGCAGAGAGCCGTTTATGTAATGCCACGGCATATTCGCCCGCCGTTCCCGCAATATCCAAAATTCGCCCGTCCTTGTTTGCGGTTTCGCGTATGAAATCATCGGGCAAGAGAGCGACCATATCGTCGCAAATGTTTGCAGGAGTTATGACAATGGCATCGCCGAGTTTGCCGAATTTACTCATAGCGACGCTCGCCCTTTCTGCCGGTTGCATCTCCGAGGCGAGGGAAAGATCGTTCAAATCCTGTATCTTGTAGTCCAAATCGCTCAAAGCAAATTTGTTGCACTTGTCGAACAGGCGCGACAAAATGACTTTGCTCAATCCGAGATTTTTGGCGATACGTCTATTGTCACCCGCGTCGATATTTGCAATAATATCAGATACGGAAATTACCCTGTCCTTAGTCAGATAAGCAAATAGCAAAATGCGGACATAATAGCTTTGAATTTTCTTTTTGAGACTGTTTTCGAGTTTCTTCTGCTCGTCCTCCGTTTTCGGAGAGCCGTCAGGATAGGATATAGGCAAATTGTTCTCCTCGTTTTCAGAATCGTCGTCGGGGACGTTGTAATCATCGCCCTCATCGTCATTATCTTTGCCCTCGTGGGCGGGAGTGGAAAGCCCCGCCTTTGAACCAATTTCGTTTTCACGCTCTATCGTCGCGCGGATTATCGGGTCATCAAGAATGCTTAAATCTGTTGAAGTTTCAAGTGCTTCCTCGCGAATACCTTTATCCTTTTGATAATTTCTCACGACATTCATTATGTCAATTGCTTGTACTTCAACTATTTTGTCCGCGTTCAGTGTGACAATAGGAGAGACACGCAATTCTTCTTCTATGCGCTGTTTGAGTTTTACATTGCCGCCATCATCAATGTTGACATTGTATACTTTCGACTTGGTTTCCTGCATAACAAACATTCTGTTTGGGTCAAAATCCACAAGCAGAGTTTGCGGTTTCATATTGAATTTGATTTTGTCGCCGCTATCGTCAACGAATGTTTTTATGTATTGATTTTGCAGGCGGAAGATCGCTTGGTCGTATTCCTGCGGGGAAGCGGTGTCTTTGAGATAGATCATCGTATCCCATTCGGGGACGGTGCTGCCCGTCAACATTCGGTTTACGGTCAAAGTAATCGTCTTTTTTCCTTTCGCCTCGCAATCTCGGATCGCGTTTTTGATATCATCGGGCGACTTATATGCGTTTGGTTTCTCGACACCAGATATATTGATAATTTCATATTGTTGAAGATTGCGAAATTTGTCGGCATTGTTTTTAATCAGCGCTTCAAGCGCGTCGCAGGAAGCGCAATAGGGTAGAACGATCACGATATGGCGACACATCTTGCCGTCTTTGATTTTGTCGTAGTCCAAGAAACCCAAAAGATTTTCATCTTCTTTGCTTCCGTCGATTACCTCAAATAAATCAAGGACTTCGTTCTCATATTCAAACTTTCTGTGCTTTCCCGTGCTGTCTTTCTTGATAGACTTCGGCTTGAATAGTGCCGAAAAGGCATAAGTCATTCCCGCTTTTTTCAGTTCTTCCAAACGCTTGCGGGCGCGCTCGCTCGGATGAAACGCAAAACGCACCATTTGCGGAAAACCGTAATAGGGGTTATCCCATTCCTTGAATTCGTCGTCTAAAATATGTTCTTTGTCCCACGCTTCTTTATCGGTAATAATATCCGTAAACTGATAGAACGCGATGATGTCCTCTTTCTTGAACTCGCTTCCCATCAGAATGCGATAGGGCGTTCCCGAAAGGTGTATCGTCGTATCGGCTTTCAATACCTTAATCACCGCATCCGCTTCTTCGGTATCGACAAAATCTTCATCATCATTCTTGCGCTTGACGTCGGATTGATAGTTCTTGGTATTCAGAACAGCGCCGTACTTGTCGGCACGAGCGCCGAAGTGCGTTTCATCTACAAGCAAGAGGTCAATATCTTGCCCGAAAACCTCTTGATGCTTGTCTTTTATCGTGTCGCCTTGAAGGTCTTGCAAGGTGAGGAATACAACAACTCTTTTTCCTGCGGCAAGCGTTTCGGTTACAATGTGATTATTCCTAAGTAAGTCGTCGCTTGTCAAGAAGTTATAAGACTCGAACTTAACGTGGCTTTGAACTGTTTTCTGCCATTCTCGCTTGACATCGGCTTTCCCCGAAACAACCACAACAAGCCGCGCACTCATATCCAACGCACAACACATAGAAGTAAACGACTTGCCGAAGCGCATAACAGCATACATCAAAAGATTTTTATGCCCGTTTGCTCTTGCCTCGTGAAAGGCGGCAACCGTGTTTTTTTGATTGGGGCGCAAATCATAGGTTTCCGTCCGAGGATATGTATATATTTCGGGCAAACGACTTTCCGCATTGTAATATTGGTATTTGTTTGTCCTTGCGCGGTGATTTTCTTCAATGTCGGCAATGGCGTCTTCTACGTCGGTCTTGTCGGCATCCTTGAAAAATTCTTTGGAATAGTAAATGCCTTCGGCAATATTCGCCGGAAGCAATCTGACTTTCTTCTTGTCCGATTCCAAAAACTGATGTACGGCAAAATCACGAAAATATACGTCATCACTTATTTTTGCCGTATGGTCGTATTGCTTTTCAAGTTCGGGAAAACGATCTTGCCATTCGCGTAATCTGACTGCGACGGGGCGATAGGTATCTCCGACCTTTAAGTAATTGGGAATTGTATTTGTCGTAAACGCATAAATATGCGGTTCGACACGCCCGATGATGAGATCGTCCAAAATCGATTTATCAATCATTTCTTTTGCTCCCTTACCTGGTCTATAAACAATTCGGACTTTTTGGTGCTCCAATTCATAATCTTACAATATATTCCTTTATGTTTATGCGGATCGTTTTTTTGACAGCCGAGACAAGGCGATTCGTTTTCGTCGTCGAATATCGATGTTTGCAGACTTCTATAATGCTTGCAACTGTTGGGAATTACAAATTTCAGTCCGTCCATTTGCCAAATATTCCAAGAAAGTATCCTTGCTGCCTCTTTCAAATAGTCATTTGTCGGCGGCACATCGAATTTGTCTATGTGATTCTCTATGAACGCAAACAGCAAATTTTCACGGGCGATAAGCACATTGTCTCCTTGCCAATCAAAGCCGTAAACCGATTTAAGCGCAGCAATAGCCCAATCATACCACTCGGATTCACTTTCGACATTCTCGCCGACAACGCGAAGTTTTCGGTCTAAAAGACCGATTCGGTCTTTTATGTCGATATATTCTCCCGTTACGGCATCGTAGCGACTTGTAATATAGGGCGCTTCGCCGCAAGTGATTTCAAGTCGGTTCGCCTTTACATAATCCAGCCACGTTTTACCGTCGGTGTCGGGGAAAACAACCTTATCCGACGTTGATATCCAGCCTTTCTCTGTTTCGGTATTAAAGACGTTTTCGCGCCCAAACCAAGCATTGTCCACAAGGTTGTTTTGTTTGTTGCATACCCACGACGGAGTAAAAACTTCTGCTTTGTTTTTTATTCGGTGCTGTTGCTCGCGTTTGGACTTTTCCGTGCGAGGTCTGATGATACAACCGCGCTTGCCTGTGATGAGTGCGGAGGTAATTTGATCCTGACTGCCGAAACCTACTCCGTGAGAGGAATATATGTCCGTCGCCCAAATGATGTTTTTGCCGGAACTGCGGTCTTTCAAGAGAATAGTCAAAAGACTTTCATCAAGATGCTTGATGAAATTCTCCTTGATATCTACGCCGTATAGTTCCTTAATTTTGTCCATTCTCTTTCCAGACTGCAAAATGATATATTTTAAGTATAGCATATTTCTGTGCAACTTTCAAAGGGTATTTATCTTGTTTCTTCAAAATATTTCCGAGGGGTTTCCATCAAAGCGGGCGTCCGTGTTGCAGAGCAGCAAAAGAGTGTTGTTGCAATCGTCTTTTCTCCTTCATCATCGCTTTTTTGTTTTGCGACAATCAAAAGCGGCTTGACTGTTCGCCAAACCGTTATTCGAAAAATCACTATGAACGCTCGCACAAGCGGCGAAACCTTTTTTTATTGTTTGTTATCGGCAAATTCGCGAAACTGCTGCAAGGTCATCTTGCCCTGCGCAAGCGCTTGAAGTTTGTCGTTGAACTTGTCTATCATCTGGCAGGAAATTATTATCATATAGCGGAATACCTCTACGCTGAGCATACTGTCCATATAGGGTATCACTATCTTAAAGGACACTAAGCCGCCGGAATAGTCCATCTCGAAACTGCCGTTGAGCATACTCCAATTCGCAAATATCAGCGCCTTTGCCACGTCGTCGCGCATTTCCTGCGGCACGCGAAAGGGCATAGGCGATTTTAGATAGACAACCTGCCTGTCTGCGTCTACGGTTATCGCCAACTTCATAGTCAGATCTTTGCCGACGGCGGAGGTAAACACGACGTAACCGTCCGTACGTTCCTCCTTGTCGTACTTCCATTGCATATTGTCCAACGCCCGACAAAGAGTGTTGAACACCACTCTCGCCTCATCCGCTTTCGCCATAACGACCTCCGCAAAAGAAATCAACGGTAGTATAACATATATCCGCGGAAATTGCAACCCCGTATCCGCATTTGAAAAATTTTACGGCAATATTTGTCGCAAACGCACCAAATTTCTTCGGATTGTCAACAATACGAAGGAGGTGTTGAAATGAAGTGTAATTTTTGCAGCAAAGAAATAGACAACAACGACTACTGCGTATGCACGAAATGCCGCAAACAAATTTGCCCGAGTTGCGCGCAGAAAAACGCGTTTGTGTGCAGCGAGTGCGGCGGAGACGTGGCGTATCTTTCCTGAAAGGTTTTTCTCAACGCGCCGTAAACGGCGTAAAACCGCGCCGTTACAGCAGGTCCGCCAACTTGTTTACGTCGCCCGCGCCCAATATCAGCACAGTGTCGCAAGCCGACGCATTGCCGTACAGCCATTGTGTTGCGGAGGGGAAATCGGGCAAAAAACAGGCGTTTATACCGAGAGAGATCGCCTCCTGCGCAAGCAGATAGGAATTGACTCCCGCACGAGGTTTTTCCCGCGCGGAATATACGGGCAGATACGCCACTGCGTCCGCCCCGCGAAAACATTCGGCAAACTCCCGCCAGAACGCCTGTGTACGAGAATAGGTGTGCGGCTGAAAAACGCACAGCACGCGACCCTGCGAAACTTTGCGCGCGGTGGCGACTGCCGCCTTGATCTCCGTAGGGTGATGAGCGTAATCCAACACAACTCTGCCCAAACCATCGCACGCGCGTTCCGTCCAACGCCTGTCCACCCCGTCAAATCGCGAAAGCGCTTTGACTGCAACGTCGGCAGGCACTCCGAGACGTTCGGAGGCGGCAAGCAGGGCAAGCGCGTTGTGAACGTTGTGTTCGCCGCGCACTGCAAGAGACACTTTGCGCTTTGCTCCGTCGGGAAACAGCACGTCGAACTTCGGTTTGCCGTCGAAAAAAGTCAGCCCGCTTGCCTCGAAACGTTTGTCGAACAACACCCTGTTGCGGTGCGGAAACAAACTTTTGAGCTGCGCGGGCAAAACGACGCACCCCGTCTTGCCGACCGAAGTAAAAAATTGCGCAAACGCCCTTTTTACGTCGTCGGAATCCTTGTAACAATCGGGGTGGTCCAACTCGGCGTTGAGACAGACGCACAGCGTAGGGTGCAAAAATAAAAAACTGCGATTGAACTCGCACGCCTCCGCCACCACGCAACTCTTTCCGAAAAAGTAGTTGTCGCCGTGATACACTCCTCCCACAAACGCCGCGTGTTCCACGCCCGCCTCGCACAGCGTTTCGTGCAACATAGCCGTAACCGTGGTTTTGCCGTGAGTGCCGCACACCGCCACGCGCGTTTCGAACCCGTCGAACACCGCGCCCAACAATTCTTCGCGAAGTACGACGGGCACGCCGTGATCTTTCGCCCAAACGACTTCCTCATTGGAAAGGGGAACGGCGGACGTGCGCACCACCAATTCGGCGTCGCCGACGTTTGCCGCCGAATGTCCTATATGTACTTTTATCCCCAACGCCGAAAGAGCGTCCGTCCTGTCGCTAATGGCGCGGTCGCTGCCCGATACGGAATGACCCAGCCTTGCCAGATGTTCCGCAAGCCCGCTCATACTTACTCCGCCGCACCCCACGAAATGCACTCGACGCGGGATCTCCTCTAACTTCATACTGTACTATATGTTTTTGCGCGCGCAAAGTGTTAAATTTTTTACCTTTGCAAATCGCTTGACAAACCTGCCGCGAAATAGTACTATATATGAGCAAAATATTTTGTGAGGTGAGCGATATGAAACAAGGTATACATCCGAATTATCATCAAGCGACTGTTGTATGTGCTTGCGGCGCTACCTTCGAAACCGGCACGACCAAGGATACGGACGTTATCAAGGT
>CANQYT010000015.1 GCA_947628135.1 uncultured Clostridia bacterium
CGTTTGGCAAGTCACAAACTTCCCGTCAAGTGCAAGTTTGTGAGAAAGGTTGACGAGGTGAATGCAGATGAAAGCAAGTAACGTACGCGAACTCAGCAACGAAGAGTTGACTGCCAAGCTCGCCGATTTGAAAAAAGAGTTGTTCAATTTGCGTTTGTCTCACGCAACGGGACAACTCAACAACCCTTTGGCTTTGAACAGCGTCAAGAAAGACATTGCTCGGGTAAAGACGGTGCTCCGCGAAAGAGAGCGGGCGGCAAAGGCGTAAGCGAGGTGGAGTTATGGAAAGAAATAGCAGAAAAGAAAGAGTCGGCGTCGTCGTATCCGACAAGATGGACAAGACGATAGTCGTAGAAGTAATCAACAAGTACAAGCACCCTCTTTACAAAAAGACGGTAAGCAAGACCAAGAGATACAAAGCGCACGACGAACACAACGAATGCGGCGTAGGCGACACGGTGCGTATCGCGGAAACGAGAAAATTGTCCAAGGACAAGAATTGGCGTTTGTTGGAAATTGTCGAAAAGGCTAAGTAGGAGGAAACGGCAGTGATTCAGGTACAAACAAGACTTAAAGCCGCAGACAACAGCGGCGCAAAAGAACTTATGTGCATCAAGGTCCTCGGCGGTTCTTCACGTAAGTTCGGCAACATCGGCGACGTGATAGTCGCCAGCGTCAAGAGCGCGAATCCCGGCGGAGTCGTCAAGAAGGGCGACGTCGTCAAGGCGGTCATCGTCCGCAGCGCCTTCGGTATCAACCGCAAGGACGGAACGCACATTCGTTTCGACGACAACGCCGCAGTAATCATCGATCAGCAAAAACAGCCCAGAGGCACTCGTATCTTCGGGCCGGTAGCAAGAGAACTTCGCGAAAAAGACTATATGAAGATAGTATCTCTCGCGCCGGAAGTGCTGTAACAGGAGGAAAATATGGCAAGTATGAACATCAAGTCCGGTGACACCGTCGAAGTCATCGTCGGCGGCGAGGACAGCCGCGGAAAGCGCGGCAAGGTCATCGTTGCAGATCCCGTAACGCACAGAGTCGTCGTTGAAGGGGTCAACCTTGTAACAAAGCACAAAAAACCTCGTTCGGCTCAGGAACAGGGCGGCAAATTCGAACAGCCGCGTATGATAGACGTCAGCAACGTCGCGCTCATTTGTCCCAAGTGCGGACAGACAACGCGCGTCAACCACGTTCTCGGCGAAAAGGGCAAATATCTCAGAAGTTGCCACAAATGCGGCGCTGTGATAGACGCCCGCGCCGAAAAGAAGCAGGCAAAAGCGGCAAGATCCGGCTCGTCCGCTCCCAAAAAGAGCAAAAAAGCCGCCGCCGATAAGGAGTGAGGAGGAACATTATGGCTACAAAGAAAACCGAAACTGCGGCAAAGCCCGTAGAGTGCAGGCTCAGAAAGCTGTACAAGGAAACAGTCGTTCCCCAACTCATCAAGGAATTCGGCTACACCAACGTCAACGAAGTTCCCCGTCTTGAAAAGATAGTTCTCAACGCCGGTCTCGGCGACGTCAAGGACAACGCAAAGTCCTTTCAGTTGGCGGTAGAGGAACTCAAAATCATCTCCGGTCAAAAACCCCTTGTAACCAACAGCAAACTGTCTGTTGCAAACTTCAAGGTTCGCAAGGGTATGGCGGTAGGAGCAAAGGTAACTCTGAGGGGCGAACGTATGTACTCGTTCTTCGACAAGTTGGTAAGCATCGCGCTGCCGAGAGTCAGAGACTTCCGCGGCGTAAACACCAACCTCGACGGACGTGGCAACTACACGCTGGGTATCCGCGAACAGTTGATTTTCCCCGAGATCGTTTACGACCAAGTGGAAAAGACCCGCGGTTTCGACGTGACGTTCGTAACCACGGCAAAGACGGACGCCGAAGGCAAAGCGTTGCTCAAATATCTGGGTATGCCGTTCAGGGCTTAGTGAGGTAAAGAATATGGCAAAGAAAGCAATGATAAACAAACAGCAAAGAACACCCAAGTATTCCACTCGCGGATACACTCGCTGTTCCATCTGCGGCCGTCCCCACGCGGTACTCAAAAAGTACGGCATTTGCAGAATTTGTTTCAGAGAAAAGGCGTACAAGGGAGAGATCCCCGGCGTAAAAAAAGCAAGTTGGTAAGGAGGAAAGATACAAATGGTAGTTACAGATCCGATTGCGGATATGCTCACGCGTATCAGAAACGCTATCACAGCCAAACACGCCGACGTAGAGATCCCCGCTTCCAAGACCAAGAAAGCCATCGCGGACATTCTGTTGGAGGAAGGCTACATCGAAGGTTACGAAGTGGTGGAACACGAGCTTCAAAACAGCTTGAAAGTAACGTTGAAGTACGGCTACAAAGGCGAAAGAGTCATCACAGGTCTCAAACGTATCAGCAAGCCCGGTTTGAGAGTTTATGCCAAGAGCAGCGAACTCCCCAAGGTGCTTAACGGATTGGGAATTGCAATCGTGTCCACAAGCAAGGGCATAATGACGGACAAGCACGCCCGCGAGAACAATCTCGGCGGCGAAGTGCTTGCGTACGTGTGGTAAGGAGGTAGGATATGTCGAGAATCGGAAAAAAACCTATCGAGTTGCCCGCAGGCGTCACCGTCGCCTACAATGACGGCGAGATAACCGTCAAAGGCGGCAAGGGCACGCTCGTGCGCACAATAGACGAAAAAATCGGTGTACAAATCGAAGGAAACGTCGTAACGTTTACCTGCCCCGACGGCGCGGAGAGCGACCTGCAAGCCAAGCACGGCTTGTACAGAGCGCTTGTAGCCAATATGGTCAAGGGCGTATCCGAAGGATTTACGCGCAACCTCATCGTCAACGGCGTCGGCTACAAAGCCGTCGTTCAGGGCGACAAACTCGTAATGAACATCGGTTATTCGCACCCCGTAGAAGTAATTGCTCCCAAGGGCATCACGTTCAGTTGTCCCTCCCAGACGGAAATCGTCGTTTCCGGCATAGACAAGGAACTCGTCGGACAAACCGCCGCAAACATCAAGGCGAAGCGTCCCGTAGAACCCTATCACGCCTACGGTCTCCGTTACAAAGAGGAAGCCGTCGTGCTGAAAGAAGGCAAGAAGTCAGGTAAGTAAGGAGTGTAGACAATGATAAAGAAGATAAATAAAAATGCGGACAGACAAATTCGTCACGCAAGAGTAAGGAAAAAGGTTTTCGGCACTTCGGTCAAACCCCGTCTGTGCGTTTACCGCTCAACCACACACATCTACGCTCAAATAATAGACGACGTCAACGGCAAAACGCTTTGCGCTTCCAGCACTCTCGCTCTCAAAATCGAGGGCAAGACCAAGACGGAACAGGCAAAGGCTGTCGGCGCGGACATCGCCGCAAAAGCGACGAAACTCGGTCTTGCGGAAGTTGTGTTCGATCGCGGCGGTTACATCTACACGGGCAGAGTCGCTGCCTTGGCAGACGGCGCAAGAGAAGCCGGACTTAAATTCTAATCGGAGGCAAATCAAATGGAAAACGTACAAGAAGTCGAAGTTGTTGCCGCAGAGCAACAGCAGGAACAAACTCCCGCGAGGGAGCAACCCAGACGTAACTTCCGCGAAGGTCGCCCCGACAACAGAAAAGGCGGCAGACGCAACAACCGCGACAGAGACGTCAAGGAAGACGACGGTCTCATCAAAAAGACGGTCTCCATCAACCGCGTAACCAAGGTCGTAAAGGGCGGACGCACTATGCGTTTTTCGGCGCTGTGCGTTGTCGGCGACGGCAAGGGTATGGTAGGTATCGGTATGGCGAAAGCGGCGGAAGTTCCGCAAGCCATCGAAAAAGCCAACCTGCGCGCAAAGAAGGCAATGGTGCAAATTGCGTTGGTGGACACAACTATCCCCCACGAAACGATCGGCAAGTTCGGCAAAGGAAACGTGTTGCTTATGCCTGCTCAACCCGGTACGGGCGTGATCGCGGGCGGTCCTGTGCGTAACGTTCTGGAAGCGGTAGGTATCAAGGACATTCGTACCAAGTCCTACGGTTCTAACAACCCCGTAAACTGCGTAAAAGCGACTTTCAACGGGCTGAAAGGACTGAGAAGCAAGGAACACATCGCTCAGCTTCGCGGCAAGAGCGTAGAGGAAATTTAGGGAGGCGCGCTATGGCTACGAAAAAGAAAAACGAAGTTAAACAACCTCTCTACATCAACGGCAGATACGTGGTGGAAAAACAACTTCCCGCCAAGCCGCAAAAGGGCGCGCTGCCCTACGAAGCGGCTCAGGGAAAGGTGAAAGTTACGCTTGTAAGAAGCACCGCGGGCTGTCTTGCGGAACAGCAGGCGACGGTGGCTGCGTTGGGTCTCACCAAGATACGCACCAGCAACGTTTTGCCCGACAACGCCGCGACTCGCGGAATGATCTTCAAGGTCAAGCATCTTGTCGCCGTTGAAGAAGTAAAGTAGGAGGCAACAATGAGAATACATACAATTCAACCCGCTATCGGAGCAACGACCTCCGAAAAGAGATTGGGTAGAGGTATCGGAAGCGGCCTCGGCAAGACGAGCGGCAAAGGTCACAAGGGACAGTGGGCGCGCAGCGGCGGCGGCGTTCGCCCCGGTTTCGAAGGCGGTCAGACTCCTCTTGCGAGACGTCTGCCCAAACGCGGATTCAACAACAAATTCAGAGTTGAGTACGACATCATCAACGTCGAAGCGCTCAACGCTTTTGAAAACGGCGCAACCGTAGATTACGACGGACTCGTCGCTCAACGCCTTGTCGGCGGCAAGCACGGTGCGCTCAAAGTCCTCGGCAACGGGACTCTTACCAAAAAGCTTACTGTCAAGGCAGACAAGTTTTCCGCTTCGGCAAAACAAGCGATCGAATCGGCAGGCGGTGTGGCAGAGGTAATCGAGTAATGTTTGAAACCATCAGAAATGCCTTTAAGATAAAGGATGTACGCAAAAAAATCTTTATGACGATCCTGTTTGTCGTTTTGTTCAGACTCGGTTGTTATATCACTGTGCCCGGACTGTCGCAAATCGATATCGACACGAACGGCGGATTGAGCATCTTCGGTTTGCTCAACTCCATCACGGGTAGCGCACTCAGTCAGGGTACTCTCTTTTCTCTCGGCATTTCACCGTACATCAACGCGTCCATTATCGTGCAGTTGTTGACGGTCGCCATTCCCGCGCTTGAAAAAATGTCCAAGGAAGGCGATGAGGGTAGAGAAAAAATCAACAAGATCACCCGTTGGGTGACGCTCGTGTTGGCAATAGTCAGTGCGGTAGGCATTTATCTGACGTTGGGCAACACCTCCGGTTACATCGACACCACGTGGCTTGGCGGTCAATATAAGAACTTTTTTGAAAGCAACGGCGGAAAATGGATAATGGGTATCTACATCGTCATCGTTTTGACGGGCGGTTCTATGCTTTGTATGTGGATAGGCGAGCGTATCACCGAATACGGCGTTTCCAACGGTATTTCGCTGTTGATCTTCGTCGGTATCGTTTCCACCGCCGCACAAAACCTGTTTTCCACTCTTGCCAACGGCAATTGGCTGGAAGCGCTTATCTTCGTGGTGGGACTTGTGCTTGTGTTCCTGTTCATCGTTTGGGTGGACGGCGCGGAGCGTAAGATCAAGGTCCAATACGCAAAGCAGGTCAAGGGCAACAAGATGTACGGCGGACAATCCACCTACATTCCCATCAAAGTCAACGCCAGCGGCGTTATGCCTTTGATTTTCGCCTATGCGCTGATGAGCTTCCCCACGATGATCATTCAGACGTTCTGGCCCGAGTCGCCTTTCAACACTTGGTGGACTACGTATATGACGGCGGCGGGCAACAACGCCATAGGTATTGTCGTTTACAACGTAATTCTGGCGATACTGATATTCGTATTTGCGTACTTCTATTCGCAAATTCAGTTCAATCCCGTGGAGATCGCGCGCAACATTCAAAACAACGGCGGTTTCGTAATGGGTATCCGTCCCGGCAGAGAAACGGCGGAGTATCTTGCCAAGGTAGTGTCGCGTATCACCCTTTGGGGTGCGGTATTCCTCGCAATTATCGCCTTTGTGCCGTCGATACTGTTCTCCATTCCCGGTTGGATCGGTCCTAAGTTCCAACTTGCGACGGACCAACGTCTGGTAAACAGTATGAGCGCAACGGGAATGTTGATAGTTGTATCCGTAGCGTTGGAATTCAACAAAGCGTTGGAAAATCAGATTCTGATGCGTCACTACAAAGGTTTGCTCGGGTCGAACTCCAAGGGATTTTTGAGGTAATATGAACATCATTTTGTTGGGCGCTCCCGGAAGCGGCAAGGGCACAATGGCTCAAAAACTTACGGGCGAACTGAAAATCCCGCAAATATCCACAGGGGACATCTTCCGCAAAAACTTGAAGGAAGAAACCCCTTTGGGTTTGCAGATAAAAGACATATTGAACAGCGGCGGGCTTGTCCCCGATGAGATTACGATACAGATCGTTCGCGACAGACTCGCCGAACCCGATTGCGCCGACGGCTACATTTTGGACGGTTTTCCCCGTTCCATCGTGCAAGCGGAAGCGTTGGACAAATTTCAGCACATCGACTGCGCCATCAATCTTGACGTGGACAAGCAGACGATAGTCGCGCGTTTGTCGGGGCGCAGATTCTGCCCCGATTGCAGCGGAACGTTTCACGTTTCCTCTCTTGCGGACGCGTCCGTGTGCCCCGTATGCGGCGGCAAACTCATCACGCGCAAGGACGACAGCGAGGAAACGGTGTTGGAACGCCTGCGCGTCTACGAAAGCACGACGCTGCCGCTCATCGAGTACTACGAACAGCGCGGCAAGTTGATAACCGTCAACGGAACGGGCGGCGTAGAAGCGGTGTACCGTCGTATTCTCGACGTTTTGCACAAATGATAACCATCAAGACGGATTCGCAAATAGCTTGTATGCGCCGCGCCAATCAGATAGTAAAAAACACTCTCGAATTGCTACGCGAGCATACCAGACCGGGCGTTTCCACCTGGGAACTCAACAGGCTTGCGCACGAGTACATTCTGTCGCAAAACGCCACGCCGAGTTTTTTACACTACAACGGCTTCCCCGCGAGCATCTGCGTGTCGGTGGATTGCGAAGTGGTGCACGGTATCCCCTCCAAGCACAAGATACTGCGCGAGGGACAGATAGTAAGTTACGATTGCGGCGCGGTCTACGAAGGCTGGCACGGCGACGCGGCGAGGACGGTCGCGGTGGGGCTTATCAGCGAAGAGTGTCAAAAACTCATCGACGTCACCGAACAATGCTTTTTCAAGGGCGTAGAGAGTATCGTGCCCGGCGAAACGCGTCTGGGCGATTTGGGACACGCAATACAGTCTTACGCCGAAAGTTTCGGTTACGGCGTGGTCAGAGACCTTGTCGGACACGGCATCGGCAGACAAATGCACGAAGATCCGGAAGTACCGAATTTCGGAAAACCCGGACACGGTATGCGGCTGTCCGAGGGAATGACGATAGCCATCGAGCCTATGATAAATATGGGCACGGAGCGCGTGGATTGGATGGAGGACGGTTGGACTGTCAAGACGAAAGACCGCAAACCCTCCGCCCACTACGAAAACACTGTCGCCATCACTTCCAATGGCATTGAAATACTGAGTTTGTAGGTGAATATGAAGGACGGTATACAATTGGGCAGCGTGGTGCTGTCCACGCAGGGACGCGACAAAGGTATGTACTTCGTTGTAGTCGCGTCGGACGAAAATTACGTTTGGTTGGCAGACGGCGGGATGAGAAAACTCGCCTCTCCTAAGAGGAAAAACCGCAAGCACGTATCGGACAGCAGCGCGAAGTTGGAGGCGATAGCCGCCAAACTCGCCGAAGGGAAAAAGGTATTCGACAGCGAAGTAAAAAGCGCGTTGAGACAATTCGCTAAAAACCAACAGGAGAAACAAAATGTCTAAGGACGACGTAATCGAAGTAGAAGGCGTAGTAGTCGAAGCGTTGCGCAACGCGGAGTTCCGCGTGCGCCTCACCAACAATCACGAGGTGATAGCCTACGTAAGCGGCAAACTGCGCATACATTCCATCAGAATTTTGCCCGGCGACGCGGTCAAGTTGGAAATGAGTCCCTACGACCTCACCAAGGGCAGGATAGTGTGGCGCACCAAAGGTGTTGTCCAGCAGTAAAAATAACAAACGTTACACAGCGGAGTCGAACCCTGTGTCAAGGAGGAAAAAATGAAAGTAAAACCGTCGGTAAAACCAATGTGCGACAAGTGCAAGGTTATCAAGCGCAATGGCAAAGTTATGGTTATTTGCTCCAAATATCCCAAGCACAAGCAAAGACAGGGTTAGTCCCTGCTGTAAGTTCGGGCAGCGCTGCTGCCGCAACTTAGGATTCAATCACGGCTGACGCTTTGCGACATCATTCCACATAGGCTTGCAAAGCGGGCAGCGTGTAAATATACAATACCCAAAAACAATCAATCCAAACATCATTACAAGGAGAAAATCAAATGGCTCGTATTTCCGGTGTAGATTTACCCAGAGAAAAACGTATTGAAATCGGTTTGACCTACATTTACGGAATAGGACGTACCACCGCCACGAAAATTTTGGCGGAGACGGGCGTCAATCCGGATACCCGCGTCAAGGACTTGACCGAAGACGACATATCCAAGATCCGTGACTGTATCGAAAAGAATTACCACGTCGAAGGCGACCTCCGACGCGAAAATTCGATGAACATCAAGAGACAAATAGAAATCGGCTCGTACCGCGGTATACGTCACCGCAAGGGATTGCCCGTGAGGGGACAATCCACCAAGCAGAACGCGCGCACCCGCAAAGGACCTAAGCGCACCGTTTCCCGCGGTAAGAAAGCGAAGTAGGAGGTAAGCAGAAATGGCAGGAAAGAAAGTTGTCAAGAAAAGAAGAGATTTACGCAAGGTTGACAAAGGTCAGGTACATATTCACGCTTCCTTCAACAACACTATCGTAACTTTCACCGACCTCAACGGTAACGCTCTCACTCAGTGCAGCAGCGGCGCGCTCGGTTTCCGCGGCTCGCGTAAAAGCACGGCGTTCGCCGCTCAGCAGGCTTGCGAAACGGCAGCCAAGGCGGCAAAGGATATGTACGGTATTCGTTCCGTGGAAGTGTACGTAAAAGGTCCGGGACAAGGACGCGAATCCGCGATCCGCGCTCTGCAAACCGCGGACATAGACGTCACTCTCATCAGAGACGTATCCCCCATCGCCCACAACGGATGCCGTCCGCCCAAGCGTAGAAGAGTTTAGTAAAGGAGAATTACTATGGCAAGATATACAAGTGCAGATTGCCGTCAGTGCAGACGTGAAAAATGCAAACTGTTTCTGAAAGGCGAGAGATGCTACTCGGACAAATGCCCCGTAACCAAGCGCGGCAAGATCCCCGGAGTACACGCCGACAGCAGAAAGAAAGTTACCGAATACGGACAGCAACTCCGTGAAAAGCAAAAAACAAAGCGTATCTACGGACTTCAAGAGAAACAATTCCACAGTTACTACGAGGAAGCGGAGCGTATGAAGGGCGTTACGGGCTCCAATATGCTTATCCTTTTGGAGCAGAGGCTGGACAACGTGGTGTACCGTCTCGGTATCGGCGTATCGCGTTCGCAGGCGAGACAGTTCGTAAACCACGGACACATCACCGTCAACGGCAAGCGCGTAACCATTCCGAGTTATCAGGTAAAGGTGGGCGACATCATTTCCATCAAGGAGAACAAGCGCGAGCAAACTTTGTTCGCCGAGTTGAAAGGCGCAAAAAAGCCCGCCAACATTCCGCAATGGCTGGATTTCGAGCCTGCGGAACTTACGGGCAAGGTGCTTGCAAAGCCTACGAGAGACGACATCGACGCCTCCATTCAGGAGCATATGATCGTCGAGTTGTACTCCAAGTAGACTACACGTTAGGCAAACGTTTCATTGCCGACCGCTCCGTCGCGGGGCGGACACAAAACAAATTTATATAAGGAGATTGTTGTCCAATGATGGAAATAGAAAAGCCGTTAATGACGGTAGATGAAAGCGGACAAAATGCCAGCGTGATCAAGATCGTTGCCGAGCCGTTGGAAAGAGGCTACGGGATCACTTTGGGAAACGCTTTGAGGCGAGTTCTTCTTTCCGCCCTTCCCGGAGTGGCGGTGGTCGGATTGCGTATCGAAGGCATTCAGCACGAATTTTCTACGGTCAGCGGCGTCAAAGAAGACGTAACGGACATTATTCTCAACGTCAAGCGTTTGGCTTTGAAATCGGATAATGACGACAATGATTTCAGAAAGACAATAACTATCAACCAAGTAGGTCCTTGCGAGGTACACGCCGGCGACATCATCACCGACGGCGAGGTGGAAGTACTCAACCCCGATCTGTACATCTGCACGATCGAGGAAGGCGGCGCTCTCAATTGCGAACTGTACGTGGCGCGCGGATTGGGCTACGCCTCCATCGAAAAGAACAAGGAACGCAACCGCGAGTTGAAACTCAACTATCCCATCGGTTACATACCCGTCGATTCCATCTTCGGACCTGTCAAAAAGGCAAGTTACACGGTGGAAAGCGCCCGCGTCGGTCAGGACATCACGCGCGACAAACTCACTCTCGAAGTGGAAACCAACGGCGCGTTCTCCGGCAGGGAGATAGTTTCGCTTGCGGCACGCATAATCGAAGACCACATCAAGATGTTCGTCGATCTGTCCGAAAACTTCAACAAGGACATTTTGATCCCGAGAGAGAGCGACAACCACAAGAAAGTGTTGGAAATGAACATCGACGATATGGATCTGAGCGTTCGTTCCTACAACTGCTTGAAGCGCGCGGGTATCCAGACTGTGGAAGATCTTACGCGCCGCACCGAGGACGATATGCTCAAAGTGCGCAACCTCGGCAGAAAGTCGTTGGACGAAGTTATTGCCAAGCTGGAAAGCTACGGTCTGTCTTTGAAGAATAAGGATGAATAGGAGAGAATTATGGCTACACAAAGAAAATTGGGTAAAGCAACCGACGCAAGGTTGGCTCTATTGAAAAATCAGGTTTCTCAACTGCTTTGGAACGGAAAGTTGGAAACTACCGAGGCGCGCGCCAAGGAAGTGCAAAAACTTGCCGAAAAATACATCACTCTTGCCGTCAACACCTACAAGGACACCGTCGAAGTCTCAAAGACAAAGACGGTCAAGGGCAAGCAAACCACCGTCAGCGTTCTCAACGACGGTCCTACGAAACTTGCCGCTCGCAGAAAGTTGATTGCGGGTCTCGCGGACTTGCAGGAAGCGCGTCTCCCCAAGGAAAGCAACACCGAGTACAAGGTGCGCACAGGCGACGTGCGTCATCCCCTCATCGAAAAACTTTTCAACGAGTACGCTCCCAAGTTCGACAAACAGGCGGAAGAAAAGGGACAGCGCGGCGGATACACGGCTATCTACAAGGAAAACGCCCGCAGAGGCGACGGCGCGGAAATGGCGCTGATAGTGGTGCTGTAAGCTTCGGCGGAATAGCGTATCGTTTGCCGCAGCGCAACGTCAACGCGTATCGTCAAAATTCCACCCCATTCGGTGAAAACGTAAAAAGACCGACTTTCATTGAGAAAGTCGGTCTTTTTTGCAAGGGCTCAATTTTCCCTCGTTACCTGCTGTTCGGTGCGCATCGGGTAGGAAACCGCCGTGTTTCCGTCAAGGTTTGCGCGGCGCATATCCACCGCCGTGAGACAGCCGTTGTTGTAGGTGGTGTAGTAGTATATGCCTTTGTCCGTGTTGCAGCAACTGCTGTAAATGGTGTACTCGTAGCCCCTCTCCACAGCGCAGCAGCCCTTTTGCTGAGCGACCGAGCCGAGCAGTTGAAAGAAATGCCCAACGCTGCTCGCTTCGTCGCCGTCGCACACCGAGTTGTTTACAGCAAACGCCGCGCGCACAAATCTGCTTGCGGAACTGAGGTCTCCCGGCAATCCGAAGCCGCCCGCGCCCCTGCTGTATGCGTTCAATTTCAATTCGGGAGCAAAGCGGTTGCTCGCTATTTCCCTCGTCGCCCCCATATAGTGCGTCAGGTTGAGCAGGTGGAAGTCAAATGTCGGGCTGTTGGTCATCACATTTACGGGGTCGTCGTAAATTTTCAGCCCGTCTGCCGTGCTTTCCGCAACGATAGAGGCGTTTTTGTCCGCGATGTGCCAATGCAACGGCGAGGCGGGCAGTTGCTCGCTGAAATCTTCGTTGCACAAATTTACGTTTGCGAGCAGTTTTCGCGCCTCTTTTACGGTTGCGCACCGCGACAAAACAAACGGAATAAATTCAAACGGCGCAACGTTGGTCTTGTCGGGTCGCGCGTCGAAGTAACGCGCGTACGCGGGAAAGTTCAGCCCCGCCGCAGACAGCCCCTTTTCGTTTGTCGCGTCGTAGTAGAGCGGGTAGCCGTCCACGACGTACGCCATACCTATCATAGCGTAGTTCTTCTTGTTTTCGGCGGCGTGGCGGAAATTCCATCGGAAGTTACGCGGCGCAATCGTCACCGACTCGTTGTAGCCGAATTCGTAATCGAGATTTCTGCCGAAGTAGTGGTCGTTGGTTTTGAAAGAAATGGAAGTACACATAGTTTTCCCTCCGTCGGTAATTTTCGCCGCAGCGCGTGGCGTTAAGCGAATTTGCAACGAGTATTATACAACATTGTTTCGCAAAACGCAACGTTGACCGTGTAAAAAAAGTATTTTTGCGAATTTTTGCATAGCGACTGTACACACTACCCGCAGTGTGGTACAATATGGTAGCGCTTGCGCTCTTTTGATGGTTATCCGCCTGTGCGCAATGCGCTGTCGTATACCGCCTTTGCGATTGAGGGCGGGTATCCGTCGAGGAGCGGCTGTATGAAATTTTTTGTGGGAGCGTTGACAGTAACTATGTTGTGTTGTTTTGTTTTCGGCGGCGCGGGGTCTGCCTCGCCCGTGCGCAAATTGGACGCGGAAGAGCGCCCGTTTGAAGTTTTCCGTTCCGCGGAGGAACTGAACGCCTACCGCGCGGCTCACGAAGGCGATTTTTTCAATCTTTCCGACGAGGAGTACGCAATGTACGACGAAGCGTTTTTCCGCGGCAACGCGTTGGTTATGTTTCTCACGCAGGGTATGAGCGGCTCTATCAAGTGCGTGGCAGAGGATTGCCGCTTGCAAGGCTCGTCGCTGTACGTCAGGGTGAAAGAGATCAGCCCGAGTATGCACACGATGGATCTGCGCTACAACACTCTCGCGGCGTCCGTACCTCATTCCGTCGCCGAGAAAATAAAGTCGGTGCGCATCGAATCGTACCGCGTGGACGTTTGACGGCGTTTGCGCAATTTTCCGACGGTCCTCGTGTCGTCGGATTCCTTTCGGCGGTGCGGACTTGTGCGGCGGATCGCGCGTTATTTGCCGAAGGCTTTTTTTTGATAGACAAATCTCCCGCTTTGTGAGATAATTTACGGGTAAAAACCACGTTCGAGGTGAAAAGATGAAATTGCACAAAGATATACGCTACGTAGGCGTAAACGATCACGAAACAGACCTTTTCGAGGGGCAGTACGTCGTCCCCAACGGTATGGCGTACAACAGTTATGTGATCATCGACGACAAGGTAGCCGTTATGGACGCCGTAGACAGGCGTTTCGGCGGCGAGTGGCTGCTCAACCTTGCCACGGAACTGAACGGGCGCACGCCCGATTACCTCGTGATACAGCACATAGAACCCGATCACGGCGGCAGTATTTCCCAATTTCTTCGAATTTATCCCGACGTTACGCTGGTAGGCAACGCAAAGACGTTTCTGATGTTGGACAATTTCTTCCCGAGCGGCTCAACGGCACGCCGTTTGGAAGTAAGCGACGGCGAAACGCTTTCCCTCGGCAAACACAGTTTGACCTTCGTGTTTGCGCCGATGGTGCATTGGCCGGAAGTTATGGTAAGTTACGACGCCTGTTCGAAAACGCTGTTTTCCGCCGACGGTTTCGGCAAATTCGGCGCGTTGGACGTTGACGAAGAGTGGGATTGCGAAGCGCGCCGTTACTATTTCGGCATTGTGGGCAAGTACGGCAACAGCGTTCGGCTACTGCTTAAAAAAGCCGCCGCGCTGAACATCGAAACCATTTGCCCGTTGCACGGTCCTGTTTTGAGCGACGATCTCTCCCATTACATCGGTTTGTACGACGTCTGGTCGGACTACCGCGCGGAAAGCGACGGCGTGTGCATTTGCTACACGTCCGTGTACGGTCACACCAAGGAAGCGGCGGAACTGATGGCAAACGAACTTGCCGCAAAGGGCTGTCCCAAGACGGTTGTGCACGACCTTGCGCGCGATGATATGGCTGAGGCGTTGGAGGACGCTTTCCGTTACGGAAAACTCGTCCTCGCAAGCACCACCTACAACGCGAGCGTATTCCCCTTTATGCACGATTTCGTAACGCGCCTTGCCGAACACAACTATCAAAACAGGCGTATCGCCCTCATCGAAAACGGCAGTTGGTCGCCTATGGCGGCAAAGACGGTGACGGGTCTGCTTGCCCCCTGCAAAAATCTGACCTTCGACGGCACTGTGACTATACGTTCCGCTATGACGGACGAAAACCGCGCCGAAATCGCTCTCCTCGCGGAAAAGTTGTGTAAGTAACGCGCTTTGACGGCAAAGTTTATATTCCTGTCGCCTGCCCGTATCGGGCGGGCGGTTTTTTTTTGAAAAAGGCAATATGGGGCGGAAAAAACAAAAAACATCACCCCGTTTTACAATTTTTGTTTTACGTCGGCAAAGGTAGACGGGTATGCCTCCGAACGCGCAACGTCGGGTCAATGACAAGCGTCGGCTATGTATCGGCGGTTTTTCTCTCGGACAGTACAAAGCAAGTTGACGTACCGCCCGATGTGAAAAGCCGCGCTCGATTCGGTCGGCGCGGCTTAACAGGCGGTTTACAAAAGCAAGTCGAAAATCTCCGATAAACGATTGCCCCGTTGTCGGCGGCGCTCGCGTACAAATTCGCGCTGTCGGTTACGACCTGCGGCGCGTGTAAGGTAAATCGTACGTTCCTTCTCCGAACGATTGTACCGAAAAACTTTACGAAAACAGCCCCGTTTGTCGGGGCTGACGTTATTTGGTGTTGTAAGTGCGCATAACCGCGTCTATCGGCGCGCCGTGTACAAATTCCGACAGCGCGCTTGCGGCGCGTTCCACGGCGGGGGCAAGCAGTTCGCTATCCTCGTCGGACAGTTGGGACAGCACGTAGTCTATGCGAGCCATCGGCGTATCTTTGCCTATTCCTATGCGCACTCGCGCAAACGCTTCCGTACCCAGCGACGCAACGACGCTTTTCAGTCCGTTGTGACTTCCCGCCGAGCCTTGCGCGCGTACACGCAGTTGTCCCATAGGTATATCCGTGTCGTCGTAGACTACGGCAAGATTGCCCTTTTCCACTTTGTATTTGCGCACAAGTTCGGCTACGGCGTCTCCGCTCAGATTCATATACGTCACGGGTTTTGCTATTATCACCTTTACGCCGTTTACTTTGACGTGCGCGGTCACCGCCTTGCATTCAACTTTGGTAAATTCCGCGTTCAATTTTTCCGCCAGCCTGTTCGCGGCGGCGAAGCCCATATTGTGCGGCGTATTGAAATATTTTTTTTCGGGATTTCCCAAACCTACTACAAGATACATTTCGTCTTTTTTTCGCTATCCTTCCGCAAAGCGCCGCGAGGGGCTGCGGTAGGTCGTGTTGAGTATTTTTATATAGCATATCACAAATTTTGCCGATTGTAAACAAGTTTACAACTTCGGCGCGGTGTGGTACAATGTAGTGGAACAAAGCGCCGCCAGGGGTTTTGCCATTGTCGGCGTAAATTCGCAACGAGATGTATTACTTTTTCGACAGGGTAAACAATACGGCAGCCTACCGTCAGTTGCTCAACGACGTCCGCGACAAAAAATTTGTCGCGGCTTTCGGCGTGCAACCGAACGAAAAACCCTTTATCTGTGCCAATGTCAACGCCTTTTGTCTGTACGTAACCAGCGACTACGTGGAGGCTCAGCGCGTGTTGCGCACGGTGGAGGCGCTTGCCCCCGGCAGGGCTGTGTATTTGCCCGCCAAGGACGACGTGCTGCTGTTCAAGTCCGGTTCTTCGCACAATTCCGTATTCAGCCGCAACTATGCTTTGCACCGAATACTTACGGGCGCGGACGTGGCTGTGACCACCGTCAACGCGCTTACTCAGTATTTCCCCGACCGCGAGATATTTTACGATTCCTGTTTCAACGTCAAAAAGGGCGTTTGCTACGATCTTACGATGCTTACGCGGCAGTTGGTGCAAAACGGCTACAAGCGCGTTGACAGAATTTCCGCCGAGGGCGAGTTCGTCGTACGCGGCGACATATTGGACGTTTCTATGCCCTTCGGACAGCGTTTTCGCGTGGATTTCTTCGACGACGAGGCGGAAAACGTTCGTACCGTAAACGAGGACGGCACTTCGTCGGGCAGTGCGGAAAGTTTTTCCGTGTACCCGCTTTACGACACGGTCGGTTTGCCGCAGGGGCAACTCGCGGGAGTGGAACGCTACGTTTCCAAAGTCAGCGCCAAACTTTCTCCCGACGCGTCGGTGCGCCTCAACGAAATTTTGTCCGCGTTGAGCGTGGTGGCGGCGGGCGGAAGAGTGGACAATGCTTGGCTTACGCCGTTTATCAGAGGGTCGGTCCTTGCCGAGTATCTTCCCGCAGACGCGGTGGTAATTTGGGACGAACCGAAAAATCTCTCCCAACGGGTGAATTTTCTCTATCGCGAACACGCCGAGCGCGTCGTAAATCTCGTCAAGGCGGGAGAGGCGCTGCCCGTACACGAACACGCGATAGTTCCGCGCGAGGAAGTTTTCCGTTCGGCTCTGCCGCAAATAGCGCTGCAAACGCTGCCCTATCAAAGCGATTGGTTTGCGCCGCAAGTTATCCGCAGTTTCAAGACGGGCGCAATGCCGAGTTACGCCGCCTCGCCGGAGAGTTTGGCGCGCGACGTAAAAAATTGGCTTCGTCTCGGCTACGAAACGGTGGTTTTTGCGGGTACGGACGGAGTTCGCCCCATCACGGAAAAACTTGCGGAAAACGACGTATACGCCGTCGAGGCGGAACGTCTGGAACACAACGCCGCCGACGCGCTTATTTTGCCGATAGGTATCGAACGCGGATTCGTTTCTCACACCAACAAATTGGCTGTCGTAGGCACGCGCGATCTGGGGCGCGGACTTAACAGTCAAACCATACGCAAAAGCGGCAAACAGGCGTTTTTGTCGGTGGAAAAGGGCGATTATGTGGTACACGACGTTCACGGCATAGGTCTTTGCGAAGGCATACAAAAACTCACCACCCCCTCCGGCGACAGCAAAGATTACGTAGTGGTGCTGTACAAGGGCGGCGACCGTCTGTACGTACCGGTGGATTCCGCCAATTTGCTCAGCAGGTATTCCGGCGGAGAAAATCCCACCTTGTCCCGTTTGGGCGGAGAGGATTTCGCCAAGGTCAAGAGCAAAGTCAAGGCAAGCGTCCGCGAAATGTCGATAAACCTGCTCAAACTGTACGCCGAACGGGAAAAGTCGCGCGGTTTCCGCTACCGCGTGGACGAATATCTCGACGAAGAGTTTCAGCAGTATTTCCCATTCAAGGCGACGGAAGATCAACTGCGCTGTCAAAAGGAGATCGAGCGCGATCTGACGAGCGACCGCATTATGGACAGGGTGCTTGTGGGCGACGTGGGCTACGGCAAGACGGAGGTGGCTATGCGCGCCGCGTTCGACGTGGTGTCCAACGGCTATCAGGTGGCGGTGCTTGCGCCCACGACGATACTTACCGAACAGCATTACAAAACTTTTTCCGAGCGAATGTCCCACTTCGACATACGCGTAGCCTGTCTCAACCGTTTCCGTTCCGCCGAGGAACAGAGAAAAATACTCGCTTCCGTTGCCGACGGCGGCGTAGACATAATCATCGGTACGCACCGAATGTTGAGTAAGGACGTACAATTCAACAAACTCGGCTTGCTTATCCTCGACGAGGAACAGCGTTTCGGCGTGGAACACAAGGAAAAGATAAAAACCCTCAAAACCAACGTGGACGTACTCACTATGTCCGCCACGCCCATTCCGCGCACGCTGCATATGGCGCTTTCGGGCATACGCGACATCTCCACGATAACCACTCCTCCCGTGGAGCGCGTCGCCGTGGAAACGTACGTGGTGGAGGAAAACGACGCGCTTATTTGCGACGTCATCACGCGGGAGATCGCGCGCGGAGGACAGGTGTTTTGCGTGTACAACAGGGTGCAGACGATAGACAGTTATGCGGCGCGCCTCAGCGAACTGCTGCCCAACGTGCGTTTCGTCGTGGCTCACGGACAGATGGACGAAACGGCGTTGGAGGACGCGGTGCTGTCCTTTGCCAACGGCAAAAGCGACGTGCTTGTTTGCACCACAATAATAGAAAACGGCATCGACATTCCCAACGTCAACACCCTCATCGTTGCGGACGCAGACCGTCTCGGGCTGTCTCAGCTGTACCAACTGCGTGGCAGGGTGGGCAGATCGGACAGACAGGCGTACGCCTATTTCACCTACCGCCGCGACAAGATACTCAGCGAAACGGCGTACAAACGGCTCAGTTCCGTCACGGAGTACAGCGAGTTGGGCAGCGGTTTCAGGATAGCGATGAAGGATCTGGAAATACGCGGCGCGGGCAACGTGTTGGGGCGCGAACAGCACGGGCACATAATGAAAGTGGGCTACGATATGTATGCACGCCTGCTCAAAGAAACCGTGGACGAGTTGAAAGGGCGCAAAACCGTTGAAAAGATCAACGCCGAGTTGGAAATAGACATAGACGCTTACGCGCCCGAAAGTTATATCCCGTTGCAGGCGGACCGTATGACTTTCTATCGACGCTTGTCCGACTGCGAATCCGTCGAAGAAATAGACGAAGTTGCGGCGCAACTTGCGGACGTGTACGGCGCGTGCCCCAAGAGCGTACTCAACCTGTTTGCCGTTGCAAAACTCAAACTGCTTGCCGTCGGCGCAGGCGTGACAAAGGTAATTGTGCGCCCGTCCCGCGGCGAATTGGTGTTTGCAAGCAAGGACAAACTTATGCGCAAGGAAGTGTTCGACGCGCTGAACGAGCAGGGCAGACGTGCCTCCGTTGCGTCAAACAGTTACGCCATCGAGTTTTCCTCCGCCGATTTTATGCAAAAGGACCGCCTCGTGGAGGCTATGACGGAGTTTTTGCGCTCTATTCAAACTAAATAATGCAAAATTAGGGCAAACCGCTTGCCAATTGAAAACTAAGATTGTATAATATATGAGTATATGTATATGTGGCGTTATGTCCAAAAGTGACGCCGCAAACTCAGGAGCAACAAAAAAATGAAAAAAGCAAGCAAAATACTTACGTTGATATTGGTTGTCGTACTTGTATTGAGCGTATTTGCGGGGTGCAGCCTTGTAGGCAGAAAAGTTTCCGCGTATCGCAACGTAACCGCGTTAAGCATCGGCGAAGGCGAAAATGCGGAACAAATCACCGTAGGCAAACTTCTTGACACTTTCAACAGTTACTACAACAATTACTACTACTATATCAGCGCAGGCTACCTTGACGTGAGTCAGTTGCTGGATATGGTCATTTCCTCCATCATTCAGCAGTATATGCAGGTGTACGACTATGTCACCACGCACGACGCATTTCCGCAGGATCAATTGACGACGCTGCAAAAGCAGGTCCACAACGCCGAGTACCTCACGGCGGAGGAATTTGCCTACGCGGTAAAGTACGTCAACTATCTTGCATACACCGCATTCGACAGATATGCCGAGGACAATCTTACAAGCAAGTTCGATCTCGGCGAAGCGGAGACGGAAGACACCTCGCGCGATTTCACCGAGTACGACGATTGGAAGGGCGCAAGCAGTTACGCCGAATACGTGTTCCAACAGAATTTCGACAGCGAAGATATGGACGAGTACTTCGACAAGTACTATCCCGACGTTGACGTAACTACCGACCTCAATCTCGACAAGTATCTGTACGACGCTGCCGACGCGGCGGAGGCTGCTCTTGCGCAAAAGCGCGTTGACGAGTACAACGACAGGCGCAACGACAAAGACGGCGACGAATTGACGGTGGAAGAGTACACGGCTATCCTTGCCGACACTCAACGGCAGTACGAGGAGACCGTCTCCAACAACTACGGCGTCACGCTGAAAGATTTTCTTATGACTCAACTTGCCGATATGGTCACCAGTTGCATAATGGCTAAGTGGAGTTATCAGTACTATTCCGACATCACCGACGACGAATTCTGGACTCACCTCAACGAGCAGTACGCCGACGCGAAAGACGCGCAGAAAGCGGAATTCGACATCAGCGGCAACTTCGACAGTTTCATCACGAGCCTCGGCACGAGCAGCAACATTTACGAAGTTCCCGCCGACCAAGCCGACAACTACGTATTCGTAAAGAATATCCTCATTCCGTTCAGCACGGCGCAAACCGCAATGCTCACCAAGTTGCAGAACGTTCTCGGCGAAACGGAGCGCGACGTTTACGACGTGTTGCGCAACACTTTCGCTTCCGAATTGCTGGCGCAGTACTTCGATTCCGACAAGTACGACAGCGACATCGAAGAACTGTTTGACAAGAACACGTGGTTTGACGACAAAAAGAAGGAAGATGACGACGACAGTCTGTGGAAGACAAAGACCAACGTGTTTACCACCGACGCGAGCGGCAACCTCATCGTCAATGCCGACGGCGTTCTCGGACGTTTCTTCGAAAACGGCAAAGTGAAGCCCATCGACGGTATGGATGCTGAGCAAACGATCGTGGAACTTATGAAGCGTTTCAACACGGATACCGCTCAACACACTGCGGCGTTCGACTACGTTGTATACGTGGGCGACGATTGGGAAGACTACGAGCACAGTTGGGTAAAGGAATTTTACACGGCTGTCAACGAGATGGTGCGCGACGAAAACGCTCCCGACTACGCTTTGTGCGTGTCCACCTACGGCGTGCATATCATCTACCTCACGGGCAAAGTGTCCGAATCGAAAAAACTCTTCAATGAATTTGCCTACAAGAGTATCGAGGACGTAACGGCAGATACCACCTCCACGCCGAGTTATACTCTGTTCAAGAGTTATTTCGACACTTGCCGCAGCGAAAAAACGCAAGACGCTCTCCAAGCGTTGCAAAAGGCAAAACTGTTGGACAACGACAACTACAAAAATTTCGTCAAGTTCCAACCCGGCTTTGAAAAATTCCTCAAAGACAACGGTTTCGAATACCTATTTGAAGATTATATCAAAGAATTGAGAGAAGAATTGTAAACCCGAATTATTTAACGGCGCACCCCAAAGGAGTGCGCCGTTTGTCACCGCGCTCGTTTAAGCGGTCGCGGTTTAGTCTGAAAATAAAGACGGTCTTTCTCCCGCCGAAACGCTTGCGGACGGCAGACCGAAAGGAACGCAATGAAAAAGACGACGGACCAATTGATAAAAGAACTGAAATTCAAAAAAACCAACCCCATTATAAACGGCGTATTGAGTCAAGTTGCGCGTTTGGTTTATTTCGGACCTTGCAAAGTGGACATAAAGCGCAACGTCGAACCGAAAGACTACAAGGACAAGCCCGTGATAGTCGTCGCCAATCACGCCTCCCGTTTCGATTACGCGTTTGTAAATTTCGCAATGCGCCGCCGTCCGATAAATTTCGTCGCGGCGGAAAACGAGTTTCACCGCGGCAAATTCAAACTTGTGTTCAAGTTGGGGCACGTCATACCCAAGCGCAATTTCGTACCCGACGTAAAAACGATCAAAGGTATGTCGCACGTTCTCCGCAGGGAAAAGAACGGTTGCGTAGCCATCTTCCCTTGCGGAATGAGTACCGCAAGCGGAGCGCAGCAGCCCGCCGTATCGGGCACGGGCAAGATGCTCAAACATTTCGGCGTACACGTGTTGGCAGTGCGTATTTACGGCGGTTATCTCGTGTGTCCCAAGTTCGACGTAAAGGAGCGTTTCGGCAAAGTGGAATTGCAGTTGGACGAACTGTTTACCCCCGAGCAACTGAAAGAACTCACCGCGGAAGAAATCGAGCGTAAAGTGGACGAGGCGCTCTTCGTGGACGACTACGCCTGGAACGCGACCCGTCAGAATTTCTACAACCGCAAGGACGGCAATTACGCGCAGAATATGGAACAGATAATCTACAAATGTCCCGCCTGCGGTACGGAAATGCAGATGAGGGGCGAGGGAAAGGAAATCAAGTGTCTGCACTGCGGCAACGGTGCTGTGATGGACGGCAGATACAATCTCACTCCCATCGCAGACAGCAAGATACCGACAGACCCGCGCGCTTGGTTCGATTGGGAACGCCGCGAAATGCGCAAACGCGTACAAGACCCCAACTTCGCAATGGAAGAACACGTGCGTTTGGGTTTGCTGCCCAAGTACGGATATCTGAAACACAACGCGGTGTACGAAGTCGTGGGCGAAGGCGTGTTGCGCCTTGACAGGGAAGGTATGAGTTACACGGGTACGCGCAACGGCGACAGTTGGACTGTGTTTATTCCGCGCGACAGCCTTTCCACTATATGTTTGCCCGTGGACGGCAGTTTCTTCTACACTTATGCAAGCGGCGAATTTTTGGCGTTTTGTCCCTCCTCGCCCAGCAGTATGCGTTGGTCGCACGCCGTGGAAGAAGTGTATCGTATGGGCGGCGGCAAGTGGAGCAACTTCCCGTGGTTCGATTACGACGCGCCTCTCGTACTGAAAAAGAAAAATCCGTCGAAAATTTGACGAAATTTCCGCAGACCGCTTTTGCGGTCTGTTTTTTTTTGCGCGTTTTTCCGCCCTTTTCCGCCGCCTCGCCCTGCGGGATATATTTTGCGGTGTTTTTCACATATTATAGGTATATGAGAAAACACGGCGAAAACTTTATTTCCGGCGCGTTGGTGTTGAGTCTCGGCGGATTGCTTGCCAAGATACTCGGCGCGCTGTATCGAATCCCGCTTACCAACATAATAGGCAGTTACGGAATGGGGCTGTATCAACTTGTTTTTCCGCCCTACATTCTGTTTCTTACCGTGGCGCAGGCAGGCGTTCCCATTGCGCTGTCCAAGTTGATAGCGGAAAACAATCAGTTGGGCAACGTGGAAAGGTCGCGCAAAATTTTTCGGTGCGCTTTCGTCTTTTTGGCGCTGCTTGGGGCGGTGTGCGCCGTTTTGATGGCAAGCCTGTCCAACGTAATAGCCGTCTCGCAAGGCAATTCCGAGACGGCTCACGCCTTTTTGATAGTTGCGCCCGCATTGTTGTTTGTGCCCGTCACCAACGCGCTGAAAGCGTATTTTCAGGGCAATATGAATATGATCCCGTCGGGAGTCACCACCGTGATAGAGCAGATAGTAAAACTTGCGGTGGGGCTTTTGTGCGCAACGCATTTTATGCCCGACGTTCATAAAGCGGTAATGGGGGCGGTTTTTGCGATAACCGTCAGCGAATTCGGCTCGCTTGCCATTATGTCGGCGGTGTACTTGATCCATCGCCGCCGCAACAGATACGTAGGCAAAATTTCCGTCGGCAGGTCGGACGTGGCAAGCATTGCGCCCAATTTGCTGGCGTTGGCTGTGCCCGTCGCGCTGGGCGGATTTGCAATGCAGATGTCGCAGGTGATAGATTCCGTAATGGTGGTCAATCTGCTCACAGTGCCCAACGCCACGGAAATGTACGGTTTGTGGACAGGTCCTGTCAATTCTATGCTCGGTCTGCCGATAGCGTTGAGCAGCGGCGTTGCGGTATCCGCCCTGCCCGGCATAACGAAAACTTTTTACAGCGGCGACAAAACGGCGCTCAACAACAGTTTCAACACCGCGATGAAACTAACCCTTGTGATCGCGCTGCCCTGCGCTTTGGGAATGATACTGCTTTCCCGCCCGATACTTTCTTTGCTCTACGGCGGACTGCCCGAAGAGGAAATATACGTCGCGGCTATGCTGCTGTCGCTGTCGGGGCTAAGTATCGTGTTTCTGGCTGTTATGCAAACGTGCGTGTCGGTGTGTCAGGCGGTCGGCAAGCCCTACGCAACGGTGGTGATAGTGTCGCTGTCCATCGTGGTAAAGGCGGCAGTCAATCTCGCGTTGCTTCCCAAGCCGCAGATAAATATTTACGCCGCGGCAATTTCCGAAACGTTATGCTATCTTTTTGCCGCGGTTTGTGTTATAATTTATTTGCGAGTAAAAATAGGTTTTCGCACGGACGCAGTGTCTTGCCTTGTCAAGCCGCTCGGCAGTTGTATGTTGATGACGTTGTTCATCACCGTCGCGCTCACGTTTTTCGGCAACGTTTTTGCGGGGACGTTGGGCACGCTACTGTTGATAGCGCTTTCGGGAGCGGTGTATCTTGCGGGACTTGTCCTTCTCAAAACTTTCGACAGGAGCGAACTTCCCTTTTTACCCGTAAAACAAAAATAACCTTTCGGGAGAAAACTTATGATAACGGTAGTGGGAATGGGCAGAAAAAGCGGAGATCTTACCGCGGACGGACGCGACGCCATTTTGCGCGCCGACAGCGTAGTGGTCAAGTCGGCAAAGACGCACGTTGCCGCAACCGTCGCCGAATTGCGCGACGACGCGGTGTACTGTGACGACCTTTACGAAAGCGCGGCGAATTTCGACGAACTCAACCTCGCGATAGCCGCAAGACTCAATTCCCGCGCCGACAAAAACGTCGTATTTTGCGTTGTCGGCGAGGGCGCGGACGACACCACCGTGCAACTGCTGGACAAAGTAAACGTGATTTGCGGCGTACCGTTGTATTCCGCCGTGACGGGCAGCAAACTTGCGGGCGGCAGCGTTTTGTACACGGCGGCTGAGTTGATCTCGGCGTATCGCGTGCTTCCCCGTCCCACCGTCGTAACCTGTATCGACGACAAATTCGTCGCGGGAGAGGTGCAACTGAAACTTTCCGAAGCGTTTGACCCCGATTCCGAAACGGTGTTTTGTTGCGGCAAGCAGGTAAAGCGTATTCCGCTGTCGGAACTGTGCAAGCAGCGTTTCGGCTACCAAGCGGCGCTGTACGTGCTTCCCAAACCGCTTACGGAGAGGCAAACTTTCGACTACTACGACTGTTCCGAAATAATGAAAGTGCTCTGCGGTCCTGACGGCTGCCCGTGGGACAGAGAGCAAACTCACGCAAGCATAGCGAAAAACGTCATCGAAGAGGCATACGAGTTGGCGGACGCCCTCGAAAAGGGCGACCTCGCGCACGTAACGGAGGAATTGGGCGATCTGCTTATGCAGGTGATTTTCCACATACAGATAGCGGAAAACAACGGCGAATTTGAGGCAAGCGCGGTGTATTCCGGTCTTTGCCGCAAACTGATAGACCGCCATCCGCACGTGTTCGGCGAGGTAAAGGCGGCAAACAGCCAAGAGAGCCTGTCCGTGTGGGAAAAGCAGAAACTCAAAGAACACAAGATAGCCACCGTCACGGAAAATATTCTCGACGTTCCGCGCGGTATGAGCGCGCTTATGCGCTGTCAAAAGGTGTCCTCGCGCGCGTCCAAGGGCGGTTACGAATTCGAAAGTATAGAGCAAGTCGCGCAAAAGGTCACGGAGGAACTGAACGAATTTCTTTCCGCCGACGAACAAAACAAGGCTATGGAGGGCGGCGACGTGCTGTTCGCGTGCGCAAGTTTGCTGCGCCTTGCGGGCGTGGACGCGGAAACGGCTCTGCTGTTGTCCACCGAAAAGTTTGTGCGCCGCGTAACCGAGTGCGAGCGTTTGCTGTCCGAGCGCGGACAGGATTTGAAAGCAATGGACGCTCGGCAATTCGACGACCTGTGGAACGAGGCAAAGCGCAATGTCGGCTGAGGTAAAGACGATTCTCGCGCCTATGGCGGGCTACACCGATTTCGCGTTTCGCGCGATATGCCGCGATTTCGGCGTGGACCTCACCGTGACGGAGATGGTAAGCAGCAAAGCGTTGGTAATGGGCAACGCGCTTTCCCATCGGATGCTTTTCCGCGAAAGTTGCGACCGTCCTGCGTTTTGTCAGATATTCGGGCACGAACCGAGCGTAATGGCGGATAGCGTACGATTGCCCGAAGTTGCCGCCTACGACGGTGTGGACATAAATATGGGCTGCCCCGTCCGCAAGATAGTAAGCGGCGGCGACGGCTCTGCGCTTTTGGAAAACCCACGACTTGCCGCGCAGTGCATTTCCGCGGTGAAAACGGCGCTGAAAGACAAACCTCTTTCGGTTAAGTTTCGTTTGGGCGTGTCGGATAGCGCAGGCGCGGTGGATTTCGCCAAGACGTGCGCCGATGCGGGAGCGGATTTCATCACGGTACACTTTCGCACGCGCAAGCAGATGTATTCGGGCAGCGCCGATTTTTCTCTTTTACAGCAAATCGCCCGCGTAGGCATTCCCGTGATAGCCAACGGCGACGTAGCGACCCGTCGGCAATGTTTGCAACTTCTGGATATGGGCGCAAGCGGCGTTGCGGTGGGCAGGGCGGCTTTGGGCAGACCCTACGTGTTTGCGCAGATAAAGGAGCGCGCGTTTCGTTTCGACGTTCTCGCGGCGATAGAGCGGCACGTTCAACTGCTGCTCAAAGTGTTCGACGAACGCGTTGTAGTCAACGAAATGAAAAAGCACGTTTCCGCCTACCTGAAAGGCAAACGCAACGGCAAAAGCGTCGTTGTAGAAGTTATGAACGCTCGCACGCTTTCGCAAATTCTCACCCCGTGTCGCGTTTTTTTCGAAAATAACCCCAATTTGAGGATAGAAGAACAATGATACATATAGTGTTGGTAAAACCGGAGATCCCGCAGAATACGGGAAACATAGTGCGTACTGCGGCGGCAACGGGCAGCGTGGTGCATTTGGTACGGCCGCTCGGATTCGACACAAGCGACCGTATGCTCCGCCGCGCAGGTCTTGACTATTGGAAGGACTGCCGAATCGAATATCACGACAGTTTCGGCGAAGTGCTCGCGCAGTATCGCGACAAAGAGTTTTGGTATTTTTCCACAAAGGCGCAACGCGTACACACCGAACCGCGCTTTTCAGACGAAGTTTTTCTCGTGTTCGGCAAAGAAACGAAAGGCTTGCCCGAACAACTCATCTACGACCATTACGACCACGCCCTCCGCATACCTATGATCGCCGACACCCGCAGTCTCAATCTGTCCAACTCCGTGGCGATAGCCGTGTACGAAGTGTTGCGGCAGCAGGGTTTTGCGGGATTCAATCTCAAAGGCAGTCTCCGCGAGTTTTGACGGGCGCGGTCTATTCGACGCCGAAAGCGTTGAACGCTTGACGCACCCCTTTGTTGTGCTTTTTCCGTCCTTTCGCAAGGTAAGTTGCAACCTTTTTGCCCTTTGCGCGGCAATGAGCGGCGCGGCAATCGGGTCGCTTCCCGCTTTCGAGGAGTCCGCCGTAATTGTCTCCCTGTAAAATAAAAACAGGTCTGCCTTCTTCGGTAAACCTATAAAAAAAACGTCTTGTCGGTGGGTCTGCCGAAATTTTTAACAAACCGTTACAAATAAGCAGTATTGTGTAAATATTATCGCGGCAATCGTTCGGTGCTGTTGAACTTCAAGTTTCCGTTGTACGTCCAACGGTTTTCGACAAATAACGCCGTCTCCTCCATCTTTTGCCGAAACTTCGCGCAAAAAAACAAACTATCGAAAATTTTTTTTTACAAAGGGTATGGTATAATAAAAAAAACTGCCAAGGCGGGCAGTGAAAAATCAGTAATCTTTGCGGTCGAGCAGCGCGTCGATATCTTCGTGAAAGTAATCGGCAATTTTGCATAGGTATTCCAAGGAGACCTCGCGCTGACAAAGCAGATAGCGGGACAGCGTGGCTTGCGGAATACCTATCGCGCGCGACAACTCGCTTACGGACATATCGCCCATCAGAGTTTTCAGATTCTTTGCAAATTTCTGCATATACGTGCCGTTCATACCATTATTCTATACCGTTCGGTATCGAAATATTGACATTATACCAATCGGTATGGTACAATAAAAACGTTCTGTACAAACGGACGCGGAACGTTTGCGGCAACGGCGCGCGTATTTTGCCGCCGTTTGCAAAGCGACGTCCGACGTAAAGCCGCCGCGCCTTGCTCATCGCAGGAAATTCGCCTGCGATAGCCTCGCGTTTTTTCGGTTGAGTGCGCGGGCTTTTCAAAGAAGTTTTTGCGGCAATGTCGCACAGCGCGGTGCGGCAAATATTTTGGGATATATCAAGGAGGAAACGATGTGCTACGCAGATGACGCGGCGGAGTTTTACGGGTTACGCGCCGTTATGTCGCAGGTTGCAAGTTATATGGCGCAAATGGAGCGCAAGCCGAGGTATCGTTCATTCTACTGTTTGAGTACCGTGTTGCTTGCCCGTCGGCTGTTGCAGGCTGCAAACGGGTGGTTCGGCGAAAAAATCGAGCGTGGTTTGTGGCGGTATACGGATATGCTTATCTGCTTTGCCGAGGACGGCGCAACTTCTTTGTCGCCGCAGTCCGCCCTGCAACGCGTTTTGCAGGACGGCGATTCTGTCGATTGGGCGGAACACACGGCGTTTTGTCGGGTAAGCGGCGAAATAGGTCTGGGCTGTCCCGACCGCAACGCCGAGATATACGGCTTTCTGGAAAAGTTTGCCGATTACGCGTGCGGTTTGCCCTTCGAAGTTCCCTCCTGTTACGACGGAGTTATTTTACAAAATGAAACGGACAAAGCGGCGCTGAAACTGCTGCTCGACGCCAAACGTCCGAGCGCGGCGTCGCTGCGAACGGCATTGACGAGGCGTATGGACAGCACAAGCAGGCAGTTGTTCGACAGTCTGACCTGCCTGCCCAAATACGAAAAAGAGTTGCTCGGCTGAGCAATTCTTTTGTTTTTTGGCGTATTTTTGTTTTTTACGCCTTGAATTGTCGCTTATATTGTAGTAAAATATAGTCGAAGAAGTGTTTTTTTGTCCGAAACGGGCAACAGGGGGCTGATATGGCGAGTATAGAGAATTTCGATATGGAGATAACCACGCTCAAACGTATGCGCACGGTGTGGGTGTATTTGCCCGACAACTACTCTCCAAAGGGGGAGGGTTTTCCCGTCATTTATATGCACGACGGACAAAATCTGTTTTACGACAATCTCACGGCTTTCGGTACGGCGTGGCACGTGGACAAGGTGTTTCAAGACATCTACCGCAGTACGGGAATGAGCTGTATTGTGGTGGGCGTGGAGTGCAACGACAAGGTGCGCCTGTCCGAGTACAGTCCGTGGGGGATAAACCCTCTCGCGTTCAAGCAAAAGCGCACCGCGGCAAAGGACAAGCAGAACCGCGGCGGCGAAGGCGCAAAGTATGCGGAGTGGTTTGCCAACGTACTCAAACCCCACATCGACAGCCGCTACAACACCGACAGACAGCGTATGGCTACGGCGGTTGCGGGCAGCAGTATGGGCGGGCTTATCAGTTGCTATCTGGGTCTGAAATATCAGCGCATTTACGAAACTATGGGCTTGTTTTCCACCTATACGGAGTTCAATCAACCCGCATTCAACCGTTTTGAAAGCCGCACCGTGCAAAATCTGCCTCAGCACGCTTTCATCTACGTCGGCGGCAAGGAGTGGGGCAATCAAGACCCCGTCGGCAACAGACGTATGGTGGCAAGTTCCGTCGCGCTTTACGACAGGTTGGTAAAGCGAGAGGTGTGCTGCGAACTTGCCGTGGACAGCGAACTTATCCATTACGAAACGGCGTGGGAGGCATATTTCCGTCCGTTTGCCGAGCATTTTTTGCAACGCTACCGCGACTATCGCAAAAAACAGTGATTTTTTGCGCGAGTATTTTGCGGCTTTGAAGAAACGATCCGCGCTTTTGTTTACAAAACTGCGCGTTTATTGTATAATTTTACCGTATGCAACTGATACTCGCAAGCAGTTCGCCGCGCAGGCGCGAACTTATGTTGAAACTCGGCTACCCGTTCGACGTGATTCCCGCCGTAGGCGAAGAAGTGAGCAAAGCCGTCCAACCGACGGAAGTGGTAAAGGAACTTGCCTCTCGCAAGGCTGAGGAAATTTACGCCGCTCACCCCGAAGCGGCGGTGATAGGTTGCGACACGGTGGTGGACCTCTGCGGCAGGATATTGGGCAAACCGCGCGATCGCGATGACGCGTTTGCGATGTTGCGCGCCCTTTCCGGCAACGTCCACTATGTACATACGGGCGTGTGCGTACTCAGTCCCGTAGGCAATTGGCTGTTCTGCGACAGCACCGAGGTGCGCTTTCGGCGTCTGTCCGAGGAAGAGATCGCGCGCTACGTGGACTCGGGCGAAGCGTTCGGCAAGGCGGGGGCGTACGGAATACAGGACAGCAACTTCACGGAAAGTTATTCGGGCGATTACGACAACGTGGTCGGAATGCCCGTGTACCGTTTGAAAACAATTTTGGAAACAATCTACAAAAGGTGATAATATGGCAAATTACGAATTGGTTTTCGATTTGGGGTCGGCATATGTGTCGGCAGGCAGCAAAAAAGACGGTTTTACCGACAAGATACCCGCCGTTGTGGCGGTATCGACGGACTCCAAGCAAATTGTGGGCGTGGGCGTAGACGCGATACGTCTCGGCAACACTGTCGGCAGCGGTGTAAAACTCACTCATCCCATTTTGGAGGGCGCTATTATCGACGCAGACGGCGCAAAGGCGCTTATTTCAGCGTTGCTCAACCGCCTTGTCAACTACAAGATGAGCGCGTTCAGCCGTTACAACGTCACTTGCGCGATACCCTGCGGTATGATAAGCAGCGACAAAAACACCATCGAAACGGTCTTTCTCGGGTTGGGCGCAAAGCAGGTCAATTTCATCGAAGCGCCCATCGCCGACAGCGCGTATCTGTTCAAGGAATTTCGCACGCGTCAAGGGATAATCGTAGACGTGGGATACGACTGCACGGATCTCGCCATCGTATCCGCCAACACGATCGCGGCGGGCTGCACCCTCTATTACAGCGGAAAGAATCTCACCGAAGCGATTTCCGAGCGTATTCGTTCCAAGTATATGATACAACTCGGACGGGACGCCGCCGAATATCTCAAACTCAATTGCGCCAGCCTTTACCCCAACGATTCCACCGTGGTAAGCGTAACCGGCACAAACACTCAGTCGGGCGTGTCGGAGCATGTAAACGTAAGCAGCAAGGAGTTGTACGACACCTGCGTGGAGTTCGTGCGTAAATACGTTCGGATAATTCGCAGTCTGGTGGACAGCGTAAGGGGCGATCTCGCGTCCCTCGTACACAGCGACGGCGTAATGCTTTGCGGCGGCGGTGCGCAACTTGCGGGGCTGGATATGTTTTTGCAAAGCGAATTGGGCTTGCCCGTGTACGTGGCGACCTATCCCGACGAAGTGACGTTGCGCGGTCTTTTGGAACTGTAAGCGAACTTCGCCCCGACAAATGACAAGATGTTTTTTCGGTTGAACTGCAACGCCGAGCGCTATCCCGACCTTCGGCGCTTGATGGACAAGGACTTTCGCGCGTTCTATTGCTCTTACGTAAACGACGGCGTTTCGCCGCAAGAGGCACAAGCCCGTGCCGAAACGAGCGTGCGCAACGCGCTGGAATATTTGGCGCACAGCAAAAGTTTTTGCATATACGCGCTGGAAGAGGAGGGCGGCTTGACGGCGTTTCTGGTCGCCGACAACGGCAACTTGACCGATTGCCACGTGATTTACGCCGTCTACGGACAGCGCGGCGACGTCGCGCGTATCATTTCCGCTTACGTCGATATGCTCAAAGCGACGCAGAACGTCCAACTGTTTTGTCAGCCTCTCGCGGCGGACGGCGAAATGATTTCTTTGTTGGAAGAGTTGGGTTTCAAGCGGTACGAATTTCCTCGCGAATGGATAGTTCTTCCGCTGGACCGCTACCCCGATTGCGTGGTAATGCGCTATGTTTGCAACAAAGTTTGACGGCGTAAAGCAAATATGGGGTATCAAAATTCTATATCAACGCCTATACGGCGGTCACGATAAATAAAAAAAACGGAGGTACAATATGAATCTTAAAGGAAGCAAAACGGAACAAAATCTTATGGCTGCTTTTGCGGGCGAAAGTCAGGCTCGCAACAAGTACGACTACTATGCGTCCAAGGCGAAAAAGGACGGCTACGAGCAGATAGCGGCAATTTTCCAGGAGACCGCCAACAACGAAAAGGAACACGCCAAGTTGTGGTTCAAACTTTTCCACGGTATCAACGGCACTTTGGACAACTTGTTAGACGCCGCGGCAGGCGAAAACTACGAATGGACGGAGATGTACAAGGAGTTTGCCGACATCGCCGAAAAAGAAGGTTTTTACGACATTGCGACGCGTTTCCGCGGAGTTGCCGCGATAGAAAAGCACCACGAGGAGCGTTATCGTAAACTTGCCGAAGCGGTGCGCGGCGGCGAAGTATTCGTGAAGATGGACGAAAACGTGTGGGTATGCCGCAACTGCGGACACATTCACATCGGCAAGTCTGCGCCCGAGGTGTGCCCCGTATGCGCTCACCCGCAGGCGTATTTCGAACTGCTCAAAGAAAACTTCTGATTTTTGCAACAAAAACACAACCCCTGCACAAGTTTGTGCAGGGGTTGTGTTAGTGTGGCGTGATGTCATTCAATCTGCCTTTGAGATAGAACAGTCATTGTCAAATCCGCGATTTACAGCGGTAAAATGCTGTCCCCCATCGGTCGTTATCCAAAAGTTGCCGACGTCGTCGCGGTAAGCGGGGACATACCCCGTAAATTGTAGATTTTGATTTCTGGTCGTGCTGGCATACCCCCAAAAAGTGAGTGTGCGGGTAAGCCCGTTTTCAACTACCTTAAAGACTGCTTGCTCTTCTTCTTTCGGTTTAGAGGAAGAACTGCCCGTGTCGAACACCAAGGACCACACCCACACAACGAATTGCAGTACGTAGTGGCGATCGGTACACAAATATATGAATAGGTCCGCCACCCAAACGATCAAAGCCAGCACAAGCAGCACTATGTACGGTATGATAAAGGGCACAAATGACAATATGTACACAGCCAAGCCGTATTTGCCGAGATAACGGTATTTTTTCTTGTATTTGTCTATCAGTAAGTGTCCGATAAATCCCGGCAAACAAAACGCAACGGCGGTAAATGCGGTCGCAATTAAGATAAATTCCGTTTCTCCGCCGCTCATACTTTCTGTGCTGCCCGTAACAAGTAACGCAATGACTGTGGCAATCAAAAGCGCGTATGCAATTGCAGTAAATATCCAACTTGCAATTTTCATTTTATTTCCTCCAAAAAAGTGATTTTGTTTGATTATATCCTAATTATAATTAGAAGTCAAGAGAAAAATACTAATTATTGTTAAAATAATTTTATGAAAAACTTTGATCGAAACGTTTTCGGTGAAAGGCTGCGCGCTTTGCGCGGCGAAAAAAATATCGGACAGGACAGACTTGCAAAGGAATTGGGTCTGAGCAACGCCTCGATAAGTTATTGGGAAACGGGCAAACAAGAGCCTTGCGCCTCAGCGATATTTAAGTTGGCAAACTATTTTGATGTCAGCGCCGACTATCTTTTGGGTATGATCGACGACTGAATTTGCCGCAGAGTAACAGCAAGAGAACTTACGTTGATGCGGTAGCGCGGACCTTGTATGGCAATTACCGAAGAACTCGTTAGGACTATATGCAATCACCCGCAGGCGTATTTCGAACTGCTCAAAGAAAATTTCTGATATTTGCAACACTAAAAAAACGACCCCCGCGCTTTTTGCGCAGTGGTCGTATATTTTTGCGTTTTGCGTATTCGGTTTCAGTCGCGCTTTTATGGACGAAGGCGGCAATATGGCTTGTTGTATTGGCTTTGGCAGTGGCGCTGCCCATAGTCCTGCTTTGAGGGAGCAACAAAAGGCTTTTTTGCCAAAAATCTTTTGCCAAAGTTGCTCAAAATGTTTGACATTTTTCTTTTGATGTAGTATAGTAAAAAGGCTGTTGCGGAAGTAA
>CANQYT010000016.1 GCA_947628135.1 uncultured Clostridia bacterium
AAAGAGAACTTACTATTCCCGTGCAAGCGAGCGAACTTACCTTTCGGTAGGTTCTTTTTTTGTTTCCGACCAAACGTCGTATCTGGTATTCGGTGAAAAAAGGCTTCGCTTCGCGTGCCGCACCTTGTTAGGTGCGGCACGCTTGTTGCAGATTGTTTTTCACCGAACACCCTCACTCTCGGTGTTACGATGTCCCCGACCGCCCGCCCCTATTCGCGGAGATGAAGTTTGAAACTGTTGAGAAAATCTGTTTCGGATATACGCGATTAAAATTTAATAGACAACATTTATGAAACCGACTTCCTTGTCCGAAGTCGGTTTCATTTTATACAGTAGGTCACATTATCCTGTGCGCTAACGCGTCGCCGCAGTCGAAGTAGGGCGCACGCACAATTTGAGTTTACGAAAATTGTGTGGGAGAGGAGTGCCTATGCGTCAGCGGTATCAAGTACGCTTGCGTGTGCTTGGTGCTAACAAACATAAGGCGCGACGAAGTGGTGCAGGAGACCTGCACGGTCCGATTGACTTTCGTCGGGGTCTCCCCTACCCCCGGCATCTCGATAGGGGACCCGCACAATTTGAGTTTACGAAAATTGTGTGGGAGAGGAGCACCTTTGTGTCAGCGGTACCGAGTACGCTTACGCGTGCTTGGTGCTGACTAACAATTGGTGCGACGACGACCGCAATCTCGGCGCAGGTCCGTGATTGCGGAGTTTAATTGAAAACTATCGACCACAAGTCGTATTGGGTATTCGGTGAAAAAAGGCTTCGCTTCGCGTGCCGCACCTTGTTAGGTGCGGCACGCTTGTTGCAGATTATTTTTCACCGAACACCCTCACTCTCGGTGCTACAATGTCCCCGACCGCCCGCCCCTGTTCGCGGATATGAAGTTTGCAACTGTTGAGAAAATCTGTTTCGGATATACACGATTAAACTTTAATTAGTAGCATTTACAAAACCGACACTTTCGTCCTAATTGCATTTACGAAAGTTGTTTACTTCGTATCTTTTTTTGAGGTTTACACATCAACTTGTGTCAAGGTTTTTTTTAATATAATATCATTATTTTTGCGCTAACGCATAGTCGTCAGTCAACTAAGTTTCATTGTTATCAAAAGTTCATTATGTAAATACAGTTTATAAAAAAAGACTTTCAGTTACCTAAAAGTCCCTCAGTAATTAGATCGCCCCAGCAAATAGTCTACCGAAACGTCAAATAGGTCGGCAATTTTTACCAAACATTCAAGGGTCGGTTCGGATTTGCCGTTTTCATATCTGATATACGACGGTTGTTTTATTCCCAATTTGGCGGCTATTTCTCGTTGAGTAAGTTTGTTGCTTTCACGCAGATCCCGCAATTTTTCTCCGAAAGATAACATTTTTTTTCTCCGATATTGACAATTATAGCCGTTTGCTATATAATTTATTTATTTGATAGCAAACTGCTATCAAAAACAGAGATTAAATTCGGAGAAAGAAAATGGCAAATGCAAGTTTGCAAAGAGCAAGCAGAGAAAAAAATGACGAGTTTTACACGCAACTTGCCGATATCGAGCAAGAACTTAGGCACTACAAAGAGCATTTTAGGGATAAAATTGTTTTTTGCAATTGCGATGACCCGTTCGAAAGCAATTTTGTAAAATATTTTGCTATGAATTTCAATCATCTCGGTTTGAAGAAACTCATAGCAACTTGTTACGATTCTTCGCCCATTGCATTTGAGCAACAATCGTTGTTCGGCGAAGTGGCAGCAAAGCGTTTTCCCAATACCGTACGTCACGCATACAAAATAGAGATAAATCAAGTAGCCGATTACAACAACGATGGTGCAATTGATTTGACTGACGTGCGGCATTTGTTGCTCAACAAAAACAACACGCTTACATTGCTGCAAGGTAACGGAGATTTTCGCTCGCAGGAGTGTATCGATTTACTATTGCAAGCGGATATTGTTGTCACTAACCCGCCCTTTTCGCTGTTCAGAGAATATGTTGCACAACTTGTGCAGTTTAGCAAAAAGTTTGTAATTATAGGCAACCAAAACGCCATAACATACAAAGAAATTTTTTCTCTCATTAGGCGTAACTATTTGTGGTTAGGGTATAAAAGCGGTGCGCAAGAATTTCAAGTACCGATGTCTTTTGTGCGGAACAATACCTATGTAAAAAACGGCATAAAATACGCAAAATTTGGTAATATTTGTTGGTTTACCAATCTCGACACAAAAAGACGTCACGAGGAGTTGATATTATACAAAAACTATACCCCCGAAGAATACCCCAAATATGACAACTACGACGCCATCAATGTAGACAAAGTGTCCGATATTCCTTGTGATTACTATGGTTTGATGGGTGTGCCCATTACGTTTTTGGATAAGTACAACCCCGAACAATTTGAAATTCTCGGTTTAGATGATCATAGAGTTGCTTGGAGAGGTCGTGGTCCGGACTTAAATGGCAAAGCGATGTATAGAAGAATTATAATCAGGAGAATTTTATATGAAAATTGAGTTGCACGAAATAAAAATCGAAGAAATCTGCACCGGCTATGTAGACAATGACGAAGAAGGTGTGGTGGGGTACGGTGGCAAACTTAACATACGTCCCAAGTATCAACGCGAATTCGTTTATGACGACGCCAAGCGCAATGCCGTTATCGACACAATTATGAAAGGTTTTCCGCTCAACGTAATGTATTGGGTAAAAAACGACGACGGCACGTTCGAAGTAATGGACGGACAGCAGCGTACGGTAAGTTTCTGTCAGTATTTTAACAACGATTTTTCCGTAGACAACAAAATGTTTGTCAATCTGACCGAAACGGAACAACGGCGCTTTCTCGACTACAAAGTTTTAGTTTATTTTTGCGAGGGCAACGACAAGGAGAAATTGGATTGGTTTCGCATAATCAACATTGCAGGAGAGAAACTTACCGACCAAGAGTTGCGTAACGCCACGTATACGGGACCGTGGCTTACTCACGCTAAGTCTGTGTTTAGCAAATCCAATTGCGCGGCATATTTACACGCCAAAGACTATGTTGCAGGTTCTCCCATAAGACAGGAATTGTTGGAAACCGCCATCAAATGGATAAGCAAGGGACGTATTGAGGACTATATGGCTGCTCATCAGCACGCGCCCAACGCCAACGAATTATGGACTTATTTCAAAAACGTAATAGATTGGGTAAAAATGACATTTCCCCATTATCGCAAGGAGATGAAAGGCGTAAATTGGGGCGAATTGTACGACGAATTTAACGCTTGCACATTGGATACGCACGCTCTCGAAACCGAAATCGCACAATTGATGTTGGACGACGACGTCAGCAACAAAAAGGGAATTTATTTTTATGTATTGACCCGTAAGGAAAAATATCTCAACATTCGTGCCTTTACCGAAAGTCAAAAACGTCAAGCCTACGAAAAGCAACAGGGTATTTGTCCGTATTGCGCGCGCGAAGGACGCCCCGAAGCGCATTATTCAATTGAGGAAATGGAAGCGGATCATATCACCCCGTGGGTCGACGGCGGCAAAACGTCCGCGGAAAATTGCCAAATGCTGTGCAAGGAACACAACAGGCGCAAGTCCGATATTTAGTTTTTTTTACGAAGCGGCGTTGTAAATATATTCCCCACAAAAAAAACCGTTCTCGTGCGGTTTGACAAAAAACGGTTTCTCGTGTGAGAAGCCGTTAATTTTTTGTTTCATACCGTCCGAACAAAATAAGTCGTACCACCTTTGCACTCGATATTTTTTGCAGCAGTCGTGTAATTGCGGCTGTCGTATATCGTTTTGCGCTCATATTTTTGTGCTATTTGTCGGAAGCGCATTTTCGGAGTTTTTTCCGCGCTTATGACCGCATTGACAATTTGTTCGCTCTTCCGATTGGTAATTTTGTTTTCCCAACTGATAAATTTCGCGTTTACCGCCTTGGCGGTGTCGGCGCGGAAATTTTGTTTTTTCTTTGTTTCTCCGCGAAAAAACGCTCAACGCAACGTTTACCGAACCTATTCGGCACGGCAAAACGTGTTTTTTTTGATTTTTGCTTAATTTTTACCTCGTTGAAAGAGTATATTTTATACTATCGGTCTATGCTTTGGCATCGACGCACAATCCGACTACACCGAATAGATTTTTTCTATGTCGTCGGGTATTCCGTAGGCAGTTCCGTTTATCCATTTTTCTTGGATAATTTCCAAGCATTCCACGTAAGCGGTTTTTCTTCCCAAAACGAAGTCCGCATTGGAATAACTGTCTATCGGCTCGTTGATCTCATCGAGAAAATTCAACAACAGTTTGACTAACTGAGCGAGCGTCTGCTCTCCGGAATATTTTGACATAACCTTTCCCTCCTTGGTTGATAGGATAAGTTTAGTTGTGCAAAATGTAAATTTTCGTCAAAATTTGTCGAAAAACAGTCTTGAAAAGTGAGATAATATCATTTTGTGCTGTGCCAAGCGACCCACATTGGACTCTTCCTGATGCACAAATATCTTTACAGCGAACTTGCAAAGGCAATTTTTCAACAGTTGGACAACAAAAATCCGATTTATATAAAGGCGTACGGCAAAGCGGTGGAGTTTTTTACCGTATACGATGAAATCGAAGGCACAGACCACAGTCGGCTTTTTCAGCATTATTTCGGCGAAGGGCGCAACCGTCGCAAATCGGTGGACGGGCTGGCGTTAGAGCATTTTTTGTCGGGGCGCACTTTGTATCGGTACACGGTGAAGTACGTCAGTTGTTTCTGTTTTTATCTTCGGCTTGACGGCGTTTACGATTCCGACGACGATCTGTTTGTGTAAAACAAAACGGCGACCCGTTCGGGGTCGCCGCTCAGAGATATTTTTTCAGCGGAAAAGTTCCACCAGAATTTTGCACACGATGTCTTTCATCGCCGCGTAATCTATGTAACTGTGGCTGTCGAACACCGTTTCGTGCGCGTAACTTTGCACGATGTTCATCGCAAGGTGAACTTTTTCCGTCAGATTCGCGGAATTGACTCCCAATTTCATCAATTGTCCGCTCATTTGTTCCGTTATTTTGTTTTCGAGGTTGATAAACTGCGTATTCACCGCCTCGTCGGTGGTGGCGAGAGAGTGCAGCGTATTGTGCAACTTTGCGTTTTGCTCGTGCAGTTCTATCGTTTTGTCTACTATCGACAACGCCAATTTGTGCAGATCTACGGGTCTTGACGCATTTTCCATCAGGTGCGCCAGCGGTTCGTACACCCTGTCGATGTAAATTTCCAGAACGTTTATCAATATGTCGCGTTTGTCCTCAAAGTACCCGTACACGATACCCGTCGATACGCCCGCTCTTTTGGCTATTTCCGCCGTGTTTGTGCCGTAGTAACCCACTTCGGAAAACAACTCGTACCCGGCTTGTATTATCTTGTTCTTTTTTTCTATGCTGCGTTCCTGCTGCGGCACTCTGATATTAGACGGCATAGTCCTATCCCTCCCGTTGTGTGCGCCTTGTATCGCCCTTTTGCGGCGCGTAGGCGCGTTTTCCTTTACCTTTGAAGCCTCCCGCGCGTTTTGTCGGGCGTATCATCATTTCAAAGGAAAAGTTTACGTAAGATTTGCGACTTTTGCTTTATTATACAGTACCCGCAAAAAAAAATCAATACAAAATGTGAAATTTCTATCATATTTTGCTTGACACATTTTCTCCTCGGTGCTAATATAAATGCGAAAGTGAAATTTGTTTCACATTTCGCGAACGTAAAGAATAATTTACGAAGGAGGCAATATGCCGATAGTATTTGCACCCATCAACACACCGCTCAGGATAGTGCGCGTAGCCGCGGACGACAAGACTCGCAAACATCTGGAAAGTCTCGGTATATCCGTCAACAACGAAATAACGGTGCTCAGTTCCAGCGGCGGCAGCGTAGTGTGCCGCATTCTGAACGGGAAGTTGGCGTTGGACGGAAACCTTTCCACGAAGATATTCGTCGTCTGACGCATTTTGCGCCCGCCGCAACGTGTACGGCGTCTCGCCGTATGCAAATGTTTTTTTGCGGTGCGCCGCAAACAGATTTTGGTTAAACCTGCTTAAAAGCAGTTTGATACAATTGCAAATAAAGGAGAAACAACAATGCAAAAGACTTTGGATAAGTTTGCCATAGGCGAACGCGGCGTAGTAAAGGCAGTCGCGGGCGAAGGCAAGATAAAACGCCGTCTTTTCGATATGGGGATAACTCCCGGCGCAGAAATTATGTTGCGCAAACGCGCTCCGCTCGGGGACCCGTTGGAAATCACGGTGCGCGGTTACGAACTGTCTCTTCGCATAACCGAAGCGCAGTGCGTCACTATGAACACGGCAGACGAAACGACTGCGGGGGAGGCGAAACAATGAAGAGATTTGCTCTTGCAGGTAACCCCAACTGCGGCAAGACCACGTTGTTCAACAGCCTCACGGGCGCGACGGCTCACGTCGGCAATTGGCCCGGCGTAACGGTGGACAAACGCGACGGCGTGTACAAGAAGTGCGCCGAACCCGTCGCGATAGTGGACCTGCCGGGAATTTACTCTTTGAGTCCCTACACTCCCGAAGAAGTAATTGCCCGTAACTACATATTGGACGAAAAGCCCGATTGCGTCATCAATATCGTTGACGCCACCAATTTGGAACGCAATCTGTATCTAACGACGCAGATACTGGAAATGGACGTGCCTATGGTAATCGCGCTCAATATGATGGACGCGGTGGAGAGGCAGGGCGACAAGATAGACTCCAAGGAATTGGAACGCCGTCTGGGCGTGCCCGTTGTCAAGATCTCCGCCTTGAAAGAGCAGGGACTTGCCGAACTTATGGACAAGGCGTTCAACGAAAGTCAAAAGGAACGCCGCGGCACAACGGTACTCAAAGATACCGCCCTTGCGCACCTCATTGGCGACTTGCGTATCGCGCTGTCGGGGCAAAACGTAGGCAACCCGCTGTTTCACGCGATAAAATTGGTCGAGGGCGACGAAATCGAAGTCGCAATGCACAAAGAAACTCTGCCGATGGTGGAGGAATTCAAAAAAACTTTCGAGGACGAAATTTTCGGCAACGATTTCGAAGCGTTGGTCGCCGACGGACGTTACAAGTACATATCCAAAAATTTCGCTCCCGTTCTTACGCGCAAGAGCGCCGAAAAGTTCCGCACAACGCGCAGCGACCGCGCGGATAGAGTGCTCACCAACCGTTGGGCGGGCATACCGATATTTTTGGTGGTACTGTTTGCTATCTTCCACCTCACGTTCTCCGAAGATTTCCTGTTTATTTCCACCTTCGCCAATTGGGCTAACAGCCCTCTGCCCACGTTGGAAGATCTGGGACTTGTCGTTGCCGGCGAACCGATAAACTACGGCGTGAGATGGCTTGCGACTATCTACGACGGCGCGATTTTCGCCCCCGGCGTAATTGTCAACAACGTATGGAACGATATGATTGTGGGCGAACTGTTCGGCTGGATACAAGGTCTCATCGAAGGCAGCGGAATGGCGGCTTGGGCAGTGGGTCTGCTCAACAACGGCGTCATCGAAGGATTGGGCGCGGTACTCAGTTTTCTGCCCCCCATATTGACATTATTCCTGTTTTTCTCCATTTTGGAGGACAGCGGCTATATGGCGCGTATCGCGTTTATTCTGGACAGAATGTTCCGCCGCTTCGGTCTGTCGGGACGTTCTTTCCTGCCGATGATTATGGGCTTCGGCTGCTCCGTTCCCGCAATGATAAACACCCGCACCCTCGCCGACGAAAAGGAACGTACTGCGACGGTACGCGTAATTCCGTTTTTCAGTTGCGGCGCAAAACTGCCCATACTTACGGCGGTCGCGGGCGCGATAATATTGCATTTTGCCAACGGCAACGGCAGTGCCGACCTGATTACCTATTCTATGTACATATTGGGCATAGTCGTGGCTATCGTCAGCGTACTGCTTATGCGCGCAACAACGCTCAAAGGTGAAACTCCTCCTTTCATTATGGAACTGCCCGCTTACCACGCGCCGCAATTCAAAAATCTGATGGCGCACCTGTGGGACAAGACCAAACACTTCATCAAAAAGGCGTTTACGATAATACTCGCCTCCACGATCGTCATCTGGTTTTTGACTCACTTCGGTTTCGATTGGCGTTATCTGGGCGACGAGGAAATCAACGACAGTATCCTCGCGGGCGTGTGCAAATTGTTACAGCCGCTGTTTACCCCTCTCGGTTTCGGTTCGCAGTTGGGCGAATACGGTTGGGTGTTCGTAGTTGCGGCGGTCGCGGGACTTATCGCCAAAGAAAACGTCATCTCCACCTTTGCGACGTTGGGCGCTTGCCTTATCGCGGCTAATATCCCCGCGCTAAGCGGCTTCGATCCCGCATTGTTGGAGGACGAAAGCGGAATACAGTCCGTTCTCGCAATGATATACGCAACGGGCATCACCGTTCCGGGGCTTATCAGTTTCATCGCGTTCAATATGACGACTATTCCCTGCTTTGCCGCGGTAGGCACGGCAAAGAGCGAACTCGGCGACAAAAAACGTTTCAAGTGGACGTTGGTATTTTGGCTGGCGGCGAGTTACATAGTGGGCGCGGCAATCTACACAATAGGTTCTTGGTGGTGGACGCTGTTCATCTGGCTTGCGGTCGTAGCCGCCGTCACCTGCCTCATCGTTTTCTACAACAAGGGCAAAATAAAAATCAAATTCACCAAAAGATCCTGACAAAAGGAGGACATCGTGTTTGAATGTATTGCGGCGGCTTTGGGCGTCGGAGAAATAATCTTGATAGTGGCTTGCGTTGCGATAGTCGTCGGCGTGATCGCGGCGGTGATAATTCGCAGAAAAAAGGGCAAGTGCGGCTGTTGCGACGAATGTGACGGAAGTTGCCCTCACTGCGCGGCACAGAATACAAAGAAACGTTAAACTCAAACAAACGCGCTTACGGACGTCGTTGCGATTGCGCAGCGGCGTCCGTTTTTGTCGAAAACTGTTCAAAATTATCGGCAAAATATTTACAAGCGGTTTTTTCTGTAATATAATTGATATATATTCGGCGGAGGTAATGACTTGTGACTGCGCTGTGTCTGATTTGCCTGCTCGTTTCTACGGCAATTGCGATCTATTTCGTCGTCAATTGGATAATTTCTTTCAAAAACAAAACAGGCTTCATAAACCGCAAAAAATCTGTCTCCGAAAAGTTTTTCAACCCGTTTTCCGAAATGGTCGCCGGTCTGTTCGTTGCGATAACGGTGCTGTTCATACCCGTCTATTGGTACGGACTTTCCCCCGGCGGCACTTGGTCTACGGTTTTCAAAACGTTTGCGCTTTCCGTGCAGAACGCGTTGCAGTTGTTCGTTGTCAACGCCTCTTTCGACAACGTTCGCGAAATGATAAGTTCCATACGCGGCGTACCCGACGTTCTCGCCGACATTTACACTGCGGTGGTGGCGATGTACTTCGTGGTCGCGCCCCTGTTGACAGCCGCCGTCGCGTTGACTTTGGTCAAGGGGCTGTACGAAAGTTGGCGATATGTCAGGAACGTTCGCGTAAAGAAACTTTACGTAATGTCCGAACTCAACGAGTACTCGTTGGCGCTTGCCACCGACATTCTCACGCGCTACGCCTATCGCGACGAGGACGTTTTGACAAAGGAGGAGTACGACGGCTATCTGGACATCGACCCCTCCGCGCAAACGGCAAACGGGCGCAAAATAAACCGTCAACTCGTTTTTGCGGGGGTAACGCCGCTGTTTGCGGAAAACAATTCCGACCTCGTTGCGCGCGCCAAGGAAATAGGCGCAATTTGTCTGGCTAAGGACATAAGTCACATAGGTCTCAAACCTCGCAAAGATATTTACCGCAAGTTGTACTTCATAGCGGACAGCGAAGACGCAAACGTCACGCAGGCAATCGCGATGATACACAAATGCAGCGAATCCTACAACAACGACAAAACTCGCCTGTACGTGTTCGCCGTGTCGGAAGAGAGCGGCGTGGTGTTGGATTCCTGCATATCGGACGTACGTCACAACGCCGGCGGCGGCGAAAAACAACTGTTTTTGCGCGTGCGCCGCGTAGACGAAAAGCGCAACTTCATCTGGCAGACCTTGCTCAAAAGTCAGGCTCAACTCAACGGCGTGCAAGGCGGCGACGTGCCCTACATATTCGAATCGGCGCACAAGGGCAAAGACGGGCGCAAGGAGATAAACGCGCTTATCGTCGGTATGGGCACTTACGGTTGCGAGATACTGCGCACGCTGTGTTGGTTTTGTCAGATGCCTGGCTACCGTCTTACGGTACACGTTTTCGACGGTTCGGTAAACTGCAAAGACAAACTGCGCGCGATAGCGCCCGACCTCGTCGCCGAAAACAGAGAGGACGGCAAGGAAGTGGAGGGCGACGCCAACTACCGCATAGATTTCTTCGACGACAAAATAAAAGACGTTCGCTCGGCGGCGTTTGCCGACAGCGTAGCGGAATTGCGCAATGTCACAGCCGTGTTCGTGGCGTTGGGCAGCGATTCGTTCAACGTGGACATAGCGCTCAAAATGCGTCACATACTCGGCAAAACGCACGGCTCGGACACGCCGCTCATTTTCACCACCGTGTACGGCTCAGAAAAGACCCGCTACCTTGACAGAGGTTTTGCCATCAAGGGGGACGACGGCACAGAGGACTACCGCATACGGTTCATCGGCGACACCGAAACGCGTTTTTCGCTGTCCAACGTCGAGCAGTCGCGTTTGGAACGTATAGGCGAAGTGTGTCATCTTATGTGGACGGTGCGCAATTTCAACCCCGATCCCGTTAAACAGCGGGAGGAGTGGAAGAGAGACCTCAATCAATACAGGTACATAGAGTATCTCAGCAAGTCCTCGCAGGCGCAGGCAATGCACTTGATAGCCCGCGAAACATTGTCAAACGAACTGCCCGTCGGCGAAGAACTTGCCATCAACGAACACAAACGCTGGAACGCTTATATGCGCGCGCAGGGCTATACGCACGTTCCGAGAAAGAACGGCAAACGGGTAAAAAGTTCCGTCAGTCTTGTACACTCCGATCTCGTTCCCTACGGCGAACTTCCCGAAGTGGAACGCGCAAAGGACGACATAGAGGGCTGGAAAGAACGCGCGCGCATTATCCGCGAAACGGAAAGGAAATTGTTTGCCGACGGCGAACTTGACAGGTGAATTATGGAAGAGTACAAGTACAATCTGTTTCTGAGTTGGACGGGCGCAGACCGCGCTTTGAAGCGCCAGATCCACGATTACTTCACGTCGCGCAACGGCGAAGGTTACTGCTGTTACGACAGCGATTGCGATTGCAAATCGGGCGATTTCCGCGAAAATTATATGGCGGCGCTGCGCGCAAGCAAGGTATATCTCCTGTTGCTTACCGACAATCTTTTCAAACGCGCCGACGAATACATATCCGAAGTCATCAACGAATTTAACGGCGCGCTGGACGCAGAAGCGCGGCGGAGGCTCAACATAGTGGTGCTGTGTACGTCGGATATATACCGTCGTTTCGACCCGTACGTCGACAGGATAGAGGACGGCGACTTGCGGTTGAAGTTTTTCAACGGGTTGGTCGCCCACTCCGTTTTGTTCCGCGAAACGCAGTCGGACGGCTTGCTGTCGGAAGAATTGTTGGAAGAAATATACGGCGAGGTTACTCGTCTTGTCGCCGCGCGCGACGACGGCAAACCGGAACTGCCCAACAGAATGCGTCTGGACGTGGAAAGTATCTCGCCGCGCGCCGACGTATCTTTCTACGGGCGCGACGTTGAAGAAAACGCCATCCGAGCCGCTTTCGACGAACGCAAACAGATAGTCGTTTTGCGCGGTTTGGGCGGAATGGGCAAAACTACGGTCGCCAACCGCTTTGCTCAGATAGTAAGCAGAGAAAAGTTTCTGTACTACGTGCAGACGGTAAACGTCGGCGAAGTGCCGTCCGACGACTTCGACTGTCTCAAACAAATCGCGGTAAAAACCTCCTTTTCCTCGCGCGTCAACGAAGAATTGAGCCGAATGGTTTCGGAAGAGGAGCGGATATCGCGCAGGATAAACCTGCTCAAACAGTTGCCGGAAAACTGTCTGTTGGTGGTGGACAATCTCAACAACCTCAACGAGCAATCGCTTAATTTGCTGCACACGCTGCCTTGCCGCCTGCTCATAACCACCCGAGCCAACATAAAAACGGACGACAATCGCGTATCCGTGCAGGAAGTGGGCAGTCTTGTGGATGGGGACGCAAAGAGTTTGTTTACGGAGCGAAGCAACCGAAGCGTCACCGACGAGCAGTTCCGTTTGATATGGGAAGCGGCGCGCAAGCACACGATGACGCTGTGCATAATGGCGGGCATACTGCGCTCGCGTACGTCTATGACCGTCGAACAGCTTGTAGAGCGTTTCGGCGAGTCGTTGGACGTGGACACTGCCGTAAACTTCGAGCACAACGACGAGATCAGGTACGAAGATCTTATGGGGCACTTGACCGCGCTGTTCAAAATAAGCGAACTCAACGATACGTCCAAGGCTATCTTGCGCAATTTGAGCATACTCAACGACGGCACGATAGCGGTGGACGATCTTGTGCGCTTTTTGCGTTTGCCCAACGACAACGACGTTTACAGATTGATACATACGGGCTGGCTCTATTTGCAGGAGACGGCTGGCGTTTGTTACGTGATTCTGCCTCCGATAGTGGCGGAAGTTATGCTCAGACTTCTTCCTCCCGACTGCGAAAACGTCCGTTCGATGACGGAATATCTTTGCGACGTAACCGCCAATCGCAAGGACAATTTGCTGTATTCGGGCGTGCAGGTGCTGCAAGAAAAACTGTTTTATGCCACAGTCACGATAGCCAAACATTGCGGCAGACTGTGTATGCCTTTGTGGAACGCCTTCGAGGAAGTGTTCCACCTCATCGGCGACTTAGACGAGTTGGACAAGAAGGAAAATATGCTTTTGTCTTATCTGACTGACGAACAGGACGCAAACGCAGTCAAATTGTACTGCGACGCCGTTACGTTGCATATCAACCCCGAAAACGTCGATCGTCTGGAAAGTCAGGCGAAACTGTACCGTTTGGATTCCGCCTCCTATCGCGATTTCATCAGGGCTATCGGAGTGGCGGGACAGTACGTGTCCGACGAAAAGGACTTGAAAAAACTTAACGAGTTGAGCGCCGTTGCGCTTTCTGCGGCGATAGGGGACGGCAACGACGTCGCCGTTATGGTCTCTTTGGCAAATACAAACAAAAAGTACTATTCGCCGCGCGAAGTAAATAAGTACATACTCCAACGCCGCAAAGAGGGCGCGGCGCGCGGAACGCTGTATATGATTCAATATCTGAACAAGATAAATTCCATTTTCGGAGACGCTGCGGGGTTTGTCAAATGGGTAAATTTGCGTGAGTTCGACCTTGATAACTATGTACGCAAAGTATTAAAGCGTCCCTCGTTCGCTCTTTTTTCCGCTAAAATGTATACTCAATTGGGAAAATTGCCCCCGTCCGACCCTTTTTACACTTATTTCGACAGCCTTTTTTCCTTCTCCGAAAAATTTGTTGAAACGTCCGTGATGTCCGTGGGCGATCTGCTCCAAGGCGTCAAGTCCGTGTATCAGATGATACGTGACGACGGGCTGACGTTGCTTTCGCCCGCGCAGATAGTGGACAATCTGATAAAAACGGTAAAAATGTTCCCTCGATATATGCAAGGCGAGTTGAAAGCGTTTGCGTCAGAGCCGATTTCGTCCGACGCGTCGGAGATGACTTTGGACGACATAGCCAATTTGATAACTTCCTATTCCGTCAGCGAATATCTTGCCGAAGTGACCGAGGGCTCGGAAAAGATTATGTATCAGCAACAGGCTATACGTAAGGCGGCGATGATATACCGATTGCAATCGGAACTGAACTCCCCTAACGACTACCGCGCCGTCGAGGCTCTGATTATGCTCGCCAATTGCTGCGTAAAGTTCGATCAGCGGCAAAAGGCGATGACGCTGTTTTATACCGCTTACGTCAAACTGAAAGCATTGCGGCAGGACGGCGCAAACGTGGAAAAACGTCTGTTGGATCTGTGTCATACCATTTTGTCCGCGCACTGTTTTATCGGTCCGAACGAGAAAGTTATTGAAACGAAATACTACAAAGATGTGTTGAACGACGTTCTGGAAATGGAAAACTGCGTCGAGAACAAAATAGACGCCGTTGTGGAGTTTATCAGAGGAACTATTCTGTCGGGATTTGCCGTCATTGAGCAGTTGCGCAATGAATTTGTGATGGGCGGCTTGAAAAAACTGTTCGAACTGTTGCCCGATGCGTGTCGCGTCGCTCCCAAGCGGCAGCGCGAAATCAGTTTCGAACTGTTCAATTTGCGCTATCTGCTGTACTGTCATCACGTGAATATTGGGGATCTCAACGCGCGTTTCGTAAAATTTTTCCACGATATGCGGCGGTGTGCTTCGGGTATGACAGGCAACTTTGCGGCTATCTTCGAACAAGCGACTTTGGGACTGCCCGATGCGAATTTTACGGAGGGTAGCGCCCACTTGGTAAAAGCCGTCACACTGTGCATAAAGTACGATAACAACTATTGGCTCGGCGCATTGCTTGGTTGCGCCGTCAACCGCGCGCTGAATTCCGCCCCGAACAAAGATGCGGAAATCGCCGCCTCCCGATTGTTCAAGTCGCGCGACGATATAACTTTCTGCGCGGAGGCATTGCGCGTCATAGGAGAAGGCAAGACTATCATCGAAACGGCGAACACAATTCACCAAACTGCCTTCGACGAAGGAATCGTCAAACGTTTGCGCAAAGCGAAAGGCACAACGGGCAAACGCTACGTTGCATACGTCAGGGAAGTACTTTCAAAAGCGGTCGCCGAGGCAAACGCTACAACGTATTTCGCGTAGCCTTGACAATCTATTTTGTAAAGCCGTCGGCTATGCCGAGAGATATTTATTTTGGGAATGTCGAACGACGGAATGAAATTCAGCCCTTTCTGCGCTGTTTTTTGGGGAAAAAGTTTTTCCTGCGATTTTACGTTGTTTCGTACTACTTTCGCAATATCTGCGCCCCGTTGCGTAAGGCGCGCGGAACAGGGCAACTTGCACGCTTTGTAAGTGACAGCCGCTTGCCGTACGAATCGTAAACGCAATTCAACAATATCTTGCCTCCGCAAGGGGGCATTTTTTGATTTTTATTTCTTTTATAGTTTTTTTTTCGAACAAATTGCAATTCAACTCGCAACAATTTCGTTTGCTATTGCGTCGATACTTTTGGACGTCGTATCGATTTTTACTGTATTCAGTTGATGGTACAAAGGTAAACGCGCAATACTTCTTTCTACGACGTCCGCCGTCCGTATCCCGTTTGCAACGTCTTTTTGCAAACGTTCCCTCAGTGTTTTTTCGTCGCAAACAAGCGAAATTGTTTTGACTTTGCAGTGCCGAGTGTCAAGTCTTTCCAACAATTGGTCTATTATGTCCTGTCGGTGCATAACCCAGCAAAAAACAATGTTTTCATAGGCGGAACAGCGAATAAAGTTGTTGAGCAAGTGGCAGACGTTGTCTATTACCATATTTTTCGTTTCCGCCGTTACTTGAAAAGGATCTGCGTTCCAACACCAATCGCCGTCGAGAAATACGCTGTTATTCAGCGAGACATTCAAATATTGACATACGGACGTTTTCCCAACGCCCATTGTACCGCCTATCAAAAAAAGTGATTTCATAGTTTCTCCCAATTGAAAATTACCGCTTTTTCATTTTAGGCATAGGCAGGTCACCATACATTGCTTCAAACAATCCCGCCAAAAAATTCTTATCGTCCAGGTTGTCTACAAGCAGCATCTCTTTTGCGCCCTCATACGGCAAGGAATACTCCGCTTGCGGCAAGTAAGATAAAGCGGCTTTGACGGGTTTTACGAGCAATCTGTTGTCGTAGATACCGCCGACAAGTTTTCCGCGGTAGTAAAGCAAAAATTCACCCATCATAGGCTTGTATGTTATGTCCTTCAAGTCGGACGTTTGCTCCAATATGAAGTTAAGATATTCTTTGCTTGACGGCATAATTCCTCCGCTCAACTTTTGTTTACCCGAATATATTCGGTAACTAAAATTATACCATACAAAACGGTTTTGTCAATATTCGACAAACTTGGGACGGGGCTGCCGCGCCTCTCGTGCAGTAGTGCGGGCAAGGTGTCGCTCGCGGGTTTATTCCGTTTCGGCGGCAAAAAACGGTTGGATGTTCCAGTCAGAGATGTCAAATTGCGTGAACCAATAATCGTATATGGTTTTGGCTACTTGCTCGAATTTATTATTTGTGCTATAATGAATAAAATTTACTAAGACTTTTATGGTAAAAAAGGAAAAAGGACATATTGCGGGGAAAGGCTAAGCCTATATGAAGTGAACTGATAGGAGAACAGGGCGACCGATGACATATAGGGGGCTTTTAGAGGAAATAAACGGGTATCTAAAAGAGAATAAAATAACGACGATAGAACTCTTAAAGGGGGAGTATGAAGTATTGTGCTCACGAAAGACGGACTTTTCTCAACGCCCTTTGAAAGTTAGCGCAGGAAGCAAAAGGAGTATAATATGAAATATTGCGAGAAATGCGGCAATGAACTTCTTGATGAAGCGGTCATTTGTCCAAAATGTGGGTGCGCGGTAAGGTATGAAAAACCGCAAAGGGCAGGAGAGTCTTTCGCTCGAATCAATGTCTGCGCGCTTGTCGGTTTTATTCTTTCATTGGTGTCGGTTATTTCCGTTTTTAATGTCCTCGGGTTTCTTGCGATTGCAGGTTTCGTCAATTCTGTAATCGGACTTGTAAATTGCACAAAAAAGAAACAGCGTGGCAAGGGATTCGCGATTGCGGGTATCGTGGTTGGCGTGATTTTCGGAGTTATCGGGTTTTTCGCGTGGATCAAGTTCATATCCGGCGGCGGGACGTGGCTGTCCTTGTTGATACTGTGGCTGGTATGATAAAATTATAAGTATCTATAAAGGAGAAATATATGAAATATTGTACAAAATGTGGAGCGGAATTATATGATGAAGCCGTAGTTTGTCCCAAATGCGGATGTCCCACGGCAGATTATAAGGCGCAGTCATCTAAAACAAATGGAATGTGTTTGGCTATAAAGATTTTTATGATAATAGGATGTGTCGTTTCGGGTTTGAGTTTTCTGATACCCCTTGCGTGGACGATACCTATGACGGTGACGGTTATCCGTCGATTGGAGAATCACGAGCCGATAGGACTTGCCTTCAAAATTTGTACCATACTGTTTTGCAGTGTAATCGCAGGAATATTGTTGCTTTGTATGGATACGAATACTTATGATGAATGAGAACTAACGAACAGCCGAAAGGCTTTGTGAGAGGCGAGGAATGTTTGAGTTTATAAAGGTAAAAAAAGCCGCAAAGGAATTTCAGAACAAATATAACCTGACAAACGACGAAATGTCGGATATTTGCTTTGTAAAATTGGGGGATAGATATTTTGGGCAAATAAAACCAAGCGTTGTGAATTTTCCGCTTTATAGGAAGATCACAAAATTGGATTCTGACCTTAAACTGAAACTCGAACAAGCGAAAGTCAGATTTGAGGAACTGACAAGCAAGTTTTCAAAAGAGGAGATTTTCAATGCTCATAGGGATGACTGCAACGAGGATTTAGAAGAATTTGCTTACTTGTTTCAATACAACTCATCGTTCGTTCGCATATCTTTTAGTTCGGGTACAACGAACGTGAACGGAGGGAGGTGGAACAAGGCATATTCGTATTTCGATGCTATTTGTTTATATTATTTATTAGCATATTATGAGAGCGTGGCGTATAGGAAATATGCTATCTTTTCTGCCCTTCAATTCATAGTAAAAAAAGGAGATCTCGATTCTAATTTGAGTTATGACGAACTCCGAGAATTTGTGGATTTGAGGGTTAATCGGTTATTATCTCCCACGGGCAACAACCAAGTTATGGAGCAAGATTGGCTGAAAGCCTCTATTCTCTCCATATAAAACCGCCTAAAACCAAATAGAAATACAGCAGAACGGCGTAACAGAAACGGTTACGTCGTTTCCTTTTGTCCTATTCTTGTGGAATAAATAGGAAATAAAATTATACCATAGAAAACGGTTTTGTCAATATTGGACAAACTTGGGGCGGGGCTTTCGCGCCGCACGTGCGGTAGTGCGGCAAATGGGCGCTCGCGGGTTTATTTATTTTTGCGACGAAAAACGGTTTGACGCAATTGTCAAACCGTTTGTTTTGAAAAACGCTTATTGCGCGCGTTGAATTGTCGGGCGCGTATAATGTGTCAGTTTCCCAAATAGGGACGTATAAATTCCGATATGTCCCTATCGTAAGCCGTCAGCAATTTTTCCAACACTTCTTTTGTGGCGGAAATGTCGCTTGCGGCGTTGTGGTGGTGCAATTGTATGTTCAGTTTGTCGCACAGTGTGTTGAGGCGCAGTTCGCCGCTGTACGTGCGTCTGCCGTACATCAGCCGTTTTGCCACCCACATAGTGTCCAGAATTTCCGTCGGAGCAAAGCGTATCCCGAAACGTCCGAGATCCTTTTTCAGCACCGTCAGGTCGAAACGGTAGTTGTGCGCCACAAACACAAATTCTTCGGGAATGTGCCGTTTCATCACCTCCCAAAACCCATCTATCGTCGGGGCTTCCGCCACGTCGGCGTCGGTAATGCCGTGTATGTAAGAAAAGGTGATGTGCGTTTGCGGATTTATGAGCGTATAGTATCCCGAAGTTTCTCCGTTTTGCACGGTTATCATTCCGACGGCGCATATTCTATCGTTGTTCCAATCGGCAGTTTCCACGTCAACAAAGACGAAATTTTTATCAGGCGGATATATTTTTTTATCACTCGTGTTCATTTGCTCTTTCAAGTCCTTGTGCGTGGCTTTTTTCCAATTGCGGTTGACCCGCTTGCCGTAGCGCAACGTTTTTGTCGCAGCCCGCATCGCCGTATGGATATACGCACGTCCGCAGCGTTTCGGGGGGGGGGGATTTTACCGAGATATAGCATATAACTTTCGGCGCAAAATGTCAATTGTTTCGAAAATTTGCCGCCGATAGCGCGGGATATTCTGTTTTCGTGCGAATGGCGACATCTTTTTGTTAAAATCACTTTTCAAACGGCGCGTTTTTTGCTATAATGTGCGTATGAGGTTGTGGGCGAAAACCGTTTCGGAAGAAAAAATCACGCGGAGCGTAGTTTACGAGTACGGACAAATGTCCGATCTCGACGGTTTTATTTCGTTGTTGCACGAGGTGTGCGAGCAGTTGGACATTCCCACGCCGATAGCAACGCGCGTAAACTTCAATCATTACGTGATGTTCAACAACACTCGTTTCAAGGAACGCGACTTTGTCGAGCAGGTGGATTTCGACCTTTTTGAGTTGGAGGCAGTCCCGGACGAACGCAAGAAAAGTTAATTTTTCGGCGGCGCAATGCGGGAAAACTTGCGTTTCGGAAGTAATGAACACAAACAGAATATGCGGGTATAGTTTAGCGGCAAAACGACTGCTTCCCAAGCAGTAGTCACGGGTTCGACTCCCGTTACCCGCTCCACACCTAAACGATAGGACTGACGCAAGCGTCAGTCCGTTTTTTATGGTTCTATACTCGTGGCAATAGGTATCTAAAAAAATAGGTCATAGAGGGTGTTAGTGTAACTTTGTTTCTAATACCGTTTTGTCTGATGTGTAGTTATTTTATCTTTTTTTGATCGGAATGTCCATATATTTGACATATTTTGATTATACATTCATTTTTGGAATTATGTAAATTGATTTGCAGTTTATTTGAGCAAATCAATTTAATGCTACAACGGCTTCAACGTGTACTATTTCAAAAACTTTATATTATAGTACACAAAGCAATGTAGGTGGTGTAATTTTTTTCACCTGTGCGGCAAAGGCGTGGACGATTGCAGAAAGGTATACAACGACGAATAACGTTTCAACTACGCTACCGATTATGCCGTTTATTGTTGGCATTCAACTTTTTGTGCCGTCGCCATTCCCCGTGTAAGTTTTCCGTACCGATACCGCCCGCCGCGCCGCTTCTTTGCCTGCGGTCTTTTTGCGGCTGTTTAATTGCCTTTTTACGCTGTGATATGGTATAATTTGTTTATTATGAAAACATACGACAAACTCGTAAGAGACAATATCCCGCAGATAATTACGCAAAGCGGCAAATGCTGTCAAACGCGCACGCTTTCTCGCGAAGAGTTCGTTGCGGCGCTTAGAGCCAAACTTTCCGAAGAAGTGGGCGAGTATTTCGCCTCCGGGGCAACGGAGGAACTTGCCGACGTAATGGAGGTAGTGTACGCTTTGGCGCAGACTGCGGGCGTTTCGCAAGCGGGGTTGGAAAACATTCGCCTCAGCAAGGCGCAGATCCGCGGCGGTTTCAGCAACAGGATATTTTTGCAAACCGTATCCGATGACGAGGAGTAGAATATGACGATAGGTATTTTTACCGCAATGGAAAAGGAAGCGAGACCCTTTGTTTCCGACGGCGCAACGGTCGAAAAGGTCGGAGATTTTACTTTTTACCGTTTCCGACTTGGCAATTGCGACGCGGTGCTGTGCTGTCCTCCGTACGTGGGAGAGATCGCCGCCGCCGCGGCTACGCAGCAATTGATAAGCGTATATCATTCGGACGTGATCTTCAACTTCGGAGTGGCGGGCGCGCTCACCGATGGCGTTGCTCTGCGCGATTTCGTTTACGTGCGCGACGTAATTCATTACGAAATGGACACTTCCGTTGTGGACGGCGAACCCGTGGGGCGCTATGCCTGTTTCGACAGCAGCGCGGTAAAGACAAACGAGTTTCTGCTCAACAAAGCGCTTTCTGCAAAAGTGTTTCCGCTTGCGCGTTGCGCTTCGGGCAACAAATTTGTGGACAGCGCCGCAGACAAAACGCAACTGCGCGACGAATTCGGCGCGGAGATATGCGATATGGAGTCGGCAGGAGTGCTGTTTACGTGCAATTTCAACCGTGTGCCCTGTCTGATTGTCAAGTGTATCTCCGACAGCCTTATCGGCGGTTACGGCGAGTACAGACTTACCGCACAAGACGCTTGCAAGGAATTTTTGCGCGTTGCCACTCTCATTTCCGACGAATTATAGAATAATATGACAAACATAGTATCTGTTTTTACCCAAAAATGCGTCGATTACGAGGAACAAACCGTTCAATCGGCAGTGAACGACCTGCTTGCTCAGGCAGGCGGCGTCGAGTCTTTGATACCGCCTAGCGCCAAAGTTTTCGTCAAGGTCAACCTTGTGCGCGAAATGTCCCCCGATAAGTGCGGAACTACGCACCCCGAAGTGGTCGTTGCGCTGTGCAGACAGCTTTTGAAGGTCACGCCCTTTGTCACCGTGGGCGACAGTTGCGCGGGATTGTACGGTAAGAGTATGCTCGCCTCCGTCTATGCAAAGTGCGGTATGACTGCCGTGGAACAGCGTACCGCCGCAAAACTCAATCAAAACTTCAACACGTCTACGGCGCAAGTAAACGGCGTTGTGTTGAGAGATTGCGAATTTACGTCCTCTTTTCTCGATGCGGACGTGGTGATAAACGTCACAAAACTCAAAACGCACTCGTTCACGGGATACACGGGCGCGGTAAAAAATCTTTTCGGTTTGATACCGGGTATGGTCAAGGTGGAAATGCACAGCCGTTTTCCCGAATTGTCCGACTTCTGCAACCTGCTTGTGGACGTTTGCGAGTTCGCCCGCAAAAAAATCGTCTTGCACGTCATCGACGCGGTGTGGGGTATGGAGGGAGACGGTCCTACCAACGGCAAGCCGAGGTTTATCGGGCAGTTGCTTGCCTCCGCCGATCCCTTTGCGTTGGACGCGGTGGCGGTTTCGCTTTTCGGCGACCCGATGGAAATGCCCGTTTTGCAGACGGCGGTAAAGCGCGGCTTGCTCGACGCGCAATTGACCGACGTTTGTTTCGACAGGGAAACGTTGAGTCAAAGCCGTCTCGACGATTTCCAAGTGCCGCAGACGGAGCAAACGGACTTTTTCGGAGACAGACCCGCTTGGATAAACCGTTTCGCAAAGAAATATATGGTAAAGCGCGTTTACCCCGACAAAACCTGCCGCGGCTGCGGCAAATGCGCAACGCACTGTCCCGCAAAGGCGATAACGGTAGTAAACCGCCGCGCACAAGTGGATCAAAGCAAATGTATACATTGCTATTGCTGTCAGGAACTTTGCCCGTTCGACGCGGTCAGATTTCGCACGTCGGTATTGTACAAACTTGCTCGCAAACTGTCGGGCAAGCGCGGCAAAAAGTGAACAGTCCGCTTGACAAAAGCGCATATACGATATATAATATAACAAAAATAAATACCGCGCACATTTCAACCCAAAAGCGACGTCGCTTTTAGGTTGTTTTGTGTCGTAAAAGGAGAGTTATTATGCCCGAAGTACAACTTACCGAGTCCGGACGCAAAGAATTGGAAGCCCGTCTCGACTATCTCAAATCCGTTCGTCGTGCCGAAATCGCCGAAGAAATTAAGACGGCGCGCGGTTTCGGAGACCTGTCCGAAAATGCCGAGTACGACGCCGCGCGCAAGGCGCAGGCGGAAATGGAGGGCGAGATCGCGGAAATCGAAGCGCAGTTGCGCCTTGCGAAGATAATTCACGAAACCACGGTCACCTGTGCGGAAATCATCGACGGCGAGGAACAACAGCAAAAAACCTACACGATAGTGGGCACGGCGGAAGCCGATCTCAAAAACTTCCGCATAAGCGACGAATCTCCCGTAGGCAGCGCGTTGCTTCACGCGCAAGAGGGGCAGACCGTAAACGTCCAACTTCCCAACGGAAAGATAAAGCAGATAAAAGTGTACAAGGTAAGTAGATAACGCACCGAGGATTACTACTATGAGCGAACAAATTCCGACAAACGAGCAAGATCTCAACGAGATTTTGCGTATTCGCCGCGAAAAATTGGCAAAACTGATTTCCGACGGCAAAAATCCCTACGAGATCACCCGTTTCGACAGAACGCACACCTCCAAGCAGATTTTGGAAAACTACGTCGATCCCGTCGAGGGCGAAGAATACAAACCTATGACGGTCTCCGTTGCGGGTCGTATGACGTCGCGCCGAATTATGGGCAAAGCGAGTTTCTGCCACATTCTGGACGGAGACGGAACGGTACAACTGTACGTCAAGCGGGACGAAGTGGGGGACGAAGCCTATGCCGAATTTAAGTCGTGGGATATAGGCGACATCATCGGCGGCGAAGGAGAGGTGTTCCGCACTCATATGGGCGAGATATCCGTGCGGCTTACGAGCATAAAGTTGCTCAGCAAGTCGCTGCTGCCCCTCCCCGAGAAATTCCACGGGCTGCGGGACGTAGAGACTCGCTACCGTCAGCGTTACGTGGACCTCATCGCAAATCCCGACGTAAAGCGCACCTTCGTACTGCGCAGCAAGGTTTTGAAGGCTATCAGAGAGTATCTTGACGCGCGTGGCTATCTGGAAGTGGAAACGCCCATTCTCAACACGATCGCAGGCGGAGCAAACGCCCGTCCTTTTATCACGCATCACAACACGCTGGACATAGATATGTATATGCGTATCGCCACGGAACTTCACCTCAAACGTCTCATCGTCGGCGGGTTCGAGCGCGTGTACGAAATAGGACGGCAGTTCCGCAACGAGGGTATGGATCTCAAACACAATCCGGAGTTTACCACGATTGAGTTGTATCAGGCGTACACGGATTTCCGCGGAATGATGGATATAGTACAGGGTATGTTTTGCTACTGCGCCGACACCGTGTTGGGCACGCGCAAATTGCCCTACGGCGAAGTCACTATCGACCTTGACAATTGGTCGAAACTAACGATGATCGAAGCCGTCAGGAAGTACACGGGAGTGGATTTCGACGCATTGGATACGCAACAGGCAGTGGAGCGGTGCGCACAGGCGGGTATTGAACTAAGCGCAGGCAAGCGCACTTGGGGCAACGCGCTCTATGAGTACTTCGACGCGTTTGTGGAAAAGGAACTCGTCCAGCCCACATTCATCTACGACTATCCCGTCGAGGTAAGTCCTTTGGCAAAGAAAAAGCCCTCCGACCCACGTTTGACGGAGCGTTTCGAATTTTTCATCAACTGTGCGGAAATGGGCAACGCTTTCTCCGAACTGAACGACCCGATAGACCAGTACGAACGTTTTGCGGCGCAGGTCGCCGCCAAGGCGCAAGGCGACGACGAGGCGCAGATGATGGACAGAGATTTCATCACGGCATTGGAATACGGAATGCCCCCTACGGGCGGTTTGGGTATCGGCATAGACCGAATGGTAATGCTTTTCACAAACAATCAAAGCATTCGCGACGTACTGCTGTTCCCCACGATGAAACCGATAGATTAGTATGGCGCGGGCAAAATATCAGGTGTTGGTGCTGCCCTTTTTAAGGACGGGCGGCGAACGTAAATACTGCATTTTCAAACGCCGCGATATGGGAATATGGCAATTTGTCAGCGGCGGCGGAGAGGAAACGGACTCGTCCATATTGCATTCCGCTCGGCGCGAAGCGTTTGAAGAGGCGGGCATAAGTTACGAGTGCAATTGTTTCCCGTTGGAAACGCGCGCAAGTCTGCCAAGTTACCTGTTTCCCTTTGCGGAAACGATATGGGGTAGGGATTTTCTCATTGTGCCGGAGTACGCTTTCGCAGTGGAAACGCTCGACGAGCGAGTGATTCTTTCCGACGAACACACCGAATGCCGATGGGTAAGTTACGACGAGGCGATGCAACTGCTGTATTTCGACAGCAACAAAACTGCGCTTTGGGAACTTGACGCCAAACTGAAATTCGGCTCGGTAAGTTAGCAAATTTTCACCGCAACGAAAACTTTTCATTGCGGTGTTTGTTTTAGGAGACGATATGATCACTTTTCGCACAGCGACGGAGGCGGATTACCATTCCCTTGCGGAACTGAAATGGGCGCACGCCGTCGAAGATGACCGCGACTACGGAGAACGGAATGTCGAAGGCGTAAATAAAGAACAATTTTGCAGACAATTCGAAGATTTCTGCAAAAGAGACAGCGGCTACACGGCATACGTAGGATGCGACGGCGTTACCGTCGTCTCCGCGATGTTCGTGTATCTGATACCGAAACTGCCCAAACCCAACGGCAAGGCGCAATGTTTGGCATATCTGACAAACGTGTACACTGCGGCGCAGTATCGCAACAAAGGTATCGGCAGCGCATTGCTCGACTATGTAAAGCGGCAACTCGTCGCTCAAAAGTGCGAGTTGGTTTTCGCTTGGCGCAGCGACAATTCCGTCAGGTGGTACAAGCGCAACGGGTTCGTGGAAGCGGACGACTTTATGCAGTGCGTGCTTTGCGGAGAGTAAAGCAGAACGTAAATATATATTTGCGGAGAAAATATGGCTGTTTTGCATATTTACAAACCAAAATTTGCGGTGATAGGGATAGAGGGCAGTACAAACGACGGCAATGGTTTTATTGAAAAACTGTGGAAAGAAGCCAATTCCCGATTTGCCGAGATAGAAACGCTTTGTAAACGCGACGATGACGGGGCTTTCGCAGGGTTCTGGGGAGCGATGACCGATTTTACTCGCAGTTTCCAACCTTGGGAGAATTTTTCCGAAGGACTTTATCTTGCTGGAGCGGAGTGCAAAGTTGATGCGGAAGCGCCAAAAGGGTGGACAAAATGGATAGTGCCGTCTTTCGAGTATCTGCGTTTTGATTGCGAGGAGTTTTCTTTTTCACAGGCAATGGACTATGTAAAAGAAAACGGTTTTTCCCTTGTCGGTGCTGTACACGATTTTACTGACCCTCGTACAGGTAAAGGGTATATATATGTACCTATAAAGCGCGATGAATAAAATGGAAATTTGGGACGTCTACAACAAAGAATTTCAACTTATCGAGGGGGTTACGCTCGTCCGCGGACAGAGTATACCTTCGGGTACGTATCACCTTGTGTGCGACATTTTGGTGCGGCACAAAGACGGCAGTTATCTCGTAATGCAACGCGATCCGCGCAAACATCACGGACTTATGTGGGAAGCGACCGCGGGCGGCTCGGCGTTGAGAGGAGAAACTCCGATAGAGTGCGCCGTGCGCGAACTGTTTGAAGAAACGGGCGTGGTCGCCGAAAATATCCGCGAAGTGGGGCGCACAACCGAAAGGCAAAGTCACTACGTAGAGTTCCTGTGCGAAACGGACTGTCCCAAAGACTCAATTGTTCTACAAGAAGGCGAAACCGTCGCTTACCGCTGGGTGAGCAAAGACGAACTGCTTGCGATGGGCTCGAAATGCCTGCTTACAGAACGTATGGAACTGTTTTTGGACGAATTGAAGAAAAGTCCACGTTGAATTTTTCAAGCAATATGAAAGTAAAAATCACCGCATTGAAACAAACGATATACCACGACCTCATCGCCGCCTACGAACTTCCGCAGACAAATCCGTGTGAAGTTCGTGTGGGGCAGACTTGGTTGACGGACGATTGCGCTTGTCCCGACGGAATGTGCGAGACGGCTTGGCAAACGTTGCTGCCTTTCGTGCGCCGACTGCTCAACGGCGGCGGGCGCTTTTACGGCGAATGGATGCGCGATCCGTACAGTGCGCTTGTAAGTTGCAACGACGGCTTTCGTCCGATGTCTTTTTTGTTGGAAGTCGTTGCCGAGGAGTGAACGTTCGTCACTGTGGCAAGTTTTCGCGGGCAATGTCATCGGCAAGTTGTCTGCGGCACAAAAACGAAATGGAACGGAATTTTCATAGGAGAAAATTTCTATCTTTTTTGTTGACGGTTTGCCGCCGACGATATATACTTTTTTCTATGATATACGTAAAAAGACAAATCGCAAGCAGTTCCGTCATTGGCGCGGACGCCAAGTTGTCCTTTATCGGACTGTTCGACGTGGTGGAAGACGCCATCACCGAATGTATGGGAGAACTACATCTCGACGGAGTCACCGTCAAACGCGAGTACAACGCCTTTTGGGTGTTTACGAAAAACAAAATCAAGTTGTTCGACGCTCTCGTTTGGGGAGAGAAGTTTACCGTCGAAAGTTTCGTTTCCTCTCTTTCGCCCGCCAAAATGACCGTTGACACCGCTCTTACAAAGTCGGACGGCACTTTGGCGGCGTATTCGAGTTGCGAAATGTGCGTACTTGATTTGACGACGGGGCGCATACGTCGCACGTCAACGGTCGGCATAGACGATTCGTTCGTCGTGGAGAAGCCGCGCTGCGCAATGTCCTTTGAGCGCATAGACGCCGACGGTTTGCCGCAGGCAGACGAAGCGGTAGTGCGTTCCACCAACGTAGATTACAGCAGGCATTGCAACAACGTAGAGTATTTGCGTTTTCTGTTCAACACCTATTCCGTAGAGGAATTGACGCAACTCAATGTGCGCGAGATAGAGGTGTGCTACGTCGCGCAGGCATACGAAGGCGACCGCCTTTGCATACACAAAGGCGTTTTCGACGGTTGCGACGTTTTTTCCGTCAGGAAAGACAACGCCGAGATCGTCAAATGTCTCATTTCCCGTTGATTATATGCACCCCATTTTGAGTATATGGGGTGCGATTTTTTTAATGTTTCTCATCTTGTGCTGTTTTCGGCGCGTTTCGAAGCGCCGATAGCGTCTTTTTGTTCCAGCAGGTTGTTTCGGTAATTGAATTTTTTCAGCACCTTGATTTTCCGCGTTGCGGTAACTTCCGTGTAGCGTTCCGTAATTGACACGTTGCTGTGACCGAGTATTTCTTGCACGCTGCGCAGATCCGAGCCGTTTGCAAGCAGGTTGGTGGCAAACGTATGCCGCAAATAGTGCGGCGTGGCGTGTACGTTGATGTCGGCGAGTTTTTTGTATTTGTCGAATATGTCCTCTATGCCGTGTATGGAAATCGGTCCGTTTTGACGGTTTACAAACACGTATTTGTGTTGCGCGTTCAATTTCGAGCGCAAATTGAGCCATTGTCTGATGTTTGTAACCGTTTCCGTGCAGGACAGGTAAATCAGCCTTTCCTTTTTGCCTTTGCCGTGTATCAGTATGATTCGCGAGCGCAAGTCCACGTCCTCCACCGTCATCGCGGCGGCTTCGCCGATACGTATACCCGTCGAACACAGCAAGTCAATCAACGCCAGATCCCGCGTAATTTCGAATACGGCAAATTTCGTAGTCGCCTTTGCCTGTATGTCGTACAGCGTAGTAAGCAATTTTTTCACTTCGCGCACGGTAATGGTGCGCGGAAGCGTTTTTTCCGATTTGAGATGAAATTCGAATTGCAACATCGGGTTGGACAACTTGTCGTTGCGGTAAACGTACTTAAAGTATTGGTGCAGTGTGGCGAGATGCCGTTTGATAGTGCTTACTTTGTGGTTGGTTTCCAGCAGGTGCGACACGTATGTCATTACGTTTCCGCCCTCCTCCGCAAGGTATCTGTTGTATGCGGAAATGTCCTGCCTGTATGCGCATATCGTCTTGTCGCTGAGATTTTTCGTGATTTTGCAATGCGCGATAAATTCCGTTACTGTGTCCGTTCGTTTCATAATTTTTTTCTCCTTGTGTTTTTGATAAGGAAAATTTTACTAAAAAAATTATGTTATATCTAAAAAAATTAAGTGCTTTTCAAAAATATTGAGCGAACAATCCAACTATTTTTTCGTTTTATAATCATTCTACAACATTGTGTTGATATAAATCGCTCAATTTGTAAAACGACAAAAATATTCAAGTAAACTTCGCTTGAAAAAATGTTTGTGCAATAACGCAAAATTTACAGTTAAACTCGCCCGCAGAACCCGCCGTTTATTTGAAATTACCAATGCCGTTCCATCGTTGAGCAAGCCATTTCAACGGCAAAACGTCGGCAGCGGTGCGCTCGTTTTAGTTACGCCTCCGCCAAAGTCCCGTTTTGCTTGCCCCGTTCGGATTTGATTTGTTTGCGGCTTGTGGTATAATATTAAAAACGGATATTTGCTTTCAAAATACCTTACCAATTCTTTCCCCGTTTTTCTGTTTGCGGAAAGTTGGCAACGGTATTTCTCAAAAGTTTTTTTCCATTGTTCAATCATTTCCGGCGTCGGTTTTACAGTCAGCATTACTCATCTCCGCAAAAAAACAAATTTACTCTCTGCGTTCTTTCTTCGGGTACAATTTTTCCGATGTTTTGCAGAATAACCGTACTGCGCTTCCGCAATCACGACAAACCGTAGCATAGAGTGGGACAGCCCGCGTTTTGCGTTCTAAATATACTCCGCCGTAAGACCCTACCCTGCATTCAATCAATTCTTCCCCGCCGCAAAACGGGCATTTCTCGATTTTTACTTCTTTCAAAACAAATACCTCCGCTAAATTTTATCGTTTTGTTTTGGGTTCTTTTAAGTATTGAAAATATCGTTTTCATTCGAGTTGTCCGAATGTTGATTTTTATCCTTTTTCGATGAGACGATTTTTTTGACGGTTTGTACATACCACAATATTCCCGTTATGGGGGAGACAAGTAGACTTGATACAAGTATCCCGCCGAAACCGAAAATTACGCCGATGCGTACTCCGTCCCTAAAAGCATATTCGGGAGACTTGCCATCGAAATATTTTATTGCCAATTGCACGTCAAAAAGTATGGAAGGAATGAAAAAAACGCCCAGGAAACGACAATTACCATTGACGTAATTCTATATGCGTCGGGGACAAAAGTCGGGTCGAGAAAGTATAGTAAAACGACTAACCCCGCAAGTGTAATGCAAATTGTCAAAACAATCAATAATCGTTTTATTTTGTTCATCGAATTCTCCTTGCAAGTTTTTTCATAATACGCTTCTCCGATAAATCAAAATCTATTTCTCTGATTTTTCCAAAACAAACGAAAAACTGCCGTCGTTGCATTTACCGTCCGATTCAATTATTATATAAATCGTTTTACTGCCAGTAAAAGTTTCGGTTTTTCCGTCAACAGATCCGTTAGTTTCAATTTCAAATAAATTCAGTTTTTCATCATCGAAATCATAGTAAACTTTTATATTTCCCTCTTGAAGCGTCGCTTCATAAGTTATAAAAACCTCGTCTGCGCTATTGTTTTTCAAATGTATTACGTATATTCCGCTAAAACTATCAAATGAAACCGACGCATTATTTGAGGTATTTGTCCTTACCATCAGCGTAGCGTTATAATGACTTACATATTTATTTCCGCAAGCAGACAATGTAAAACACAATACCAATATTACAACTGCAATGATTACACTTGCAAATTTTTTCATAACTTCTCCGTTCAATTTCTGTTTGTAACCGCAAAGCGGTTGCTTCGTAATGCTACAATTATACCATAAAATAGAGAAAACGCAAGTAGCGGTCGGCGCTCCTAAATAAAGAGTAAATCCGAACCACTCACTCGTTACGAGTAGTTGATTCGGATTACACTTACTTGGTGCGTCGTCTAAAATCAATGTTGCACAGACGAATATACTAACAACACACATTGCCGCTTCTATGTTTTCATAATATATTCCAACATACTCAGTTCACGCTCAACTTGCTTGTAGTAGTCGCTTTGCAGATACGGCGGTGCGAATTTTTCTCTGTTACAAATCGCCTCGTTCGCTGTCTTGGGAACGGGAAGCGGTTGCAGGTCGGCAAAATCGTTCAACGGAGCGAGAACAGAATATGTTTCCTCGGTCAGGTAGTTTTTTGCAATTTGCCGATACTTCGAAAAGTCACACGGTTGCGACGGTTTCATATAGAAATAGTAGTGGACCGCTTCATCGACATAACAACAAAGGTTGCGGAGAATACGAACTTCTTTTTTCAAATCGGCTTTTGCCTTGTTTTTCAAGCCTAACGCAATTTTTTGCATTTGCCCGTAGAGCGGCATCTTCTTGATGGTATCGTTTACGGCAGACAACACCGCGTGTTTGAGGCTGTCGTCGATTTCCGCCATATGATACAGCGAAAAGACCTCGTGCGAGATACAGGAGAAAAGACGCTTTTCTCCTTGAAACAGAACTAAGTTTTCGAGCAATGGCGGTTCGCCCCCGAACATACAAGTAAGGCTTTCGTCGAGAATATGCTTTTTGAGCGATTCAGTCAGTCGGAAACGGAAAAGATTGCCACGCATACCGTTGTCGTTTTCTTCGTGCCGACAATACAGAAAGGCAGGAATGATATCTTCGTATTGTGTGCCGTATAAATCGTAAATATCTTTCAGTCCATAAATATCGCTGCCCAACAATTCGGCGGTATCACAGACGGATAGCACCGTTTTCGTAACGCTTTGTTGTACTTCCTCAAACTGCGTGTAACAAGGAATATCTTCAAAATACATAATCTCTCCGCAAATTCCTGTTTATAACCGCAAAGCGGTTGCTTCGTAATGCTACAATTATACCATAAAATAGAGAAAACGCAAGTAGAGGTCGGCGCTCCTAAATAAAAAGTAAATCCGAACCGCTCACTCGTTACGAGTATTTGATTCGGATTACACTGACGTGGTGCGTCGTCTTAAATCAATGTTGAACTCTATAACACAGACGAATATACTAACAACTCACACGAAAGTTGTGGAGCGGAGCGCAACAAGTATAGTGTGCTATACCTACGGTATAGATGCCCGTCGTCCGTTTTGGTAAATTGAAATTTATTGCTCAATATTTTTATAACTTACCGTAATATGACCTATCCCGAAAATCAGCGAACAAAGCATTAGCGGAATCGACAATACCATAATGCCGCTGAACGCAAAAAGCACGGTGGGCGTTATGGAAAGCCAAAGCATTTTTGCCTTGCCGCGCCCCTTACGGTAAAGTATCCAACCCAAAAGATACAGGGCAAGTAGCGTTCCGTTGACGGTTAAATAAACTATGAGGGCGGAATCAAACCAAAAGTCAGAATAGGTATACGGGATATTGAAAATCATAAATGCCATACAGCCAAAGCGCCCGATTTGCTCCAAAACAAGAATGACCTTGTTGTCAAATCGATTTTCAAACAAGCCTTTATCGGTTGCCGCACTGACGATATTCGGTATCATGATGATTGCAACCGCAATCAGCCCGTAATAATTAAACCAACCCATAATCAACCGAAATTTGCTTTTTTACTCTTTGCGCTCTTTTTTCGGATATAAGTTTTCGGGCGTCTTGCAGAAAATTCGGACGACGCTTCCGCAATCGCGGCATACCGTTGCAAAGAGAACGGCTCTGCGCAACTCGCTTTTGGCAACGCATACCGCGCTGACCATAGAGGAGACGTTGCTTTCGATAAATTCTTCTCCGCCGCAAAACGGGCATTTCTCGATTTTTACTTCTTTCATAAACTTCCCCTCCGAATTCCTGTTTATCGTTCTAATATAATAGCATAAAACTCCGCATAAATCAAGCCCGAAACTATGCTCATAGATAAAAAGTAAATCCGAACCGCTCACTCGTTACGAGTATTTGGTTCGGATTATACTGACTTGTGAAAGATATTTGATTTTGATACCATTTCAATCGCCCGTTCAAAACGCCACTTGGTCGTTCAAATTGTCCTCTGACCGTTCAAATGCACCGCCGGGCGTTCAAACGCTCTTTTATTGTATCACGAGGAGATTGACGAAAATTAGCTTTTCATCGCCTGAAATTCATCTTGAAGTAATCCATACAAATACAGGTCTACCCAATTCCCCTCGTTATTTCGCGTCTGGTTTCTCTGTACTCCCTCGCGTTTCATGCCCAGCTTTTCCATCAATCCAACTGACTTCACACCGTCAATGGCTTCTGCAACTACTTTATGCAATTTCAT
>CANQYT010000017.1 GCA_947628135.1 uncultured Clostridia bacterium
ACCAAAGTTACCGTAACGAGCAAATCGGCAAGCGACGTCAAGGCGGAAATACAAGTTACCGTAACCGCACCCGTTGCGCCGCACGTATGCGGACACGTTTGTCCTACCTGCGGTAAATGCACGGATAGCACCTGTACCGACCCCGTTTGCGCGGACAAATGTCCCGGGCACGACGTAGACCCAGACAAGGGCAAAACGCAAGACAATCCTCTCACCCCCGACGAAGCCATTTCTCTTATGAAGAAAGCGGGTAGCGGTATTGTAGTAGGCGCAGCCGAAAAACAACAGTACTATGTACAAGGCGTAGTAAATGCGGGCTCTACGGTAGATACTCAATACAATGAATGGTCGTTTACTTTGGGAACAGGCTCGGAAAAGGTAACTTGCCAAGCCAAGGTGGACAACAGTGTTTCCAAAAAGCCGACCGAAACCAACGGCGCGCTTGACGGTGCAACGGTAATAATACACGGTTTCCTTGAACTGTATCAAGGCGCATACAAAATTGCATACCTTCCAGACAATGTAAGTCCCACGGGTGCAAGGTTCACTCCCGTGCTTGTAGATATAGTCATACCCGTTGGGGAAGTTGCTTCCATTACCCTTGACCATACGGAAGATATGGTGTTGCTTGCAAATCATCCAAACAAGTATATGGATCTCGAAGCCACAGTTCTGCCCGCCAACGCTCCGCAAGACGTAACTTGGAGCGTATCCGCTAACGAAGCAGGTATAACAGTATCTTCAAGCGGCAGAATAAGTTGGACGGAAACGGAAGGCGAAGCCACAATTACAGCCACGGCTAAGGATACAAACAAGTCCGCTTCCGTAAAAGTAAAAGTGCAAAATGTAAATGGCGCTACTGCGGAAAATCCCATTTCCGTGGACGAAGCGATTGCGTTGATGACGGAAGAAAGCAAGGAAGTATTTGCGGGATATGGAGCAAACAAGAAACAAGGTTTCTATCTCACGGGAAAAGTAACAAATTCAAAATTTCACCAAGGTGCGGTGGGGCAAAATTCCACTTGGTCATTTGACCTTGTGGGATCGAACGGCACGTTGTCCTGCACAACAACTTCCGTTTTCTCGGGAGTTGGCGCAGTGACCGATGGTGCATTAGACAATTACACCGTGGTTTTGCGTAATGTATTTTTGAAAAAGGTTTCCGATGAATACACTTCATACGACGCTATCCCCGTATCGGCAACTCGCCCCGCGCTCACGGGCATTACAATTGACTCGACGGCGGTAGTAACCTTCCCCGCGTTTATAACTTTGACGGCGACCCCCGTACCCGCAAACGCGTCGTTGGACGGCATTGAATGGCATTCTTCGGAAGAAGGCAAAGCCACTGTGGACAACAACGGTAAAGTTACGGGCGTTGCGGAAGGCACTACGGAAATAACGGCAATGGTAGGAAGCATTACGTCTAACGTCTGCACCGTCACGGTAAACGCCCCTGCGGAAAGCGGAATTGCCACCTACGATTGGACGGGAAATGTCGGAACGGCTGCACTTTCTTCTAACAGTCTCACTCTGTCTGTAACAGATTGGTTAGCTAAGCTCAATCAGTATACAGAAGGTCAGACGGAAATCACCGCTGCCACTGCGACCGGCAGAATAATGAGAGCTACGACAGGTTGGAAGGGCTTGGGCTATTACGGCGGTAGCACAAGTGAATCCACAGTCTCTTTGACTACACTTCACAATATCAAGAAAATAACTTTCAAAATTCTTCCATATAAAAACAAGAGTAAATTACAATTTTCGGTCAACGGACAGGAATTTTCCAAGCAAAAGGGCGATGACGAAACTTGGAACGGAACGGTCGCAGGCGGTCTTATCGACGCGGAGTTCACGCTGTCCGAAGCAAGCAACTCAATAACGATGACAATTCCCGCAAGTGTTTGCGACGGTTTTGCCATTGTTGGTATGGTGTTGGAGTACTAACTTGTATTTTACAAAACAAGTTTTTGTACAAGCGCGCCTTTGCGGTCAGTAAAAAACGGGTCGGAGAAAACTTCTCCGACCCTTTTTGTCGTAAAATTTTGTTCGGCGAAGTTTCGATTTTGCATTTGACATACGCCTTGGTCTTGTGGAACATATTGCGCGAAAAATCTTCAAAAAAATATCCGCCGACAATATCGGCGGATATGATGTAATTTGTTTTTCGACGCTCGCTTGTTTTACACCGCGGAAAGGGGCGGTACAATTGCAAGCGAAATAAAGCAAAAGATTATCAGCGACAGTGCGTCCACAATGGTGGTGATGAACGGACTTGCCACAACAGCTGGATCGAGTTTGCACACTTTGGCAAATATCGGCATCATACAGCCCACAAATTTGGCGATGACAACGGTTGCGAACATAGCGAGGGAAACCGCAAGACAGATATACCACTTGTAATCGAAACCGAATGCCAGACCGTCCAGCAGGAACAACTTGCCGAAACATACGACGGATAGGGTCGCCGCAAGCAATATAGATACCCGCAATTCTTTCCACAGTACTTTGAATGCGTCTCTCGGACGTATCTCGTCCAACGCCAATCCGCGAATGACCGTGACCGACGCCTGACTGCCGGCGTTTCCGCCCGTATCCATAAGCATAGGAATACACGCAAACAGCGCGGTGGAAAGCGCGTTGAGACGTTGTTCGAAGGAATTTATTATCAACCCCGTAAACGTTGCCGAAATCATCAATATCAACAGCCACGGAATACGGTTTTTCCATATCTGCCAGACGGATTGCTCCATATAGGTATCCGTTGAGGGGGTGACTGCCGCCATTATGGAGATGTCTTCCGTCGCTTCCTGCTCCAACACGTCCAACACGTCGTCTACCGTGACAATGCCTACCATACGGTTTTCACTGTCTACAATCGGCAAAACGGAAAGGTCGTATTTGGAAATTTCCTGCGCGACGGATTCTTTGTCGTCGGTCGCTTCCGCGGAAATCACTTCCGTCTCCATAAAGTCGGCTATCGGAGTGTCGTAGTCGTGCAGTAGCAGATCTTTGACAGTGACAGTGCCTATCAACTTGCGTTTGTCGTCCGTTACGTAACAGTTGTAAATAGTTTCCTTGTCAACGGCAATTTTACGTATGCGGTCGAAACATTCTTTTACGGTCCAATTTTTGCGTAAACTGACGTATTCCACCGTCATAATTGTCCCCGCGCTGTCTTTGGGGTACTTCAATATGTCGTTTATCTGTTTGCGTGTTTCGGCGTCCGATTGTTTGATTATACGCTTTACCACGTTTGCGGGCATTTCTTCGATGATGTCTACCGTGTCGTCGAGGAACATTTCGTCCAATACCGCTTTCAATTCGGCGTCGGTAAAACTGTTGAGCAACAGTTCCTGTCCGTCGTAGGACATTTCCACAAAGGTTTCTGCGGCGTTTTCTTTGCTGAGCAAACGGAAAATAGGCAAAATGTCTTTCTCGTTCATCTCGTCCAACAAGAGCGCGCTGTCCTGCGGTTGCAGATCGTTTATCAGACGTTTGATTTCGCGAAAGTTTTTTTCTTGCAGCAACTGAATTACATTGTCCGTTATTTCGCGAAGTTCTTCGTATTCCATACGCTTCCTCCTTTCGGTAGACGAAAAAATGTCCGCGCTTGTAACGGCACGGACAAACGGTTTCCCCATTGACGCGGGAATTATGTCTAACCATTACAAGTTTTAGCATCAAGGGGCGGTGAAATTGCATTAGAACAAGCCTTGTTTTCGACAAATTCTGCTGCCCGGACGGCGCGTGTCTCCACGCTATGTCGGTAGCAATCCATATCCCCCTGGTAGCCTCACCTACCGGATTTATATCAACTATATTTTAATTCGCTTTTGCGCCGATGTCAACAATTATAGTCACATTTATTCGGCGTTTTTTCCGTCGGAAAGCAATTGTTTTCGTTATATTTCACAATATGCGCACAAAAGCGCTGTTGACACGGTGCAGATGTTGACAATTTTCCCGCGATAGTGTACAATTTAAGCGATTTCGGTAGATAAACGGTTATGAAAGAATACTATCTTGACAGATTTCGTTGGATATTCAATTACACGGGCAAAGGGTTTTGGTACTGTTTGGGCAAAACGCTCTGTCTGATAGTGGGCGTTCCCATATACGCGGTATCGTTTGTTTTGGAAATGACGTTTACTTTGGTAAATATGATTTTCAGTTGGATACCCGTACTTAACGTTGTAGTTATGACGTTGTGCAAAGCGCTGATGTGGCTTTTCGGTTGGACGTTTTACCTGTGCATATTGACCGATTTGAAAGCGTATCGAGAGGCGCACGCCGAGAATGAAGATACTTCCGACGAAGAAATTTCCGTTGCCGACGAGGACGACTCCGAGAAAATCCAAGAAGCCGAATCGGCTTGTTCCGACGGCGATGACGCGGAAAACTGATATTTTCAAGCGAACTTTTTGTTCGCTTTTTTTGCGTTTCCACGACTTTTAACGACTTCTTTTCGACACATATTCCCCTAATTTCTCTTTTTCTTACCTAAAATTCGGTACTATACGGTGGTACAATATAGGCACAAAGTAAAAGGAGATGATTTGTGTGATTACCATTGGATTGATCGGTCAAGCCGACCTCAAAGAAAAATTGCAGGAAAACGATGAATTTCGCGTTGTTTTCGATGTCGAGGGAAAGGATGCGCGCAAATGTCTTGACGAGCAGCTGCCCGACGTCGTTATTACGGAATTGATGATGAGCGGCGAGGACGGCTATGCGCTGTTGGAAAAATACCGTGACGCAAAATTTATCGTCGCGTCGGAATTGAAGAGCGAAGTATTTGTGATAAAGGCGTTGGATCTGGGCGCAAAATACTATCTTGTCAAACCCGTAGAATACGGCGTGTTGGAACAGCGTATATTGAACGTCTACGAGGGAGAACGCTTGGGCGGCAAGGTGGTGCGCAAAAAGAGCGTTTCGGAAAAGACCCTCGACGAACGTATATCGGGCATATTCGTAAGCGTGGGTATCCCCGCTCACATCAAAGGGTATCAGTTCCTGCGCGAGGGCATCAAACTCGCGGTGGACAACCCTCCGATAATCAACGCCATCACAAAGAGTCTGTATCCGTCTATCGCACGCCGTTTCAACACTACGCCGAGCAAGGTGGAGCGCGCTATCAGACACGCAATAGAAGTCGCTTGGAACAGGGGCAAAATAGAAAATATAAACAATATCTTCGGAGTAAAGGTGTACAATTCCTCCGAGAAACCCACCAACGGCGAATTTATCGCTCTGTTGGCTGACAAGATGCTGTTGGAATGCGCCTATTAGCAAAAATGAAAATTTCGCCAAATTGTTAGCGAAATGGGTTGCGTTTCTCTGTTCAATATGTTATAATACACATACTACTCTGTACAGCGTTCAGAGGACAGTATAAGTAGCGTATCGGAGAAATGCAAGATGCAGTACTTGAAGAAGGAAATAAGAGACAGGATCCTCGCCGCAGCGGTGGAAGAATTCAAGGAACAAGGCTATGCCGACGCGTCCATTCGTAACATCGCAAACAACGCGGAGATCTCTTTGGGAAACGTATATCGGTATTTTACAAACAAGGAAGCGTTGTATTTCGCCGTTATCGATCCGTTTTTGGAGAACGTAAAAAAATTCGTCGGAAACGACTTCGCTTTCGAAGAAAAGACTATGAAGGAAATTTCGGAAATGCTTATTGCCTTCATAATGCAGTACAACGACGAATTGCTCATCATCAGAAAGGGCAACACGGTGCATTACGAAAAGTTCGTAAATTACATCGTGGACGTAATTTCCGACAACATCAAGGAAATGGTGCGCAGAGTTTTCCCCGAGATAGACGACAAGATACAAAATCCCGATTTTTACGTTGCTATCGCAGAGGGATTTTTGAGCAGTTTCTTCAAGATACTTAAAGACGACGATTCGAAGGAAACGTTGGAGCGCAAAGCAAGAGAACTCATCACTTTCTACTTCGGACATATGAAAGACAGGTTTCGTCATTTCGACATCGACTGAATATATGCTTTTTAACGGGCACGTACCTATGAGGTGCGTGTCTTTTTTGTTTTCACGTTTTGTACTGCCGAGACATACAATATATTGACTATCATAGGAGGTAATCAATGCCGGTAAACAATTTAGATGGCAACAATTGCAGCGAAAAAATATGTATACAAGGCAAAAAGGTGTTCGACGCTTGCGTCAAACAAACCACTTTGCAGCAAATAACGGTAAGCGTGTCGGAAGTCAACCCGACTTCGCCGGCAGTTCCGCTGCGTTTCGTAAGCGCCAAAAGCACAACCACCAAGGGAATAATTGAAAATCTCGTCGTGGAAAGGTTGACGGAACGTCCGAAATACGGAAGAGTTCAGGCGGACGTGGTCGTTCCCGTTGAAGTGACCTACATAGACAACAACAACGAAGAGGGCAGCGGCGGCGGAACGGTGACCGTGCCCGTGGACGTGGTGATGTTTCTTCCCGAACCGTCCATTATTCCCTATACGATCGAGGCAAGCGTTTCCGCAGTAAGTCCCGAAGGGCAGTACAGCCAAACTCAGGTCATAGACGGCGTGACGTACTACATATTCGTCATCAATTGCTGCGTTACCGCTATTCTCAAAGTTACTATGGACGTGGAACTCATAGTACCCAGTTACGGATACGCAATTATTCCGCCCTGTCAGGAGTACACCGAGGAGGTTTGCTCGGGCTACTTCGAACTGCCGCTTTTCCCCGGAGGTCGTCCCACAAACGGCAACAACGGCTGAACGCTGCGAAAACTTTGCAAAAAGATCGGACTTGTCGGTTCGATCTTTTTTTTTGCGTCGCAGTAACACTTGTCACGATTGTTTCATAGTGTGAATTGTATGACGGAGAAAGCGGAATGAAATACAAAAGGTGTCCGCGTTGCGAATTGAACTACATTGCGCAAGATCAACAACTTTGCAAAGTATGCGCCGACGAATTGAACGGGCGCAAAAGCGTATTCGACGAAGAAGATTTCGAAAGGCTTATTTGTCCCTTTTGCGAAAAAAATACCATTGATATCGACGACGTGATGTGCGCCGAGTGCCGTGCCAAACGCGCCAAAAAGAACGGCAACGTGTAGACAAAAAGACGAATCTGTGTTACAATCTGTATATGAAAGTTTTTGCGATCAGCGACCTGCATCTTTCGACCGTGGCGGAAAAGCCTATGGACATTTTCGGAAAGACGTGGGAAAATTATTTCGAAGAAATTTGCGACGATTGGAATACCAAGGTGGGCAGTGACGATCTGGTGTTGCTTCCGGGCGATTTTTCTTGGGCGATGCGTATGGAAGAAGCGTTGCCCGATTTCGAAGCGGTTGCAAAACTTCCAGGGAAAAAGGTTATTTTGCGCGGCAATCACGACTATTGGTGGAACACTATTTCGCAGGTTCGTTTGATGCTTCCGAGCGGCTTTTACGCCCTTCAAAACGATTGTTTGCGTTTCGGCGACGTTCTTGTTTGCGGAACGCGCGGTTGGGTCTGTCCCGACGGCGACAATCTTTCCGCCGACGACAAGAGAATTTATCTTCGGGAGACGGAACGGCTCAAACTGTCGCTTGCGGCAATGACAAAACAACGTAGGGCGGAGGACAGGGTCATCGCCATTATGCATTACCCGCCCTTTAACGGCAAATACGAGGACAGCGATTTTATACGTCAATTCGTTGCCGCCGACGTTCCGACGGTGGTGTACGGTCATCTGCACGGCAAAGACTGCCGCGCAAATCTGCGTATGAACAAATTTGGTATCGAATTTTATCTGACGAGCTGCGATCTCGTGGGCAACAAACTTACCGAAATAGTGTAGTTTTGCCGCGGCAGCGTTTGCCGAACGGTAAAATTTGTTTGAAAATTTGTTGTAAAATATATTGCATAGAAGTCATATATGTGATACAATAAAGCCGTAGGAAAATTAAGTTTTTTCCGATTTCTTGTTTACCGATTGTTTTGCGCCGCACTCAACGCAATTTCGTCGTGAAGCGTAAGTCGCCGCTCCAAAAATGAAATTGATATAAATTTGTTTATTTATACGCGTAATAAAACTTAAATACCGAAAATTTTTCTAATTTTTTTGGAAAAAAGTGGACGGAAATGGTTGAAAATGGTTACGAAGTGTGTTAAAATGATAACACAAGATACAAGGAGTCTGCTTTTTTCGATGTTACTCGGCAATTTCCAACACTCGTTGGACGACAAAAACAGAATACGTTTGCCTTCCAAGTTCCGCGAGGTTCTTGGCAGCAACTATTTTATGGTGCCGGGCACACGCGGAACTATCTGGCTGTACCCCCTTGCGTCTGAAAGCGACTTTATGAAGATGTACCACGATGTAGGCGAGTTCAATCCGCAAAACAACGACGCGATACGCACGATTATGTCTATGGGCTCGTTGGCGGACGCCGATTCGCAGGGTAGGTTTATGTTGCCGCAGGAATTGATCGAATTTGCCAAGATAAACAAGGACGTTCGTATCATCGGCTTGATAAACAAAGTCGAGATATGGGCGGAAGAAAGATATGCGGCTCTCGATCGTAAGAATACTCCTGCCGACATAGACAATTTCTATTCGAATATAGATCAATTGCTAAGGAAATGAAATACGAGCACAAGTCGGTTTTGTTGGAAGAAACCGTAGACGCGCTCAACGTTCGCCCCGACGGTATCTACGTGGATTGCACGGCGGGCGGCGGAGGACATTCCTCCAAAATTCTGGAATTGCTCAGCGAAGGAACGTTGATAGCGATAGACAAGGACGAGGACGCATTGCGGGCGTGCAGAGAAAGACTGCGCGGTGCAAACGTGAAGTTTGTTCACAGCGATTTCAAGCGTCTCAACGACATTCTCGACGAACTCGGCATAGACAAGGTGGACGGAATAATAGCCGATTTGGGCGTAAGTTCCTATCAGATAGACAATCCCGAAAGAGGTTTCTCGTATATGTCCGCCGACGCTCCGTTGGATATGCGAATGGACGGCACGCAGAGTTTACGTGCGAGCGACGTCGTAAATACCTATTCGGAAGCGGAACTTTGCAAGTTGATACACGATTACGGCGAAGAGAAATTCGCCAAGTCGATTGCCCGAAACATTGTGGCGGCGCGCAGACAAGAACCGCTGACTACTTGCGGACAATTGGTAGACGTGATAGAGCAATCCGTACCGCATTGCTCCCGCAAAAAGGGCAGTCACCCCGCAAAGCGCACTTTTCAGGCGTTGCGTATCGAAGTAAACAACGAATTGGACGGTATAGACGGCTTTCTGCGGGACGCGGTGGACAGACTCAACCGCAACGGCAGACTCGCAGTGATAACGTTTCACAGTCTGGAAGACAGAATCGTAAAACAATGTTTTGCCGATTTCGAAACCGATTGCATCTGTCCGCCCAACTTTCCCAAATGCGTATGCGATCATCGCAGTAAGGGCGCGACGCTCTGCAAAAAGCCCATCGAACCCTCCGCATTGGAACAGCAAGACAACCCGCGCTCGCAAAGCGCAAAACTGAGAGTTTTCGTAAGAAAGTAATTATATCGCAAGGTGGTGAATATAATGCAATGGAACAATGACTTATATCAACAACCGCAACAGGACGTTTATGCAGACATAAAACCGTCCTATTCGGGCAATCCTTTTACCCGTGAAGCGGACAGTCAGGAATTTTCTCTTTCCAGCATTCAACAGAAATTGGGAGCGCTCAGTCAGACGGAGGACGCGGTTTCGGTTACCGATTCTCCCGATTTGATGCCCTCTTCGCAGACGTTGACAATGAACTACCATCGCGATTACTCCGAAAAGGGTACGCCCGCGACCAGCAGACTTTCCACCAAGGGCAAAGTCGCCGTCGCAAGTTATGTTATCGTTGTGCTCGCGCTCATCGTGGCGGTTACGCTGTGCGGAGTAGCGGTAAGCGGCAGTTTCGACGCCGCTCTCGCGAGTACCGCGCAATACAGCGAACTTTCTTCAACGGTAGACGTTCTTGCGGCTCAGGCGGAAACGGAAAACTTCGAGGAATTGGATAGGCGCGCAACGGAACTCGGTTATGTAGACGCTTCCCGTTCCAACACGATGACTTATACCGAGGTAGAAACCAGACCCGCACAAAATTTCACGGTAGAATCCAATTGGTTCGACTCGTTGTGCGATTGGTTCAGCAGTATATTCGGGGGCTGATTTGCAGGATAATTATTACTTGACAAAAAAACGATTGCTGTCACTTTTGGTGGCGGCAATTTTTTTGTTCGGAGTCATATTTTTACGTTTGGGGTATATACAAGTAGTTTGGGGCAAAGATCTGCAAGCGCGTGCGGCGGATCAGTGGCAGCGCGATCTGCCCGTCAAAGCCTACCGCGGGGACATCGTCGACGCCAACGGAAACGTTCTTGCAACGACGGAAACGGGATACAGCGTTTACGCGCGTCCGCAAAGCGTGGACGACGCGGAAAACACGGCGCGCATTCTGGCGGAAATTTTACAATCGGACTACGGGACTGTTTTCGAAAAGATAACCAAACGCGGAGTGTCTGAAGTCACTCTCAAACGGCAGATATCCGTCGAACAAGCGGAGGAAATACGGGGACACAGCCTGCAAGGCATTTATCTCGCCTCGGAGGGGTTGCGCAGTTACGTGTACGGAGATATGCTTTCGCAAGTGTTGGGTTTCGTTTCTTCGGACGGTATCGGTCAGACGGGGTTGGAAGCGTACTACGACAAATACTTACAGGGGCTGAACGGTCTGCTGCTTACAGAAACGGACTTGGTGGGAGACGAATTGGACGGCGGTTCGACAAGTTACGTACCGGCGGTGAACGGTTTGACGGTAACGCTTACCGTAGACGCGGTTATCCAAAGCATAGCGGAAAACGTGCTGGACCTTGCGATGTATCAGCAAAGTCCGCAGGCGGCGCGCTGTATCGTGCTGGACGTAACTACGGGGGAAATACTTGCTATGGCGTCCAAACCGGGCGTGGATCTGAACAATTTGCCCCGCGACGACGTAGAGTATCTGATGAAATATTCCAAAAACGCTTTGCTTACCGACGTCTACGAACCGGGTTCGACGTTCAAGGTGCTGACGGCTTCCGCCTGCCTTGAAGAGTACCGCAACGGCAATCCGAGAGCGTTTTCGGCAGAGCACATATTTACAAACTCATCGGGTATACGCATTGTGGACGGGTCGAAAATCAGTTGTTGGACAAAACACGCCAACGGCAAACATTCCAATCAAACGCTGTCGGACGCGCTCAACAACAGTTGCAACCCGATATTTACGGACATTGCGCTGTCCCTCGGCAAGGAAACGATGTACGATTACTTGGAACGTTTCGGCTATGGAAAACCGACGGGAATCGATTTTGCGGGGGAACAGTCGGGGATACTCGTACCCGAAAGCGCCGTTACAAACGGGGATCTTGCGCGTATCGGTTTCGGGCAGACGATAGCCGTTACGGCATTGCAGTTGTGTATGGCTACGGCGGCTGCGGTAAACGGAGGCTTGCTTATGAGACCGTATCTCGTAAAAGAGATTTCCGACCCAATGAGCGGAAAAACGGTAAAAAGGTTTTCTCCGACGGTAGTCGGCCGTGCCGTCAGCGAAGAAACAAGCAAACAAATTGCTGAAATGCTCAGACGCGTTGTAAAGGAAGGCGGCGGTAAAAACGCAAACGTTGAGGGCTATCAGGTGGGAGGAAAAACGGGAACGGCGCAAAAATTTGCGGACGGTGCGCTTGCCGTAGGCAAATACGTGTCGAGTTTCGTCGGATTTTTCCCATCGAGCAGTCCGAAATATCTCGTATTGATGATAGTGGACGAACCGCAGGGACAAAGTTACGGGTCAATTGTCGCAGCGCCCTATGCGGGGCTGGTCATCAGAGAAATAATCAATTACAAACAAATTGCTCCGTTGGAGTAGTATTTCCACCGAATCATAATTGCCTGCTCAGGCAAATAAAATAATCTGTACAGTTTACTGTACGGATTTTTTTTCGGAGTAGAAAATGTATCTTCAACAAATACTAAACGGAGTAAGTTACCGCGCGGTGGGAGAAGGCAACCCCGACGTGACCGCCCTTGCTTGCGACACGTCTGCGGTAAAGCCCGGCTGTCTCTTTTTCTGTCTGAAAGGTCAAAAATTCGACGGACATGATTTTTTCAGAAAGGCGATAGGGGACGGCGCGGTCGCATTGGTTTGCGAGCGTCGGTTGGAAACGCAGGCGCTGCAAATCGTCGTAGAGGACGTAAGGGCGGTTATGAGCGTCGCCGCAAAAAACTTTTTCGGTTGCTGCGTGGACAAGATGAAAGTAATATCTATCGTGGGAACAAACGGTAAAACGTCCACGTCCTACGTGTTGGAGGCGATACTTTCGCGCGCGGGCTACAAAACTGCCGTAATTGGTACTAACGGGATATTTTTCAACGGACAGCGTCACTGCGTATCGCTTACCACCCCCGACCCGATAGAGTTGCACAAATGGTTCAGACAGATGTATCTCAACAATGTGGACGTGGTAATTATGGAGGTGTCGGCGCACGCTATCGCGTTGAGGAAAATGCTCGGCATAAGATCCGAAGTGGCTATATTCACCAACTTCTCGCAAGATCATCTGGACTTTTTCCGTACTATGGACAAATATCGCGCCGTGAAAAAAAGTTTTTTTGTAGCGGAATTTGTCAATAATGCAGTAACGAACGCCGACGATGTTTTGGGACGGGAAATAGCTGATATGCTGCCCTCCGCCACGTACGGAGTAAAAAACGACGCCGACGTAAAGGCTTCAAACGTATGCGCGGACAAGGAGTGTTCCCGTTACAAGTTGGAAATGTTCGGACAAACGGCGATTGTCACCACTCGTTTGGCGGGTATTTTCAACGTCTACAACACTCTTGCCGCGGCGACGTGCGCGGCGGTGTTGGGGGTGGACTTGGATTGTATCGTTGCGGCGATAGGCGAAGTGGACTGCGTAAGCGGGCGAAACGAAACGATGATACGTTCCGACGGTGCGCGTATTGTCGTGGACTTTGCCCACACACCCGACGGGATAGACAATATTCTCGGGTTTCTGCGGGAAACTACGGAAGGCAAATTGATAGTGGTGTTCGGTTGCGGCGGCAACAGAGACAAGTTCAAACGACCTCTTATGGCGGAGGCGGTTTCGCGATATGCGGACTTTGCCGTTCTCACAAACGACAATCCGCGCTACGAAGACCCCAAACTCATCGCGCGGGACGTGTCGGAAGGACTGACTTGCAAGTACAAAGTGATACTGAACCGCTCGCAGGCGACGGAATACGCTTTGTCGGTGGCTGTCGGCTGCGACACCGTTGCGATACTCGGAAAGGGCGCGGAAGAGTATCAGGAAATTCGCGGTCGCAAGTTTCCTTATTCGGACGTTGAGGTGGTGCGTAAACTGCTGCGCGTTTAGCGCGTACATATCGAAGGAAGGTGTCTGTGATGCAGGCTTTGTCTTTTTTGACTGCGTTCGCCGTTTGTTTGCTGCTTTGCGGGTTGCTTTTGCCCGTTCTGAAAAGGCTCAAAGCGGGGCAGGAAATTCTCGAATACGTAACCGAACACAGCGGCAAGCGCGGCACGCCCACAATGGGCGGTATTGCGTTCATCATTACCGTTGCTTTGCTGAGCGCGGTGTTTTGCAATTGGTCCAATCGCGCTACGGCTGTTGCAGTAGTCGTATTCGTCGCTTACGGAGTGGTGGGATTTCTCGACGATTTCATAAAGATAAAGTTCAAACGCAATATGGGCTTGCACGCCTATCAGAAAATAATTGTTCAACTTGCGATAGCCGTCTTGGTGGCGTTGTTTGTGCGCGGCGACGTATCCGTAGGGGACAAACTTCGGCTGCCCTTTACCAACGTATCGGTAAATATCGGCTTTTGGATCGTTCCTTTGGTCGTTTTCATATATCTCGCCTGTACCAACAGCGTCAATCTCACCGACGGAATAGACGGTCTTGCCGCAAGCACCACGATATGTTTTCTCGGCGGAATGATAGCTTTGCTCGGCAGGGAACTGAAATTGCTGGAAAGCGTTGGGGACACTTATGCCTACAAGCAAACGCAGGACGTGATTATGCTTTGTTTTCTCAGTTGCGGCGCGCTGACGGCGTTTTTGCTGTTCAATTGCAACAATGCGCTGGTATTTATGGGAGACACGGGTTCGCTCGCTTTGGGGGCGATGGTGGCGTGCGTTGCCATCTTCACGCGAATGAGTTTGTTTATTCCCATCGTCGGACTTATGTTCGTGGTGTCCAGCGTTTCGGTGATTATGCAAGTGGTCTACTTCAAACTTACAAAAGGAAAGCGAATTTTCCTGATGTCGCCGTTTCATCATCACTTGCAGAAAAAGAAATGGAGCGAAACGCGCATTTGTATTCTGTACTGCACCGTAACGGTGCTGATTACTTTCGTTTTGCTGTATTTTGGAGAGTAATATGACAGACATAGTAGTGTATGGAAGGGGCAAAACAGGGCAAAGTATTGCAAAAATGTTACAAAAACAGGGTAAACGAACGATTTTCTTTGACGACGTTACGGGGTTCGACCGTCCCGCCGAATTTACTTCCGACAGCGTTGTAATAGTAAGTCCGGGAGTTCCGCCCGCGGCAAACGGCATTACCCTCGCAAGAAAGGCAGGGGCAAAGATCGTTGGAGAGTTGGAGTACTGTTTTCCTCTTTGCAAAGGCAGATGTATTTCCGTCACGGGCACAAACGGCAAGACGACGGTTTGCGAAATGATATACGCCGCATTGAAAAATTCGGGTTTTCCTACGCGTCTGTTGGGAAACGGCGGCGTGCCTTTTTCGTCGCAGGTGTTGGAAATTGCGAAAAGCGAAATGGTCGTGCTGGAAAGTTCGAGTTTTCAACTTGCCGATTGCAAAAGTTTTGCGCCCTTTGTAAGCGTGCTTACCAACGTTGCGCCCGATCACATCGATTGGCACGGCGGATTTGACGAATATGTGCAAGCGAAGAAAAACAATTTCATTCACCAAAGGGAGGGGTTTGCCGTATTTAACAAGGACGACGCAGTTTCCGTCGCATTGTCAGCCGATTGCGCTTGTCAAACGCTTTTCTATTCGACGTCAAACGGGGAGGCAAATTGCTTTTTCGACGGGGAAAGCGTCGTACTACGTCACGAACGCTCGTCTGCGAAAGTTTATGCGCCTTTCCTTGCAGAGTTTTTACGTCACAATTTGTCTAATGCGTTGGCGGCGGTACTTGCGTGCTGTTGCGTGGGCGTAGATCCCGACAAGGCGGTGGGCGCGCTGAAAGATTTCGTATTTTTGCCGCACAGAATGCAGTCTGCGGGAGAAATAGACGGCGTTTACTTTGTAAACGACAGCAAGGCTACAAACGTTCACGCCACGGTAAACGCTTTGAAATGCTTCGAAAACGACCTCGCGCTTATCGTAGGCGGCTCGGATAAAGGGGAAGAATACGACGAAATATTCCGTCAAATGAAAGACAACGTAAAAGCCGTCGTCGCCGTGGGGCAAACGTCGCACAAAATAGCACGGTGCGGTTTGCAATACGGGATCGCCGTCAAGATTATGCGCGATTTCAAAGACGCCGTGCGCTATTGTTTCCAACTGCTGCGGCAGTCGGGAGGAACTGTGCTTATGTCCAACGCCTGCGCGAGTTTCGACAATTTCAACGGTTTCGAACAGAGGGGCGACTACTTTTTGAAAGCGGTTGAGGAACTGAGAATTGAGAACAAAAAAGTTTGATTACATATTGCTTTTCTGCGTGTTGGCATTGGTCGGGTTGGGATTGCTGTTTGTGTACAGCGCAAGTTGTTATTCCGCCGAACTGACCTACGGGAACAAGTACTTTTTTTTGACGAAACAGGCGTTGGGCGCGGCGGTGGGATCGGTCGCGATGTTTGTCGCTATGAACGTGAAGCCGGAATTTATCAAAAAATTCTGGATAGTCGGCGTCGTGCTTTCGGTGATTTTGCTTGCGTTGGTTTTCGTGCCGGGTATCAGCATAGAAAACTACGGCGCGCGGCGGTGGATAGGAGTTGGCAGTTTTTCTATGCAGCCGTCGGAAATAGCCAAATTTTCCTACGTGCTGTTTTGCGCCGTGTGTATGTCGCGTTACGATATGTCCAAATTGAGCAGATGTTTACTGCCTATCGGCGTGGGAGTGTTGTTTTGCGCGCTGATAATCGCCGAACCGAATATGTCCATCACGATGTGTATGGCTATGCTGATGGTGATAATGCTTTTCCTCGGCGGAATGAAATGGAAGTATTTTTTGCTTATGCTCGTTCCCATCGCGCTTGCCGTGCCGCTGTTGATAGTTGTCGAGCCCTACCGTCTGCAACGGCTTTTGGCGTTTCTCGACCCGTGGGCGTCCCCCAAAGACGAGGGATACCAATTGATACAGTCCCTGTATGCGTTGGGCAGCGGCGGTTGGTTTGGCGTGGGGTTGTTCAACAGCAGACAGAAATACCGTTTTTTGCCCTTTGCCGAAAGCGATTTTATTTTCTCGGTCATCGGTGAGGAAACGGGGATAGCGGGCTGTCTGATAGTTTTCCTTCTGTTTACCGTCGTGGTTTTGCGAGGCGTAAGGATAGCCGTCAACAGCCGCGACAAGTTCGGCTGTTTTCTCGCCGGCGGCATATCGGCTGTCATCGCGGTGCAGTCGCTGTTGAATTTCGCCGTTGTTACGGGCAGCATACCTCCAACGGGTTTGCCGCTTCCGTTTATCAGTTACGGCGGAACATCGCTCGTTGTTTTTATGACGGCGGCGGGAGTGCTGTTGAATTTGTCGGGGAATATCCGTGACAATGTTTCGGGAGGTCGATTGTGGATTACATAGTGCGCGGAGGTAACCGCCTTGATGGAGAAATAGCCGTTTACGGCGCAAAAAATTGCGCCCTTGCTTTGTTGGGAGCGTCTGTGCTTACGGACGATCAAATCATTTTACACAATTGCCCCGTCATATCGGACGTGGAAAATATGCTTTTATTGCTGCGGACAATGGGCAAAAAGGTGTTGCGCAGCGGCGATACGGTTGTGGTGTCGGGCGGATTGAATACTACTGCCGCGCCGAAGTCTGTCGCGTCGCTTTTGCGCGGATCGGCACTGATACTCGGCGGCACGGTTGCAAGATACCATTGCGCAGAATTGCCTCTTCCGGGAGGTTGCGCGATAGGCGCTCGACCGATGGACATTCATTTGAGCGGTTTGGAGGCGTTGGGCGTGACGGTGGAGCATACTGCCGACGCGGTTTACTGCACGGGCGTGCCGAAAGGGGCGCAATTCACGCTGCGTTTTGCAAGCGTTGGGGCAACGGAAAATCTGCTATGCGCCTGCGCGCTTGCCGAGGGAGAAAGCACGCTTGCAAATTGCGCCACCGAACCCGAGGTTGCGGCGTTGGAACTTATGCTAAACGAAATGGGGGCGGAAATAAGCGGCGTAGGGCAATCTCTCCTACACATAAAAGGCGTTGCCCGACTTCACGGGGCGGATTTTACCGTTATTCCCGACAGAATAGTTGCGGCTACATATTTGTCCGCCGCGGCGGCAACGTTGGGCGACGTTACCGTGCGCGATTGCGTTCCGACGCATTTGGACGCTTTTTTGAATGTGCTTGGCACTCGTTTCAACGTCAAACGTTACGAAAACGCGGTGCGTTTACGCTGTGACGCGCTACCCGACGGGTACGGAACGGTCAGAACCGCGCCGTATCCCCTTTTCCCGACGGATATGCAATCGTTACTGCTGAGCCTTGCCGCCTGTTCTCGCGGTAAAACTACCGTATGCGAGACTCTCTTTGAAAACCGTTTGGAACACAATGCCGAGCAATTGAACAAAATGGGCGGCGACGTCATAGTGAAAGGCAACGTTGCGACGGTGCACGGAAGAAAATTGCACGGGGCGGAAGTTTCCGCGAGCGACCTTCGCGGCGGCGCGGGTTTGACGGTTGCGGCGCTTTGCGCAGAGGGAATGACGAAAATTTCGGGAATAGAACACGTCAACAGGGGTTACGCGGATCTCGCCGGTGATCTCAATTCGTTGGGCGCGGATATTGTTGTTATATAAAAATAATTAAAATATAAACTCATTTTGCCGTTTTTTCATTGACTATCGGGCATTTTGGTTGTATAATTTATTTAACTATAATTGGCACAGTATGGTTGTTTTGCCGTATCGCTGCCAAGGGGGATACGAGTGAAAAGCAAAAAGCTTCTGATTTCGCTTACTGTGGTTGCGGTGGTTGTGGTGCTGATTGTTGTGCTTGCCGCCGTGTTTACCGTACAGAAAGTAACGATTCGTTATCACGGCTTTGACGGAGGAGAGGTCCTTCCGCCCGCAACGGACGGCATTGCGTCCAACGACATAGAAAAAAGTATCAAGGGCGCGAGTATCGTGTTCTTGTCGAAAGCCAACCTTTTGGACGAACTCAACAAAAACGAAAATTATGTCGGCTGGCATTTCTTTGCCGTTGTAAAACAGTTTCCCAACGTGGTGGAAATACACGTTGTGCGGCGTACCGCCGTTGCAAAGTTGCTCAGTTCCACCGACGGCGAGATCTACGTAGATTGTTTCGGATACGTAACGGAAAAACCTTCTCACGAAGTAATGGACATTTCGTCCGCTTTCCAGACGAAAGACGTTGTGACTAACACGCTCAATCAGCCGCTGGATTTTGCTTCCGAGCAGAGCGACGCGCGCTTGCAGTACGTACTCAGCGCAATACGCGCAACGTGGCAATGTATGGTGGACGTTCCCGATATGGTGCGCGTACTCAAACCGACAGACGCGTTTACGTTTGATTCCGACAACGAAAATATGAGTATTTATCCCGCTCTCGGCGGTAAAATAGTCATACAAGCGCCGCAGGAGAATCTCGACACTCGTCTTATCAGCGCATACGGAGTGTACTACAACAACCGTATGAATATTCAGGACGACGGCTACACCGTAACCGTCTACAAAAACGGTCGGATAACGACTCCTTCCAAGTAAAGAAAGTACCAAGGTACAGAGGACGATATGAAAAACGAATTTGTGACAATTTTGGATTTCGGCTCAGGTAAAATTACCTGTATGGCGGCGACGAAGGTCTCCGACAACGGCGAATTTGTTATCAAGGCTGTCGGACAATCGAGTTACGGCGGTTTCGACGACAAGGAGTGGTACGAACCGGATCTGCTTGCGGGAGCGGTCAATCAGGCGATAAGTCAGGTTGAAAACAAGATGAAATGCTCCGTCAAGGAAATATACGTGGGCGTTCCCGGCGCGTTTTGCGCAAACGCTACCAGCGAAGCCTCGTTGACGTTCCATTCCAAAAAGAAGATGGACGCGGACGACGTTGCGGAAATCGTTCAAAAAGCCGATATATTCAAGCCCAACGACGATCTTATCCCGATGAAAGGAAAGCCCATCTACTATTTGCTGGACGGAATAATTCACACCGACGAGGCTGTTGGCGCGATAGGCAACAAGTTGACGGGATTGGTATCGTTTTCCTTTATGAAAAAGTACTTCCGCAACACGGTTGCGCCGATACTGTCGGATAGGGGTATCAACAAGATACACTACGTAAACGGTTGCGAAGCGCAGGCTATCTACATTTCCAACGCCCTGTTGAAGAGCGGCTACTCCATAATTATCGACGTCGGACACATTACGACCAACGTTATGCTGTGCGGAGGCAACGGACTGTTGTTCCAACGTACTTTTGCGTTGGGCTCGGGCTACTTTGCGGGAGACCTGTGTCAGGTGCTGGGGTTGGATTTCAACTTTGCTTCGATGTTGTTGGAAAAAATCAACCTCAATCTCGAAGTCAGACAGGGCGACGCTTACACCGTGAACGGACGAATGGTGGACGCAGTGCAGACCAACGAGGTCGTGCGCGCCCGTATAGCGCAGATAGCGGAATACGTTATGAAGAGTTTTTCCGCTTGCGACAAACAGATACCCGCCGACACTCCCGTCATACTTACGGGCGGAGGACTTACCTATCTTCGCGGCGGTGCGGACGCGCTTGCGCAGGAATTGCAAAAGCCCGTTCGGTTGTATCACAGCGTAAACCCGCAAACCAATCGCAATGAGTACACTTCAAGTTACGGCTTGATTTTTGAAGCGATCCGCGACAACAAAAATAAGGGCGGACTGCTTGCTATGTTCAGAAAATTTCGCAAAGGAGACAACTAATGGAAAACAACACTAACGGCAGCATTGCCAAAATCTTGATAGTAGGCGTAGGCGGCGGAGGAGGAAACGCCGTAAACAGTATGATGAAAGCGGGTATTCGCAACGTTGACTACCTTGCTCTCAATACGGATCAGCAGGCGCTGTCCAAACTTTCCGCCAAAAAGATGCCGATAGGCGAAAAACTTACCAAGGGTCTTGGCGCAGGCGCTAACCCCGAAGTGGGTAAGGCAGCCGCACTCGAAAGCAAGGAAGCGATTCAGAATGCCCTGCAAGGCGTGGATTTGCTGTTTATTGCCGCGGGAATGGGCGGCGGAACGGGTACGGGAGCTGCTCCCGTTGTTGCGCAGATCGCCAAGGAATTGGAGATTTTGACAATAGCCGTCGTCACAAAGCCTTTCAACTTCGAAGGCGTAAGACGTATGAAAAATGCCGAAATGGGGATAGAAAATCTCAAAGGCAACGTCGATTCGCTGGTGATAGTGCAAAACGAAAAACTCAACCGCGACAAGAATTTTTCCATTATGGACGCATTTGCCAAGGCGGATGAAATTCTGTTGCAAGGCATTCGCGGAATTACCGACATCGTGGTGCAGGACGGTCGTATCAATCTCGACCTTGCGGACATCAAGTGCGTTATGCGTAACAGCGGAATGGCGCATATGGGCGTCGGCGAAGGCAAGGGTAAAAACAAGACTATCGACGCAATACGCAAAGCGGTCTATTCGCCGCTGTTGGAAACCACGATTCAAGGCGCGTCCAGCCTCATCGTAAATTTCCGCGGAGGCGAGGATCTGTCGTTGGACGAAGTGACGACGGGCGTCGATCTTGTCCGTCAAGTCATTTCTCCCGACGCAAACGTACTTTTCGGCGTGGGATTCGACGAGGAAATGAAAGACGAAGTTCAGGTCACTTTGATCGCTACGGGCTTTTCGGGCAAAGGCGACGGCAGAGCGGCGTTTTTCAGCAGTGAAGCGGCAACCAACGTGGCGGCGACAAATATTCAGCGTTCCAACGTGGTAAATCGTCCCGTTACAAACGGCAATCCTTTGGGCGCTTCGGAAACGCCCGTCACGCAAAACGCGTCCTTTGCGCAGCAACCCGCTCAACCGCAACAGACTGTTGCTCAACCCTCTATTTCCGGTAACGTGGAAGTATCGGAAGACCCGTCCATACCGCCTTTCCTTCGTAAAATGAAATAACAAATCGAAATGTTCACATAAAGACTCTCCCTTGTCGGAGGGTCTTTTTTAACCCAAGTTAAAAATATTGAAAATGTCTATAATAATAAACGATATTTGACATAGATTTTTCATTGTGTTAAAATACCTGTATCAAAAAGGAGCATTACTTTGAAAAAGATACTGATTCTTTCTGTAACGGCAGGAAACGGTCATAATTCTTGCGCGCAAGCAATGAAACAATATTTGGAAGACAATTTCGGTGCTACGGTAGAAGTTGTAGACCTTTTGAAAAGTTTTTCGACAAGGATAAATTATTGGCTTGCCGATACCGGTTACGATATTGCGGTTGGAAAACTTCGTCCGATATACAATTTATTTCTTCGTCACTATCAAAAAATCTCTCCTGCAAAAAGGTATTCCAATGCGTGTCAATCCACGTGTATTTCGACAGTCAGTGGTTTGCTGAAAAAAATTATGGAATTCCGTCCCGACGCTATTTATTGTACTCATTATGAGTGCGCTGTGGCTGTTACGGATCTTAAATTAGCGTATAATATTCCCGCTCGCACGGTGGTAACTTGTTTGGACTATTCGTTTTCACCGTTTTGGGAATCTGCAATAGGTGTAGATTATTTTGTGATTCCCAATGAGGATTTTATTGAAATCGGCATTGAAAAGGGTTTTGACGTCAAACAACTTTTGCCGTACGGTATTCCTGTCAAGATAAGAGAGCAAGCCAAAAGCCGCAAGGATATTCTTGACGAATTAGGTTTAGAAGATAAGTTTACCGCTGTAGTAACTTTCGGAGGGGGACACTGGAAGGGCGCATATAAAATATTCAAAATGGTTGTCGATTCTCTTTCGGATAAAAATGCTCAAATTATTGTCATTAACGGCAGAGATAAATCGTCCTACAAAAAAATTGCAAAAAAAAATTGGAACATAACGGTGTTAAACATAGGCTATACGAACAATGTACCGTTATATTTGGCAGTAGCAGATGTGTTTATTAGTAAAGGCGGCGGACTAAGCACTACTGAGGCTATAAATGCTTCCGCACCTATGGTGCTTTACGAAAAGACGCCGGCGCAAGAACAAAATAATATAGAATATTTATGCAAAAAAGGAGTCGCATATTCTTTTTCCGACAAGGTTTCCCTGCAAAAGGTTCTTGACCGATTGTACAACAATCCAACTGACTGTGGAAATATGCGGAATAATATGATTTCTTTAACAAAAAATGCGTTGGAGAAAACGGCGGCGATATTAAACGATGCCGCCCATGCGGATTATAGTTCACTTGATGCAATCAAAATCGATTACAAGAAAGTTAAAAGAAACGTAATTTCGGCAATGCGTCGTGCGGACAAAGTATCGCGTAATTCAAAAAAAAGGTGATAAACTACTAAAACGGGCAACAATAATATATACTGATATATGGGCGCAATTGGAATGCGCCTATTTCAGCCGATGTAACTATATGGTTTGCAACATATAATGATTGACAAAAACAATCAATAGTATTAAAATTGATACACAATGCAAGAAAGCGATAACAAAAAGAAAATAATTGGCGATTCGTCCGAATCTGTTTCCGAACTCGCTGTGTCAAACGATGAAACAGCGGAAAAAATTACGGCAAACGATACGCTGAAAACATCAGCCGCAAATATCGAAACTGTTCAAAATCCCGAGTCAGAGGAAGAAACGCCGCAACAGTTGAAACGAAAAAAAATATGGAAGATCGTTTCGACAATACTGTTTGTTGTCATTATTGTCGCAATCATTGTTTTTACCGCCGTTATGGATTTTTCGGGTGAAAATGTTGATATTGGCAAAGTTTTTCAACAAATAGGAAATAATTGGTATTACCTGCTTGTTCTGCTTGGTCTGTTTTTTGCGGCAATAATTGCAGAAACATTTAAGGTGATGTTATTGATACAAAAAACAACGGGTAAACTTATGCCCATTGTTTCTTTCAACTGTGTTGTGCTTGGCAGATTTTACGACAATGTTACGCCATTCAGTATGGGTGGGCAGCCCTTTCAAATATATTATCTTACAAAGCACGGAGTACCGGGCGGACCTGCCGGAGCTATTCCCATAGGTTCTTTCTTCTTGACGCAGTTTGTTTTTTTTATTCTCGCTGTGGTCTCGTTTATAGTGGGCGTTGATCCGGGGTTAGTGCCGATATATATACAAATAATCGCTTATTTTGGCTCGGTATGTACAGTGGCATTTTCGCTGTTTCTTGTAGTGTTTTCATTCTTCCCCAAGGCGGGGCACAGAGTGATAGAATGGGGCGTAAAAGTTCTTACAAAAATAAAAATATGCCGAAAACCCGACAAATGGATTGCCAAGGGTAACGCCGCTATTGATAATAATAAGAAAAATATGGAGATTTTGTTAAAATCGAAGAGAGCGTTAATAGCGGGTACATTTCTTTCTGTAATTGTAAATTTGGCTGTATATTCTATGCCATATTTCACATTGTTGTTGTTCCCAAACGCCGTAAGCGAATCCGGGAGGACTCCTTCGTGGGAAATGTGGTTTGAAATTACAAGAGTTACATACTTTATCTATTGTGCTGTTGCAATTATTCCCACACCCGGCAATTCGGGCGCCGCAGATGGAACATTTTACGGATTATTCAAAAGTATTCTGACCGCAGGAACGTGTTTTGCGGGAATGATGATTTGGCGTGTTGCAAGTTTTTATTCATACATTTTACTCGGCGTAGTCGTTACAATTGTAATAAAAATTGCCGCATCGGTTCGTGCAAAACGTCTTTCGAACGGTCTTAACAGACAGTAGGCATTCGTTTCGTAAATTTATGTTCGTTGTGTATTTCTAAAATGCACAACGTTTTTTTTGAACTTGAATATTTTCATCTTATGTATATTTTTTATAGTATGGGAAAAACTTTCAGCAGGAGGTAGAGACAATGAAATCTACAAAGAACACATCGAGCAAGCCCGCAAAGAACACCAAAACAAGCGGTTGCAGCAACAGCAAGAGCAAAAGTTCCGATTGCTGCGGCGGAAGCAAGCGCAACAGCAAGTCCTCTTCTCAGGAAGAGGAAGGCGACCCACAGGGGAGTTACACGGGCAACCCCATAGGTTGGGGTAAATTTGCAGAGCCGATCCAAGACGCGGACGATCTGTAATCGAAAAAACCGTTGACGGCAGTCAGCGGTTTTGCTTTTTGGGACAGCGTTTGTCCACTTCTACGCTCAGTCCGCAGGAGCAATCGTCGCAGTGCAGCGTCAGTTTTCCCCTGTCGTCGCAGTAGGTGTATCTGAAACTTTGTCCTTGCTTGCAGCAAGGTTGTTTTTTGTCGCGGCAATTGTCTCGCTTGCGCAAATTGCACACCGTTTCGATGTAGGTTTGTTCGTTCAAAAAACGTCCTGTCGGGCAACATTTCATACTAAATTGTATGTATTGCGCATAAAATTTGTCAAAACGCTTGAAAGATCGGCAAGGCTGTATTATAATAATTCCAAACAGGAGGAAACAACAATGATCTTTGAAAAAGTACAAAAGCTTCTTGCGGAGTCTCTCAATATCGATCCGAGCAAAATAACCCCCGAATCCAACGTGGTGCAGGATCTCGGCGCGGACAGTCTCGATATGGTGGAACTGCTTATGTCGTTGGAAGACAACTTCGGTATAACCGTTCCCGACGAGGCAGCCAACGAACTTGTTACCGTTGACGCAATTGTAAAGTATATCGAACAACACAAGAAGTAATATTCGGAGAAATTGTCGTCCGAACGCATCTGTGCGGTGCGTTCGGATTTTCGTTTGTAAAGGACAGCACAGTGGAATACGCAAATTTATTGGAAATTATGAGACTCAACGCCGACGAGGCGTCACTGCCTTTCAAAAAAGCCGTTCTCAATACTTCCGTGCCGATCATCGGTTGTACGGTGCCTTTTGTGCGCAGTCTCGCAAAGAATTGTACGCTTGAAGAGGCGGAAAGTTTTCCCGTACACGATTGGTACGAAGTGGATCTGTTGCACGGAATGCTCGTTGCCGATTGCAAACTTACTTTTTCGCAAAAGTCGCCGCTTCTTGCTGAGTTTGCCGATACGATAGAAAATTGGGCGGTATGCGACAGTTCCGTGGTAAAAGTTCCCCGTGCCGAACGGGAACTTTACTTTACCTTTTTTTGCGATATGCTTGCAAGCGACAAACCTTTTGTTTGCCGTTACGGAACGGTAGATCTTTTGAGTAACTTTTTGGATGCGGAGCATATCGACGCTGTATTTGCTCAACTCGGAGCAATTACGCAATGGGGAAGTTACTACGTCGATATGGGCGCGGCGTGGCTGATTGCTACGGCAATGGTAAAGTGCCGAGAACAAACCGTTTTGTATATGCAAACAGACGGCAGACGCGTACTCAACAAATTTACCTACAACAAGGCTTTGCAAAAAATGCGCGACAGTTACCGCGTCAGCGAAGCCGACAAACAGTGGACGCACGCAATCAAAATGATTTGAGTTTTTTCAATCAAGACCTTTTTGTTTTGCAACATTTGTCGCTTTCAAATAATACCGTTGCTATTTGCATAAACTACAACTATGTATGAAGCGACGGTAAGTGTGGCAAAGGAAAACGGGCATTTGTTGGAATACGTCAAGCAGCAATTGGATCCCGCTATTTGCGAAGTGGACGGGCTTACGGCGGAAGCGGAGGAAAAGTTCGATTTTTCCTATTCGTTTGCTTGCGCCGACGCGTACCGTTTTCAGATACAGCGCAGGCTCAACGAAGCGGTGTCGCAGGCGCTTACTTTGGGTTACAAAAACGTTTATATGCGCAAGTTGCTCGGTATAGACAAGGGAAGTTTCTACCAGAACGTACTTGTAAATACCATATGTATATTCGACAACGATTACGACAAACAGGCTGTTTCCCGTCTGCTGGATACCGAAAGACAACTGTGCATAGACGGTTACTACAATTTCCGTTTGAACGCCGTCAAGCAAAAGTGGCAAGAAATAGTGCGGTTGGTAAGCGACAATTTTTACGTGCTTTCCGACAACAAATTGATAACGGATTTCTTGCAGTATTTGTTAGAATCCACTCCCTCCAAGGTCAAAACGCTGTCCGTGTCGGTGGACGGGGAAAGTTTTGTGCTGTACGGCACAAACGAGCAGGTGATAGAACCGACCCTTTCCTTGGCGAAACGTACAAGTTGCGAGGAGGAGGCGATGTTGAACATACTTTTTCTCAAACCGGACAAAGTGAAAGTGTACCACTCCCGACCGCTGACTACCGAGTTTTGTAAAATGTTGGATTCTCTTTTTGACGCGCAGTACGTCGAGGTGCGGTAATATCCGCCCAAAACTTTCGGTAAAAGAGTTGACAAAATCGCGCGGCGGGGCTACAATTAGGCAGTAAATACGCTAAAAGCGAAGATATGTTTTGCAAAGGTAGTTTCACAGAGAGCGACGGGCGCTGAGATCGTCGTAAATGAAATTGCAAAGTACCGCTTGGCTTGGCGCGTCCGCTTGACGACACGAAGCAAAAGAGTGTACGGCATTGCCGTAAAATAAGGTGGAACCGCGGAAAATTTTTCGTCCTTATGAGTCTGACAGACTTGTAAGGTTTTTTTAATTTTATCAACAGGAGGCAATTATGTCTGTAAAAATCAAACTGCCCGACGGCAGCGTAAAACAATTTGACAAGCCCGTCAGTTGTTTCGAGGCGGCGCAGTCCGTTTCGGCGGGACTTGCCCGCGCGGCGATATGCGTCGAGGTAAACGGCGTAAAGCGCGATATGTCTTACGTCATCGACGGAGACTGCGATTTCAAAATTTTCACTCTCAAAAACGAGGAGGGGCTGGAAGTTCTTCGACATTCGACGGCTCACTTGATGGCGCAGGCTATCTCGCATATATGGAAAGACGCCAAGTTCGCTATCGGTCCTGCAATCAAAAACGGGTTTTACTACGACATCGACTTCGAAGGGGCGGTTATTACCGTTGACGATCTCGACCGTATCGAAAAGGAAATGGCGAAGATAGTCGCAGAGGATCTGCCGATAGTGCGCGAAGAAATGCCGCGTTTGCAGGCAATCGAATTTTTCCGTGCGCGCGGCGACAACTACAAGACGGAGATATTGTCCGAATTGGACGTCGAAACGGTGTCGCTGTACCGTCAAGGCGATTACGTGGATCTGTGCCGCGGACCTCACGTCGGCTCTACGGGCAAACTGAAAGTGTTCAAGTTGACGAGCATTGCGGGAGCATATTGGCGCGGCGACACGAAGAACAAGATGCTCACCCGTATTTACGGCACTGCCTTTGAAAAGAAGCAGGAGTTGGACGAATATCTGCAACGTCTGGAAGAGGCAAAGCGCCGCGATCATCGCAAACTCGGCAAGGAATTGGACTTATTCGACATTTTCGACGAAGGTCCTGGTTTTCCGTTCTTCTTCCCCAAAGGAATGATCCTCCGCAACTTATTGGAGGACTTCTGGCGGAAAGAACACGTAAAAGCGGGTTACGAGGAAATAAAAACGCCTATGATCCTCAATCAGGAACTTTGGCATCGCAGCGGACATTGGGATCACTACAAAGACAATATGTACGTCGTCAAGATCGACGACGCCGACTACGCAATAAAGCCGATGAACTGTCCCGGCGGAATGTTGGTGTACAAGCGCAAACCGCACAGTTACCGCGATCTGCCCGAGCGTATGGCGGAGTTGGGATTGGTACACCGTCACGAACTGTCGGGCGCGCTGCACGGACTTATGCGCGTGCGGTGCTTCACCCAAGACGACGCGCACATCTTTATGACCCCCGAACAAATCGAAGAAGAAATCGAGGGCGTTGTGCGCCTCATCGACAGTTTTTACAAGGTGTTCGGCTTCAAGTACAACCTCGAACTGTCCACCCGTCCCGCCGACAGTATGGGCACGGACGAGCAGTGGGAAACTGCTACCGACGCACTCAAAAAGGCTCTGAACAATCTCGGCAAGTCGTATGAAATAAACGAGGGCGACGGGGCGTTTTACGGTCCGAAGATAGACTTCCATTTGGAGGACAGTCTGGGCAGAACGTGGCAATGCGGAACTATTCAACTCGACTTCCAGATGCCCGAACGTTTCGATTTGACATACGTCGGACAAGACGGCGAAAAACATCGTCCCGTGATGATACACCGCGTTGTTTTCGGCAGTATCGAACGTTTCATCGCGATACTTACCGAACACTATGCGGGGGCTTTTCCGCTGTGGCTTGCGCCCGTGCAGGTGGTGTTAGTGCCCATTTCGGAAAGTCAGTCGGAATACGCTCACGAAGTGTGCGACAAACTTACGGCGTTGGGCTACCGCGCGCAGGTGGACGACCGCAACGAGAAGATGAACTACCGTATCCGCGAAGCGCAGTTGCAAAAAGTTCCCTATATGTTGGTTTTGGGAGAAAAGGAACGTCAGGACGGAACGGTCGCAGTGCGCAACAGGAAAAAGGGCGATCTCGGCGTGATGACGTTGCAGGCGTTTTTGGACAAATTGCAATACGAAACGTCAAGTAAATCGGACGATATGTAAAGTTGAGAGGGCTGCGCCGCGAAACGCAGCCCTTTTTTACAAACGGTTTTGCACTAAATCGTATCAAATTCGTTGACAAAGGCAACAAACTTTGTTAAAATAATCTCGTAATGAAGCAGAACGACCGTTCTCACCGAAACAGACGATTACGTTTGTCGGTAAGCCGATAGAAGTTTACGCCCCGTGGGCGTATCGTTGGATTGTGCGGTGTTTTGCTTGATACCGCACTTTTTTTAACTCGAAACAGCAAAACGGGAGTTTTAGGAGGACACACATATCAAAGAGTTACAAACCAACGGTCAAATCAGAGACAGAGAAATCAGACTGATAGGCAAAGACGGTTACCAATACGGCATAGTATCTGCGTACGAGGGGCAGAAAATTGCCGACGAACAGGGTTTGGACCTTGTAAAAATTGCGCCCACGTCCGTTCCGCCCGTGTGCAAGCTGATGGATTACAGCAAGTACAAGTACGAACAAAACAAAAAAGAAAAGGAAATGAAGCGCAATCAAAAAATCATCGAGATAAAAGAAGTTTGGCTTTCTATGACGATAGACGTCGGCGACCTCAACACGAAAGCCAACATCGCGCGGAAATTTCTTAAAGACGGAAACAAGGTAAAAGCCACGATACGTATGCGCGGCAGACAGCAAGCATACGCAAGTCAGGGGGTAGAGGTGATGAAGAAGTTCGCCGAAATCCTTTCCGACGTTTCCAAGATAGACAAACAGCCTGTAACGGAAGGCAGAAACATCACGATGTTTCTCGTTCCGCTCAAATAAGTAAATTTAATCGGAGGACAAATTTATGCCTAAACAAAAAACGCATAGCGCATCCAAAAAGAGATTTGTCGTGTTGAAGAGCGGCAAGGTGAAGCGCGCACAATGCAACAAAAACCACAAACTCGGCAAAAAGACTACCAAGAGAACTCGCAACCTGCGCAGTACCGCCTACGTCAACAAGACGCAGGAGGGTACGGTCAAGAGTATGTTGCCCTACTGAGAGGAGGATTGAACTATGAGAATCAAACGCGGAGTAAACGCAGTAAAAAAACGCAGAAAGATACTTAGAGCAGCCAAAGGCTACTTTGGTCTCAAATCCACCAACTACCGTCTCGCTCGCGAAGCGGTGATGAAGAGCGGCAACTACGCCTACGTCGGCAGACGTCTGAGAAAGCGCGATATGCGCAGTCTTTGGATAGCCCGTATCAACGCGGCGGCTCACGCCAACGGGTTGAGTTACAGCAAACTTATGCACGGACTGAAAGTAGCGAACATCGACCTCAACAGAAAGTCTCTTGCCGAAATTGCAGTCAGCGACGCGGCGACCTTCGCCAAACTTGCCGAGACTGCCAAAGCACATCTCAACTGACGCAACAAGAGCCTTAACGGGCTCTTTTTGCTGTTTTTTCGGTATGGTCATCACTTCGACGGACAATTCCAGAGTCGTGCGCGCGTCTAAACTCGCCGACAAAAAGTATCGCGATCGCGAAGGCGCTTACCTGATAGAGGGCGTTCGGCTCGTTTCGGACGCAATAGCGCACGGCGCGGACGTGACGGACATTTTTGTCCGCGAGGACGTGACGAACGTTTCTTTCGACAACGTCAGGTACGTTTCGGACAGGGTTTTTGCAAAACTCTCCGACACGGTCAACAGTCAAGGTGTCGTCGCCGTGGTGCGCAAGAGAGAATACGATTGCGCGCCTCCCTCGGGCAACTGTCTTGTATTGGACGGTCTGCAAGACCCCGGAAACGTCGGCACACTTATCCGAACGGCAGTCGCGTGCGGTTTTACCGACGTTTATGCCGCCGATTGCGCCGATCTGTACTCGCCGAAAGTCATTCGCGGCGCAATGTCCGCGCATTTCTGTATCCGTCTCCACGAGATGGACTTACAACGTATCTTCGAAACGCTTGACGGCGTACAGACCGTTGCAGCCGATATGCGCGGCGAAAACCTTTTCGAAACGCAACTAAACAGCCCCGTTGCGCTTGTGCTTGGCAACGAAGGTAACGGGCTGTCGGCGTATTCGCGCCGACGCGTAATTAAAACCGTGTCGCTGCCTATGGCAAACGATTTCGAATCGCTTAACGTAGCGGTTGCGGGAAGTGTGATTATGTACCGTATTTTCTCACAAAACAAATAAACGGAGGTAAATATGTCCGGTCATAGCAAATGGAACAACATCAAAAACAAAAAGGCAAAGGGTGACGCCGCCCGTTCGCAGGTATTTACGAAAATCGGTCGTGAGATAGCCGTCGCCGTAAAAGCAGGCGGACCCGATCCTTCGTCCAACAGTAAGCTGTACGATGTCATTCAAAAGGCAAAAGCCAACAATATGCCCAACGAGAACATTCAACGCAGTATCAAAAAGGCAAGCGGAGAACTTTCGGCGGTGGAATATGTTGAAATTACCTACGAGGGCTACGGCATAGGCGGAAGCGCGGTCATAGTGCAGTGTCTTACCGACAACAAAAACCGCACCGCGGGCGATGTGCGCCACGCTTTTGACAAAAACGGTGGCAATCTCGGCGCAACAAACAGCGTCAGCTATATGTTTGACCGCAAAGGTATCGTGGTAGCCGAAAACACCGTCGGTTTGGACGACGACAGCGCGTTTGAACTTGCAATCGAATCGGGCGCGGACGATGTGTCTCTTGACGACGGAATGGTGGAAATGACTTGCGATCCGTCCGCATTGGGCGCGGTACGCGACGCAGTGGTGAATAAAGGACTCAACCTTGTTTCGGCAGAGCTGGAATGGCTCCCCCAAAATATGATCACCTTGGAAGGGGACAATCTTGTTCGCTTCCGCAGAATGTTGGACAATTTGGAGGACAACGACGACGTGCAGGAAGTATATCACAACGTAGTACTGCCCGACGAAGATGACGAGTAAAAATCAAAAATAACAAAAAAAAATCGGCAGTCAAATGCCGATTTTTTTTGCGCTGTAATTCGCGTTGTTGGTGTTTCGTTACACACGCAAACAGGCTTAAATATAAATTTGTTGTGTAAACTCATTTATAATAATAGTTGCAACAGTAACAAGCAAATTGTTATTCAAAAATATTTTTAACAAAGCAGTGCGAAATGGCAACGGACAGGGTACGGGTAAAATCTTATTTCGGCGGTGCAAAACTTCGTTCCGTCTTTTTTTCTGAATAAATTCGGATATTTCAGGCGCAAGGCAAAAACCACTCAACGCAACTTTGTTTCGGAAAATTTCTCCCCAAAACTTTGTATACCCCGCTCAACGGTGGCAAAAAGCCCCACGTCGGTGCATAAATGAGGGAAAAAACGCAAAAAAAAGCGGTAAAAATCAAATTTTTCTCAAATTGGGTATTGACAACACCAGACGGGGGGGGGGGGATAATGGATTTTACCGAGCGGATGTGCATAACTTCCTCTCGAAAATCACTTGAAAGGAGAAAAATATGAAAGCAAAA
>CANQYT010000018.1 GCA_947628135.1 uncultured Clostridia bacterium
CCCTCCACCAGCACCAAACGTCTGCAATCGCAGGCGTTTTTTGTTTAACGTCGGCAGAGCGAGTGATTCGTAATACCAAGTCTGCGACTTGGTGGCGTTCGCCTACGGCTCGGCTGAGCACTAGGTCGGGAGTATGCAAATATTTTATTTCTTTGCAGCAGGAAGTCGGCTGACTATTTGTGTGTTTCATCAAGACAAAAATCGAATTTTCATATACATCGCTGTTACACTATTTCGACGTATTCTTTACGTAAGCGGGACTCTTGCGCGTTTGACTGCCAAAGCCCTACCGAAGATCGGCTCAATATAAAACGCACCGTGATCGGAAATTAGCAACAGCAGGCGTTTTTTATATAAAAAAGGGACGCTGAGCGTCCCTCGTAAATACAATGTGTGAAATCAGCCTATCAATGCAAAGGCAAGACCGAAGTAAATGAGAATTTGTCCCGCGAGGTAGGTGAGCATCACATAGAAATTGCCGCGCTTGACGTCCCGTTTGTTGGTGATATAGTTTACTATCAGATCGCTGACGATGTATACCGCGTAGCCGACAAGCACTATCGCGCCGTAGCGGGAGAATTTGCCGTCTATTATCACCATCAGCGCCAAAGCAAGGTTGCCCAAGTGGAAGCACGCGTACGCGGGGCAAACGGTGGCTATCGCAACGTCTTGCTTGCCGTGGAAACAATAGCCCACAGCCGCCGCGATAAGCGCTATCGCCGCCATAATCGCCCAAGCATAGCCGGGGAAAGAATAACTTAGCAACTTGGTCTGAACGATTGCATTGAGAGTGTGCGCAACCGCGAACACTGCCGCGCCCGAAAGAAAATACTTGGGCGTTTTGTTGTTGATAAGCAGCACGTCCCCCACTGCGGATATCCAACAGGATATGTACACCAACGGATAGTCGGGCACAAGAAATGCCATTGCCGCGCCCAACATAACCAAACATAGGGGTTTGGTAAGTTTGCGCCAGAACTGATTCATCAGAAAACAGAAAATCAAATGCACCACGCATACCGCCGCAAAAAGAGCGATAAATATCCAGAAACCCGTTTCGAATCCTTCGCCCGTTTTGGCAAACGGAGAAGCCGCGATCAAATTCATACGTCGTACACCTCGGTTAGTTCTTTGATAACGATTATAACAAACAATTGCGCAAAATGCAAGAGTATACGCGACGTTGACGGCGCATAAACTTTCCGTTTCGTCGCTCACTGCCGCCGACGCGGATACACGCCGCAAAAAAACCGCACCCGCTTAACGAGCGCGGTTTTTGCAGGGTAACGGAAATAGGCGCGGAGGGCGATCAGCCTTTGCGATTGGTACGGTGCAATTTTTTGTTTTGCAAAACCACCGTCAACACGTAAACGGCAAGCAGGATCGCGCACGTTCCCAACAAAATTACGTACATCGACCACAAAGGCATTTGCGTTTCGCCGACGTAAATGTTGCCGTCGAAACCGTCCATAAGCGCTTTTTGTCCCTCGGAGGACAAGCCCATCTCTCCCAACTTGTCCACGTAACTGCGCATAAAGTGGTTACGCATAATTCCCACGCCGTAAGTGCCCGGCAGTACGCAAATGAAATTGCGCGCGCCTGCGGAAAACTGCGAAAGCGGCATATATGCCCCGCAAATAAAACCGTACAGACCGCTTACCAACGAGGACAATGCGGAAAGCGCGCCTTGCGTTTTTATGAAACTTTCGCTTACGTTTGCAACCAACGTACCGAACAGCACGCAGCACAACGTGTCCGCAAGTATAAGCAGAACGTCCGTGAAGGGAATACACCACCCGACGATAGCCAGATAAACAAAGCCCACTGCCAACACGGCAAGCATCACGATGAGGGTGACGAGAAAGTTGGAAACGAAGTAACTTACCTGCAACGTCGTACTCTTGACGGGAGCAATGCGAAGGTCGTTGACCGAGCCGTCTATCTTGTCCTGTATCATCACCGCGTTGGAACACACCGCCACCGTCACCGCACAGACGGACATCACCGACGACAGCAACCAACTGCCTGCAAGTCCTTCGAGAAGGTCGCTTTCCGCCTGAAAATCGAACAGGGCTAATATTCCTTTGAAACTGTCTATGTACACCGCTTTCAAAAATGTTACAAACAGCAGCAACAAAATCATCGGAGTGATGAGCGACACGAAAAACAGGAATTTGTCTTTGAAATAGCACTTGACGTTACGCGCAGTGAGTGCGCAAAGTTTTCGCAGTTCTCCCATATCACGCCTCCTTGATGTCTTTGCCCGTGACGCGCAGAAATACGCTGTCCATATTGCCTTTGAGTACCTCGTAGTCGTCGAAAAGCTGCGAATCGGCTGCTATCAGTTGCGTTGCGGCGGCGGTGTTTGATACCGTTATGTCTAAGTGGTCGCGGGCGCGCCTGACTTCAAAGCCCAACGCGCGAAACCTCTCTTCCGCCTCGTCAAGACGCGAATACAGCCGCACCGTGTCGGTGGCAAAAGCGTTTTTCAAATCGTGGGGAGTACCCTCCGCCGCCTTTTTGCCGTCGTCCAATATCACGACGTAGTCGGCGATAGCCGCTTCTTCCATATAGTGGGTGGTGAGAAACACGGTTAGATTGCGCTTTTGACGAAGTCCGTCTATCGCGTTCCACACCGCTTGGCGCGTTTGCGGATCTAAACCTGTGGTAGGCTCGTCCAAAATCAGCAATTGGGGTTCGTTTACGAGCGCCCTCGCTATGTCCGCACGGCGGCGCTGTCCGCCGCTGAGTTTGCATATAGGACGCTTGATGATGTCTTTCAGCCCAAGCAATTCGTCCAATTCGGCAACACGGCGTTTGAACTGCGCGCCGTAAATTCCGTACAGCGCGGCGCGGCTGACGAGATTGTCCCAAACGGACAGCCGCTTGTCCAACACGGAGGACTGAAACACAATGCCCAATTTCGACTTGACCGCGGCGACGTTTTTGTCTACGTCCTCGCCGCAAACCGTCACTTTGCCGCTGTCCTTTGGCAAAATTCCGCCGATGATGTTTATCGTCGTGGATTTGCCCGCGCCGTTTACGCCCAAAAACGCAAACAGTTCGCCCTCTTTGACGCCGAAAGACAGTCCGTCCACCGCTTTTACGTCTTTGTACGACTTGTGAAGATCTTCTATTTCAATTACCATTTCCGCCTCCGAAAAGTTTCTCTTTGACGGCGAAAAATTCCTCCGTCAACAATTTGCTTACCGCTTCCCAATCCCAATCGAAATAACCCGTAGCGTACATAGTCGCGATGCCGTGTACGTATACCCACATATGAGTGTGCATTCGCTCCGCTTCCGACTCGTTGAAGCCGTACGCCGAAGCAAGTGCCGCCTCGCGGTGAAATCGGTAGGCTTCCTCATCGACGGTTTCGTCCCGTCTGTCGCGCATAAACATATATTTGAAAAAGTTGGGCTGCTCCTTTGCAAAGCGTACGTATCCCATACCGCTTGCCTTGTACGTCGGGTACTTGCCCGAAGTTATTTCCGCGCTTATGTAACCGTCGTAACACTTTTCCATTTCCGAAACGACGGCGCGTTTGAGTTCGCCGAGGTTGTCGAAACACAGATATATCGGCTGCGTAGAACACCCGCACCTCTGCGCGACGGCGCGCGCGTTTAGCGCGTCCATTCCCCTTTCGGATACAAGTTGCATCGCCGCTTGCACTATCGAATCCTTTCCGATGATTTTTTTCGCCATACGACCTCCGCCATAAATAACAAACGTTATTGATAACAATTGTTATTTTACAATCTTTCAAACGTTTTGTCAAGGGTTTGAGAAAAAAAATTTACGAAAGACCGCCGCGGTATTCGTTGCGGCAAAGGGGCATAAAATAGCGTTGTCCGAGAAAAAAAATTGCGCGGCAAAAAAACAATATCGCAATAGCGATTGACGGCAAAAAAAGCCGATGATATAATAAATAAGCGACAAAAACAATTTCGCCCTGCGGCGGGAGGTAAAAATATGAAAAAAATCGTAGAAAAGGTTGCAACCGTTGCGTTGATCTGCATTACGTTTGTGTTTATGCTGTTGGCAGTGCTGTACGCCACGAACGTTATCCCGCAGAAAGAGGCTTCCGACAATGCGGTAGCCATCGTCGTGCTGGCGGTGCTGGCGGCGATATATATTGCGCTGTCGGTATACCTGCTGATAATCAACTTCTCGGAAGGGGTAAACGTCAAACGCATATTGCTGTTCCACGAGGCGGACAGCGTTACGCGCGCAAGCGCAAAAGTGGTAAATAACATCATTCACGGCTGCGCGAAGGAATTTCCGCAGTTGAAGATACGCAGGACGATTTTCCGCCCGGACGACAAGAACGGTCTGACTGCGACGGTTTCGCTGGAAGCAAAAGTCGCCGAGGACATATCCGCGTACATTCCCAAATTGAAAAATCTGCTCATTCAAAGTTTGCAGGATTCGCTGGGACTGCATCTGAACGCAATTAACTTCGACGTGATGAAACTTGCGCAAAAGTACACTCCGACGGACACCGAAATAGCCGCGGCGGAACAGACCCCCGCATACGAGACGGAACAAACGGAGGCAAACGACGCGACCGCAGAAGAACCGCAAACAGCGACGGAACAACCTTCCGAACAAACGACGGAAGAAACGGCGGAACAACCCTCGGATGAATCGAGCAAACAAGACGACATACTCGCCGGGGAAGAAAAAAATACGGCGGACGCCTGAACACGAACACTATCAAAAAGAGCGACGTTTTTGCGCCGCTCTTTTTTTTGCAAGGGTCAGCTGCCCGTGGATTCGCAGCGGAATATCCCGCCACAGTTGGGTCTTTTGATTGAACACCACGCCTATTTTCGACGCGATCTTTCGGCGCGCCTTGTAGGGCTCTACGCCGTCTACCGTCACTTTGCCATCGGTGGGAGCAAGTATGCCGCACATCATCTTGATGGTTGTGGATTTGCCCGCGCCGTTGCTTCCTATGTAGCCGACGATCTCACCGTCCGCTATCGTTGCGTTGATGTGGTCTACGGCGACAGTCTCGTCGTATTTGACGGAAAAAAGTGTTTTGAACATACCCCAAACGCCCTCTTCGCGAATGGGCTTTTTGAATACTTTGGTAAGATTTTCCAATTTTATCATAATCCCTCCCGCGCGGCGTAAACTTCGCGCCCGCGCTTTGCGGCTGAAAGCCGACACGATACGCAACGTACCTACAAATGATACTTTCTCCCGCCCCGAATCGTCCGACGAAAAAGCGTCTCGCCGAATATTACTTCGGCACACATCGTCATATTCTTTGCGCAACTACGCACACTATCCCCAAAAGGAGCGTTGAACAATGACTATTGCCCAACAAGTGGGAGAAAATTTGCGTTCTGCCCGCAAAGCGAAAGGTTTGACTCAGCAAAAGGTGGCGGAGGCGATGAATAAATACCAATCCGATTACAGCGATTACGAAAGGGGACTTATTCAGTTGGACTACGACAAGATAATTTTTCTGTGCGACCTGTTCGACATTACGCCCAACGATTTGTTTTACCTCGGCTGAAACGGCAATAAACCGCAGTAAAACCGCACCGTATCCGCCGCAAAATAATCGGCATATTGAAACAACGGCAAAAAAAGCCGTTGTTTCTTTTACAGTTTGAGCAGTTGTTCCAACAGTCCGTCCAGCCTACCGCGCTGTTCGGAATTTAGAAGCGGACGAACGCGGTTGGCAAAAGCGACAAGTTGATCGTTGCTGAGTTGTCCTCGCGCTTTTTGCTCTATTACGTTGTTTACAATATCTCTTACAAGCTGCCCTTCGCCCTCCCGTTCGTACTTGGCGGCAAGGCGTTTCATCTCCTCCACCTTTTGGCGGTAGTCGCCGTCGGTATTGGTTGGACGTTCGGTATGAGTTGTACTTTCCGAGCGGGCGTCGGACTTTGCGGGGCGCTCGCTGTACTCGTTGCGTTGGTTTACAAATATGTTGCGCGGATCGTTTACGTTTGACATTGTTTCTCCTCGAAAAAAAGTTGGTTACTATAAATTATATGTCGGCATATAATGTAATGATTACCGAAAAGGAGTGCGTGGTCGGATGAATTTGTCTACCGTGGCGTTGATATTGCTGGCGTGGCAGCTTTTGTCCGACAAACGGCAAACGGACAGAAGCGCGCCGAAAGCGGGCTTGACGGATATGCTTTCCGACGACGTGAAAAACGTAATAAACAGCGCGCAGAAACTTGCGGACTCCAACAGCACGCAGGCGGACCGCGCGGGCGCGATATTCGAAATTATGTCCAACCCCGCGCTTCAAAACTTCGCAAACGGAATATTTGGGGGAATGGGGTCGGAAAAAAGCGACGCGCAAACGCAGGAAACGCCCGAGACCCCAAAACAAAAAGACGGAGAAGTAAACGACGAGGGTTACCGCTTCGAAGCGGCGTCTCCCGCCTCGCAGGAATTTTTCCGTCCGATAGATGACATTGCAGACGCGGAAGTAAAGCACAAACTGTACTGGTTCTACGACAATTGGTACAACAAATAGCACAAAAACACAACGGCTTTCTACGCGCGGAAAGAAACAAGTTCGCACAAAAAAAGCGCTTTGTACAAAAGCGCTTTTTTTGTGTGTGTAATTACTTCCAATAGGATACAGCCGCTTGGATAAGATCCGCGTAGTCGGTCAGACCGTTGTAGTCGTCCGTCGGCGTGTAGCCCGTGCCGTGTATGTTGTTGCCGAGGGGCGAATAGTACTTGGCGCAGGTGTAATAAAACGCCCACGGGCATTCTTCGCTTTTGCCTTCGGTGTTGATGACCGTGCCTGTGAAGGGCAGTTCTATCACGCTCTGCGCGATACCCTTGCCGTAAGTCCGCGTGCCCATCTGCACCGCCGTGCCGTAATCGAGCAAGCAACCCGTAAGCAGTTCGCTTGCGCTTGCGCTGTTGCCGTCCGTCCACACCACTATGTTGCATTTGCCGCTTTGCAACGTAAAGTAGGTGCTGTAACTGCTTTGCTGATAGTAATTCTGCCGAATGGAATAGGGCTTGGGCATTTCGAGATAGGTTATCAGCAATTTTCCGTCCGATTGCGTGACGGCGTTGCGGTCGGCTTCGCTTGTGAGTGCGTCGGCTGTGACAAGCATTGCGGCAATTTCACTTACCACGTCCACTCTGCCGCCCGGGTTGCCCTTTATGTCCAAAATCAAATGAGTCAAACCGAGTTCGTCGAATATACCCATTACTTTGGCAAATTCGTCGGCGGCGGTAACTTCGTCTTCACCTACGGTGTAGTACATAAAATCTTTCAGACGAATGTACCCCGTGCCCGCGGGAAGTTGATCCAGATGACGCGCCTGTTCGGTGGAGACCGTTACGCCCTGCGGCTTGTTTACTTCCGTAGATACGTTGGTGTACGTGCGGTTGAAATAGAACTCCACAAATTGGAAGTCGTAGAGGGGGTTGATTACGCTTCTCGCGGCGCGTTGAATGGGCAGCGCCAACGTTTTGTAGCCCGACTCCTCGCTGTCGTCCTCACGCAGAACGTAAAACGTGGCGGAATCGGTTTGAGCCAAGATAGCAGTGAAAACATCCTGCGTAAGTTGCCCCGGGGAGACCTGCTCGTACTGCCTGCCGCTGAATACGGGCGGCGTTCCGTCGGAGGAAAGCATATTGCCGAGTTTGAGTACTATGTCGCCCTCTTTGAGTTTGCCGTAGGCGGGAGTGTCGTCCTCCACGGAGGACACGTACAGCCCGATACCGTCCTCGAAAATGAAAGACACGCCGAAAATTTTGTTGTTTGCGGCAGGGGTGACTTCGGGGTGAACGGAATCGTAGTAAGTTTGCGGAGACATCAACCGTGAAAATTGGTCGCCCGCGCTTTGCATAAGCGCAGTACCGGACAATTCGATCGCTTGCATCCACTGTTCGTCGGTGATGTCCGTGTAGTAGTAATTTTCGAGATATTTCGCTACCGTTCCGAGAATGTCGCCCGCTTCGTTGCTCGGAGAGCGTATGGCGGATTGCACTATCGCGCCGAGCAGCCACCCGAAACCTATACAGGCGACGAGCGCAATACAGAGCAGCACGATATACAGCGGTTTTCTGCGAGGCGTGACGGGTTGAGGCGCGGGACTTGTGTACCACTCGTTCAAACCGCTCTGCCGCTGTTCGCCCTGTTGCTGCCGTTGCTGTTCCTGTTGTTTTTCGTATTCGCTGTCAAAAAAATCCTTAGCCATCATTTACTCCTTAGTTCGTAGCAGAGCCATTGCAACGACTCTACCGTTTGTTTTGCGCAGTCTGCGTCGCCGCAAAAGACTGCTTTGCCGCCGTCCAGCACCACGGTGTTACCGCGAGCCAAAGCCGCGTCGGAAGTGACGAGTATCTGCGTTGCGCCGTCGAACAGCCGCATAGCTTCGTCGACGCCGTCGGCGTTTTCGAAAAAATCGTCCCACAGCACCCTTTTGCGGGGAACGGTCAGTCCGCGAGCCAAAGCCACGCGTTTACGTTCTTCGGCGGAAAGAGTCCGCGCCTTGCGCCCCGTTTCGGATACGCCCAACCTTTCGGCGAGTTCCGACGCAATGCCGCGCCGCACGCTCTTGTTGGCTATCTTGCGCACTTTGAGCGGGTATTCGATATTATACAATATGCTGCGAGATTCGAAAAAAACGGGATCTCTCGGCAAATAAAGTATATCCAAGTTGGCGGCGGCGATACCGTCCAACTGCCGTCCGTCCATAAAAATACGTCCGTCGGTGGGCGAAACGTCTTTGAGCAGCAGCCTGCAAAGGGACGTTTTGCCGCTTTGAACGTCGCACAGCACTGTGTTTACGCCGTCAATCAACGAGAAATCCAACCCCTGAAACAGTTCGGAATCATCGTAGGGATATTGCAGACGTACGCCGTCGAATACTATCACGATTCCAACTCGTCCAACGTGAGTTTGTACGCTGCGATGAAGTGTTCGAGAAAATAGTTTACTTCGGGGCTGTTGTAAGCGCGGATCTCTTTCAGAATCGTCTTTTCCGCCTTGGAAAACTCCGAATTGCTCATCTTTACCTCGTCGATACACTTTATGTAGGCGCACAGTTTGTCGGCGTACTTGACGAAACGGTGTTCGACGCTGTCGGCGTCGTTTATCAATTTGCCGTACTCCGCCGCGAGTTCGTCGGGCAGATAGGTCAAAAGCCGCTCGTTGCTGTACCGCTCCAACTGCTTGTAAGCGTCGCGGATCTCCGGATTCCAATACTTTATCGGCGTGGGAAGGTCTCCCGTCAACACTTCGCTCGTTTCGTGGAAAAGCGCTTTTACCGCTATGCGGTCGGCATTTAGTTCGCCGCCGAAATACACGTTGGAGATAGTTGCCAATGCGTGCGCTATCACCGCCACTTGCTGACTGTGCTCCATTATGTTTTCCGTAACGTTGGAATGCATAAGTCCCCAGCGAGTGATATACTTCATTCTGTTGAGATAAGCGAAAAATTTGTACATAACCAAAAAAGCGTCGCCGCACCTCCTTTTGTTTTGCACAAACACTACCCGAAAACCCGTCGGCGCGACCGTCGCAAAAGAGTCGCGCGGATATTGCTTGCGATATTGATTATTGTACCATAAATTCGGACAAATAACAACAAAAAAAGCAGCCGTCATAAACGGCTGCCTGTTTCCTTTGTTTACTTGCCCGTTTCTTCGGCGGGTTTTGCCGATTCGACAGGCTTGGGTTCGTCCTCGGGGTGTACGTATTTGATACACTTACGCGGACAGCCCTCCAAACATTTGTAGCAGTGGATACACTTGCTGTAATCTATCATAGGCACGTTGTTGACAAGGTGTATCGCGCCCGTAGGACAGTTGCGTTCGCACTTGCCGCAAGCGATACAGCCCGCCTGACACTTGGACATCACGTCCTTGCCGCGGCACTGAGTGGAACAAGCCACATACACCTTTGCCGAAACGGGTACGCGCCTTATCAGAGATTTGGGGCAGGTCTGAATGCAAAGTCCGCAGCTGCGGCACAGATCGGGGTCGACGTGGGCGTAACCCTCGTAGCACTCTATCGCGTGGTACGGACAGGCGTCCACGCAGCTTCCCGCGCCCATACAGCCCACTTCGCAAGCCTTTCTGCCGCCTGCGAGCAAGTTTTGACTGACGCAGTCGCCGTAGCCTTGATACTCGTACTTGTCCTGACATTTGTTACCGCCGCAACATCCTACTACCGCTATGGTAGGTTCGGCGTTGCCTTCGACGGCTATGCCGAGAATGTTGCTTATTTCGATACGCTTGTCGGTAGGAGTTTGTCCGCAGGAATCCAACTTGGCTTTGCCCTCCACAAGCGCCTTGGCAAAGCCCGCGCAACCGGGATAGCCGCAAGCGCCGCAGTTTGCGCCAGCAAGACAGTCCTGCACTTCCTTGATACGGGGGTCGTCCTTTACCTCGGTGAACTTGTTGATAACCAAAATCAACACGCCCAAAAGCAGCGAAACGCCGAAAGCGATCGCCAGAGCGATAAGCACCGTCGTCCACTGAAAGTCACGTCCGATTTTCAAAAACAATTCCATCATAGCGCCCTCCTCAAATCAACGTGAATACGTAGAATGCCATAGCCATAAAGCAAGCGGCAAGCATCGTTACGGGGAAGCCTCGCAAAGCCTTTGCAACGCGCAGTTTGTCCGTCTTGATACGGATAGCCGCAAGCAGCACTATCGCAAGCGTGAAGCCCAGACCGTAGAACAGTCCCGACAGCACCGCTTCGCCGTAGCCCATTGCCATATGAATGTTTACAAGTTTGCCGAAAATCACGTCTAATGTATAGCCCGCTTCTTCCGCCGAAGTTACGGTCGCGGTGACTATCTTGGCGATACCGAGAATTGCGCAGTTGGTGGTTACCAAAGGCAGGTAAATGCCCATTGCGGAATACAGACCGGGGCTGAAACGCCTGAGTACCATTTCCAGTATCTGCACCAAAGAGGCGATGACGAGAATGAACACCAAGATGTTGAGATACTGCAAACCGAGCGGCGCAAGCAAAAACGTGTAGATGGGGTAGCACACGGCGCAGGTAATTACCATTACCGCCGTAACGGCGAGTCCCATACCCGCGGCGGAACTTATCTTTTTGGATACGCCGAGGAAGGGGCAGATGCCCAAAAATTGGGAAAGTACGAAGTTGTCCGCAAACAGAGCGGAGATTATTATCGCAAATACGTCCATAATTACGCCTCCTCGCCGGTCGCAGCAACGGCGCTTTCGGCGGAGCGTTCCGCCTCGGCAGCCTTGTGAGCGGCTTTGTGTTTGAGCTTGCGCTCAACCGCGTTGTAGCATACGTTGAATATCGCAATGAACAGCGCGTAAGTAAGAAATGCTCCCGCAGGCTTTGCAAAGAACTCTATTTTGAAATTCCAAAGCGTGACGCCGAACAACATTCCTTTGCCGAGCACTTCGCGCACGATTCCCATAAGCGTGAGGGACAGCGTGAAGCCTATGCCCATAAACAAGCCGTCGCATACGGAGTCCAACACGGGGTTGTGGCTGGCGAAACTTTCCGCTCTGCCCAAAATGATGCAGTTGACGACTATCAGCGCGAGGTACATTCCCAAACTTTCGTACAACGAATACGCAAACGCTTCGATAAACATCGAAACAATGGTCACGAAAGTCGCGATGATGACGATGAAGCAGGGAATACGCACCTTGTCGGGAATGACGTTGCGCAGGAGCGATATTATGAGGTTGCTGAACACCAACACGAATATCACCGCCGCGCCCATACCGAGGCAGTCCAATGCCGCGGTGGTAAGCGCCAAAGTCGGACACGTGCCGAGTACAAGGCGGAAGGTGGGATTCTGACGGACAGTTCCGTCAAGAGCGATCTCTTTGAATCTCTGTAATTTCATTTCTGTGCCCTCCTCAGTTTGCAGACGCAGTGTTTGCGTCAAATGCCGTCAACGCCGCTTCTACCGCTGCGCGAATGAGGTTTGCCGATTGCGTTGCGCCGGTGGCTTTGCCGGTAACTTTGTCGTTATAGAACGTGTCGATGTTTTCGAGCGTTGCGCCGACGAGTCCCGTTGCCAATTTGTTGGCATTGGACTTCGGTGCAGTGGGATCGCCGTCTGCCCAACCGTCAACGGTAATTTCGATAGCGCTCACCTTGCCCTTGCCGTCGGCGTCGGGGGCGGTGTCGGGTTCAATGGTTACTTTGAGTACGTAAGTGGTAGGATTTATGCTACCGACTTTCAAGCCCGCTACCGTGTACACGTTGTCCTCACTGTTGGTGACAACGGCGTAAGCGCGATAACTGCCGTAGGTGAAGGTGTAAATGGTGTTGGCGAGAATGTTTGTAATTATTTCGTCGCCGTCCTGTACGTTGTCGCTCTTGGCGATTACCTCGCCCTCTTTGACAACGACTATCTTCAACGTTTCCTTGACGCCGTAGACGTAGGCAAACACGTTGTCGCTGCCCGTAAGCAGGAACAGATAACTCAAAACGTCCGTTTGGGAGGAAAGAGCGTCGGCTACGTGTTTTGTGCCGTCCACCGTTGCGTCGGAAAGGTTGACTTTGGTGTAGTCGTAACTTGCATATTCGTCGCCCAACAATTCTCCGACGGCTTTTTGCGCTTCCGCCTCGGGATTTTCACCCAGACCAAGCGCGTTGCGCGCGTAGTATCCCGCCATATTTACGGCGTTGTTTATCGCGGTGGCAGTGCCTTGCACCGTCGCACCCGTCATTTCCAGCGTGAGATCGTTGGAAATGTCTTTTCCTACGTACCAACTCGTACCTGCCGAAGCGGGAACTCTGTCGGCATAAGATTGGTCCATTTTGTCTTTTATCGTCCAGGACACTATCTTTGCGTCGGCGCTTATCGCAACGTAAAGGTTTATTTTGCCTCCGCCTTGCGGATAACCTCCGCCGCCGGTACTGTCTAATACGTAGTCGCCGTTTGTGCCCTTGTAGACATTGTTTATCTTGCCACCGTAAGCGGCGTTTGCAGAGTACTTGCTGACGGGAGTCTTATTGAAAGAATTATCCACACTAAACGAGCCGTCGGGGAAGAGTTTGCCGAGCGAACGGCTGAGTCTTTCCTCGTCGTCGATGTACATCAACTCGTTGCATACGGCAAGCAGCGCCACGCAGACAAAGCAGATACACACCAACACGGCGACCGCCTTTACCGCGGAAATAAGCGCGGGATTTACGGGTTTTTGGGTTTTTTCAGCCATATTACTCACCCTCCTTTGCAATTACTTTTTCGTCGGAGACGGCTTCGTCCGCCTTGACTTTCTTTGCGCGAGGCTTTCTTTGCGGCTTGACGTACCCGAAAGGTCTGCGGCGAATTACCGCGTCGAACAGAGGAACGAGCAGGTTCATAATCAGTATCGCAAAGGACACCGCTTCGCCGTGGATAGCTTTACGCAGTACCGCGGTGATAATGCCCAACAACAGGAAATATATGTAATTGCCGAGTTTTGTGTTGGGCGTGGTCACGTAGTCCGTAGCCATAAATATCGCGCCGAGGATAAGTCCGCCGCTGAGTATCGAGGGCAGGAATACGCCTATCGCGTCATCGAACGCCATTCCGATAGTTACGGGATTGACGTCGGCATACCCGTTGACGTTGTCGATCCAAGCGATGATGACGGACACCACTCCCGTAGTGGCGATGTACACCAAGGGCCAACGGAAGTTGAGAACGCCGCGAACGACGAGATATATACCGCCGACGATGAGCGCCAACTTGCAGGTCTCGCCGATACAGCCCGCAACTCCCGTGCCGAGGAACAGATCCAGATTGGTGAGGGTGTTTGTGGGATTTTGAACGCCGCCCATAAGCACCTGCAACGGAGTTGCGCCCGTAACGTTGCCTTTGGCGTCAAGTCCCGAAACGATTCCGTCGCTTATGGGAGAAGTTATGTGGTTGACGAAAGAGTTGTCGCTCGGGTTGGCATAGAACATTGCGCCGCCGAACGCCGCGCCGAACGCGATAAAGGCAAATATTCTGCCCGCGATGGCGGGGTTGACGATGTTTTTGCCCGTGCCGCCGAACAGCATCTTGACGATGACTATCGCAAATATGCTTGCAAAAATACCTACGTACCACTTGGAGGTGGGATACAGATTCATTCCGATAAGCAGACCCGTCACGAGGGAAGTGAAATCGAATTCGTGCAGGATCTGTTGGAAATTCTTTCTGCAACAGAGAGAGTAGATCCACTCCGCCGCTACGCAGGTAACGCAGCAGATAGCCAGGTGCATAAAGGACAGCCAGCCCCACTCGGGATAGAGGGGAGACGCAATGCCGTTGAGTACGCAACCCGCTATGCACGCGGGAAGCAACGCAATGCAGACGTCTATCATTATCCGACGCGTTGTGCGCGGAGATTTGACGTGCGGAGAACTGGAATATAAGTAGTTTACCATATCATTTCTTCTCCTTGGCTTTCATTTTCGTAAGACGGACGCTTTGCACTATCGGGCGCTTGGCAGGGCACACGTATGCGCACGTGCCGCACTCGAAACAGTTGAGCGCGCCGTATTTGACGGCGTTGTCCGTGTCGCCGACGGTGGCGTAAAAGTCGATGTACATCGGCATCAAGCGCATAGGACATACGCTTGCGCAACGTCCGCAGTTGATACAGGGCGTGGGCAGCACGGAGGACGCTTCCTTGTCGGTGAGAGCGAGAAAACCGCTGTCCGTCTTGGTGGTAGCAACTTCCAGATCCGCCAGACAAAAGCCCATCATAGGTCCGCCCGAAACGAGTTTTATCGTGCGGTCGTTGAGCCCGCCGCACAATTCCACCACCGACGACAAAGGCGTACCAATCGCCACTTCGATGTTCTTGGGGGCGTTTACTCCTCTGCCGCTGACCGTCATAAGCCGTCTGTACAGCGGAACGCCGTTGACTACCGCGTCATAGACGGCGTAAGCAGTGCCGACGTTGTCCACAATGCAACCTACCGCCGCAGGCAATCCGCCCACGGGTACTTCGCGGTTGACGCACGCTTTGATGATGGTTTTCTCCGCGCCTTGCGGATACTTGGCTTTGAGTTGCACCAACACCACGTCGCTTTCCTTGCGGTTTGCAAGCGCTTCCTTGCTGTCGGAAATGACTCCCTCCTGCGCAAGCAGTTTGTCGTACGCTTCGGTCTTGTTTGCCTCGATACCGATGTATACGTTTGTTACGCCGATTGCCTTGGCAATCAAACGTACGCCTTGCAGGAATTGCTCGGTGCGCTCGATCATAAGACGATTGTCGCAGTTGAGATACGGCTCGCACTCCGCGGCGTTGATGATAAGAACGTCAACGGGGTCTTTGGGTTGCAGTTTTACCGCGGTGGGGAAACCCGCTCCGCCCATACCTACGATACCCGCGTCCGCTATGCGTTGAATGATTTGAGCGGGGGTGGGGTCGGTTAGCGGCGGATATGCGAACTTGTCCTGTTTGCCGTTTGCCTTGATGTGGATCGCGTCCACAAGCGCGCCTTGGGCGTTTTTGCGTTTGACGATATCCACCACCTCGCCGCACACGGGAGAGTGAATGTTTGCCGAAACGAAGGCGGACGCTTGCGCTATCAACTGCCCTTCGACGACCTCGTCGCCCGCTTTTACGACAGGCTGCGCAGGTTTTCCTATGTGCTGCGACAACGAAACGTAGTAGTCGGTCACGGCGGGCATCTGTTCGATTGCCGACGCCGCCGTCAACGCTTTGTTGTCCGGCACGTGAAAACCACCTCTGAAAGTTTTCATACATTGCTCCTTTTTTGGAATTTGCAGGCGCATTTCGCCATACAAAGCATAGTATACCATAAGTTAAAATTATTGTAAATAAACGGAAGTAAATTAGAACGTAAAAAATGTGAATTTTCTCGCAAGCGTATCGGAATAAAGGGCGAAAGGGGCGTAGCTGCAAACAAAGCCGCAACGCCTTGCAAAAAAGGCAAAAGCCCTTCCGACAAGCGGAAGGGCGGAGGTAAGAAAAAACGTTTCGTCACGAGAGCAGGGCTGTTTACCAATCTTCTCTGTCGGAAAGTTTTATATCCGTGTAGTACTCTTTGTACTTTTCTTTGAATTTCTCCGCGGCGGGACGTTCGTCCTGCGCGACCGCGTCGTCGAGGTCCATACCGTCGTCGTCCGCATTTTCGCTTTGCCGCATAAGTTCGTACATAGTACTCTTTTTCATTGCTTTTTGCCCTCTGTGCCGTCAGGCGCGGCGTTTGTTTCGCCGCTTTCGGCGGTGGGTTGGGCGGCGTCAACCGTTGCTCCGCTGTCTTCGGGAGAGCCTTGTGCGGCAGCAAGCGCGGGTTTCAACTTGCCTCTACGCAAATTTTCGGGGGCAATTTCCCCTGCGCGCGCAAGCGCCCACTTGGTGAGAACAGGTCCTATCAATTCGTAAATCAGCACCGCGCACATCGTTATCGTGACGATATTTGTGCCCACGTGATTGAATATTTCCGCCGCGGCGGTATTGGACGGGTCGGCGGCAAGCACGGAAGCCGCTTCCTTGGCAAATTCCGTCTTGCACATCGTTGCCATACCTATTGCCACGCCTGCCTGCGGAAACAGCGTTATGCCGAGGTAGTTGCGCACCTTTTTGTCGCTCTTGGTGACTGCCGCGCCCGCCATAGTACCGAAATACTTGCCCGCGCAGCGCAAAACGATATAAGCGACGATACACACCAAAAGCAAGGGGCTCTCGGCGAACATCATCACGTCCAACTCAGCGCCAGACAAAATGAAGAACAGCATAAGCACGACGGGCGTCCAACGGTCCGTACCTTCCATCATCACTCCCGCTTCCTTACGCATATTGACGAAAGTCGCGCCCGCCATCATACACACCAACAGATCGGACAGCGCAAAGGGCAGCCAGCCCTTTTCCTCGAAGATCTCGAACAGTTGGCATATACCGAGGGACAAAAATACGCAGGTTATCGCCGCAATGGTACGATTGTCGCGGGACTTGAAGAAACGGGGTACGACGGAGAGCAGCGCGCCCACGCCTACGCCTATCACCAACGAGCAGATTATTTCCAGAATGGGCCAGACGACGATGTCCAGCGCAGAGATACCTCCGCCCATTCCCGCCGCGTTGTTGGCAAGGGACAGCGCAATGGAATTGGAAATGGCGAACACGATGAGTCCCACCGCGTCGTCCAACGCCACTACGGGCAGCAGCGTACCCGTGACGATACCTTTCGCCTTGTATTGGCGCACCACCATAAGCGTTGCCGCTGGGGCGGTAGCCGTTGCGATAGCGCCGAGTATCAACGCCTCGTAGAGCGTCATCACCGAGGGCAGAGCAAAACTGAGCGCTATCAAGCCCAGATCCACGCACAGCGTTGCGGTGAGCGCCTGAAAGAAAGTTATCGTAACGGCGCTTTTGCCTATCTCCTTGATGTGGGAAAGTTTGAATTCCACGCCGATACTGAACCCGATGAAGCCCAACGCAACGGTGCTGACGATGTCAAGCCCGCCCGCTCCGTTTGCGCCGGAAAGCACATCCTCGCTGATGAGTCCCAAAGCGTGCGGTCCGATGATGAGACCGACGATAAGATAACCCGTAACGTTGGGAAGTCCGATGAGTTTCATCAAGCGGGTGATGAGCAAACCGAAAATAAGCGCTATCGCTATCGCCAGCAAACTGCCTATGTACCCGCTCGGAATAAGCGGGGCGGCGGCAAACAGTGAACCAACCGTGGAATAATTCATAACGACACCTCGTTGCGCCCTGCGAAAGAAACCGTCCCGCAAAGACGCGTTGTGCAAAATAATTTGAGGCAGGCACGGTGCGCCGCCTCATTGAGCCTTGTATATTTTAGTACTTTTACGGGAAAATTGTCAAACGAATTTACTCAAATAAAATGCGAAAAAAAGGAAATTCCGCGTTGAAACGGAAGCTTTTGCGGCAGAACGGGCGAATTGTCACAAACCTGCCTGCACAAGCGCGGCGCGAAGGGCTTCTTTGAGATGAGAAACAGAGCCGTCGTTGCGTATTACGCGTGTGGGTCGGGGCAGACTTTGACGGGAGAGTATCGCGCGAACGTCCGTTTCGTCGACGGAATCGCGCGCAATGACGCGGGAGATGATGTCGCTTTCGGGGCTGTACACCGTCCACACCTCGCGCCAATCGTAATCGAACGCAGAAAATACGGGTATTTCGACAAACAGCGGTCCGTGTGCGCGGGAAACGATTTCGTCCAGACGTTTGCGCACCTTGCCGAAAAACAGGTTTTGATACTTGCTCAGCAATTGGGCGTCGCCGAAAACGCGGCTGCGTATTGCAGCGCGATTCAGTTTGCCCTCCGTCACGTATTCTTCGCCCAACAGGTCCGCTACCTGCCTCGTCAATTCGCCGTCGTCGGAAATTTCCCGCGCGAGGGCGTCGCAATCGACAGTTTCGTAACCCCATTGTCGCAAAATCGACGTTACGGTGCTTTTGCCGCTACCTATATATCCCGTGATGGCGATTACGTCAGGCTTCATAGAGAGTGCTTCCTTGTTCCGTTTCGACGGTGAGCGGACAAGCCAACTGCACCGCGTTTTCCATTTGCTCTTTTACTATGCGCTTTACTTCCTCCGCCTCGTCGGGATAGCAATCCACTATCAATTCGTCGTGGATCTGCAACACTATCTTACTGCGCAGACCCGCCTCGCGCATTGCTCTATCCGTTTTGAGCATCGCTATCTTCATTATGTCCGCGGCGCTGCCCTGCAAAGGCATATTCATCGCGGCGCGCTCGCCGAACGTGCGCAGGTTGTAATTGCTGCTTTTCAGTTCGGGAATGATGCGGCGGCGACCCGTGAGCGTGGTCACGTAGCCGTCTTTCTTTGCCTGTTCCACACTGCCGTCGAGATAGTTTTTTATCGTGGGGAAACGCTGGAAGTACAAGTCGATGTACTCGCGCGCTTTCTTGACGGAAAGATTGACGTTTTGACTGAGACCGAAGTCGGATATGCCGTATATTATGCCGAAATTGACGGCTTTCGCCATTCGGCGCATATCGTGATTGACAAGTTGGGGAGGAATGCCCAACAATTCGGAGGCGACGCGCAGATGTATGTCCTCGCCCTTGCGGAAACAGTCGAGAAGATTGTCGTCGCGGCTGAAAGCGGCAAGCAGGCGCAACTCTATCTGCGAATAGTCCGCGCCCACGAAAACGCCGTACTTGGACACGAACAAACGGCGTATTTCCTTGCCCGCGTCGCTTCTTATGGGAATGTTTTGCAAATTGGGATCGCTGCTGCTCAATCTGCCCGTCGTGGTCAGAGTCTGGTTGAAAGTCGTATGCACCAAGCCCTGCTTTACCAAGGGTTTCAGCCCGTCCACGTACGTACCCAACAGTTTGGACGTTTGACGGAAAGCCAAAATTTTGCCTACGATTGGGTGAAGGTCGGCGATTTTTTCCAAGACGTCGTTGCCCGTGGAGTAGCCGCGTTGGTTCTTTTTGCCGTGGGGAAGCCCCAACTTGTCGAAAAGTATCTTCTGCAACTGCACGGGACTGTTTATGTTGAACGTTTCGCCTGCGAGAGCGTAAATTTCATCGGTGACGGCATCGAGTTGAGCGTGCATTTCCGCGGACATTTTGTCCAGAAGCGCCACGTCCACCTTGACCCCCTCCGTTTCCATACGGTACAGCAGATCGGACAAAGGCAATTCCACCTCGCGGTACAGTTTGGTCAAGCCGAGTTGCGCAAGCGCGTCTTCGAATTTGTGCGCAAGCGCATATATCGCCGCGCCCACCGCCTCGTAGCCGTTGGCGGAAGCGAGAGCGACGGGATCGTTGGCTGCGCGATACTCCACAAGATACTGCATTATGCAAACGTCGTACTTTACCGCGTTGAGGATAACGCCGCGCGGTTCGAGGATATGCCTAAGCGCTTTGCCGTCGAACACCGCCTTGGGGACGTCGCTTGCAAGCAACGGTTTAAGTTCCGCCCACAAGGCTTCGTCGGTGAGTTCGTCGAGGAAACTGTCCGACGCCTTGACGGTGTACTGCAACGAGTCGTCGCAGCAAAGACTTACCGTTACCCCGTCGAAATGAAACGCAAAGCAGGGCGACGAGGCAAGCGCGGCGATAGCCTCGCGCAGTTGCGCAACGTTGGCTATTTCCTGCGTAGCGACGGTGACGGGCGGGGGACAACTGTCGTCGAACGATATGCGGCTGACGATGGAGCGGAATTGCAGACCGTCCAGCAGACGCTTTACTTCGAGGTCGTATATGGGCAGGGAGGCGGAAGCAAAGTCGTACTCTACGTCTGCGTCGGTGACTATCGTAGCCAACTGTTTGCTGAGGTAAGCCATCTCCCTGCCCTGCGCAAGTTTGTCGTGCAACGCGCCCTTTTGACCGTCGATATCGGCGTAGATGGAATCTATGTCGCCGTACTTGGATATAAGCGCAATTGCCGTCTTGTCGCCTACGCCCCTTACGCCCGGAATGTTGTCCGAAGTGTCGCCGCGCAGCGCTTTGTAGTCCGTTACCTGCGCGGGCGTAAGATCGTAGTTGGATTTGAGCGTTTCGGGGGTAATCGTTTCCACATCCGTTACGCCCTTTTTCGTGTACAACACCGTCACCTTGTCGTTGACAAGCTGAAACATATCCCTGTCGCCCGAAACGATGAAACTTTTGCCGTCGAACGCCTTGGATACAGTGCCGATTATGTCGTCCGCCTCCACGCCCGGCTTCTCCGCTACCTCTATACGCATTGCCGCAAGCAACTCGTGCAATATGGGCAACTGAGCGGCGAGATCGTCCGGCATTCCGTGGCGGTTCGCCTTGTATTCGGGGTAGATATCCTTGCGGAAGTTGTGCCCGCGCATATCGAACGCGACGATCAACTTGTCGGGGGCAAGGTCGGAAAGCACTTTCAACAGTATGTTTACGAAACCGTAAACGGCGTTGACGTTTCGCCCCTGCGCGTCGTTCATCATCGGCAGAGCGAAATACGCCCTGTTCAGAATGCTGTTGCCGTCTATAAGCAGTAGTTTTTGTTCGGACATATTCACCTCGCGGCAAAAACCGCACTTTCTTTACCGATATTTTACACTATTTCCGAATATTTTACAAGCGTAGGGGTCACACTTTTTTCCGCGGCGAGCGGGTTTGGCACAAATAAACGCCGAGGACAAAATCGCCCTCGGCGTTGCGTTTGCTGCAAATTTCAGTTACTCAATCGATTTACGCAAAAACGTTATAACCCCAATACTCATCAACGTAAGTTTCCGTTAGATAACGTGCGTTTTGCTCGGGATCGGACAAGTCGAGCGTCTCGCCCTTCACTGCTTCCCAATGGTCGGCTCTTTCAAAGATGACGGAGTGCAGATTTGCGCAATCTTTGAACGCTTTGTTGTCGATGTTTCTGAGGGAAGCGGGAAAGGTTATTTCCTCTATCGCCGTGCCCTCGAAGGCGTTGGAAAAGATCATTTCCAAGTTTTCCGACAGGGTTACGTTTTTAAGATTGGTACAATTGGCAAAGGCGGATACGCCTATTCTTATGAGGGAACTCGGCATTGTTACCGACGTGATGTTTTCGTTGCCGTAAAAGGCGTAGTACTCTATGTACACCACTCCGTCGGGTACTTCTCCTTGGTCGTTGCCAAAGTAAAGGTAGGTACCTTCCTTGTTGAGCAACTCGTTGTTGTGAGATTTGAGCGAAACGCTGTTTTCGCTGACTGTAATTTCTTCCAATGCGGGCAGTGTGAGCAACTCGTTTTCCACGTCTATTTGCTTTGCCGTCACGCCCGCGCCGAGATGCAGTTTGGCAAGGTTTTTGCAATTTTTTACAATTCCCCAATAATAATCGTCTGAAATTTCGGGATCGCGTCCCAATTTTGTAACTGTGTCGGGAATTGTCAACTCGGTGATACCCGTGCTTTCAAACGCGCCTCTGTTGATTTCCGTAAGTCCCTCGGGAAGAATTACCTTGGTGAGTCCGACAACGTTGCGAAAAGCCTCTTTCCAAATCGTTTCTACGCTTTGCGGCAGGGTCACTTCTCCGCTCAGTTTCAAGGGCGCGTGCAACAATACCGTCTTGTCGGCGTTGTACAGAATACCGTTTGCGTCGGACGAATATGCCGAATTGCCCTCCGCCACTTCGTAACGCGAGAATTTGAACTCCGAGCGGTCGAATTGGTTCAGCCATACCGATTGGTCATACATAACATCATAAAACAACTTTGTGACAGTGGACGAAATGTAGATTGATTCCACACTTTCCACCTCATAGAATGGCGAAGCGTATTGTAATCTGCGGACCGCGACCACACCCTCGTCAAATACGATCTCCCGCAATGACGGACATTGCCAAAACATATAATCGCTGAGCGCAACATCTTCGCTCTTGAAGGTCACCTTTCTGAGTACGGGCGACTGCTGAAAAATTTGCGGTCCGAGTTCCGTCACGCTCGCGGGAATGACGATCTCCTCGAATCCGCTTGCGCCCAATGCATATTGTTCTATCGATTGCAATGAGTCGGGCAGAGTGAGTTTTTTCAAGCCTTCCGTTCCCCACAATGCTTGCGTTTCGAGTTTTGTGATTGTGTTGGGCAAACCTATATGCACCAACTTTTCGCAGCCGTCGTAGCAAAACGCTTCTTCCCCTATAACGGTGACGTCTGCGCCAAGATATGTTGCGGGTACGTCGGCAACGGTAGCGGAATCGGCGTTGGTCACCCCCGTAACGGCGTAAGTTCCGTCGTCAAGCAGTTGGAAAGTAAACTCCGCCGCTATGCTTACAAACCCACACACTTCGCACTTGCCGTCGGAATCCAAATTGTGTTCCGCTTTGTCGGAAATTTCCGACGTGTGTTCGCAAATTGCTTCGTGCCAATGCTCCTTTTCGTCGAACGTCCAATCGTCCGAAAAGACGTGAACGTGCGGTTTTACATAGTCGCACACCTTACATTTACCGTCGGAATCGAAATCGTGTGCCGCTACGCCGCTCCTCTCCGTTGTGTGTTCACAAGTTGCCTTGTGCCAATGCTCCGTTTCGTTCCAACTCCACGTTTCGGAAAAACTGTGTACGTGCGGATCTTCGGGCACATTCGGCGTGCAAGCCGCCGCTGCCAACGTTGCCGCCAGCAATAAAGCCGCCAGCAAACTAAAAAGTCTCTTTTGCCGTGTTTTCATCTTGTTTACCTCCATTGTGCTTATTTTTCCGACACCTTTTTCGGCAAACAAAAAAGTGTCGCAACTACCGCTGCGACACCCGTAGGTATGCGCCCGATAGTTACCACACTATTGCAATGACATCACGCCAATTGAAAAGGACGCATAACTCTACCAATGGAGTATGCTGCGTGATGTGTTTTTATATGCAATAATGTGGTAAGCATATTTTACACCTATCAAAACTTTATGTCAATAAAAAGCCTTGCGGTAAAATGAGTAAATATCTTGCGCCTGCGGCGGCAAACAACGCAAAAACGTAAAAAATGTCATTGAAACCGTCGTTTGAAAAGACGACTGCACGTCGGCGAACGCTTGGCGAAAGGACGTAAATAAAAAAAATTGCCCGAGACAAGTCGGGCAAAAATACGAAAATCAAAACGCGCAGGGACAAACCGTCCGTTGCAACAGGCGCACTCGCGCAGACGGCTCTTGCCGTAGCGCGCAATACGCTTGACTGCGCCGACGGTGTGCGCCTAAAACAGTAAAAGGGCGTTTAGCGGGCGGGTTTCAAATCAATCGACGCGGTGAGCCTTGGCGAGGACGGGTTTCAAAAATTCGCCCGTGTAACTGTGCGGATCGGCGGCAATTTGTTCGGGCGTACCCGTTGCCACTACCGTGCCGCCCTCGTCGCCCCCCTCCGGACCGAGATCGACGATGTAGTCGGCGACTTTTATCACGTCGAGGTTGTGTTCGATGACTATCACGGTGTTGCCGCCCGCCACAAGCCGCTGCAAAATGGTGATGAGTTTTGCGACGTCGTGAGTGTGAAGTCCCGTTGTGGGTTCGTCCAGAATGTACAACGTCTTGCCCGTGCTGCGCTTGCTGAGTTCCGTTGCGAGTTTTACGCGCTGCGCTTCGCCGCCGCTGAGAGTGGTTGCGCTTTGTCCCAACTTCATATACCCCAAACCCACGTCGTAGAGAGTTTGTATTTTGTTTCTTATAGAGGGGATATTTTCGAAGAAGTTGACCGCTTCTTCGATGGTCATATCCAATACGTCCGCTATCGACTTGCCTTTGTACTTGACGGCAAGCGTTTCGCGGTTGTAACGCGCGCCGTGACACACCTCGCAGGGCACGTACACGTCGGGCAGGAAGTTCATAGATATACGCAGAATACCGTCGCCGTCGCAGTGGTCGCAACGTCCGCCCTTTACGTTGAAACTGAAACGTCCGCTGTTGTAGCCGCGTTCCTTGGCGTCGGGCGTGGCGGCGAACAGGTCGCGTATCATCGTAAATACTCCCGTGTAGGTGGCGGGATTGCTGCGGGGAGTGCGCCCTATCGCGCTTTGGTCGATGCTTATTACCTTGTCGAGATATTCCAACCCCTCTATGCCGTCGCAATCGACATCGCTTCGGCGGGCGCGGTTGAGCCGCTGTTCCAGATAGGGCAAAAGAACTTCGTTTACGAGACTGCTTTTGCCGCTGCCCGAAACGCCCGTGACGAGGTTGAGACAGCCCAAGCGGAAGTCCACGTCCACGTGTTTGAGGTTGTTTTTGTACGCGCCCCGTATCGAAAGCAGATTGCCGCTGCCCTTGCGCCTTTCGGCGGGGACGGGAATATACAGTTCGCCGCTGAGATACTTGCCCGTGACGGACTGTTTGCACTCCGTAAGTTGTTGCACCGAACCGGCAAACACTATTTCTCCGCCGTGCACGCCCGCACCCGGTCCGACGTCCACTACGTAGTCGGCGGCGCGGATAGTGTCCTCGTCGTGTTCCACTACTATCAAAGTGTTACCCAGATCGCGCAGGCGCGTGAGCGTGGCTATCAGTTTGCCGTTGTCACGTTGGTGCAGTCCTATCGACGGCTCGTCCAGAATGTACAGCACGCCCGTAAGTCCCGAGCCTATCTGCGTGGCAAGACGTATGCGCTGAGCCTCGCCGCCGCTTAGCGAACCCGCCGCACGGTTGAGCGTGAGATAACCCAACCCCACGTCCACCAAAAATTTGAGACGTGCGTTTATCTCGCGAAGCACCATATAGGCTATCTTGGCGCGCGTTTCGTCAAGTTGAAGATTGCCGAAAAACTCCAACGCTTTGGTGATGGACAGCTCGCCCACTTCCCATATATTAAGTCCGCCCACCTTGACGGCGAGTATTTCCTCTTTGAGACGTTTGCCGTGACAGTGACTGCACGGCTTGTCCACCATAAATTTTTCGTATTCCTGACGAGTCCAATCGCTTTTGCAGTCGTTGTGGCGGCGGGTCATCATAGGTATGATACCCTCCCACGTGGCGTTGAAAGTGCGCCCGTCGCGTAGGCGGCACACCAACTGTTCGTTGCCGTTGCCGTACATTATCGCGTTGTAGGCGGACTTGGGCAGATCCCTTACCGGTACGTCGCAACTGAAACCGTATTTCTGCGCGAGCGCGTCGAACAAAGTGCGCATCCAACTTGCCGCGCCGAGATTGAAACCGAGCAGTTTTACCGCGCCGTCGTGCAACGACTTGGAATCGTCGGGAATGATGAGATTTTCGTCGAACTCCTGTTTGAAACCCAACCCCAGACACTCCGGACAAGCCCCGAAAGGACTGTTGAAGGAAAAGGAACGGGGTTCTAACTCCTCTATCGTGAAGCCGCACTGCGGACAGGCGAATTTGTCGGAATAGGTGGTATCCTTGCCGTTGGCGGACACCACAACAAGCCCGTCGGCAAGTTTCAACGCCGTTTCAACGCTGTCGGACAGACGGGTGTTCATCTCCGCCTTTACCGTAAGCCTATCCACTACCACGCTGATGTTGTGCTTGACGTTCTTTTCCAACTTGATTTCCTCGTCCAACGTGTAGGTGTTGCCGTCCACGCTGACGCGGGAAAAGCCCTGCCGTCTGAATTGTTCAAACAGTTTGGCGTATTCGCCCTTTCTGCCGCGCACAACGGGGGCTAATATCATCAGTTTTGTACCCTCGCCGAGAGACATCACTCTGTCGCATATCTGATCCACCGTGGTCTTGCTGATGGGCAGACCGCAATGCGGACAGTACGCTACGCCTATACGCGCAAACAGCAGCCGCAAATAGTCGTATATCTCCGTGACCGTGCCCACCGTGGAACGCGGATTGGAGGAGGTGGTCTTTTGGTCTATCGAAATGGCGGGGGACAGCCCCTCGATGCTTTCCACGTCCGGCTTGTCCATCTGCCCGAGAAATTGTCTGGCGTAACTGCTGAGACTTTCCACGTAGCGGCGCTGCCCTTCGGCAAAGATGGTGTCGAAAGCAAGCGAGGACTTGCCGCTGCCCGACAAACCCGTAAATACCACAAGTTTGTCCCTCGGTATGGTGAGACTTACGCTTTTTAAGTTGTTTTCCTTGGCGTTTTTTATTACTATGTCTTTCATATGTCTGCCGTTGCGCATAGCGTTAGTATGCGCGTAATAAATTTTTTTCGTAGTGCGGGCGGGCGTTTGCAAATTTTTTCACGCGCCAATTGAATAGGACGATTTAAGACGCGGCTACCCTTTCTATTTCCAATTTGTTTTTGCCGTAAACGTAGCCGATAGACAAATACAGACGGTTGCTTACGGGGTTGGTTTTGTCCACGTGCAAGTAGGGAGTGCGTCCGCATTTGAGTATATCCGCGGTAAACGAAGTAACCGTTTGACGGGCAAAACCTTTGTTGCGGTATTCGGGCAACGTGTACACTTCGCTGATACGGGTCAACCCGTTGCTTTCTTCGTGCACCGCCGCAACCGATACCGCCTTGCCGTCCCGCTTTACACACCGATAGGCGGAAATATTCGAGCGCACACGCTGAAAAATCTCTTGCAAATTTGTTATTTGATGCGTTGCGTCAGCCGCAAAACTTACCGAAAGACGCGCGATTTGTTCGGCGTCATCCGGCGTTGCGCATACCACGTCGCTTACGTCGCAAGGTACGACGGAGTTACAAGTCATCACGTCCATAGAAAAATTTATCTTGTGACTTCCGCCGACAATACTTTCGTATTCTTTCCAAAAAGCAAGGGACACGTCCTCTGCGCCGAGCGTTCGACTGAAATTCAGTTTGCGTTGCGCAACGGATAGCGCCAACTCCTGCGCGCAAACGGCACTGCCGAAAAGCACCGCGGGATAGTCGCCGATGTGTACGCACAACAACAGTTCGCCGTAGGCTTCCGCCCGAACGGCAAAGTTTGTATCGTCGCAGTGACTTATACTTTGAGCGTTCACTTCGAAAAAAGTCGTTTCCAAAGGACGCTCTCGCAGTATGTCGATATTTTCGTGCAGAAAATCAGCACCGTTCTCGTAAAATTTTACCATA
>CANQYT010000019.1 GCA_947628135.1 uncultured Clostridia bacterium
TTATCTTTCTTGATTTTGCCTTCTTTGATAAGGCGCTGTTTTTCGGCGCGGATTCTTTCGAGCAAAACGGAAGCCGGCTCGTCGTCGGGATTTTGCGGGACGAGCTTGCCTTGAATCGCCATTTGAAGAATGGATTTGCGTAAATTTTCAGCCTTCATCTTTCTCTCCCAACAGTGCCATGATTTCGCCGAGAACGCGGTCGATATTCGCGTCTAAACTTGCGCGCTTTTCCCGATATTCCTTGATAAGGTCCTGCGGGGGAAGAATTTCTTCTTCCTCGTGCGGATAGCCGCACAAGTCGATATTGTAACCAAGCGATTTGATTTCGTCTATGCTGTATTTCTTTGACTTCGGGAATTCGTCAACGGTGATCTCCTCGCGGTTCGTCCACCAATCGATAACGGGTTTGAAATGGTCGAGAAGAATGGGCTTCGTTTTGGAAAAATTCTTATAGCCCTCGGGCATATCCATACGGTAGAACCACGTCTCCGTTGTCGGATGCGTGTTGTCGAAGAATAAGATATTCGTCGTAATGGAAGTATAGGGCGCGAAGACGCTGTGCGGCATACGGACGACGGTGTGCAGGTTGAATTCGGAGAAAATCTTCGTCTTGATCGCCACCTTTGCATTGTCGGTGCCGAACAGGAAACCGTCGGGAATGATCACGGCGCAACGACCGTTTTTCTTCAAACGGTACATGATGACGTCCATGAAAAGGTCTGCCGTTTCGCTGCTGCGAAGTTCGGCGGGGAAGTTGTTTTTGACGGCATCCTTTTCGCTCCCGCCGTAAGGGGGATTCATCAGGATAATGTCGAATTTATCTTCTTCCGTGTAATCACGGACGTTCTTTTCCAGCGAGTTGGCGTGATATATCTTCGGCTCGTCCACGTCGTGCAACAGCATATTGGTTATGCACAACAAATACGGCAGAGGCTTTTTCTCGATACCGTAAATCGTATTGTTATATTTATCCACGTCCTCGGGAGAAACGCGTTGCGGTTCGAGGTATTTGAGGGTGGATGTCAAAAAGCCGCCCGTTCCGCACGCAAAGTCGGCTACGCTCTCGCCGAGGCGTGGGGCGATCATCTGCACCATAAAGTCGGTAACGGCGCGGGGTGTGTAAAATTCGCCCGCGTTGCCCGCGCTTTGCAGGCTCTTTAAGATCGTTTCGTAAATCGTTCCGAATTCGTGGCGTTCCTTATATTCGGAGAAGTCGACCTCGTTGATCGTGTTGATAACTTGCCGAAGCAGTACGCCGTCCTTCATATAGTTTTGCGCGTCCTCGAATACATAGCGGGCGATACGCTGTTTGAGAGGCGTGTCTTGCGACAGTTCAAAGCGAAGTTTTTTGCCGCCGAGTTCGATCTCGTTGCCTTTGAGGTACGGGAACAGCAGGTTGTTTACAAACGACAGGAGTTTGTCGCCCGTCATGACGTTGTTGCTTTTGTCGTCTACCGCCCAATTCCGCCATTTCAGTTCGTCGGGGATCAGGCTTTTGTATTTACGGTCGTAAAATTCCCATTCTTCCTCTTTTGCGTCGTAGACTTTAAGGAAGAACATCCACGTCATCTGACTGATACGCTGTGCGTCGCCGTCGACGCCCGCGTCGTTGCGCATGATGTCCTGTATTCTTTTTACCAAGTTGGAAACAGCCATTTATCTTCTCCTTTAAGCCGCGTAAAGGGCGTTTTGTATTTCTTTGACGGCGGCGACGTATCCTTCGTATCCGCCGAACAGTTTGGCGATCTTGATCGGGCTGCCGAATTCGTTAAATTCGGGAAGTTTCAGTATCTTTGTATCGGTAAGGTCGTCTATTGCGTCGCTCGAATATTTGGCGAGCAGTATTTCCAGAACCTTCTTGCAACTGTCGGAATACTTCGCCAAAACCTCGTCAACTTTGCGACGCTTTGCGCGTTCGCTTTTCGTCAAAGGCTTGATTCCGTAGGCGATGTCGCAAACGAGGTCGAAGTCGTCCACGTCGGCGGGATAGTAAGAACGGAGTTCTTCCAAGAAGATGCCGTGTTCCTTCAATTCCTCGATAATGGCGGCGCGCCGCTCGTCGCCCGTCCAATATTTAAGGAAATCGTCCATTGTGGCAAACCCGCTCAAAATGTTCTTGCGCGTGAAGTCTTTCAGACTTTCCGTCACCAATTTGCCGTCTCTGTCGTAATATTGCACCCGTTCGGAAATGAGTTCGACGGGAACGCCGCTTACATAAACCTTTTTGGGCTTTTGCGGATCGTCGGGCTTTGGCGGAATATCTTTGGGCTGCGAAGGCGTTACATAAACGGGAGTGGCGTCCGGATCGTAGTCGTCATCCTGCAATTCGGGACCGTTGAATTTCGGATCGGAGAACATGATCGAGGCGTTGCGGAAGTCCAGAATCGTGAAGTACATTTTGTCGTGCTTTTCTTCGATACGTGTCCCGCGCCCGATGATCTGCTTGAATTCCGTCATGCCGTTCTCACCGAAGATATTGTCGAGAACGATATTTTTACAGGTCTTGCAGTTTACGCCCGTCGTCATCAACTTGCTAGTCGTAACGATCGTCGGATAGCGGCTTTCGGGATCGATGAAATTATCGAGTTGCTTCTTGCCTTCGTCGTTGTCGCCCGTAATGCGCATGATATATTTATAGTTTTCGGCGCAAAGGTCGGCGTTCAAGGCAACGAGCGCTTGCCGCATCCGCTCGGCGTGGTCAATATCTACGCAGAAAACAATCGTCTTTGCGTATCTGTCCGTGCGTTTTAAGTAGTCGGTGAGTTTTTGCGCGACGAGTTTTGTGCGTTCGTCGATCACAATGTTTCTGTCAAAATCTTTTATGCCGTATTCTCTGTCCTCGACGAGTTCGCCGCTGTCGTCGGTTTTGCCTCTCGTGGGGCGGTAGCCGTAAACGTCGGTATCGATTGCGTAACGAACAACTTTGTACGGCGCGAGGAATCCGTCCTCGATACCGTCCTTCAAAGAATAGGTGTAGATCGGTTCGCCGAAGTAATCGATATTCGACACTTCTTTCGTTTCTTTCGGCGTTGCCGTCATGCCTATCTTGCTTGCTTTATCGAAATAATCGAGTATTTTACGCCAATTGGAATCTTCCCGCGCGCTCCCTCTATGGCACTCGTCGACGATGATCAAGTCGAAAAAATCGGGGTTGAAACTCTCTTTGAGCAGGGCAAGATTATCTTCCGTATCGTTTTCGGAAAGCTGCTGATAGAGCGACAGGTATATCTCGTAAGAGGTATCCATTCCCTTGTGTTCTATCTTGTGCATGGCGTTTTTGAACGGCTTGAAATCGCCGATAATCGTCTGGTCGACGAGGATATTTCTGTCGGCAAGATACAAAATGCGCTTTTTTAAGCCCGCTTTCCAAAGCCGCCATATAATCTGGAACGCCATATAGGTCTTGCCCGTTCCCGTAGCCATGACGAGCAAAACTCTGTCTTTGCCGCTTGCAATCGCTTCGACCGTACGGTTGATCGCTATCCGTTGATAGTAACGGGGCGGATAGGTTTCTTCGCCGAAGTAGTAAGGCGTGTTCAGCACAGTTTCGAGATTTTGCGCGGCTTCGATCTTCGTTTTGTATTGCTTCTCATACAGGGTTTGCGGAGAGGGAAATTCGGAAAGTTCGAGCGTGCGCTGTTCGCCTGTTTCCATATCGTAGAATAAAAATCCGCTGCCGTTCGACGTGAACACAAAGCGCACGTCCAACTTGTTCGCGTATTCCTGCGCTTGCAACATTCCGTCGCCGAGCAGATGGGAATCGTCTTTGGCTTCCACTATGGCGAGAGGGAGATTTTCTTTGTAAAACAAAAGGTAGTCGGCTCTCTTGTTGGATAGCCGAAACGCCTTATCGCCGCGGACAACGATTTTTCCCGCCGTGATGGAGTATTCCATTCGGATAAATTTCTTTTCCCACCCGGCGCCTTCGATTGCGGGTGTAATATAATTTAATTTCACTTCTTCTTCGGTCATAAGAACCTCCAAATTGTTCTCATAATTTCGTATTATCGGAAGTTGACGGACAAAAAATTTTCTCGGTCAATTTCAGATAACAATGCCTTCCGTGATCTCGGTAAAAAATTCCGCGCTCCAAATTTCCAACTTGGTCTTGTCTTTTACGAACGGCTGTACGTCCTGTTTTGCCTGTTCGTAGTCGATTGCGGCAAAGCGGCTATCGAGCATTGCGATCAGCGCTTCGCGGGTAAGATCGAAACCTTCTTCAATAAAGCCCGAATCCACGAGCCTTGCCTTTAAGTGCCGCATATTGACGGGAATGTTCCGCGAAAGATAGAACACATAGTCGTAGAGGTCTCTGCCCTTGACGCGGTTTTTCCATGCTCGGCAGAGAACGGCGTGGAGTTTGCCCGCGAACAGCGAGGGCGCGTCGTACAATTTCACTTGATAGGGGGACGGCAGCAACCTATACTTGTTTTCAAACGTCGCGTAAGCCGGGGGATCGGTGTCGACTTCGAACTTGATCCGGATCGTCTCGGACGGGTTGATTTTCTCCGCGGAACGGTCATCGGGGTAAAAACTTAAAATATGTTCTTTGGTGTTGCCTTTCAAAAACGCCGACTTTATATTGGATTCCGCCGTTTTGACCTTTTCTTCGATTCTGAAATTCAGCCCGACGGAGTGCAATTCGCTTTCGAGGACGGAAAAATATTTCTTCAAATCGAAATCGGCGTCGGGCGCGACGAGCGAGAAGTCCAAATCTTCGGAAAATCTGTCCAGCCCATAGAAGATACGTAGCGCCGTCCCGCCGTAAAAGGCGGCGTCGCGGAAGAATCCCGCGCGCGACAATCCGCACAGAGTAACTTCTTGAATGACTTCCGTTAATGCGTTCTTCTCGTCGCTCGCCGAATGCGAGGGGTACATCGCTAGCATTTGATTTAAAATCGTGTCCATTATCTCCCTCCGATCAATTTGATAAGATAGTTATGGTTCGTCGAGCGGTACAGCGGCGCGAGTTGCCGTATGTCGTCAAAATTCAACCGCCCGAATTCGTCCTCGTCGATACGCAGATCGTCGAACAGAAGTGCCCGAAGTGCCTTTAACGAGCCGACGGGGGAAATCGCATACAGTTTGTCGCACAGCGCCTTCTCGGGCGTGGCGATTTGATAGGAATAGCCGCCTTCTTGTCGGATCTCCACGCCGACGGGGTAAGCCGCGGCGGGAATATCCCTGTATGTGAACACGCCGAAAGCGTTTTCGTATTGCTTGGTCTTGCCCTTGCGGAACGTGGCGGACGTGTAAGTCTCGAAAACCGCTTCGGGGATAAGCGAATACATGGACAGAACGTAATCGAACGAAAGGTAGGACGGTCCGTAGATCGCACCCGCAAGATACTTTCCGTCTGCGTGCGCGTCGGTCTCGTATAATCCACGCGCGACTTGCGTCAATCTTCCCGATTGCACTTCGCGGCGAATCTTGCCCCTTACGTCCGTGTAATCCTTGAACTCATATGCCAAACTGTCAAACGTCAAAATCATTATTTACTCCACCTTGTTTTATTATATCAAACAAAGCGGAGAAAATCAAGCGATTTGAGGCTGGTTGTAGATATTTTCTATTTGGTACGAGTGAATGCGACGAGGTAAAAATCAAGGGAAAAAGTTGTTTGCTATTATTCCGAAAAAAGGGCTGAAAACAAGGCATTTTACCCCGGTTTCAGCCCCAAAAAAAGCCTGTTTTGGACTGTTTTGAACGCCCTAAAACGCGAAAATAGCAAACGGTAGCAAACAAAACCGCAGATTTATGGTGTTTGCTATTCCGCTGTGTTACTCCCTAAAACGGCAAATTCATACTATATCTTGTGTTTCGTAGCAAACAAACTGTCAAGATATTGCCTCGTGTTACTCCTTCGGCGGTTTTGTGTTCTGCTCCTTGGTAAGGACGGGGTCACCGGTTCAAATCCGGTTAGTAGCTCCATTTTGGGCGGGCACTTCGCAAGAAGTTCCCGCCCTTTTGGTCGCTACAAACCGGAGAGTGAAATAATGTGACGGGATTGACGCTTTGCGTAACAATCCCTATTCCGTCGCGGCTTCGCCGCTCCTTACAAATCCGGTCAGTAGTTTCAAGAAAGGAAGTTCAACTTCTACGAAAACCGACATTCGCCGACGTTTGCCTTCGGCTCGGTTGAGAGGGTGACGGGAGCGTAGTTCCTGTTCCGTCGGGGTTTCATTCCCCCCCCCCCAAAAAAAAAACGCCGCAAAAACGTTTTATTGTTCTGTTAGCGCCGTATGATTTGACTTTTGGCATTTTTTATGGTATTATAAATATTATAAAAACCAAAACGAAAAAGAAGGTTGGCAAACGGTGGCGAGTATTACAAAAAAAGATCTATTGCTGGATTGCACGATGCGCACGGTTGCGGAACACGGTTTGATGTCCGTCTCTATGCAGATGATCACCAAAATGGCCGGGACTTCGGAAGGACTGATATACAAACATTACGGAACAAAAGAGGAGTTGCTCCTGCATTGTTATTTGAGTATTTACGAAGAGATAAAAGAAACCCTCGACGACCTGGTCAAAGAACCGCACAAAACAGACGACAAAGACGAAATGTTCGCATTTCTGCACAAGATCTGGAAAAGATTTTTTATCTATTTGCTAAACAACAAATATAAGACCCTGTACTTTTACGAATATCGCAATTCGGCATATATAAAAACCGCCGCAATGAGCGGCAAGATCGACCCAAAAAACTTTTTCGCAGAGTTGGTGGAAATTTTTTACGCCCTCGATGAGAAATTCGACATTTTGCACAAAATAGATATCAAATGGCTTTTTTATTACGTTACCGACGTCTCCGTTGTGTTTGCCATTCGCTTGATAAACGAAGAAACCGTATGCGACGAAAAAATGCTCGATACCATCTGGAATCTGGTGTGGGGCGGAGAGGGTTGGCTCATCAACTGACCCCGAACAAAATAATATAGTTCTCTGTTTTCCGTATTTAAGCGATTTAACGATTGCAAAAAAATTCGGTCGGATATTTTCCAACGCGCTTTTCGCCGAGTCCGACCGTTTTTTCTACTCTTTTTACTCAATATAAGGGCGAAAGTTTGTTAGCTCGTTTTTAGTCGATAAAATTTTACAAATTTTTTCAAAATAACGCTTGACAAATAATAACATCTGTGTTAGATTGTAAGTAAGTGAGTACTCACTCACAAAAATGAGGTTTTATGAAAGGCAAGGCGAAACAAGACGCGACAACTCGCAGAATACTGTTGATTTTCGGGATTGTCCTCATATTGTTTTTCGGTTTTATACTCGTATGCAATCTGATCGTTATTGTCAAGTCCGCCGTAAAACCCGACGAACCCCCAACGCTGTTTGGTGTTATGCCGATGGTGGTAAGGTCAGGCTCTATGAGCGGTGACGCCGAAGACCACATCGAGGTGGACGACCTCATCTTCATAACCGAAGTCAATCACGAACAACTCAAAGTGGGAGACATAGTGGCGTACGTTGCCGACGACAAGACGATAATCACGCACAGAATAGTCGGTATACAGTCCGACGGGCAAAACGAGTTGCTTTTCATAACAAAAGGCGACGCCAACAACGCTCCCGACGCGCCTGTGACGAAGGACAGACTGATAGGCGTTTACAGTTGGCGTATTCCGAAAATCGGCAGACTGGTTATGTTTATGCAAACACCCTTGGGGATCGTTTTGGCGGTGGGCGTACCCGTTGCAATATTTTTTGCAATCGAGTTTGTCGGTCGCCGTAAAGACAAAAAAAGGAATTAAGTCGTGCGGCTGCTCGTTGTGACGGGCGTCGGTGCGATTTGAAAAAAATACTATGGGAATCTTTTGTACGATTCCCGAAAAAGGAGTGAAGAATGAAAGAAAAAAGACGGTTCAAAAGCATCAGAGTCGCTATGATACTTCTGGTTTTAGCGCTTATTACAAGTTGCGTCGTTGGCGGCACGTATGCGAAATATGTCAGTTCGGGCGTTGGGTTAGACGCGGCGAGAGTTGCAAAATTCGGCGTGGAAATAATCGGCAACGGCACTGCGTTTTCCAAAACGTACGATACGAATACCGCAAGAGGAACAATGAAATCGGTTCTTTCCACCGACAACGTAATTGCCCCGGGAACAAGCGGCGAAATGATTTCTATGACTGTTTCGGGCAATCCAGAAGTTTCCGTCGCCGTTACCTACAAGGGAGAATTTGCAATTGACAATTGGGAAGTTGTCGATAGGGAAGAGACGAAATATTACTGCCCCATCACCATCATTGTAGATGGCAGCGAAATAAAGGGTACTTCTTTCGAGACTGCGCAACAATTTCAGGACGCCGTAAATGCAGCCATTGACGGGTGTTCGGGAACGTATTACGTCGAGGAGTTTTCGGCGGGCGGACTTGGCAAAACCATTCGCGTTCCGTCGGTTCAATGGCGTTGGGATTTCGACGGAGAGGGCATAAACGACCAATACGACACGTACCTCGGCAACAAGGCTTGCGAAGTATCCGACGGCGGTCCTAACGGAAAGATAGCAACTATCTGTTTGATAATTACGACAACGATAACTCAAATAGATTGATAAATTGGCGACCTCGCCTCATCCCCCGAGGGCGAGGTTTGCCTGCAAATATTAAAAGGAGACGGCTTAAATAGCGCAAAATTGCCAATGGGAAGGAAAATCGGCTTTGTTCTATCGATTTTATTCAGTCTTTGTCTGCTGACAATATGTTCGGTTTCGGCAAGATATACTTTGTCGGAAGTGTCGGAGGACAGTGCAAGGGCGGCTCGGTTTTTCATTTCGACAATAATGAGCGAAAGAGAACTTGTTTTGGAGGGGGATGTTCAACAAACGGTTCTCTTTACCGTCGCCAACGGGGAAGAAACGGCTTCGGAAGTGTTCATCGAATACGACGTGGCCGTTTCGCTCCCCGCAAAACTCGAAACTCTCGAAGGCTTCGAAATGAAGCTTTTTTGCAACGGACAACAAAAAAGCGACGTTGCAAAGCACAAGTCGGGAGAGGTAATTGTCTATACGTTCTTATCCGTGGGCAATTTCGACGCGGGAATTTTGTCTACGGATAATTGCGAACTTAGTTTTTCGATTTCCCGATCGGAATTTTCCGAGACGTTCAGTCTGAGCGTGGACGTTATTGCCCATCAGACCAATTGAGGTAGACGACAATGCTGAGGAGATTGATAATAATTGCGGTAATAGCAACATTTCTTTCTGCGGCGCTTTGCGTCAACTTTGCCTACGGAAAATATACGATGAAGGTCAACGTCGGCTCTTTGCAAATTTCCGTGGTGCAGGAAGAAAGGCGTTCGCAGTTGTCCGACAGCGGCGAACTCAATTCATATTTCCGATCCAATTCTGTCCGCGACGTAAAATTCGATTCCTACGACAACTATCCTCAAATGAGAAGGATGCGCGGCACAGATGTCGGCGAGTACGGCGAATCCGCGACGGATGACGACAAAGTGAAGATGTATATCAGAGGAAATACCGCATACATTTTGTCCGAAAACGTCATATACGCCTCTTCGTTGGAGGGAATGTTCAAAAACTGCTCGTCGCTCAGAAGCGTGGAGTTTTCCAATTTCGACGTCAGGGACGTAAAAAGTATGAAGGAGATGTTCGCCAATTGTACTTCATTGACAAAGGCGGTTTTTAACTTCGACGCGGGCAAAACGGAAGATATGAGCAGAATGTTTTACCGTTGCGGAAATTTGACGAGCATTGATTTGAGCAAATTCGATACGTCCTCGGTTAAAAATATGGACGAAATGTTTGAAAGCTGTCGCAATCTCGTCAGTATCTACGTTTCCGAGCGGTGGAGTACGCAAAGTGTAATCACGGGCAGAAATATGTTCAGAAATTGCGTCAAATTGCAAGGTGGCAACGGCACAAAATACAGATGGCGTGATGTTTCGTATACTATGGCACGGATAGACAAAAACGGAACTGCGGGCTATCTCACCGCCGAAACAAGCGAATAAAAGCGTGTAAGATCGCCGACCGAATTTGTAAAGGTCGGCGATTTTGCGTTTGCAGATTGTAAATTTTTACTTCGGGAAGTTTTTCCCATATAAGCAACTATATGTTTTTGCACAATGATTTGACGTTTCTTTGTCAACGAAAAAATTTTATGCCCAACGCAACAGACAACAACGTTTATAAAAACGTAATCGAAATAAAAACCGTTTACGGAATTTCAATATAAACAAAAGCCGCAGTCAAGTCCTTTGTTTTAGTTTACGCTTGCCGTCGCATTGGCGGCGTATCACTTTTTTCAACTGTCCGACAAGGCGTGCGACAACTTCGGAAGTTTTTTCGGAATTGCCGCGACAAAAGGCATTGCGAAAAAAAGCAAGTATTTCCAATTGAGGCAGCAACAGCGAAAACAACGTAATACACAAAAACGGCGTTCGGAAAAGTCTGCCGCAAACCCATAAAATACTCGCAAAAACCAAAATGGGGTGCAAAAAAACGCCGTTTCCCTACGGAAGCGGCGTTGTGTAAAGGTTTGTTGTCAAATATCTTCCAACCGTTCGACGGAAAGCACGTCGGGGTGTTGGGACATAAGTTCGCAAAGTTCGTTGGCGTAGAAGTTTTGCTTGGTGTATATCACCGCCTCGGCGATACGGTTGTCGCCGTCTTTGGTCAACTTGAAGCGGTGGAAACTGTCGCAATCGAAGTGCGTCATAAGGTAATTCTTCGTTTCGTCGCTGTACACAAACTTGACGAAAAGCATATGTTTGCGGCTTTTGCGCAGCACGACTTTGCTGTGCAAAAACATTTGTATGCCGAGTATCAGCGCGGTGGAGGCAACGGCAACTATGGGCATACCCGCGCCCACAGCCATACCGATTGCCGCCGTAGCCCAAATGCCCGCCGCGGTGGTAAGTCCGCGCAGGTTTTCTCTGCGGAAGAATATTACGCCCGCGCCCAAGAAGGAAATACCGGAAACGATCTGCGCGGCAATACGTTCGCCGTCGCCGATGTCTCTCATCGACATAGACACCAACGTAAACAGCGCCGCGGCGCACCCCACGATGAAGTGCGTCGCCATACCCGCCTCTTTTTGACGGCGGTTGCGTTCTATTCCGATGATGATACCCAAGCCGCCCGCGATAAGCACCCGCAGCACGAAAATCAGTTGGACCTCCCAACCCGTATAGGCGGGTTCGCCCAACTCGTGACCGAACAGTATGCTAAATCCCGTTTGCTCTTTCAGTTCCCGATAGGAATTTACAAAAGCCAACAAATTCATTTCGTTGCGCTCCTCTCTTTTGTTGTCATTGTATTCTATCACAAACGAATTGTGATTTCAATAGTATATGGAAAAAAAGTTTGCCGTTTTGCAAAAAAAATCGTCCGCCCCGAAAAAATCGATAGGGCGGACGTTTTTGTTGAAGCGGTTCATCTCTTCGCGAGGCGTTTGTCCTCGCCCGCAAGTTGCGCCACGAAAGCGGTGTTTTTGTCCATCAGTCGGGAAACGATTCGTTCGTCGTAACGCTCGCTTATGTCGCCGAGCGACAGGTTGCTTGTAAAAAACGTTTGTTTTTTGTTTACGGTGCGTTCGTTCAGCAGGGCAAACAGAAAGTTTGCGGTTACGTTGTTGAACAGTTTTTCCGTACCGAGATCGTCAATAAGCAGCAGATCCGCTTCGATAAGGCTGTCCATAAGCGCGTTTACCGCCTCCGAGCCGTCCAGACAGGCGGAAAGGAAGTCCGCGTTGAGGGAATACGCCGTCACAAACAGAACGCTCCGTCCCTGTGCCGCGGCGTAGTTGGCGCAAGCGGTAAGCAGATACGTTTTGCCCGTGCCCACTTTTCCGACGATAAGCGCGTTTTTGCTTTTGTTTTGCAGCAATTTGCGCATACGGTCGTACACCGCGAGATTTTTCTCCTCCTTTTCCGTGCTGTTTTCAAAGGTGAATTCCGCATTGGGCGCGTTGCTGCCCGCAACTATCAGTCGGTGCAGTTCTTCTTGCAGACAGCGGCAGGGCTTGCCGTTTACGTACCCCGTGTCGTTGCACAGTTTACAGAAGTATTGCGGCGTCAACTCTTCGGGGGATATTCCCAATTCGTCCAGCAGTTCGCGTTGTTTGCTTTCCAATTCGGCGATTTTTTTTGCAAGTTGCTTGCCGCCCTCGCCCATTGCCAAACTTACCTGCGCCGAGCGCAACTGTTGTTCGCATTCGTTCCACCGTTCGTTTTTGCGCAGGTATTCCAACGTTTCAGCGGCTTTTTCTTCCGCGGCGTAGCGCCTTTCGTCAATTCTGCGTTTGGCGGTTTTCGTCAATCTGTCGTTCATTTGTCATCCTCTTCCAAGGCGGAGAACCAGGAGTTTATCTCCTCGTCGGTGTAGTGTCTGCGTTCTATTGCCGTGCCCCCGACGTAGGTTGCGGTTGCGGCTGCTGATGCCGAAGCGGCTTTGCTGCGTTTTGCCTGCTCCGCCGAGACGATACCGCGCTGTTTCCAATCGGAAAGCACTCTGTTTACGTATGCCAGCGGCGACCCCGTTCCTACGGACATTTCCGCCGCGAGCAGTATCAATTCCTCCGGCATATTCCAACTTTCCGTCCAGGTTTTGTACAGCAGACGGTCGTTTGCGGTGGTGCGCCTGTCCAGACCGCATTTGACAAGCACGGATTGAATTTTTGCGTCGGTATCGGCGAGCATAGCGAAGTAGCCGTCCAGCGCCGCAAGGTTTACAATGCCGTTTTTGTATAGTTTGTCTATTATCGAGGCAACGCCGTTAAGTGTGCGTATGCCGCTTTTGAAGCAGTAGCGTGCAATGGCTACGAGCGTTTCCTCGTCAAACCCCCGTCTGAGCCAAGGCACAATGTATTCGTCCGTTACCGATTCGAGGTTTTGATAGTACACGCCTATTGTTTTGGTAACGGTGCGCGCCAAATCGTTTATGCGGTTTTTCTCCTCTTCGTAATCGGATATTTCTTTGTCGGAAAGCGCGCCCTTTTTGTAGTATTCGGAAAGTTTTGCGTCCAATCTGCCCATTCCGCCTGTTTTGCAGGATTTCGCCACGGCGATTATCGTTTCCGGCGCAAACCCGAAGTCTTTCGTCCACTTTTCGTAGTTTGCCCTGTCGGAGTAGTCTATGCCGCGGTTGCTTTGCATCGCCTTGAACACAAGTTTGAGGTCGTCGTCGTACTTTTGCTGACTGCTTAGGTTTTCCGTGACGGTGGCAAGGGTGGTAGCGCCTTTGGCAAGTTGATTGCGCGCAACGGTAAGTATGTATTGATATCCGATGTTGTTGCCCTTCATTTCCGCGCAGTACTTTGCCACGTACACCAGCGCGTCGGGAGAAAAAGTGGTTTCTTCGAGGAAAGTGTAGTACTCGTTGTACTCGTTGACGGTAAGCATTCTGCCTTCAATCACCGACTGTATCTGTTTGGAGAATTTGGCGTATTTGCTTGGTTTTATCTTTTTGAGGGTGGAGTTGGAGTCCGCGCCGTGGTAAAGCACCTGCGGCGGAACGGAATCCAGCACCGTTACCAAGCCGAGTTCCTCCCAATAGCGAAAGGCGTCCATCACCTCCTCTGCGGAGATGTTGAGTTTGTTTGCGATGGTCTCGATGCAGTTGTCGTCGCCGTCGCTGTTGCTCAGAGTAAGCCCCAGCAGATAGGTTTGCGTGCACCTATTGGGCGCGTCCGGCATAAAATTTAGAAAAAACCTATTTTCAACTGCGGTGAAACCCGTGTCGATGAAATGCTTTTCTTTGATACAAAATGCCATATTTACCTCTTTTGTCAAGAAAGTATTGATTATTTTGCGTGTATGAGTTATAATAATTCATAAGCCGCAATTTCCGAAGATGAATTTTACGGCTTACGGGTCAATGTGTATTGTAACACAAAAAGTCGTTGCAATCAACAGATTTCCGAACAAAACTCGGATACAAGGTAAAACACAGACAAGAGGTGCTCAATGAAAATTGTCAAAGTTGTCGCAACCGACACACAAACCAACGAAAAACAGGTATTCGCTTTCGGCACGGCAGCCGACGGCAGATCTCTCGTTACCACGCGTGGCGGACGGTTGGGAAATTACTTCGATTTCTGCTTCGAACAGGCGGAGTGTACGCGCGACGTGGAGATAGAATTCGTCGTGGACGGCGTGTTGTATTCGTTGAGCCGACTTCACAACGAGGACGGCGCAACAACGCGTACCGTACTCAAAAAAGCGTCCGAGGACGGTTCGTATCAGGTAGTTGCGCGCGCCCACGCAATCGAATACATAGAGGAACTCATCGGCGCTCCCGTAAGCGCGCTTTTGCGGCAGGGCTATGTCAACAACAAGACAGTGGAGGCGTTTCACGGCGATTTGAAACAGTTTGACGAGATACGTCTGTTGGACGAAGTCCGCCAAAGCATAGTTCGTTCCAATGCGGAAGCGCAATCGCTCAAACAAGACGCGATGGCGCGGCTCAAACAGTACGCCGCGGACGCCGTTCCCGCTTCGGCGGAGGGTCTTGACGCGCTCAACAGAGAGTTGGACGCCCTTGTGCGCGACATAACCGTCGCAACGGCGCAACTGGGCGAACTCAAAGCCAAGCAGAACGTGGATTCCATTCGCGCGGATATATCCTCGCAACTCGACGACGCGCAAGCCAAGTACAACAAACTCATTGCCCGTCAGTCGGACGTGGACGAGGCGCGCGCCAAGGTCAAGTTGCACGACGACGTGGAATTGCTCATTCCCAAGGTCAAGCAGTTGCGCGCGGTCGCCGAGCAGCGTTCCGCCTACGAAAAACGCCGTTACGAAATCACGGGCGAGTTGGAGTGGCAGGAGAACGAACTCAGCGGTATCCGTCAGCAGTTGGAGGAGAAAAACAAACAGTACGCCCTCTCGCAGGACAAGCGCAACAGGATAGAAGCCATCAACAACGAACTTGCCTACGTTGCGTCGCTGTACGAAAAGAACAAAACGCTCAACGAGCAGTTGTTGGACCTCAACGACAAACAGGAGCGGCTGCTTGCGGAAAAAGCGCTCTATACCGACAGGCTCACTCAGGTGGAAAAGAGCATTTCCGACGTCAAGGACAGTCTGGACGCGTTTCACATACCCGCGCGGTCGGTGGGCGAACTGTTGGAAGCGGTGCGAATAGACGTCAAGATAGACGAAGTCAACGCCCAGATAGAAAAACTCACCGGCGAAATAGCCGTCAAGGAAAGTCAGATAGCGGAAAAGGAAAGCAACCTCGTAGTGCAGGTCAAGCGTTTCCGCGCCGTTGCCGAGTTGGACATCACCGTCACGCCCTTCAAGGCGCGCGAGACCATTTTGCAAGTGTTGGACAGCAAGTATTCCAAGTTGGAGACGGTCAATCTCTCCCTCAAAGAGAAGCAGCGCAATCTGGAACGCGCTCTGGAAGACTACAAGTACCGTCTTGTGCAGTTGGAGCAATCGCGCGGACGTCTGGAAGCGGAGCGCGACAAAACGTTGCTTCGCAAGCAGGAGGAATTCAAGCGCGAGGTCTATCTCAACAGTCAAAAGGTTTTCAGCGACGACGCGACGGGCGTCTTTGCCGTCACCGCAAACTTCAACGACCGCGAAATGGAGTCTCTCCAACAGGAGATAGGCGTGCGCAATCTGGACAGAGATCTGCTGTTGGAACGTATCGGCAATCTGGACGGCGCTCTCAAAGAAATCAAGCGGCACGTGGAGATCAATTCCGCCGAAATGGAGACCCTGCAAAGGGAAAAGGACAACATCAACCGTCGCTACAACGAGATAGTCTCGCAAAACACCAACGAAGTTGTGTTCAACTACCTCAAAGCGCTCAGTTCCGACAACGGAACCAAGTACCTGTTGGACGTTCAGCAGGACGCGGTGCGCACCGAAGCGGAATTGAGCGAACTCAAACGTTCCGTCGAGTCTCAGCGCGCCAAACTCACCGCCCTCAAAAACCGTCTCGGCTACCTCAAAGAAACGCAAAACGGTTTCGACGACACGCGCGCTTCGATAGACAGTCTCATTTCCACCAACGACAAACTTAAAGACGAACTTTCCGACATAGGCGAGCGGCTTAGCGGCGGTTACGATCAGTACAAGGCGCTCACCCGCCAGTTGGAAAACATCGAGTCGCGCTTGGACGACGTTCGCGGAGCGATTTTGGAAAACACCAAGACCATCAAGGTCAACGAGCAGCAGATAGCGGAGTCCACCGCCAAGGCGCAGGGCTATGCGGGCAGCGAGGACCTCGAACAAGCGGTAACCAATTTCCGCTACGAGTTGGGCGACGTGGAAAGCGAGCGTCAGATGCTTACCGAGTCCGCGCGCGCGGCGGAGGGCGAAATTTTCAAAAAACGTCTCGAATTGGAAAAAACTCAGTGGCTGTACGAGTCCAAAGTAAAGGAGTACGACGAACTGCACGGCGAGTTGGAAGTGGAGTTCCGCCTCAAAGGTCTGGACGTGGACAAGGTCGCCGCTATGGACCTTGATATGAGCGTGGACGGTCTGCGCAAACTGATAGTGGAATTTGACGCAACGCGTTCGCAGCTTTCGGAGAAGATAGACAATCTCTATTCCATTCTCAAAAGTCGCCCCGCCCCCGACGTTTCGCAGGAGGAAATTGCCTCCAAGCAGCAGGAGATAGATTTGCTTTCCAAGCGTCAGGCGGAGTTGGAAGAACAGCGCAACAAGCAGTTGAGCATATACGTCGCCGCAAGCAACGCCCGCGCCAAGGTGGGAGTTGCCGCCGCGGAAGCAAAGACGCTCAACAATCTCAAAGAGACCATCGCTCACAACGAGATAGTGTCGTTGCTCATCTCCGACAAGATAAAGGGCATATTGCTTGTCGCCACGCAATTTCTCAACGGCTACACGGGCGGCGGAATGCGCCTTGTCGCCGAAGACTACCGCGTCAAACTGAAAGACGGCGCAAACGTCACCGACTACGACGACGTTCCCGCCGAGTTGAAAACCGCCGTTTACGTATCGCTTATGCTCGCTTTGCCGAATGCGGTCAACAGCGACGGCAAATGGCTCGTTTTCGAAGAACGTATCAACGCCGACAAGGCGGCATTGTCCAATATGCTGCTCGCGGCGGACGGCGTTTCCTACGTGGTGGAACAAAAAGTAGTTCGCTGAAACAGCACTGCAACAAAACTATCAAAAAGCCCTCCCCGTTTTTCGGGTAGGGCTTATTTTTTGAGATTTTTCCTTCGGCAATGCAAATGCGGCGGTGGGGCGGTCACGCTTTCAATTCCACCGTGTACAGCGGACGGTAGGTTACTCCTTGCGCGCCGAACACGCTTTCAAACAGCGTCACACGCGTCGCGGCAAAGGGCATATTGAACACTTGCACGTTTTTCGTCACCTCCGAGAAAGGCAGCGTAAAACTTTTCCTGCGGATAAGCGTTACGTGCGGACGAAACGCGCGGTGTTCCACTTCGAAACCGTTCTTTTCCAAGTCGTCTCCGAGGCGGCGGTGCAATTCCGTCAGTTCTTCGCTTTGACGTATCTTCGCCCACACTATGTCGCCTGTGCGCTGCATAGCAAAGCGCGTGACGGCAAGCGTCGGGGCGGGCGTTCCCGCAACGGAATCCATTGCGCTCTGAACGTATATCAGGTCGCTTTGTTCCACGTTCCCGAGAAAGTGCAGGGTAAGATGCAGATTTTCTTTGGGCACAAAGTTGCCCCCATTCGCGAAATCGGCAAATTGCCGCGCCGACCTTTCCAGATTGTCTTTCGCTTTTTGCGGCAGTTCCAACGCAACAAACACTCGCATAGTTTTACACCTCGCAGTGCTTATTGTAGCACAAATCCCGCCGTTTTGCAACAGCGGGATTTGTTTGTGTGGCAGCCGCGGCGCGTCAATCCGTCACTTTGCCTATCACTTCTTTTCCATCTATGAAGTTCGTAAATATGTTTGCCGCTTCTTCGCCGCACGTTTGGGCAAAGCACTGTATCAACTGCGCGGACGGCGCAACGGAAAATTGCGCGTTCTCGTAGTAGTTGCATAGCGCCTTCCAGAATTTCCCCGCGCCTACCGTCTCGTAAAGCGTGTTGAACATCAGGCTTCCTTTCACGTAGGTAAACACAACGTATTCGCTGTCGTTTTTGTAGCCGTCTATCGGGCGCATCGTGCGCTCCACGTTTTCGTAGTAGCGGTCGAGTACGTCCACGTAGGTAACGTAAGTTTGAGTACAGCCTATAACGCTGCGGTTGAGCGGCATCGCTCCCGTTTCGTCGAGATACAGGTACGTAAGGTATTCCGCGAGACCCTCGTCCTGCCAGGCGTCGGTTATCTGATCGTTGCCCACCACGCCGTAAAACCATTGGTGCGCCGTTTCGTGCGCCACCGCCTCACGGTAACTGTTGCCTCCGCTTGCCACCATTGCAAGGTTGGGGTATTCCATTCCGCCGTAGCAAAATTCCGTTTCCGCCACGCTGTACTGCGAGTAGGGGTATTTACCCACCTTTTCATTGAGAAATTTCATCATTCCGCAGGCGGCGGCAAGGCTCGATTCCGCGTCCTTGTCGGCATAGTAGTAGTAATTTACCTGCGTGTCGCCCACCGTGTCGGTAATTTTGGTAAACTTGTCGGAAGCCACCAACGCAAAGTCTCTCACGGCGTCCGCGCGGTAGCGGTAGGTGACCGAGCCGCCTTCGTTTGTTGCCTCCGTCAACTCTCCCGTTGCCGCCGCGAGGTAGCCCTCGGGCAAGGTGAAACTTACGTCGTAGTTCGCCACGTCGCTTACAAAGGGGTCTCCCACGTTGTAGTAGGGGCTTTCGGTGTAGTTGCCGTTGTCCACGTGGCACAGCACGGGATACCAATTGCCGAAGTTGACGGTGTTGTCGTTGTAGCCGAGGCGGTGGTGCGCGTTGGCAAGTTGCACTTGATAGGTAAGTTCCAACTCCGCGCCCTTGTCGGGGAACAGTCCCCCGTCGATAGGCACGGACAGTATGTCGCAGTCCTGTCCCCCTACGGTAAACGCAACGGGCACGCCGTTTACTTTTACGCTGTCGAAGGATATTTCTCCGTAACTTGCTCCGTTGGGGTACGCTTTCGAGCGGTATGCGTTGGGCACTACGGACGTTGCCGCGTCCTCGCGGTATTGGTTGGCGTAGATGTGCAGTTTAACTTCGTCGAAACAGTTTTCGCTGCGGTTGGTCATCTTCAACGTCTGCACTGCGGACAGCACGTGAGTTTCCGCGTCGTAACTGCACACAATGGTGTAGTTGTCGCCGTTCTGAACGGCGGTTTTCATCGGGTCGGGTTTGCAGGCGGCAAGCGCGGCGCAGCAGCACAGCAGCGCAACGCACAGCGCAAGCGACATACACAGGGTTTTTTTCATATCTGCTCCTTGCAACAATGTATTTCCGCTACATTCTATGACTTGCTTTTTCGCAATATGTTTGCTTGCGCGTCTTTCGCCGCGTGGCGCGCCCTTGCTATGCGGCGCAGTTGTGCGGTACTGATAAAATGTTTTTGTGCATATATTATATAATATATCTACAATACGGCGGCGTTTGGCGCGCCTGCCCAAACGGACGAAAAAAAAGCGACGTATTGTAGCAAAAATGCTGCGTAATGTCAATACCAAAAGGCAAAAAATAAAAAAATCAAAAATTTTTCACAAAAAAAATCGCAAAATTGCCTTCATTTGATTGACTTGCAGCGAAAAACTATGGTAAAATCTTGTCAATATCAACTGAGAATAGTTAACTCGCCTTAGAATCAAGTTCAATGGCTCCGAAGGTTCTCCCTTGTTGTTTGTTTAGCTTGGAACTAAATAGATTTGATTGTACTCGGAACGTACAGGGTGGATTTTCGCTATTTCGGTTGATACGCGCGTAAGCGCAGCGCCTTGTTACGGTCCGATTTTTTTCGGTCCCTGCCTTGTGAAAATAAAAGGTTAGCCCGTATTGATCTGCACCCCGAAAAGTGCAGAGAAAATAAAAAGGGGATACGCAGGCGCGCAAAACGATTGCATATCGAGCCGTTTCGGCTCGCTGCAAATAAACAAAAAAATCTTATTATGGAGGAAAAACAATGAAAAAGACAATCAAATGGTTGTCGGTTGTTATTGCGTTATTGATGGTATTGACGGTCGCATTGGCTGCTTGCCATCCGGACGACCCGACCCCCGGTCCGACCGACAGCACAGAACCGCTGATAGAGTTGAGCGACTATCGCAGTTATTTGTTATCCGAACTCGCAAGTTTGAAAGGTCGTTTGGAAGGTCTCGATTCCGCCACAACGGCAAAGGTAACGAGCGCGTATAACGCCGGCGTTACCGCTATCAACGCGGGAACAGACACAAAAACCGTTTTGAAAGCGTTCAACGACGCCAAAGCCGCTATTGCGCAGTCGATCCCCTTGGCAAACGGAATTTATGACTACACCAAGTTGACGACCGAACAGAAAACCGATATACTCGGCTTGTTGGAGGGTTACGGCGTCAATACGGGTATCACCGGAATGACTTTGTATGAGAACGGCGGTCTTGTGATGTACAACCCCCGTATCACGCTCGGTACGGAAAACTACATCCCCGGTTACGGTTTCGGTGTGCTTGCGGAAGGCAGCATTACGTCAGACTTGGAGACCGAAGACAATGCGGCGTGGAAGAGATACTACCACACTTACAACTCGCAAGATCCCGGTACTGCAAATTACTGGGACGCCAACGACAGTGAAATCGCTTCCTTTTACAGTTACATCGGAGCAGGCTTCTACACCAACTTTATGAACGAGACCAAAGACGGTTACGATTGGGTGCCCGAACTTGCTATCGACGAAACGATGACTCCTGCCGATGAAGGCGGAAATGGCGTCACTTCCAAGAGTTGGACGTTCAGAGTTCGCAAAGACGTGAAATACAGCACGTTGGGCAAACATACCGAATTCAACGATCGTCAAATCCAGATGGAAGACTACCTCACCCCCTTCAAAGCCTTGCTAAACGGCGCAAACGGATTGTTCCGCGGCGAAGAAATGGCAAACTCCACGGGAGCGGGAACGATTGCGGGAGCAAAAGCATACTTCGAGGCTACGAAGAGCGGATCTACGGGCATCAATGAAACGGCAGATTTCTCCAAAGTCGGTCTGAAAATCGAAGAAAAAGACGGCGATTGGTGGTTTACGGTTACCTACACCGAGGCTTGCACGGCATTCTATGCGCGCTACTACATCAGTAGCGGTATGTATATGCCTCTTCCCAAGGAGTTCCTTGACACCGTAACGGTAGAAAACTATCTCGGTTTCAACAGCAACAAGACGGAAACCCCCGTAGACAACAGTTTGTCCTTGGGCGCATACACGCTTGAACGTTGGGACAGCGGCGAGCAAGTCGTTTACAAGAAGAACCCCAACTACGTATACGCATCCACGAAGTACAGTATCCCCGGTATCCATATCAACATTTTGGAAGCCGCAAAGACAGATGAGGAAGCGGGATTCAAAGAATTCCTTGCCGGCAAGATCGACTCATCCGGTATTCCTCAAACAAAACTTACCGAATATGCAAGCGACCCGCGCACAAAACATACCACGGGCGACACAACGCTGAAACTCAACTTCAACGCGCTTGACCAAGACACTTGGAATGAACTGTTCGGTGAAAACGGAACGGTAACTCAAACCCCCGCCGCCGATACTTGGCAGTGCGAACCGGCTTTGAGCAACTCTCACTTCCGCAACGCGTTGTCCTACGCTATCGACAGAAACACGTTTGCTGCTATCAGGGGCGCGGTGTCTTCCGTCAGTTATCTGTCCAGCGCTTATATGTCCGACCCCGAAAACAACATCGCATACAACCTCACCGATGCTCACGAGAAGGCTATTGCGGGACTGCTTGACGGTACGGACAGCGGCGGATATTCGCTTGAACTTGCAAGAGACTACTTCCGTATGGCTCTTGACGAATTGGAAGCAAGCGGCGCTTACACCCGCGGAACGAAAGAGAACCCCACTGTCATCGAACTTGAAATCGCTTGGTGGAATACCTCTATGGAAACAACTTATCACCAATATATCAAACAATATTGGGAGGACGCTTTCAACCACGATTCCGTCAGCGGCGGTTGCTACAAACTCAACGTTAAATTCTGGTGCTCGCCCACGGGTGACCCCAACGACGCTTATGACAGAATCCAGTCTGGGCAATTCGACATCGGCTTCGGCGCAATCGAAGGCAACACTCTCGACCCGCTGAGCTTTATGCAAGTTATGTCCTCCGACCCCATCATCTCCACGGGCTTCACTCTTAACTGGGGTGCGGACACATCCGATCCCGATTCCGAATTGTTGGTCTACAACGGATTGCGCTGGTCTTTCGACGCACTGTACACGGTAACTCAAACCCCCAGCCAAGTTGTAAACGGCAAACTGACGGGCGAATCATTCGTCGGCGTCGGCGACGGCAGTTTCGAGTTGGACGGCGACAACGTAACGGCTGTTCTTACTGTCGAAAAACAAGCCGAAGTCAAACTTGAAGACGTAGACTTCTACCTGTTCGGTTACAAAACTGCCGACAACGATGACGGCTACGAGTATGTTGAGTTCAGCGTAAAAGAATTCATTCAGGGACAGCCTGTTGCAAACGCAGACGGAACAGAAGTTACTTACACGCTGAGTATACCCGTAACGCAATTTGCGGTATTCGACTTTGCTCCGTATCTGAAAAACGTCGGCATCGACCTGTATGCTTCCTTCTCCATCGAAGGCAAACTCGACACCACATATCTGAGTTATGTTGACGGTTGGAACGCAGGACTTGCATTCGGTTCTGTATCCTACACAACGGAAGAGACGACCGAAGACGTTGTGGCTACATTCAAAGCGCTCGGTTTCCCCGAAGGTACGCTCACCGCTGCCAATGCGCAGTTGGTAGGCTACACAAAGGAAGGCGACGGCGATCCCACTGAGTTTACTGCCGAGGCTACCGTTACGGTTTCCGGACCCGATGAAAAGGGTGTCTACACGATCACGGTCAAGATCGCCAAAGCCGACTACTCCAAGTTGTTCGGAGGCACAATTGATGACGACGACTACTCGGGAGCGCAAGGTTTCACGGTGGATATTACCATTGCCACCGGTTGGACGATCACGTTCAGTGCGGCTCACGCATTCGTATCCGCACCGGCTGCCGAATAAAACAGTCTGATTTGTCTGACGCTGTCGGTTTGACTGCAAGTCAATCCGACAGCGGAAAACAACCCCTATTAGTGACAAAAGGCTTAACCCAAAAAATTAAGCCTTTTCGTTGCTATTAGTAATGATGCAACGGGGCTTGTGTATTTTTGAGTACACAAACTTAGTTGCACCGACAAGGAGTTATTATGTGGAAATACATTCTCAAAAGAATAGGTCTGGCGCTGATAACGGCATTCATCATTTTATCGCTGACCTTTATTCTGATAAAAATGCTGCCTCCTCAAAGAATGTTGACGGGCAAACTCGGAACGCGTACTGCGTTTTACGAAAATGAAGTGCGTCTCGGTTACCTTTATTCGTCTGCGGAAAAACTGACAGACGACTACGTTGACAAACTTACGTACGAGGACGGTCACACGACCTACTACTACAAGACGCCTGTGTTGCAGCAGTATTTCTCGTGGATAAGAAACATCGTCACGCGTTGGGATTGGGGCTCATCCGAGGTGATTATGCCCAATGTGGACGCCACCGTAATCATCGGAGAACGACTGTGGACCAGTATGAAGATAAACATTTTCTCCGTTATTTTCTCCGTACCCATAGGAATTGCCTTGGGCATTTGGGCTGCTCTCAAAAAGGGTAAAATGACCGACACGATAATTTCCACCGTCGTTATGGTTTTGATTTCGTTGCCGGGATTTGTGCTGATAACCTTTTTGATGTTGCTGTTGTGCTACAACAACGCCGTTTTGCCCACGCAGTGGCCTAATCCGACCGACCCTACGGGTAAAAAGGTGTTGGGGTACATATTGCCGGTGTTCTGTTTGTCTCTCGGCTCAATTTGCGGTTACTGCCGATTTGTGCGGGCGGAACTGTGCGAGGTTATGGAAAGCGAATATCTTTTGCTTGCAAGAACCAAAGGCTTGACGCGCAGACAGGCAATTACACGCCACGCGTTGCGCAACGCTATGGTGCCCATTTTCCCAAGTATATTGTCCGAGTTCATCGGTATACTCGGCGGTTCTATGATATTGGAACAACTGTACGGAATACCCGGAATAGGTCAATTGTTCGTTCGTTCGATGAATTCGCAGGACTACAACGTTTTGTTTGTGGATATGGCTATATTTACCACGCTTGGTTTGCTTGCGGGGGTGTTGCTGGATATGTCTTACGGTATCATTGACCCGCGTATCAGAATGGGGGCGAGATAATATGAACGAACAACAATTTGAACAGTATCAAAATATTCCGGACTCAAAATTTGTTTTTGCTCAGCAAGACAGTAACATTCACGACAAAAAATTCGACACCAAGGCGGTAAGTTTTGCCCGTGACTCTTTCCGCCGTTTCTGCAAAAACAAGTCGTCGGTGGTCGCGGCTGTAATTTTGGGTATAATTATTCTTTTCGCGATTTTTGTGCCTATGTTCTCTACACACAACATCGACGCGGTAAGTCCGAAAGAAGTGTTTTTAGAACCGAAACTGTTTGATACGGGCACGGGTTTTTGGGACGGAACACGCAAATATACCCGTATCGTCTATGACTCGGTCAACGAAACTCCCGCAAACTTCTACAAGGGGGCTGTGTTGGACCTCAAATTGGACGAAGAGCCCACGTTGATCGACCAAGCCCTTTCCTACGGCAGCGGCGGTTATGTTATGTTTGAAAATCAAGACGTAAGCGGAGTCGAACCGGCAACGCTTTCGTCCGACAGTTTTACCGTGACGGACAGCGGACACTACAAAGCCGACGTCCAATTCGGCGATGAGGCGAATATATACAACGAAAATATAGGCGAATACCGTATTCTGCTTAATGTCAACGGCGAGCAGGCGACGCTGCGCGATTGGTCAACAGATTACTCCGCAGGTCAATTCGATTTGTCGCAGACGCTGCGCACGCTGGGGCTGGATTCCGCATCCGTTCGGTTGCAATTCGAATTGAAAGCAACGGAAGGCGCATATTCCTACATCCTGCTGAAAAGTTGTCTTTTCACCGCAGACGAGGACGTGGAAAATACCGAAGAATTGCAAACGGTCGGTTTTACTGACGCAACGAAGATGGTTTTGCTCTCCAAAGACGCGTTCGGCGTAACTCCGAAAGGATATTGGAGCGGAATCAGCAAAAACAACTTCCGCAAGGGTATCTATGCCTCCGAGATCTACTACTGCGACTTTGTGTTCGATACCTATGCCAACGTGTACGACTCCGCGGAGGTGACGTTTGCGCGTTCGGAGATAGACGAGTTTATCAGAAACGGCTGGTGCAAGTACGACGAATCCGTCGGTCCTGAGTCTTTCGAAAAACTTTCCGACGAGTGTCCTATCGACTATGTCACGAGCCAAGTAATCAACACGCGCACGGGCAAATTGCAGGAATTGACCGCTATGAGCCCACGTTATCGCCAGATGGGGTACAAAACTATGCCGAAATTTATCTTCGGAACGGACGCCAACGGAATAGACGTGTTTACACAAATGTTCAACGGTTTACGTACCTCTTTGGTGTTGGGCGTTTGCACTTTCTTGTTCTGTTTCCTGTTCGGTTTGGTGTGGGGCGCTGTTTCCGGCTATTTCGGCGGTTGGGTCGATCTTTCAATGGAACGCTTTACGGATATTCTCGGCGGCGTGCCTTGGATAGTTGTTATGACGTTGTGCATTTTGCACTTGGGCAACAACTTCTTCACGTTCTTCCTCGCTTTGTGTATGACGGGCTGGATGGGCACGGCGGGTATCACCCGTACGCAGTTCTACCGCTTCAAAAAGCAGGAACACGTGCTTGCCGCGCGTACGTTGGGCGCAAGCGATTGGCGGCTTATCTTCAAACACATTCTGCCCAACTCAATGGGCACGATCATCACTTCGTCAGTGCTGATGATACCCAGCGTAATTTACAGCGAAGCGACTCTGGCGTACTTGAACCTCGGTTTGAAAGGTACTTCTTCTTTCGGCGTTATGCTGTCGGAAAATCAACAGTACATACAGTCGCACTCTTATTTGATAGTCATACCGTCAATTGTAATGGCGTTGTTGATGATAAGTTTCAACCTGTTCGGCAACGGTTTGCGTGACGCGGTCAATCCCACGTTGAAAGGAAGTGAGGGCTAAGTTATGGAGAAAAAATTAGAAGTAAAAAATTTGGTCATCTCTTTCCGCACGGACGCGGGCAAAGTGCAGGCGGTACGGGACATCAGTTTCGACCTGTACAAGGGTGAAACCCTCGCCATCGTCGGCGAGTCGGGCAGCGGCAAATCCGTGACCAACCGCGCCATCATCGGCATACTTGCAAACAACGGCTCTATCGACGGCGGAGAAATAATCTACGACGGGCAGGACCTTGTGCAGATATCCGAAGAGGACTTTCACAAACTGCGCGGAGATAAGATAGCGATGATCTTCCAAGACCCCCTTTCAAGTTTGAACCCCATCGTCAGGATCGGTAAACAGATGACCGAAGCGATGTTGTTGAAAGGGCGGGCGAGTCAGAGGAGCGCGAGGAAGTTGTTCAACGGGAAATTGCGGTTGCT
>CANQYT010000020.1 GCA_947628135.1 uncultured Clostridia bacterium
TCGGTGACTACGCGATTGCTCGCAATCGCTGAGGGTCGTCGCTTCGCTCCTCGCACGAGTCCACTTGCTCCTACCAATAGCGGCGCTATTAGGTTTCGACGTTCGTCGAAGGCACAGGTGCGAGCGCAACAGAAAAGAGTCCACGCGATGTGAACTCTTTTTCTATTGCTTCATTTTGCTTGTCGCCTTGGCGTTTACACAATGGATATCGAAATAATGTAGCGTTTCACCTTTGTCCATTTTACCCTATTTATGCGACACAGTATTTGTTGCTTTCTACCACTGCGGGCGGGCATTTGGAAATATGCTTGCACAAAAGCCCGCCCTTGTGCATTTGGCTACCAACTGCACACCGTGCAGATTGGCTTTACGCCAAATGTACTTGCTCCTACCAAAAAAATGCGAGTCGAACCAACCGACCCGCGTTTTTTCACTGTGGGGGTCGGCAATGTTGCCAACCTAAATACAATATTTGCAATAGATTGCTGATTGCGCACCAACACTGCGGGCGGGCATTTGGAAATTTGCTTGCGCAAAAGCCCACCCTTGTGCATTCGGCTACCAACTGCACACTGTGCAGATCGGCTTTACGCCAAATGTACTTACCCTGCGCTTCGCTTGGGACGAGTCCTGTATCGACCACCAAAGTGAGCGGCTACGCTATTGGGTTTCGACTCGCGTAGAAAGTATATATATATTTCGACGTTCGTCGAAGGTATAGAACTGCAACGAAAAGGAGTCTGCAAATATGCGGACTCCTTTTCGTGGTACGACAGTTGATGTTATGCCACTATTGCGCGCTCCAAATTTGTCATTTTGTCAACAAGTTGTTCGCTCGATTCGTTTTGCTTTGCCAACAATGCGTTGCTCATATTGCCTACGGAAACAAGTTCGGCTATTTTTGCATTTTGCTGCGCCAGCAAACCGTTTTGCTGCGTCATCAATTCATTCTGTTTGGCGAGCAAAACGTTTTGTTGCATTATACGAGACTCGATTGCCGCAAAACCTTGCTGCAACGTGTTGTTCAACATTGCAAAGCCCGTTTTCAAAGTCATACATATACTGCGGGAGGCTTCCTTTATCGTGTCCACTATCCTGTTGGCGCGCCTCTCGCTGTCCACTTGAAGAAGCGCCTCTTTCAACGTGTCGGCGCGACCCGATTCGAAATAGTAAATTACGAGATCTACGTAAGACCAATCGCGTTTGTCCAAAATGTCGGAAAATTCCGCTTGAAGGGCGCGCATAATGGGCAGATAAGCAGATTTCGCCTCTTCGGCTTCGCGCATTTTTTCTTCTATAAATTCTTCTTCTTTCGGTATCTCGTTTTCCAAAAAAGCAATTGCGTTTTTCATATTGCTTACGGCAGTTAAACCCAATTCTATTGCTTTTTCGTTTCTTTTGATTTCATATTCATTTTTGTTTTTGTTAAATATTTTTGCCAAACCTTTCGGTCTTAGTTCTTCGGTGTCGCTGCGTATTTCGTCAACGACCATATTTAACTCTTTTAACTTGGTTTTGCAATGAGCGTGCGCTTCCTCTGTGAAAAGCCATTGACCTCCAACAAACCTTTTTATCCAATCTTGTGCCGTAAATGTCCAACACTCCAAATCGTCTCTGAATTCTTCATCTTGTCTTTCCATATCGCGTGAGGTCGCTTCCACAAGAAAATCTCTTGCAATACGCAATTGAATGGACTCTTTGTCAAACGACTTTTTCCATTTGTTGAAGTCATACCGCAAAACAATGCGTCCCGCCTCATCAATATCGGATTGATATTGTTTAATCAGGTCGGAGAAACTTTCGTAATGTTTCAATACGCTTTTATGATCGTTCCAATATTCTTCTAAATTGAAAAAACACACTTGACCCAACACGTGAAGCCAATACTCGGGGTTTTCTGCTTGATATTCTTTGAAATCATACCTAAAATCGCGGTAACGAATACCACCACATTGTATACTGTTGTTTCCACAAGCATAATTGCCTTCTCGCGCGTCAGTTCCCAAACGCGGAAAATCAACAATGTGGTCAAAATACTTATGCTGCGACTTGTGTAATTTTCCCTCCAATATATTCTTATATGTTTCCGACATTTCCAAATACAATTTTTGTGTGTCGTACATTGCGGAATAGTATTTGTCGTACTGCATAGCAAGCAGCGACATTCCCGCGCGCAGCGCATATAATCTGTTGATTGTGGTTTGTTTTTCTTCCATAATTGTCTCCTTTAAGTAAATTTCGCTACCAAAATGGTAGTTTTGTCATAATTATACTACCAAAATGGTAATATGTCAATACTATGGATAGGATAAACATTATTTTGGGTGAGCGTTTGAAGGAGTTGCGCGAGGAGCGCGGCTGGACGCAAAAACAATGTGCCGAGCAAATCGGCTTGAACAGCGTAACGTATCTTCACTACGAAAAGGCGCAACGAGAACCGCCGTTGCAGTTACTTGCGGTGTTTGCACAACTGTACGGCGTTTCCGTAGATTACCTGTTGGGGTTGAACGACATAGGATAAACGCTCGTATTCGGTGGAAAAACAGAAAGTAATTTGTTTTGTACAAAGCGCAAGTCCTTTTGCCGACACGACTTTTAACGGGAAGGTATTGTTTGCGGTTGGCACATCGGGTTGGTTGCTGTGTTTAGTAGTTTTGCTGTGTGACGAAAGTTTTCAACGAGCGCAGAAAGGAGTCCGACTTGTGCGGACTCTTTTCTTACTGTTTCATTTCGATAGGTGCGGTGACGGGCGTTTGCGGATTGGTTGCCGCGTTTCCTATCGTAAATTTTTATATTCTCCAAAAATGGATTAGTTGATAACAAATTTCACGACAAAACTGCCGAAACGAACGTTGATTAAGCTTTCATATAGTTAACAGTACGTCCTTTTGCCGACACGACTTTTAACGGGAAGGCATTGCTTGCGATTGGCACATCGGATTGGTTGCTGTGTTTATTGGTTGTTCCGTACGATGAAAGTTTTTAACGAGCGCAGAAAGGAGTCCGCGTTGTGCGGACTCCTTTTTTACTGTTTAATTTCGATAGGTGCGGTGGCGGGCGGTTGCGGATTGGTTGCCGTGTTTCCTATCGTGAAATTTCTATTCGCCAAAAAAGGATTGGTCGATAACAAATTTCACGACAAAACTGCCGAAACGCACGTTGATTAAACTTTCATATAGTTAACGGCACGTCCTTTTGCCGACTGTCTTTTCGGAGATAGGTATTGTTTGCGGTTGGCACATCGGGTTGGTTGCTGTGTTTAGTAGTTTTGCTGTGTGACGAAAGTTTTTAACGAGCGCAGAAAAGAGTCCGACTTGTGCGGGCTCTTTTCTTACTGTTTCATTTCGATAGGTGCGGGAAACGGCAGGACGTAAAAACAAAAATTGCTATTTTATCGTAAAGATAATGACTTTGCCTTGAAGTTTCAAATCATAGTTTGCATTGGGCGTAAGTAACTTCAAATCTTCAAGTCTGTCCTGCGCCCCGCCGTAAGCGGTCTTGGCGTTGGTTTCCGTGTCGTAGTAATAAATATTGATAGTCTTTAATTTTGGTATATCTTCGATATTTTGCCTATACGATTTTTTCGCGAAAAGTTCCGCAATCAAACCGTCCTCTTGCGCCTCGGTGTACTTTTCCACTTCGATGCCGGTGTAACCCAGTATTGACAGTTTTTCTTTGTCCTTGTCGGGGTCGCCTGCGCTGGAAAACCCGCAAGAAACAAGCGTGACTACGGTAAGCGCAATCAACGCCACTGCCGCAATTGTTTTTACAAACTTTTTCATAACAAAATTTTACCTCCCGTTTTGTTGTAAAAACAGTTTATCATACCCCCCCCCGTGTCAACAAAAATCAACAAATTTTTACATATTTTTTGCAAATTTTCAGCCGGTCTTGGGCGGATATGACATTTGAAGGTTCAGCGTGTTTTGCAGCAAGCCGCGGCACGGTGAGCGAAAAAGGGCGAAAAAACAAAAAAAATGTTGATTTTGTGCGGCAAATATGCTACACTATCGCCGAAAGACAATACAAGGAGAACAAACAATATGAAACTGCGAGTGGTCGCTTGGTGTAACTACGACGAAGATCTGCCCTGCGGAGACAACGGTTGGGCGGCGCACAACGCGATAATCGACGACATCAGAGCAAACGATTACGACTTTTTGGGGTGGCATCACGTGGAAAGTTCCTACTGCACGCCCGTACTCAACGACGGTAAAAAATACTGCTTTTCCCAGCAGGGTTGGTCGGACCTTATGACGGAAGCCCACCGTTTTTACGGAGAGACGGACTACGCCGATTACTACATTCCCGACGAGATAGACGAGATGGCTATGCTGTCCTCCAAGCAATCGCGCCGTCCGAAACAATATTACCACGGAAAAGTCACCGCGGAAACGGACCTCAACGAGACGTTTGAATTGCAGGTTACGCAAAGACGGTTCAACAGCGTGGCAAAGAACGGCAAATTGCTCTTCCGCGACTTTTACCGCGCGATAAACGAGGGCGAGATAACCCAAGACTTGGAAAATCTGCGCCACATATACGACGGCGACACGCTTACGCTTGTGTGCGGCGACAAACGGGAAACTTACACGGTAACAAACGCCGAGCGCCAACACATTGCCGACAGCAGAAAATACCAACAACTGCGCCCGCAAATTTTGAGCGACGACAGAAGAACGTCAAAACGCGCCTCCACACTGTACAATCTGTACACGCTGACGTTGGTGATAAAATTGAAAAAGCAGGAGAACAACGCGCCGAAAGATTGACGCGCTGTACTTGATCGTTACGCTCAGCCGCAAAAAGGACTTCAAAGACTTTCCTCGCGGGCAGCAATCTTGCCGCCGCTTGCCGTGTTTGCGCTGTTTTACGGTTTTCCTCGCCGCCCGTATCATAGGCGACAAGCTGCGACAATCAAACAAAAAATAAACGATTAAATGACGCCGAACAGCAGAGTCGGCGTCGTTTTTTGTCAAAATCGGTATTGACAAATGCAAAACGAATTGTTATTATTTTGTTGAACGAATTTATCGGCAGGTAGCAAAAATGGCAGCTTATGAACTGATAGAGAAATATTTCGACCTAGTCATCAGATACATTGTGTTGGCAATCGAACTTGTCGGCACTATCGTGCTGGTTTACGCCATAGTTTCCGCAGTCGTCGGACTGTTCAAACGTCAGCCCCACGTTCGGCTTAAATTGGCGGAGGGCATAGCCCTTGCGTTGGAATTCAAAATAGGCGGAGAATTGCTGCGCACCGTAGTCGTGCGCGAATGGTCGGAGTTGCTGATACTCGGCGCGATAATCTTGTTGCGCGCGGCGCTTACATTCCTTATTCAGTGGGAAATCAAGATAGAGCGCAAAAACGGCAACTTGTCCGCGGCGCAACTCAACGACATAAAAACGCCGTTGACGCAGGACATCGAACCGCCCCGCGAAAAAGGTCTGTTCGGCAAAATTGCCCACCGCAACAAGGAAGAAAAGGACACCCCTCCCGACGACAAAGGTTGATTGCGCTTTTTTGCCACCCCATTGCTGTTTTTTACCGCAAAAGCGACGTACAATACGCCGCTTTTTCTTTTGCGCAAGCACTGCCAAAGAAACTCTTTACCGAAACGCCCCGCTCTACCCTGCCGCGCCGAAGGGGTAAACGCCGACAAAACGGCAACAAAAAGCGCCGTCAAATTTGCGGCGCTCTGTTGAAAGACTCGATTACATCTCCGAAAAACTTTTACGCGAAACTTGCACGTAGGGCGTGGGATTATAGTCATCCTCGCTGGAAATCGTTCCGCCGCCCGTGATGTTGCCGAACATTTCGCCCCAGCCGCCCTGATAGTTGAGATACTCCTGAAAATCGTTGTAGTGATTGTAGGTGTAGAATACGTAACGTTGCGTGGGGGTAAGCAACACGTTGCCCTCGTAACGCGCGTACACGATGCGCGCCGCACCGCGAATTATCGAAGAGCCGTTGTTGTAGGGTGCGATTGGAAACGATGGGTCGCAGTCCGTACCCGTTGTGCCGATGTCTATTTCGTAGTAGTCGTACGAGCCGCCGCAACCGCTGATGTTGGGCAAGACGGGCTCGAAGGGATACCGACTGATATTTCCGCTGAACTTGTTGTGATTGAGGCGCAGATATTTGCCCCATTGGTTCAATGCGGATTTAACTTCGTTACTACTCGTCTTGTTGGACGCGATGTAGTTTGCGGGTACGTCTCCGAATGCGTACACATAAGCCGCGACCTCTTCCAGACTGACGTACGCGCCGCACTTGTAGACGGTGTTGACGACGTTTCCGCGGAAGTCCACCACATTGTAACTGTTGCCGTTGTCGGCGTAGTTTTCGTCGACGTTGCGCACGAACAAATTGCCCTGTTTGGGACGTTCCGCCGCGAGAGTGGGTTCTTGATCCTGATCGTCGATACTGCCGCTCATCAGATTGTGCTTTGTGCGCCAATAACTGTCTTCAAGGTCCGTTGCGGGGCGGTAATTGTTGTAGAAACCGCTTGCGCCCGTGTTGGCGTACGGGTCGTCGCGAAAGATCTGCACCGTTACGGGTTGGCTTACGTATGCGCCGACGCGCGCTACGATAGTGACAGAGCCCTCGGCAAGGGGATAAACGGAACGTTGCGTGGCGGACGTACCGATGAGTTCGGCGACATCCTCGCCGTCGGTTATTTCAAACTTCAACATATTTTCGTAGGCGCTTGGCTGCACAGAAGCGACCACATAGGTGTTGTCGGAATACTCGATGTAGGTCTTTGCCGCGACAAGAGTGACGGTGACTTCTTCATCGATTGCTTCCTCAACGGTAAGCGTCAAGGCGTTGCTGACGTACTCCGTGCCGTTTACCGACGCGCTTGCTACCAGCGTGCACTCCCCGACGCGCGTGGCGTGAAATACGTTTTCTTCGACGTAGCCGCAATCGCCCTCGGCGACGGATACCGTTGCGCTACTTTCGTAGCCGCTCGGCTCGGTGGCGACCGTAAGCGGGACGCTTTGCCCCACTTCGCACACTCTTACGCTTGCTGAAAGGACTATTTCCACCTCGTCGACGGGCTCGCCTTTCCGCCAATGCGCGACAAGCGTCAATTGAGAACTGCCGAACACCCAAGCGGTGGATTCGGAAATTTTTCTGTCAGAGAGAAACCAGCCCTCGAAAACGTAGCCGTCCCGAGTGGGTTGGGGCAACTCGCCGACGGGAGCGCCGGCGGTTATCTTTTTCGAAGCGACGTCGTTGCCGCCCGTAGCGCCGTTGTAGTCGAAACGTATTGTGTAGTACACTTGCCAATTGCACGCCGCAAGCGTCAAAGCAAGCAACGTCACAACGGACAATATCAAAATAATCAATAGTTTCTTCTTCATCGTAAAACTCCGTGTTGATTATTATAGCACAAATTTGTGCAAACGGCACGCTCCGAATAAAAAAAACGCAGAAACTGCGTTTTTGCGTTTTGTCAACAGACCGAATTGCGCGCTCAACGGTGATAACCGCACACGGAACACACCCCGTTAGTGAAAGAGTGCTCTTCTTTTGCGCCCATCCATATACACTGCTGTCCTTCCGCCAATATGTCGGTACAGTACTGCCAATGTCCTTCGGCATCGTACGCGTATTTACGCGTGTGTCCGCCGCGAGTGCTTTCGTCTATCGCTTCGTCGGACGGGCACACCAAATAATGCTCCGTCGCAGTGGCGTGCGCATCGGTGAACGCGTGGGTATGCTTGGTGCAAATAAGCGTTACCGACAACGCCAAAACTATTGCCAATACTATCGCCAACGCAACAACGATCCATTTCAATTTGCCGAGTATCATACGCTCCTCCCGAAACGCGCCGAAACTTCCTGTGCGTTTTACCTTTTCGGTAATCTATATTATACTACCAGACGCGGCAAATGTAAATACCGAATTTCAAAAGGCGCAAAAAAACTCCGCGCACAACGCGCGGAGTTTAAGTCGAATTTAAGTTCAGTCTGCCGTCTTGGCGGTGAGCAGCAGAGATACCGACGTGCCCGTCTTTTCCGTAGCGGGGTCGAACTTGGCAATGGTAAGACCCGAACTGCTTGCCGTGATAACGTAGTGAATTACGGAAGCGGGATCGGCGCTCGTTGCGTAATCTACGAAGTCTGCGGCAGCCCAACCCGTTGCAGAGGGATTGTTGCCGTAAGACGTTCCCTTGCCTTGCTCCGTCGTAGCGTTGAGGTCCAACTTGTAGTTGACTCCCGAACCCGTCGAATAGTACAGAACGTCGCCCACTATCTTGTTGATGGTGATGGCGCTGCTGTTGTACCGAGGAGAAAGAATTTCCCGTCTGCCTTCCTTACTGCCGTCTGCGGAGGAATTTACGTACAGACCGTATACCGAAAGTTGCACGCCGGAAAGTTTCATCGAGTAGACGATCTTGCCGTCTTTCCAACCGATTGCACCGGAGACGTTGTTGGTGTTGCAGGCAACGTTGTCCTTGTTGTCCGCGGAGGACGCCCAATAGATCTTGGCGCTGTTGCTGCGGGTGTAGTACACCTGACCGTTGTTGACGGAATTTATTGTGTAGGTGTACTCGGGGGATTCCACGTGGGGATCGTCGCCCGTGTGCATTTCGAAATCGGGATTTTCAACGATGATCTCGTACTCGCTGCTGCCAAGTTCCAATTTGCAGACGCTGTTGGTCTTGTCAAGGAAGAACACGCATTTGCCCGCTTGATCCCAAACGGGAGAACTGTATACGTTGTCGATACCGTCCGCTTTGTCCTCACCCTTTACAACGACTTCCTTGCTGCTGCCTGCCGCAACGTCCAAGCAATACAACTTGCTGTCCATAAGATAGGTCGCCATAAGTTTGCCATCTACGGTTGCGTAGGCGATCTGCGCGGCGTTGTCGGTAAACACAAAGTGCGATTGCTCGTCGCTGCCGTCAAGTTTGTAACTCATCAGCACCAATTGACCGGTGAGTTTGTCGCCGCCCGCCGTCAACTGATCGTTGGGCGTGGTGATGTACAGCCTGTCGTTGAAGATATACAAGCCCGTAAACTGCGTCGTCGTTGTGTTGCCGCTGTAATAGAAACGCGGAACTACCGTTTCCGCCTTTTGGCGTACGTAGTCGGCGATCTCATCGTTTTTCTCCGAGGTGGTCTTGTTGTCCTCGTCGTAAATCTCAAAAAGATGTTCCAACTCTGCAAGTTTGATACGCACGACCGAACCGACGCGCGGCGTTTCCTTTACGTCGTCGGTATAACTGTTGACCGCAGACGTGTCGCTTGTGTAGCCGTTGATGTAGTACAGCCATTCGCCGTACTTTACAGCCAATCCGCCGTTGTCATCGGGGTCTACCGAAGCGGAGGCGGGAGCGGTTACGGGCGTAAAAGACGCGGGCGTACAAGCTGCGAATATCACCGTTGCGCACATCAAGAGCGCAACGACCAATATAAGCGATGTCTTTACTGCCGTTTTTTTCATTACACTACTCCTTTGGGTAGATAGTACATACGAGATTGATTATAATACAAAATAATAAAAATTGCAACGGTTTTACGCCAATTTGTTGCCCGCCCTTACATAGCGAAAGCAAAAGATGTTACACCAACCCGTTGATGGCGGATATTTGTCCCGTATCCGCGTCCTGAAAAAGCATATAAAACCCTACGGGAGAGTTGTCTACGTAAACGAAATCCTTGTCGGAAAAGCCCTCCCTGTCCGCGGGCAAGCCGTAACAGATGTAGCGGATACGCCCCTCGCGCTGCAAAACGCCCAACACGAAATACTTGTCCGACCGAGGAAAATCTATCCTGACGAAAAAGGACTCCGTATACTTGCGTATCAGCGGATAGTAGGGAGGAAATTGCACGAACACCCTGCCGATCTCCGCGCGGACGCTGTCGTAGTAGTCGGTGCGCCCGCCCGACGCGTAAAAACGCTCGAATGCGTCGCTGTACTCGGAAACGCTTTTGTAACGGCTGTCCGCCTGCACCCTGAGACTGTCTACGTCCGCCGCGCCGTAGTAATTGTCGGTGGAGGCGACAAACTGCTCATACGGCTGTATCTGCTCCGTTTCGGGGCGGGTGAGCGCGTCCATTTGCCTGTGCAGAGCGTCGCAGAAACTGTCGCCGACGTAGGCACGAGCCGCTTCGAAACAGCGATCTTCCCGCTTTGCCAACAGGCAACTGACCGTATCGAGGTTTTGCAGCGGCAAGTCGAAGGCGCAGTTGTTGAGTGTGGACAGGCGAAACGCCCTCGGAACGCGGTCGAAAGCAAGCAAAAGCCACCACTCGCCCAACATTTTTACGTCGGCGTTGGTTACGAAAACCGTCACTGCGGTACTGTTGCCGCCGTTTACCAACTTTACCAGACCGCACAATTCCTTGTTGCGCTCGGCAAAGCGCGCGTCCGTTTGTTGAAGAATGAGTATCCGCTTGCAGTACATTGCGCCGCCCTCCTTGTACTCACCCACCATTGTACCGCATATTTTGCAGAAAAAAGGCGCAAATACTGTCGAATTTGCGCCCTTATTGCACTTTTTGAAATATTTTCGTCCTCAGTCCTTTTTGGAAATTGCCGACTTGTAACTGTTTTCGGACAGTTCTTTGAAGCGGATACGCGCGCTTATGCGGTTGAGGATTGCCTTCATAGCCACGTCCATTTCGCTGTTTTCGACGTAGTTGCTCTCCACGTAGAAGTCCACGCGGTCCTCCTTGACGAGGTAGGTGGCGTCCTCCGGCTTGCGGTACACCCCTATCGCGTAACCGCCGCGACTGCGTGTGAGTTTCATACTGGGCACGTCGGTGAGTCCGTCGCCGATGTATATCATATTCTCAAATGGCACGACGCGCTCGCCCGTGGGCATATACATATTGAGTTTTTTGTGTTCGCCGACGTCCTCGACGCCCTTGTTGATACGGTAGAGAAACTGCGTTTTGCTGGTGTAGTTGATGGCTACGCCGGGCCAGACTACTTCGCCGTCGTCGCCGTAGATGTAGTCGCAGGCGAATATGTTGTAGAACTCCTTGCCTATCGGGCAGCCCTCTATCATCGCTTTAAGTCCGCAGCTGATGATGTAGTGCCGAACCTCCAAGCCGAGAGAACTGCCGTAGTCGTTTATTCGTTTGAACCAAGTTTCCACGCCGTCGAAAAACTCCACGTCTCTGCCCATTTTGCGAAGCGATTCGGGGGAAAGGTCTATGCCCTTTTCGTGCGCTTTCTGCGCCATAAGATACATATAGGCGAGAATGTGGTCCATATTGCGCTCGTGCGAGATTTGATCGCACCGAGACCAAAACTCGCTCGGAGACATACCGAGTGCGGGAATAAAGGTAAATTCCTGCATATCGTGGGTGGAAAGCGTGTTGTCGAAGTCGTAGATAAGCGCTACTATCGGTTTGTTCATATATTTCATTCTCCTTGTTTTTCGAAAATTATCGCCGTTTGCGGCGCGAGCAATGTCTGCCCGTTTTGCCTGCGGAAACTGCCCGTCTCAAACAGTATGCCGCCGACGTCAACGCGCAGAACGCGCTCTTCGTCCGTGGGATTGAGCGCGACGAAGGTACTTTCGCCGCGACGGTAACACAGCACGCCGTCGTCGGTACACTGCACGACGGTCATTTCGCCGTCGGAATGCAGATCGGGACGCGCTTTGCGCAGTTCCGCAAGGGTGCGCACTTCGTTCCAAAGCGAGCCGCCGTCACGCATCTGCTGTGCAACGCAGGGTGCGTCCGCCCCTCTGTCCACGTCTAAATACAATTTGTTCGCCGAGGAAAAACCGAGATTGGGCAAATCGGCGTCCCACTGCATAGGCGTGCGGCTGCCCGTGCGATGAAAACCGCCTTCCTTGGACTGTTGCGCAACGTAGCGCATACCTATCTCGTCGCCGTAGTACACAAAGGGCACTCCCGGGAGGGTAAGCAGAAATACGAAGGCGACGCGCCGCTCGCTTTCGTCGAGGAAGTAACTCAACCTCTCCACGTCGTGGTTGCCGCTGACGGGGCACATATAACCGTTGCCGCGCGTCTCGGCGAGTTCTTGCAGATAGAGTTGCAGCATTTCCCGTGCGGAAACGTGCGCGCTCTTGCAGAAATACGCCGTGCCTTTGTTTCCCTCGCGCCTGTAAAAAGCGAGATCCGTCAATTTGCCGCGGTGATTGAGGAGGAAATCGCAGTGAAAGCCCGCTTTGTTGACCGCCACGGGTGCGTTGCACCACTCGGACACAAGCACCGCTTCGGGATAGTGCCTGTCCAGCATAGCGCGCACCTTGCGCCACAGCGACGCGGTTGCGGTCTTGTCGGGGTCGTTCTTTACCAGACTGTCCGCCATATCCACGCGGAAGCCGTCCGCGCCTCTGTCCAGCCAAAAGCGAATAACTTTCATCATTGCGTTTAACGTGGGCTTTACGCGCTTGTCTTTGTAGGAAATTTGCCAATTGGGGTCGGTAATTTTGTTGAATCCGTAGTTGAGCGCAGGTTGATTGAGGAAAAAGTTGAGCATATACGCGCCGTTGCGATCGGCGTTGCCCGTCACCCAATTGTAACCCTGCGGACAGGACCAACCGCTGTCCGTCCATATGTAGCGGTCGCTGTACCTGTTGCGCGCGGGAAGGGCGCTTTGACGAAACCAACGGCACTTGTCGGAGGTGTGTCCCGGTACGAGGTCGAGCAAAACGCGTATACCGCGCTTGTGCGCTTCGTCGAACAAACGCACAATATCCTCGTTTGTGCCGTAGCGCGCCGCCACTTTGAAGTAATTTCTTACGTCGTACCCCGCGTCCTTGAAGGGGGAATCGAAACAGGGGTTTATCCAAAGGGCGTTGAACCCCGATTTTTTTACGTAGTCCAATTTGGAAATTATGCCGTTTATGTCCCCTATGCCGTCGCCGTTGGAGTCGCAGAAAGACTGCGGATATATCTGGTAGAAAACGGCTTCTTCGAGCCATTCGGGCGTACTGCGTTTTACCGTCATCGTTTTTTCCCTCGGTTTGGAGAAATTGCCGCGCACGTTTGCAAAACGGCAAACTTCCCTTATATATTATGTCAGTAATATATTACTACAAAAATCGGTACATTTCAATACATTTTTACATATTTACGAAAAAACGCCCCAAACGGGACGTTGAAAACAACTTAAACGAAACGTTAAACGCCGATCGCGGCGCAAAAACGCGCTTTCGACTGCGGTCTGTTACAGCAGAGGGGCGAATAACTTGACGATCGTGCGCACAAATTTGCCGGGGAGACTCTGTCGGGTCATTTCCTCGTCCACGAGAACGGACTTTTCCTGCGTTTCGAGGAAATCTTTCTCCATATCCTCTATGGCGGGCACGCAATACATCCAGACGGCGTTTTCGAAGTGATGCACGAGCGAACGGTAGTCGAGATTGACAGTGCCCACTATCGCCGTGTCGCCGTCTGCTACGTACATCTTGGCGTGGACAAACCCCGGTGTGTACTCGTAAATAGACACTCCCGCTTCCATCAGACGGGCGTAGTAACTGCGCGTCATTGTGAAAACGATTTTTTTGTCGGGGACGTGCGGGGTTATCAGACGGACGTCCACGCCGCGCAGCGCCGCGTTTTCTATTGCCTGAGTAAGTTCGCTGTCTATGATAAGATAGGGCGTCATCATAAACACGCGCTGTTTTGCCTGACCGAGCAGGTTGATGATGGCGATCTTGGAGACCGTTCGGTCGTAAACGGGTTTCGGACCGTCGCCGAAAGGCACGACGTAGCCCTGCAAGGTTGGGCGCACCTCTGTGCGGAAAAACACCGCCGCGTCCTCCTGCACGGAAACGTTCATATTGTAATCCGCCAGAAACAGACGAGTGAGTTCGTTGACCGCGCCGCCTTCGAGACGCACTCCGACGTCCTTCCAATGCCCGAAACGCACGCGTTTGTTGATATACTCGTCGGCAAGGTTTATGCCGCCAGTATAACCCACGCGCCCGTCTATAACGGTGATCTTGCGGTGGCTGCGGTTGTTGAATTTGTTGTTGGCTTGGGCGCGCAGACGTGCGAAAGTTATGCACTTGATACCCATATCACGCAACGTCTTGAAGTAGTCGCCCGGAAGGGTGCGCATACAGCCTATGTCGTCGTAAATTACCCTTACGTCCACGCCCGCAGCCGCTTTTTGCCGAAGAATTTCCAGCACGGAATTCCAAGCCTCGCCCTCCTGAATGATGAAATACTCCAAAAAGATGAAACGCTCCGCCGTTTGCATATCCGCGAGCATTGCGGGAAGCATCAGATCGCCGAGAGGAAAGTAGTTTACCGCCGTGTCCGTGTAGACGTGAGCGTCGGAAAGATTTTTGAGCAGAGTGGCTTGCGAATTTGCCGACGGACTTTCCGCCGCGAGACGTTCCGCGTCGGGACTGTCGGTCAAAACCGCGCTTTGGGAATGAAGCAAACGCAATCTGCGCCGTTGACTCGGACTGAGTTTGCGCGAATAGAACATAAAGTAAAACATAAACCCGATGATAGGCACTAACAAAACGAAAAACAGCCAAGGTACTTTGTAGTCGGGATTGTCGTTGCCGGTGATTATCACTACGGCGACGACCAACTGCGTCACCGCTTCCGCGATGAGAAAATATCTGTTTTGAATGGTTACGAGCGCAACGAGAAAAATTACCAACGCCGTTTCCGACAGAATGAGCAATATGTTGGCTACGAACCTGAACGGCATATAGTTGCGATATTTCTTTTTCATAGGTTTCCTCAATTTATCAGTGTACCCCATATCGACATTTTTGTCAAGAACGTCCCAAAGCATAACACCGCGCGCACAAACGGGAGGAGAGACTTTTCCCGCCGCGCCGACGCACAAGAAAACGGCTGCCGCAGAACAACGCTAACAGCAAGTTCGGCGACAGCCGCAAAAGGTGATATAAAGCGAAGCAATATTACTTGCCGTCGCTTCCCGAATCGCCGTCGGGAAGGGAGTCGGTATCCGCAGATGTTTCGGCGGGTACGGCGGGATCTTCCCCTGCGGAAAGAGCAGCGCGTTCATCGGGAGAAACTTCGCCGTCGGGCGAGGCGGAAGCCGTCGCTTTGCCGTCGAAACGTATACGCTTGATGAGGCAGTAGAAGCAGGGGATAAGCACCAACGTGACAGCCGTGCCGAGCAGCAGTCCACCCAGCACCACTATGCCCATAGGCTGCATAAGTTCGCCGCCGCGACCCAGCCCCAGAGCAAGCGGTATCAGTGCCAAAACCGTTGTCAGAGTGGTCATCAGAATGGGGCGCAGACGGGTCTTGCAGCCTTCCACCACCGCCTGTTGCGGAGTCATACCTTCGGCTATCAGCATATTTATCTTGTCTATCATTACTATCGCGCCGTTGACGATTACGCCCATAAGCATAATCAAGCCCACAAAGGACACGACGTTAAGCGTCATACCCGTAATGGCAAGGGCGAGAAATCCGCCCGTAAAACTGAACGGTATGGACATAATGACAATGAACGGTTTGCTTAAACTTTCGAACTGACACGCCATTACGCTGTACAGCAGCACAAATGCGGCGATAAGCGACACCACAAGACCGTCGAACGCATCGTTGAGGTAACTTGTAACGCCCCCTTCCTCATATTCGACCCCGTCGAAATCGGCAAGCGTTTCGCGGACGGCTTTGCTTATCGTTTTGCCTGCCGCGCCGCTGTCTATGCCGTAGATCTCCACGTCTACATTGGTGGAATATTTTCCGTTTTGCTTTTCGATGGCGGCGGCGACTTGGTTTGCGGTGTACAGTTCGCCGGAAGCGGCGGGTTTGAGTACGTCTTTGAGGTGGACGACTCCGTTTGCGTCAAAGCCCACAATGAGGTCGCAAAGCGCCTCGACGGACTGTGCGGAATCGTCGGCAAATTGCACGTTTACCGCACGGTTTACACCGTCCACAGTTACGTTTGCCGCCGTGTAACCGCTCAACCCGACGCGCAGCAACATCACCGCCGTCTGATAGTCCACGCCGCGCTGTGCGCACAGCGTTCTGTCAAAGGTAAATGAGTACTCCGTGTTGAGCGCGGGAGTGTTGTCTACGGCGGACACTATGTGAGCGGGGTCTACGGTGAGCAATTTGTCGCGTACGGCTTGCGCCGCGGCGCGCAACGTTTCCATATCCTCGCCGAGCAACGTTACCGACTGCCCTGCCATTCCGCCCGTGACTTCGGCGACAACGCCGTCCATCTCGCGAACCGTGACGTTTTTTGCCGCAAGTCCGTCAATTTGGGCGACCAATTCGCGTATTTCCTGAACGGTTTGCGAAGTGCGCAGTTTGCCGACGTCCGTCTGTATACGTATCACGCCGCTGTTGCCCGTGGCAAGCAGTCCCTGTTTGCCGACGGTTACGGAAACGTACTGCAATTTGTCGCCGTAGTGATCGCGCACGGTTTGCGCAATAATTTCACCCGTTTGCTTTGCCGTTTGCAAATCGATTGACGTGTCAAAATCCACGTCTACTTCTATCACGCCCTTGTCCACGCTCGGCAAAAACTCCGTGCCCGTGGTAAACACCAAAGCGACGCTTGCGCCGAACAGCACCAACGCCGTAACGCACACCCAAACGCGCTTGGTGAGTACTTTGGACAAAACCTTGCCGTAGCCGTCTTCAAAACGTTGGAAAGTGAGTTTGGCGCGGCGAGGGGATTTCCGTTTGCGTTGACGGCGAGCCGTTTTGTCGGACGAGTCGGCAGCACTGTCTTCCTGCGCGTTCGCGGCGGCATTTTCGTTTGCCTCGTTCTCGCTTGCGGCGGAGGACGAGTCCTGCTCTTCAAGCGAAAACTCGCCGTTGGGCTGTTTTACGTACCGTTTGCCGCGCGCTTTGCGGTATATCAAGTGGTACAGCGACGGTATCACGGTGACAGCCACTATGAGGGACATCACTATCGAGAACAGCACCGCCCACACCAGATCGTAAAATATTTCGCGGGTGAGTCCCCTTGCGAACAGTATCGGGAAGAACACGCAAACGTTGGTGAGTGTGGACGCCAACAGACTGCCCGCCACCTCTCGCGTGCCGTTGAGACAGGCGTCGAAAACGCTGTCGCCGAGGTCGCGGCGTTTTGTTATGCTTTCCAACACCACTATGCTGTTGTCTACGAGCATACCTATGCCCACGGCGAGACCGCCAAGCGACACAAGGTTGAGGCTGATGCCCATTGCCCACAGCCCCGCAAGCGCGACCAACACGGACAGCGGCATTGTGACGGATACCACCAAAGAACTGCCTATCTTGCGCACGAAGAGGAAAATTACCAACACGGCAAGCACGCCGCCGATGATTATGCTTGTGAGGACGTTGCTTATGCTGTCGTTGATGAACTGCGCCTTGTCGTCCAAAAGCAGTACGTTGCTTTTGACGCTTGTTTGCGCGATAACTTTTTTTACGTTGTCCACTACGTCGGTGGTATTGGCGTCGGAAACGGCGTACACTTCTATCGTGGCGGCAAGCAATCCGTTGTACTCGGCGTAAGCCGTTTCCGCGTCGATTTGTTCGACGTGACCTATGTAGGCGAGGGGAACGAGTATGCTTTCGGGATAGATTGTCGTTTCTTCCGTAGTTTCGCCGCCGAAATCACAAATGCGCACAAAACGCACGAGATCCTGCGTAAGATTTACACCCATTCTCTCTCCGAGACAAAGTATGTTGCATATTTCCAACGTTTCGGCGTCACTGAAAACAATGTAGTCGCCGTAGGAATTGTAATTGGCGGCTGTCTGCTCGTCGGTGAGCGCAATTTTTGCGCCGTTGTCGTCCACAAGATCGCCGTCGACATCCGTCAGACGTCCGAATCCGTTGACCGCGTAGTCAACGCCGTTGATGTTTACGGTGCGCGCTCCGTTGTCGTTTGTCGTGACCGCCTTGCCGTTGCCGTAAACGGGGTTGCCGTCGTTGTCAACGTGGTCGGTTTTTATCGCGATAAGCCTGCCCAGATCGCAATCGGGTGAGACGTTGTCCGTGCCCTCGGCTTTGCTTCCGTCGGCAGGCAGGTAGAAACCGCCCGAACGGACGCGGTGAATAAATTGAGGGGTTATCAGTGCTTTGGCGGATTCATTGCTCACAAAACTCCGAACAAAGTTTGCCACTTGCTCATCGGATGTGTCAGCGCCAAACATTTTTGTGACCGAATACAATGTAAACAATTGCTCGACAAGCGCGTCGAAATCCGTCTGCGTGTATTGTTCCAGACCCGCCGCCATCTTTTGGGCGACGTCCAATTGTCCGAAAATCGCCGAACCGAGACTCAACTGCACGGGCAGGCGCATAATGTCCCAAACGCTCGCCGCGTCGGTGGCGTTGCGGATACTGACGGTAGTGCCGTCCTGCATTACCGAACCGAGAGGAATGTTGAGATTTTCGTTGGCAAGGGCTTGCACCGCAAGCAGCGCAGTCATTTCCAGACCGCTGAGGGGTGTGATACGTATCTGCTTTTCGGGAGTGCCGAGTACGCTGACAGAGCCCACCCCTTCTATGCCCGAAAGTTTTGCGGAAAGCGCTTCGGCATCGGCGGCAAGCGCCTCCGCGTCGCCCGAAGCGTTGTAAACGGCTATCGTGGCTGTGGCTGTGCCGTTCATATCTATCTTGATGAAAGAGGGCGTTTGACAGCCGTCGGGGAAAGAAACCGATTCGAACGCGTCCTCGATGGCGGATATTTTTTCGTCGATATCCGTACCGTAATCGAAAGTAAGCACGGAAACGGAAACGTTGTCGTAGGAAGTTGTGGACAAATCGGTTACGCCGGGGACGGTTTGAAGCGCCGCTTCCACCTTGGCTGTGACGCCGTCTTCCACGCTTTGCGCGCTTGCGCCCGGATACACTACGGAAATGCCGAGCATAGGCAATTTGATGTTGGGCAACAGATTGGTGGACATATTGAGCGTTGCCAACACGCCCGCCGCCATCAGCACCACCACCAGCACGCACACCGTGACGGACCGTTTGATAGACGTTTTTATGAGTGAATTCATAGTAACCTCGCAAACAACTTTCTTTCGCGCCGTATTGTGACGACGCAGAGCGGGAGTCGGCTGTCGTAAAGTTTCAGCCCAAACGACAAGCAGACAGCACCGGGAAACGCGTAACGGTTTCCGAATGATATTTTATTATACAACACAATCACGCAAATGGAAATTGTTTTTTTCGGGTTTTTACGGAATTGCAACGTAAAAAATTTGCGACAAAAGGACAACGCGTATTTTAAGCGTAAAAAACCGCGCAAACAAACGCCGAAATCGATTGCCGCAAAGGTTTACTGATGAATTTTTGCACCCCATATTTTATTTCGCGCGCACGTCGCACGGTATTGACGTTACGTTGCGTTTTCACCGCAAGTACGTTTACGGCGGAATAATCGTCAAATCGTCGCGCGTCGGACGGTTTACAAAATAATTGAGTGCGTTGCGGCGAGTAGATAGTAAAGTACAAATCGAAATGATGCGCATTTCAAAAAAAATGAAGAATCTGCGGGCGGCGCTCGAACGTGGGCAATTGGGAAAACAAGGGTTTGTCCCAGAATATCAAAATCGACGGTATACGACGTTACGCCACGGTCGGGGCGATTACTGCTTTCGATTGGGTCTGCCGCAATTGCTTTATTGTATAACAAAACAGGTTTATACTTTTGGATAAACTATTGAAAATCATTTTGTCGGTGGGTATTCCGAAATTTTTAATAAACCTATTGTAAATTGAAAGAAATACACGCCGTTACGCCGCGGTCGGGGCGCTTTCTGCTTTACGTCGGAAAATCTGCATTGCTCACTGCAAAACAAAAACAGGGTTGCGCTCTTCGGCAACCTACTGAAATTCGCCCTCGGCTGGAAGTCCGAAATTTTTACCAACCTATTGCATACGGGCACAACAAAACCCCGCCCGACTTTACGCCGAACGGGGTTTCGCTATAAGGAGGATTCAATCACGGCTTACCTTTGCAAGAGGATAAAGTTGCAAGGTCAGTCGATATTGATGTGATGTTTGATTTCTTCCGGTTTGTCCTTGGGGACGGTGACGGTGAGAATGCCGTTTTCGTACTTGGCTTTGATTTGCTTTTCGTCGACGTCGCCCATATAGTAACTGCGGCTGAAACTCGTTGCGCGCTCACGGCGAAGGTACTTGCCCTCTTCCTCGTGCGTCTCCTTCTTGGCGGATACGGTGAGATAGCCGCTTTCGAATTTGAGATTGATGTCCTTCTTTTCCATACCTGGCATCTCTACGTCCATTACGTAGTTTTTGTCTGTTTCCTTGATGTCCGTTTTCATAAACGAACTGTCGCTGTCCATATAGAAAGGACGGAAGAAGTTGTCGAAAGCCTCGTCAAAGAGGTCGCGGTTGTTACGTGTAGTGATATAGTTTTTCATAGTGATATCTCCTTTTTGTTGAATTTTCGGTCGGTTTGGAGGAATTTGTTGGCAATCGCTTTGTTTGATTGTTAGCACTCTCTCTGTTCGACTGCTAACATTATACCACATTGTATGCGTTTGTCAATAGTTTTTGATAAAATTTTCGGAAAATTTTTTGAAAAATATACCAATCAAATAAAATCGGCGCAAAAAAGTGAAAAAACACATAGAATTGGCGCAAAACAGCGCCCTCTTTCGGCAGCGCGCCTACAAAACAGAGCCGACCTGCCGCAAACGGCACATATAAAACGTATTGCAACAACGGACGAAACGTGTTATAATGGAAAGGTTACTGGCGTTGTGTTTTTGCCGCGCTGCGAACGTAAAGGTTTTCTCTCAAAGAAGGCGCGCGCAAAAAAACGCGCCGCGCACCGCTTACGACTACCACCCCAAAACAAGGAGCAGGAATGACGACTCTGTTGCTATCGGATAGGTTTGCGAATATTTTTTGGCTGCTTGTGGCATTGATAGCGGCGGAGTTTGTCGTCATCATATATATCGTCTGCGACGACGCGAGGCGCAGGCGCGCCCAACGCAACGGAGAAATTCCGTTCGAAAACGGACGTCGGCGTTTGGGCGGCAACGTGTTTTTTATCGTTTCGATATTTCTTTCGCTGTACCTGATGTACTCTTTCGCAAGCAGTAACGACCTCGGCAGTCAAAAGTCCTTTTCGGAGGTGTTCGGCAACCTGAACGCGGAATATCTCGCTTACTCGCTGTGCGTACTGTGCGCCGCAATTGTGCTGGACAGTCTCAAATATCTGGTGATTATGCGCGCGATACGCGTAAAAAAGGGATTTGCCACCGCGCTGACGGTAAGTTTGCTGGGGAAGTACTACGACAACATCACACCGTTCAGCAGCGGCGGACAGCCTATGCAGATATACAACCTGCACAAAAACGGCGTAGGCGGCGGAGAAAGTTCGGCGGTTATCTGCATAAAGACGGCGTTCAACATCACTATGTGGCTGTCGGTGTGCCTTACGCTGATGTTGGTAAACAAGGACGTACTTACCCTGCACGTTGTGGACGAAATGCAGCGAAACGTGCTTTACACGGGCGGTTGGATAGGCTTTGCGGTAAACTGCGCCTTGCCCGCCGTGATACTGAGTTGCGCGCTCTTCCCCAAAATGACTTGGGCTGTCACGCGCGGCGTACTGAAAATAGGGTGCAAAATGCACCTCGTAAAGAACATAGACGCGTCGCTTACGCGCAGCAAGCGAGCGGTAAACAACTTTGTGGCAGCGTTCGTTTCTATGGTGAAACGTCCTTTCCACTCGCTGGTGCTGTTGATACTGTGCATTGCCGAACCATTTTTGTCGATGACTCTGCCCTACTTTGTCGTGGTGGCGTTGGGCGGACCGAGCGTTACGCCGAGCATCGGACTGATGTTGGAAATTATGACGCTGAACGTGTACGCGCAGATGAGCGCGATGATAATCCCCACACCCGGCAACAGCGGCGCGGTGGAAAGCGCGTTTATGTTTGCGCTGACGACGCTTTCGAGCGGCGCGCTGTTCTGGACGGTGTTCAGTTGGCGTTTTTTGAGTTATTACAGTTACATAATAATAGGAACGCTGATGACTATGTTTATGCTTATACGGAACAGTCGCAAAAAAGCCGCCGTCTTGTAGGTTTGCAATAAAAAAACGCCTTTCGCGCCAATTGCGGAAGGCGTTTTGTGTTTGGTTCAGTAAGCGCGCGCAACGATCGCCACGGTGAGATCGTCCGATTGCTTGCCGCAACAGGTGCAAACGTCCTGAAACGGAGTTTCGTCCAACATCACGCGCACGGTGGCTTGGAAACGCTCTTTGAAAGCGGCTTCACAGGCGGGGTCTTTGTCCCACACCACTTTGGCGAAGCATTTGTCGTCGAGTATCTGTCCCAACTCGTCCATATTGTGAGCGAGTTTTACGTGGCTGTCGCGGAAAGCAAGAGATTTTTCGTACATATTAGTCTGTATCTCGTCCATAAGTTCCGCCGCCCTGTCCGCAATACCCGCAAGCGGCAAAACGAACTTGTCGAGAGTGTCGCGGCGAGAGCAAGTCGCAACGCCGTTTTCGATGTCGCGCGGACCTATCTCCACGCGCAGAGGCACGCCCTTCATTTCCCATTCGTTGAATTTCCACCCCGGCGATTGGTCACGAACGTCCAACTCCACGCGCAGACCTCTGTCTTTGAGCAGCGTTGCAACTTGGCGCGCCTTGTCGAGAACGCCCTCTTTGTGGGCGGCAACGGGTATCACCACCACCTGAACGGGCGCGACTTTCGGAGGCAGAACAAGTCCGCGTTGATCGCCGTGCGCCATTATCAGTCCGCCGATGAGCCGAGTGGTCACGCCCCAACTTGATTGCCACACGTACTTGTGCGTGCCGTCCTTGTCGAGGAACTGAATGTCGTAGGCGCGGCTGAACTTTTGTCCGAAATGGTGAGTAGTGCCCGCTTGCAGACTTTTACCGTCCAACATCATCGCTTCCATACCGTAAGTTTCTTCCGCACCGGCGAACTTTTCCTTTTCGCTCTTTTGCCCGATAAAGGTGGGCATTGCGAGAACGTCGCGCGCAAAGTCCTGATACAGATGCAACATAGTGAGCGTTTCCGCAACGGATTCCTCGCGGGTGGCGTGAACGGTGTGTCCCTCCTGCCACAAAAATTCCGACGTGCGCAGGAACGGGCGTGTGGTCTTTTCCCAACGCACAACGTTAGCCCATTGATTGAGTTTCAACGGCAGATCGCGGTAACTGTTTATCCACTTGGAATACATACTGCATATTATCGTTTCGCTGGTGGGGCGCACTACCAACGGTTCGGCAAGGCGTTCGCCTCCCGCAACGTCCACAACAGCGACTTCCGGCGCAAAACCCTCAACGTGTTCCGCTTCCTTGTTGAGCAAACTCATCGGAATGAGCATAGGGAAGTAGGCGTTTTGGTGTCCCGTAGCCTTTATACGAGCGTCCAACTCGCGCTGAATGTTCTCCCATATGGCGTAACCGTAGGGACGTATCACCATTGTGCCCTTGACAGGACCGTAGTCCACAAGTTGCGTTTTCAGTACGACGTCCGTGTACCATTGGGTAAAATCGGAATTTATATCCGCAATTTCCTTTACGAACTGTTTGTCTGCCATAAAAATAACTCCCGACGTGTAAATAAATACGCAGATCGAAGCAAAGCCTCAATCTGCGTTTAGTATAGAGCAGTATGAAAGATTTGTCAATTCTTTTGCTCCTGTTGCGCCCCTTCCGCAGGTTCGGACGGCGTTTTTGCGCCAACGTCTGGCAGCAATTTCAACTTCGCACGCGCGTTGAGTTTGCACAGCGGCAGAAACGCCGAAGCGAAAAGCGCAAGATTGCACACAACGTGCGTTATGAAAAAGGGCACGCCCGTGGCATACATCACGGCAAAACGCGAAAATACGTTGTCGAAATCCACGAAAAAACCCTCTCCCGTGTAGCCTATCAACACGTCTATGAAAGAAGTCAGCACCCCGAACAACACGGTCACAAGTACCGCCGCTGCCGTTGCCGCCGACGCTTCCGACGCCTTGCGCCCGAACTTGATCTTGGACAGAAGCCAAAAGCACAACGCAACGAAATTCCAATGGATAAAGTAGGATATGATCCAAGTATTCACACCCCATATCGCCATATCTACCGCCACAAACACGTTGACCGCGGGAAAAACGACCGCCGCTCCCCACACGTAGGCGCAGGTGGCGACAAGCAACGTCACCACTTCTATGTTAGGTAACGCCGCAAGCGCTTCCTTGCCGCCCACAAGCAACGCCGCGTACATCGCGGAAACGGCGATCAACGCCGCATTGTACTTTGTTTTCGCTTTCATAATCCGAACGTTTGAATTTCGAAATAAAATACCGCGCCGTACTCCGTTTTCATATCGGAAATACCCACTTGCGCATACGCCACGGTAACGTCGCCTATCTGATAGGACAAAGCGCCCGCGCCCGCGCCTTTGTCAGACGTCACGCTAGTAAAGATAGCGACGTAATCGTTTGTTCCGCTTACTTTTGCGCCGCCGATTCCGTTGATGTATTTTCCGTAGGCGCTTTCCTGCCAATCCACTTCGAGATCGGCTTCGTCCTGCAAGTAGTTGACGACGTCCTCGCCCGTTTTTAGTTGATCGGTAAGCGTCACCGCGTAACAGGTGTAGTCGTTGTCGCCGTTTTTGATGATGACCGCCATCTGATTTTCTTTGAGCTGCGGCAAGGTCAATTCCGTCAGTTTCTGCGCCTGCGGTTTGTCCACGCAAGCCGCGAACGCCAAACTCGCCGCTATCAGCACTACTGCCAAAATCCACGTCAGCAGTCTTTTCGTTTGCTTCATAAAAATTCTCCTTATTTTTGTTATTCAACCGCGAGCGGCTCTTCGAAAAAAAACCGTCGAAACTTCGACGGCGCGTGACAACGAAACTCCCCACTTGGAAAAGGAGTACGCAAAGCCGAGCGCTTTCTTTCGTCGAAGAAATGCTCCGTACGTGTGCGGTCGGGCGTTAGGACTTGTTCGCCGTATTGGCAGGATACGACGCTTTACCTCAGCGGGACTGTCAATGAATCGCACATTGTTTCCCCGCGAATGCGCGCAATTCGCGCAACCCGTACACTTGTTCGGTTGTAAATACATTGTACACCACACGCAAAGAAAAATCAACCCAATAACGCAATCGCACCGCGGTCGGCACAACAAAACGATAGGTCTTAACCAAACTACGCAAAGTTCGGACGTGTAGCGAATCTTTGAATCCTTGTTAATGTTAATCTTACATACACGAAATATTTTTTCTCAACAGTTGCAAACTTCATATCCACGAATAGGGGCGGGCGGGCGGGGACATTGTAACACCGAGAGTGAGGGTGTTTGGTGAAAAATAATCTGCAACAAGCGTTAAACAAGATAGTTTTCAATTAAACTCCGCAATCACGGACCTGCGCCGAGATTGCGGTCCTCCCCGGGGATGCCGGGGGTAGGGGAGACCCCGGCGAAAGTCAATCGGACCGTGCAGGTATCCTGCACCACCTCTTAGTCCGACTGCGGCGGCGCGGTAGCGCACAGGATAATGTTACTAAGTACATAAAAAGAAACCGACTTCGGACGAGGAAGTCGATTTCATATATGTTGTCTATTTAACCGTCGATTGCGCAAGCGTTACGCAGTAGCCAGCAATCGACCGCCGCACGTTTGGTCGGAAACAAAAAAAGAACCTACCGAAAGGTAAGTTCGCTCGCTTGCACGGGAATAGTAAGTTCTCTTT
>CANQYT010000021.1 GCA_947628135.1 uncultured Clostridia bacterium
GGTCGATTAACTCAGTTGGGAGAGTGTCTTCTTGACGTGGAGAAAGTCACAGGTTCGAGTCCTGTATCGACCACCAAAGTGAGCGGCTACGTTGATTGGTCGCGACAGAAAGGAGTTCGCCTTGTGCGAACTCCTTTCTGTCGCTTCTTTTTACTTGCCGCTCAATCGTGGTACAATACAGGAAAACGAAATGATGTAGCGCTCCGCAACTTTTCGTGTTGCTTCGCTTACTCCGCTAACGCGGAGACGAGTCCTGTGTTTTCTTGCAGCCTTTTTGTTGTTGCCGCGTGGCTTTGCAATACAGGAAGTCGAATTATGTAGCGTTCCACGTTTGTCCCTTTTACCCTATTTATGCGACACAATATTTGTTGCTTTCTACCACTGCGGGCGGGCATTTGGAAATTTGCTTGCGCAAAAGCCCGCCCTTGTGCATTTGGCTACCAACTGCACACAGTTCAGATCGGCTTTACGCCAAATGTACTTGCTCCTACCACAAAAATGCGAGTCGAACCAACCGATTCGCATTTTTTTACTGTGGGGGTCGGTGACTACGCGATTGCTCCCAATCGCTGAGGGTCGTCGCTTCGCTCCTCGCACGAGTCCCACTTCCTACCAAAAGCGGTATTTGGTTTCGGCGTTCGTCGACGGCACAGGTGCGAGCGCGACAGAAAAGAGTCCGCATTATGCGAACTCCTTTCTGTCGTTTCTTGTTTACCGAAAACCCCACGATAGTCGTGGGGTATGTGCAGGTTTACCGCTGAACAAAGAAACCTCCTGTGGTAAAATCAGATAGAGCTTGACAGCTTACTAAAATACCACAGGAGGTTTCGTCAAATGAATGACATAGAAAGTTTAGCACATACGACGTGGAATTGCAAGCACCATATAGTGTTTGCGCCCAAGTACAGGAGAAAAGTATTTTATGGAGAAAAGTGTAGAGAGAGATAGATGCAATTCTACGTCAGTTGTTTGAATGGAAAGGAGTAGAAATACTTGAACCAGAGGTTTGCCTCGATCACGTGCATATGTGCGTAAAGATACACTTTTTGTTGAGTAGGCGATTATGCTTGCGTATTTCTACTGTTTGAAAATAATAATTGTCGTGAATGTCGCCTATTAACAATTTGCATAAATAATAGAAGTAAAATCTCGAAATGATTGCAAATTGAGTTGCCGAGTTTTTGAAAGACTAATGAATATTAGTATATCAAAGTTTTGCTGATTTCAAATTCCAGTTTCCAAACGCAGAATTTGTGCAAAGTGTATTATGTCAATATAGACTGCAAGAATAGAAAGATAAATATTGAAAAAACAACTAACCGAATTTACGAAAAAAGACACGGCGCAATTGAACATATATGAGACAAATGCCCACTTTGTATAAGACCAATCGTTTGTAAACGTGTAATAGCAGCATAACTTACAAAGAGCGATTTTGTGTAATTACAGTGGAAATTTTCCCACCCCATTTGTAAAGTTGGCAGTCATTTCGGCGGATATTTACTATTTAGCAAATGCGAAACAATAGTATGTTTCGGCACAGTTCCGCCGAATTGAAAGACTTTTTGCGGTGTAAGTAAACTTTGCGCACGCCTGCCTGTCAATTTTTATGCGGCGGGCTGTCTTGCAGTATGTAAGAGGCGAAAATTTTGCGCTTGTACGACGTGCGGTTGTCGCGCAGCACAGCGATTGCACCTAATGATATGGAACGTATTTAGTAAAAAAATATTAAATGATTGAAAAGAATGCCGATATGTAATTTTGAGTAAGCGTTCTTGTAAAGAGTCCCAAACTGCTTTGCGTTTCAACAACTTTCGAAACGACAATGAAGCAGTTCCGCCGAATTAAAAGCGCGAGATTGCTCTTAAACGACGTGCGGTTGTCGCATAGTAATGAGATTGCACCCAAGTGCTGTATATAAATTTTGCGGGAAAAACGTAAAATACGGCGAAAATATAGATGTAACTTTACTGCGTAGCGTGTGTTTTCAAAATTATCGAGACCGCCTTGCGTCGTTTGCAAATAGCGAAATTGTATACATTTGACTATTTAGTTGCAAAACAGCACAAATTCTGTTGACAAGGCGCGCTTTTTTTGTTACAATAAATAGGCTTTTGGCAGTAGTGCAACAGCGTATGGCGGCGTAGCTTAGTTGGTTATAGCGGCCGGTTCATACCCGGCAGGTCGTTGGTTCGAGTCCGACCGCCGCTACCACATATACGGCTCCTTGGTCAAGCGGTCTAAGACATCGCCCTTTCACGGCGGTAACACGAGTTCGATTCTCGTAGGAGTCACCAATGGGGAGTTAGCTCAGTTGGGAGAGCATCTGCCTTACAAGCAGGGGGTCACAGGTTCGAGCCCTGTACTCCCCACCAAGCGCGCGGGCTTGCATTGAAGTTTTCGCCGTGCGGCGAAGGTTTTCAACGAGCGCACAAGAAAGGAACGCGAACCTTGCGTTCTTTTTCTTATGCTCTTTTGGGCTTCGCCCGCCGCGCTGCGTCTTGTACAGGAAGTCGAATTATGTAGCGTTCCGTGTTTGTTTCATTTATCTTATCGGTGCAATTGAGTATTTGTTGCTTTCAATCACTGCGGGAGGGCATTTGGAACTTGCTTGCGCAAGAGCCACGCCTTTGTGCATTTGGCTATCAACTCCGCACTGCGGAGATTGTCTTGACGCCAAATGTACTTACTCCGCTAACGCGGAGACGCGCCCTGTACTCCCCACCAGATTGAGCGACTGCGTTTGGTGGTTTCGACGTTCGTCGAAGGCACAGGTGCGAGCGCAACAAAGAGTTCACGCAAGGCGAACTCTTTTTCTATTGCTTCTTTTACTTGCCGCTCAATAAGAGTACGGGAATACGAAATACTCCGCTACGTTCCTCGGCTAAGAACATAGTGCTCAACTTCGTTTCGATTACTCTCGCCTTGCCCGAGCCGCGTCTCGTACTCGCTACTGCTTACTTGTCGCTTTTATATTAAATTGTGTCCAAATCTGCAAATAACGTCGCTAAATTACAAATATAACAGCAGACACAATTAATCGTATTACCCAATGCAATATATGTGTTTTTTTTCAAAATAAAGCCGTTGGCAATTCCATAGGACATAAATAGTACAAGGCTTGTCAGCAAAATTGCCCAATGGCTTTGAGCAACTAAAAAAAGCACTGTATGTACAATTGCAATAATGATACCCAATACCGCCAGCAATTTTGTTAGTTTGAGTTTTTCGTTTTTAACAAAAAGAGTTGCAAACATCAGCACACAGTACAATAACAGCAAAATTATACTACTTATTTTCATTTGCCACTCCAATAAGTTTGCGTTTCATATTTTCCAGCAACAGTTGCGATTCGGCAATTTCTTTTGCACGAATTTTGGCGCGTTTTAATGCCTTGTCAATAACAGTATATATCGAATCAATTTGTTTTCGGCTCAAATCCATTGGGCCCGCTTCAATCGATAAAAACAACTTAATTTCCGATATTGATAGTCCTGCCAAGCGCAATTTTTTGATTGCGACGAGCGTTTCAAGTGTTTGCTGACTGTAATTTTTGAAGTAAGTACCTTTTTCCGCTCCTATAAGCCCTATACGCTCGTAATATCTTATTGTGTCGATAGTAAGACCGCTTTGTTTGCACACCTGTTGTATTGTCATTTCTTACCTCTGAATAAATCTTACAATATGGAGTAACTTCATATCAAGAGTTTTATTGCAAGTTTTCCTTAAATAATTAGTCAAAACTCGTTTTGGGTTGTTAACACCCACCAAGCGCGCGGACTCGCATTGAAGTTTTCGCCGCGCGACGAAGGTTTTCAACGAGCGCACAAGAAAGGAACGCACGATTTGCGTTCCTTTTCTTATGCTCCTTTGGGCTTCGCCTGTCGTAATTCCAATTTAATTTTGTTGCTATATTTTTTATTATACGATTAAAATATTATTAACTTGCTATCAATCTTTTGTTTAAACTATTGATTTGTGTTACGCATATTGACACAAATCCTAAATATATGTTAAAATTATTTAGTAAATTGTAAAAATATATGGAGAGTTGAGTCCTGTGGAAACCATATAATCCGCATGTTCGACAAACGTATAAAAAGAACATTTACGTTGATATAAAAAGAATGAAGATAGGCACATATGTGATATTGTGTAGTGTCAGTTGGTGCATTGATAGCGACAACTAGTCTGTTCCTATTTGGCAGGTATAGAGTTAATACCGTATTGATTAGATAATGGGAGATTGGATATGTATTACAAAAACGAGGATATAGTTAGACATATAAGAAGGCATTCCGAGGGTGAGTCTGTTGATCGTGATGCTGTTACTACCCTAAGTAATTTTCTTAAATCGGACGGAAAAATAACTCCCTACTTTTTAACTGACGACAAAACGCCGAATATCGACGGCAGATTTGAACTTGTTCCAAATCCGAAACAATCAAGAAAGCCGGTACAGAATTTTTTTGTTCAGATCAAAAGCACAAATATAGATCGTGTTGAGGAGAACGGCACATTAAAGTATTGTCTTCAAAATTTGGCGTTCCCGGCATATTTATACAAAAATGTCACTTTGGATCCGGGGATCTTGTTTGTTGTAGTTAATCCAAGTAAAAAAGGACAAGAACGCGTTTTTTGGAAATATATCTCGGTAGAGTTTCTCGGAACAATAGACTTTACTCATAACAGCGCAACCATAACATTTAATTCCGCCGATGAAATAGAATTTTCCAATGCGGGCATAGATCGGTTTTGCGTCGCCCTTGAAGAAATTTATGAACAACATTCTTTTGTAAAAAAACTTGAAAACAGAGAATATACAAAAGAAGAAATATATGCAATTATTTCGGCATGCGATCAGGAAATTACGGAAAGTATTGACAGATTTGAAGAATGCAATGATACAAGAGACAATGTATCTAAAAGAATTCTAACAAAGTTAAACGATCTTTGCGTTGCCGCTTTATTATTGAATGCCATGCACAACGGAGCTTCTGAACCGAGCGTTGATTTTGCATGGGAACAAGCATTGATGAATATAGACACTAAATATTTGGCTTCCTTTTATAAAATGTTACGGTATCCGGGCAGTCGAGTGCCGTCAAGTGGACAAGCTGAACGTTTAATGTTGAAATATTATAATTTTCTGTGGCAGATAAAAAAGGATTTACGGCAGAATTTTGAACTTGAAATTTTGAGTAACTTAGACAAATTTCCCTTAAAAACCAGGGATAAAGTTGACGAGCAATATTACAACGACGTGGGACAAGCCATTGAAAAAATGCCTCACCGTAGCAATAATTTAAAAAAATCAAGATATTATATTCGCAAGAGAACGCCTTTTTTTGTTAATGGTGAGCGCTATTATGAAATTACGCTTCAATTGGCGGGTCTTTACGCAAGTAAATACGATCGAGTCACGGTGTATACGAAAAAGAATATATACACAGAGTATTCTATTCAAATCGGATATGAAGAAACTTCTATAAATTTGTGGGATATTCCCACCAAAATTAAAGTAATTACGGATTGGCGCGTTTCAATTGAACCCGAATGTTTGAATAAACTTGCCAAAATATTGAAACAAAACGTCGTCATAAACTCTGCATATAAAGAATATAACGCGTTAATGGCGTTTCTTACGAGAACGGGTATAAATCTTACGGATTTTATCGACTTAAACGAAACGCAATTTTCGCGCATTTTGGATTCCGTTTATTCCGGCATTCAATCGCCGCGTTTTAAGAGTGTTTTATTGTTGCTACAAAAAAATTATTCAAAGCAATCAAACACCAATGGAAGGAATGTCGTCAGGTATTTGTTGGTGCGGTTAAGAGAAGAGACGTTGGAGTGTGTTCTGCCGACGAAGGGTACGACAAAATTTCTAAGTCAAGATTTATATATAAAAGCCGCTTGTTATCCGTTTGAAAAAAATCCTTTCTTGTCAAATTTGGCGGGTAGCAAAACAAGTGGATTGACTTTTACAAAAGATATTGCACGAGCGGTCGGTGTGGAAAAAATGCGCAAGTTACTCCCGTATCTTGCATTGAAAAGATTGGTCGGAGAAACGCGGGAAGTATACTACGAAGAAAATGGTGCGGAATTTAGTTTCGACGCAAAGGACGTGGACGAATATAATAGTAGTTTAGACGCATGGGAATGTGACGAAGGGTATCAAATAAAGCGAGAAAACGGTACCGTTTGTATAGATTCTTACGAAAGAGATACGATTGCTATTTTAAAGAGATTGCGCGAGTTTACAAAAGGTGGTAACAAAGGACAAAAGGAACTAAACAGCGCATTTTTGAACAAATTAAAGACAAGACATGGCAACAAATTAAACGACGAATTTGATAACATAAAGTTATCTACTTTGCAAAATGTCTTCGTCGATTCCCGATTGCTTTTGATATATGGTGCTGCCGGCACGGGCAAAACAACAATGATAAACCTTATATCTAATTTAATGGGTAATCGCAAAAAACTGTTTCTTACCAAAACGCATTCCGCAAAGAAAAATTTGGAACGGTTGATAGACAACCCCGGTTCCGAATCTCAATTCGTCAGCATAGATAGCTTTTCAAGAAAAATCAACCCGGGAGAATTTGATCTGATTTTTGTTGATGAATGCAGTACCATAGATAATTATACGATGTTACGGTTTCTCAGGAAAATAAGTGATGACGTGTTGTTGGTTTTTGCGGGCGATATATATCAAATCGAGTCCATAGATTTCGGCAATTGGTTCCATTGTGCCAAAAATATCATAACCGCACCCAATGCCAACGTAGAACTATTGTTCCCATGGCGTACAAACGACAAAAAACTTATCGGTTTGTGGAATGAGGTACGAAATCGCGGCGATTTGATTGAGGAGAAGTTGGCGTATGATGGTCCTTATTCAAAAGATATCGGTCCGAGTATTTTGGACGAAAAGTCTGATGACAGTGTTGTGCTGTGTCTGAATTACGACGGAAAATTCGGTCTAAATAACATAAACGCATACTTTCAAAACGCAAATTCCGCAACGAAGGCGGTTACATGGCAAGAATGGACATATAAAGTCGGAGATCGCATTCTTTTTAATGAATCGAAAAGATTTCCGATTTTATACAACAATTTGAAAGGCAGGATATTTGACATAGAGTTACAGGAAAACGAAATTTCCTTTACCGTTGACGTCGAAACGATTTTAACGGAGTTGGACTGTAAAAACGAGGAAATTGAATTTTTGGGTGTAGTTGGCGAAAATTCTACTCGTATAAAATTTACCGTTTACGAATTTGACGGAACTACGACAGGAGAAGCTCGTGATTTGGCAAGAAAAAGATCTGTTGTGCCTTTTCATTTGGCATATGCGGTGTCAATACATAAAGCACAAGGTCTTGAATATAACGATGTCAGTATTGTCATACCAAGTAGTAATTCCGAAAAAATAACGCATGGTATATTTTATACTGCGATAACTCGCGCTAAAAAGAAACTCCATATTTATTGGGGTGCGAACACAATGGACGAGATAATAAAAAACATAAAAAAAGAAAAAACAAGAAACAAGAGTCTGGAAATTATCAAAAAGAAACTAAATGATTGATCGTTGAATGTTAGGTATTCTTTTATTGCTTTATAACTAACGTAAATATCCCCCGGCTATGACGGTGGATATTTGCTGTCACACTGCAAAATGTTTTCGTAGGCAATTGACAACTTGGCAATGATTTGGTATACTGTAAACATCTACGGGGGTATAGCTCAGTTGGTAGAGCGCTTGAATGGCATTCAAGAGGTCACGTGTTCGACTCACGCTATCTCCACCAGGGCGCGGCTTGCTTTATGGTCGCACAAGAAAGGAGTGCAAGATATGCACTCTTTTTTCTTGTGCTTCTTATTGCTTCGCCGCGACCGATGCTCCGATAGCGTGAGTACGAAATAATGTAGCGCTTCGTGCTCGTCGCATTTGGCGTATCATCGCGAAAAAATACCTGTTGCTTTCTACCACTGCGGGCGGGCATTTGGAAATTTGCTTGCGCAAAAGCCCGCCCTTGTGCATTTGGCTACCAACTGCACACCGTACAGATTGGCTTTACGTCAAATGTGCTTATTTCCACTGCGTGGAAGACGACTCACGCCTATTTCGGGTTGCCACCGCAAGGGTTTGTTTGGACTTTTGCTCTATTAAAAACCGCCGAGGGGAAACTTCCCTCGACGATTTGATTCTACATTTGTGTCGGTTTAATGTTTTGCTGTCGGATACGGTTCTTCTTCATCCGTCAAGCCCAAAAGGTAGTCTACGCTTGTGTTATAGATATTCGCCAATTTTATCAATATGGCTGTGGGCACGTCGTTTTCGCCTGTTTCATACTTGGAATAACCCGTTTGCGACATACCCAATAATTTTGCCAACTGCGTTTGGTTCATATCGTGATCTTCTCGCAAATCTCGCAATCGTTGATACATAGTCCACCTCCGACTGAATAAATTATAATTTAACCTGTTTTAGAGTATTGACAATTAACCTAAAACAGGTTATAATATTTGCATTAAGGGCGTTTTGTCGTCTTGAACAACACGGAGGAAGATAGTTATGTTTTGGTGGATTGTGTTAGGTGTGTTTGTATTTGGGTTGCTGTGTTTTTTTATTTTGGGTATTTACGGTGCAAGGTTAAAAGATAAAGATCGTGAGGCAGGGACAAATTTTGAAAGCGATGCAGATGCGGATTCTTATTTTACTTCAAAGATAGGGGCTATTACTGATGAGATTATTGAAAAATTTGATGCCGCTAACGAAGAATACAAGTCTTTCCTCGATAAGATTGAAAAGATAACCCGTAACTTGGGCGATACAATAAAAATTTTGACCGGGCTTCATGACGAAGATTTTGACGAACTCAATGAAATATATGGAAAATATAATAAATATCAAGTTGCAAATGAAGAATTGCTCAACAGTAAGCGATATCTGACATTGAAAGAAAATTGCATAAGAAAAAACCTACCGAATATAGTGTCTTACTGCGCAAATATGGAAGAAGTTTGTCGATTATATATCGGGGCGTCTCCCTATAAAAGACAAGTTGATGAGTGGCGCGATGTTCTGAATTTGAAAGCGCGCGAAAAGTGGAGTTTGCCGGAGCAAAAAGAACTTTTCGATAAACTTTATGCGGTAAAAAACGATGAACGCTACCTTGCTCTTCAAAAAAAATTGAGCGAATGGGCACCCTACCGCAGTGGATTGTTGCTTTTTGATGATAGCTCCAAAAGTTATGAAATAGGCAGAAAAGGCAACGAAGTCGCACTTAAAGATCAAAAAAATTATGAAATAAAAAAATTGTCTGTGGATGATATAATCTTTGTTCAAATTAATGAAACTACATCACCGTTTTATCGTAAACCGAGTAAAATGGGCATAGCAATGAATGAAATGCTATGGGGTACGGCAGCCGCAACAGCATCTGCAATGCAAAAGAACCAATCGGGAAGTACATGTCGAGAAGCCGTGGTATATTTTAGATACGACTTGAAAATCGGTCCATTGCATACAACAATCGATAGTGCAGATAGACTGCTTGCAATGTTCCCTGAAAAAATAAAATAAAGAACAAATAGTTGATTTGTATCGTAACGAGTGTTATAAAGACAAAATACATAATATAAAAAAAGGAGGTGAATAAAATGGCAGACATGGGTACAAAAGAGGCCGCAAAGTTGTGGGGCGTATCGCAAGACAGGGTTCGGTCTTGGTGCAGAAGAGTGAAAGACAAAGATCCAAGAATAACCCAAGATAAAAAAGGTAGCACCTATCACATTCCGAAAGACTATCAAAATCCTTTTGCAACTGCGACCAACAAAACAAAATAGCAACAAACCCTCGTTTGACGTCACACACGCTTTCAACGAGGGTTTTTGTTTAACTGCGCGCACCTCCCGTTGCCAAACCGCCTTTTCGGGTTCAACATTGTTGCTCTCAGTCCACCAAGCGCAGCAACAGCGCTTGTTAGTTTTGACATTCGTCGAAGGCACAGGTGCGAGCGCAACAGAAAAGAGTCCGTGCAAGGCGAACTCTTTTTCTATTGTTTCCGGTTGCATTTACACAAATCAGCCGCGAAAATCATTTTCCGTAAGTCCGAGAATGTAATCAACGGACACGCCGTAGTATTCTGCCAACGTCACCAAGGAATCCAATGGTATTTGTCGTTGGCTATTTTCATATTGAGAATAGGTGTTTTGTTTGACGTTCAATAATTGCGAAATTTCCACTTGCGTTTTGCCAAACTCACTCCTTAATTCTTTCAACCTCAATTTTATTTTCATATCAATATTATAAATTTCTCAATTTGAGATATTGACGAATATCGCATATTGTGATAAACTGTTTTTGTCGTAAAATGGAAAAGGCAAGTTATTGTAATCAACAAATAACGGAGGTTTTATGGTAAAAATAGCAGATGTCTTAAAATATGAGGGAGACAATACCACATTTATTTGGAAACACCCTTGTGAGGACTTCAATTCACTCACTCAACTTATCGTTCACGAATCGCAAGAAGCCGTATTCTTTATGAATGGTCAGGCACTTGACTTGTTCGGTGCGGGACGTTATACACTTGAAACACAAAACATTCCGCTTATCGGCAAAGCACTAAATCGCGCAACCAACGACCAAACGCCGTTTCATTGCGAAGTTTATTTTATAAACAAAACCGAGCAAATGTCTATCAAATGGGGGACGGACTCCAAAGTACAATATATAGAGCCGACGTACGGTTTTCCATTGTCCATCGGCGCAAACGGCGAAATGAGTTTGCGCGCGGACAATTCCCGCAAATTGCTCTTGAAACTTGTCGGAACGGAAAGTTATCTTGATCAGCAAAAACTTGTCGGTTTCTTCCGCGCTTTTTTGATGACGAGAGTCAAAACCTATATGGCGCAAGTCATAAAGGCAAAAAAGATAAACATTTTCGAAATCGACGAAAATCTTACTTTGTTTTCGGACGAAATAAAAAATCTGCTTGTTGGAGACTTTGCCGAGTATGGGGTTGCACTGGAACGTTTCTTCGTCACTGCCATAGCCAAGCCCGACGGCGACCCACAGTACGAAAAATTCAAAGATTTGCATTTTCGTCAATATGCGGATATTGCCGAGGCAAAACTCCGCCAACAAACGGATATAATTTACGCGCAGACAGACGCTCAAAAGACAATCATTGCCTCACAAGCAATGGCTACAAAACGGGCGCAAGAGGGTTATACCTATCAGCAAGAGCGGGGCTTTGACGTTGCCGAAAAGGTCGCGGAAAACGAGGCTGTCGGACAGTTTACCAATATGGGCGTCGGACTCGGCACAATGGCGGGAGTCGGCGGTGCGGTCGCAGGTATGGTCGGCGGCACAATGAGAGAAGCGGTAACCGAAACGACAGTTCCCAAAGCGCAAAAATGTAGTAGTTGCGGCGCAACGCTCACTATCGGTGCAAAGTTTTGTCCCGAATGCGGCGTAAGAGTCGTATACGTTTGCCCAAAGTGCGGAACACCGACAAACGGAACAAAGTTCTGTCCGGAATGCGGCGAAAAGTTGTAAGGAGGACTTTATGAAAAAGAGATTTTGTATATATTCGATTTGTTGGACATTGCTGCTCGCATTGTTTAACGTAACAGTTTTCGTAACGCCAAACGAGATTGGCGGAGCAAGTAAATTTACAGGCGGCTTTTGGGTTGGGTACGGTTTTACCATTGCAGCATTTGTCGGTCAACTCGTTTGCGCTTTCTTTGCTCTGAAAGAAACCGAAAACCGAAAGGTTTTCTATAACATTCCGCTTATATGGATAAGTTACGGCTCATTGCTAACAACGCTCGTCGTCGGCGGAGTATTTGAAATTATTCCCGTTATCCCCGCTTGGATAGCTGCGATTATTTGCAGTGCTGTTTTGATATTTTGCATTATCGCCGTTGTCAAAGCCAAAGCCGCCGCAGAAGTTGTGTCTGGTATAGACGAAAAAATAGCGGTCAAAACGGCGTTTATAAAAGAACTCACGGCGCGGGCAAATGTTGTTATGCTAAACGCCCCTACGCCCGAACTTAAAACGGAGGCAAAACGCGTGTACGAAGCGATACGTTACAGCGACCCGATGTCGAACGAAAAACTTGCCGAAGTGGAAAACGAGTTGTCCGAAAAATTTGCCGAATTTGAGCGCAACGTAAACACCACCGCGGCAAATGAAACAATTGCACTTGTAAACAAGAGAGCGGCGCTGTGTAAGTCAATTAAGGAGTAAAAACGATATGGAATACGATATTTTTGTTTCTTATTGCCACAAAGACAAATTACAATATGTCGATCATCTTGTAAAAGAACTAAAAAAGTTAAATATTAAAGTTTTTTATGACGAAGATGATATAGCCTGGGGCGATGATATAAATGAAAGAATTGAAAACGGATTAAAAAGTTCCAAACTTGCAATTGTAGTAATCTCTAATTCTTTCTTTGGAAGAGAGTGGACGGAACGCGAACTCATGGAATTATTTAAGAGACAAACTTCCGAAGGAAGAAAATTGATTTTGCCGCTTTTGTATAAAGTTGAGAAAAAAGAATTGAAAAAACATTATCCTTATCTTGCGAATATTAGTTTTAAGCATGCAAAGGGTCAAAGTACACAAAAACTTGCGGAAGAAGCAAAAAAAAGAATTAGAAAAAATAAAAAGGAGATGACAAATGAACCAACTAAAATGCGAAATGTGCGGAAGCACAGACCTGCTCAAACAAGACGGAATGTTCGTATGCCAAGTTTGCGGAACAAAATATTCCGTTGAAGAAGCCAAGAAAATGATGATTGAAGGAACGGTAGAAGTAACAGGAACCGTCAAGGTTGATTCGTCCGATGAACTTAAAAAATTATATATATTAGCACGAAGGGCTAAGAATGACGACGACGAAAATAGTGCAATCAAATATTATGATAAGATTCTCGAAATGGATCCTGAAAGTTGGGAGGCGAATTTTTATGTTGTTTATTTTAGGGGACAGCATATCCCGATCCAAGACATAACTACGAAAGCAAATGCTTTCAAAAATTGTCTGGCCTCTACTTTAACATTGATCCAAAAAGACGTACCCGACAAAGGAAATCAAATTGTTGCCATCAAAGAAGTGGCCGAATATAGCACGAAAAAATCGGAATTGTATTTTTCTTCTGCTATTAATCATTTTGTATACGATGTAAAATTTTCCCAACAATTAGATAAAGATATAAGGCAATCAACGGCCAATCAATGCTGTGCCGCAAGAGATATAATGTATACTCTTGGCGATATTATCGAATTGCAATTTGGAGATTATGAAGAATTAAAATCCAGCATGATTACCGCTTGGCAAAAGGGTGTTGAGCAACACAATAAACTTTTACAGTATATATCTCAAGGATTGAGTGGAGATATAAACTTATATATTGCTAAAATAAAAAAATATGATTCTCACTATTCTGAACCGACGAAGAAAAAAGGTTGCTACGTCGCCACATGCGTGTACGGGTCTTACGACTGTCCCGAAGTTTGGACTTTGCGCCGGTATCGCGACAACAAATTGGGTGCGTCGCACGGCGGCAGAGCGTTCATAAGGCTTTACTATGCAATAAGCCCCACGTTGGTAAAATGGTTCGGCAACACAAATTGGTTCAAAAAGATGTGGCGCGGTGTGCTGGACAAAAAGGTAAAAAAACTCCAAGCGCAAGGCTACGAAAGCACTCCCTACGACGATATAGATTGGAGAAAGTAAAACACTCGTCAGAAGCCGAAAGCATTTGCTTTTCGGCTTCTTTGATTTCTCGACAACGATTTCACACTATATTGTTTCACCTCGTCAACCAACGCCATGCCGTTGCTTTTTGTGCGGGGATGTGGTACAATTCAACGTATGTCAGAGCAAACAAAACTTGAAATCCGTCCCTGTCGGTTGTCGGAAGTGGCGCAAGTGGGCGAGTTTTACGACAACGTGGTATGGGATCTTGTGCAACACACAAATTGGCCCAAGTGGACCTACAAGTCCTATCCCTCCGTCGAATACGTGCGGCAAATGGTTTCCGACGGGCAGTTCGTGTGCGAGCGCGACGGTGAAATTGTGGGTGCGTTCGTACTCAACGAAGACCCGCAGGGCGCATACGAGCGCGCCGATTGGAGCGTTGATTTGCCCCGCGGCGAGTATCTCGTGTGTCACGCCTTGGCGGTTGCGCCCCATTGTCGCGGGCAGGGGCTGGGCAGGCAGATAGTGGAATTTTGCAAGCGGTTTGCCGCCTCGCACGGCTACAAAGCAATTCGTTTGGATATCGTACCTACGCACTTGCCCGCAAAACGGCTGTACGAAAGTTGCGGATTTGTTTACCGCGGCGACGTCGATCTGCTGCGCGGCTTCAAGGATATTCCGCTGTTCAGTATGTACGAATACAACGTTGACCCCGCCCGGTTTCGCCGACCTTGCGAATAAGCGCACCCCATTCCGTCAATTTTACTTCTTTACCTAAAATTTTTTGAAGAGCGCGCGAGCATTCGCGCGTATTTTCGTATGGCTGTTCGGGCGGCAAAGCAATATGTTTCGACCGCGCAAAATTTCGTCCGCCGCGCATTTTGTCTGTTGTTTGCAATTGCGGCTGTCGGCATTTTCATCGCGGCGGTCGCGCCCCGTCCAACACACAAAGCTGCCGCAAGTTTCCCCGACGGGCGTTTTTGCCGCCGTCGCCGCGCCTCGGTGTCCCGATAACGGTGCGCCGCTCGAATTTACGTTGCGCCTACCGTTATGCGCGCGGTTGATTTTTGCCGATATATATGTTACAATTGTATTAAATATAGTAAACTTTACTTTTTGTTGACGTTTGCGTTGTAAAATAAACGTAGCGTTTGATGAGTAAACGGTACAATCGGAGACCACAATGATATCTATCAAAGATTTGACCAAAAAGTACGTCACGGGCAAAACGGAATTTTTTGCATTGGACGGCGTAAATCTGGAAATTGCCGACGGCGAATTTGTTGCCGTCACGGGCAAATCGGGCAGCGGCAAGTCCACGCTGCTCAACGTTATCGGCACGTTGGACGTTCCCACAAGCGGCAGCGTAACGGTGGACGGTTTGGATCTGTCCGCGCTTTCCGCCAAGCAAATAGCCGCGTATCGCAACAAAACGGTGGGGTTTGTGTTTCAGGCGTTTTACCTCGAACCGAGTTACACCGTGTACGACAACGTCGAATTGCCGCTTATACTTGCGGGAAAAACGGGTGACAACAGCGCAAAGGTCAACGCCGCGTTGGAGTTGGTGGGTCTGCGCAGCAAATTCGCCGAAAAGGCGCGCACCTTGTCCGGGGGCGAACAGCAGCGCGTTGCCATTGCTCGCGCGATAGTCAACGACCCCAATTATATTCTTGCGGACGAGCCTTGCGGCAATCTGGACAGCGCCAACAGCAACAACGTGATGAACATTCTGTCCGACTTGCACGCGTCGGGTAAAACCGTCGTTATGGTAACGCACGACGCCGAGGACGCGGCGCGGGCGAAACGCATAGTAACTATGTCCGACGGAAAAGTGATCGCCGATGAAAAGACTGTGTAAATTGGCTTTGTCGGAGACGTCCTTTTTGTGGAGGACGCTCGCCGTAATACTTGTCGTGCTTACCGTGTTCGGCGGCGCGCTGCTTGCAATTTCTTCGGTGGCGTTGGATATGCGCAGCGGAATGATCGCCGGCATAGACGCCTCCAAGAAACGCTACGTTCAACTGTACGGCGGCGAGTGTTTCGCATTGCGGGCAAGCGCGTGCGGCGCGGAAACGGCAGTCGAGTACGGCGCGGAACTGTGTTACGGCGAAATAGAGGGCGTAACCTTCGGCGAAAACGCCGTTCTGTCGTTGGGCGAAGCGTCGTTTGCGGCGGATACCGTCACGCAACTTGGCGGAAACGGTCGCAAGTTGGAGTACCGCGTGGAGCGGCACGGTTATTTTCTGCCCAAACAGTATGCCGACGGCGCGCTCTTTTCGTCACAACCCCGTCAAACGGGCATTTGGCTGTGCGGTGAAGCGGCTTCCCAATTGAACGCAAGCAAAGGGGACGTCGTAAGTTTGGGCGGCAAACAATATACCGTGTTGGGCGAATACGACAGAAAAGACGTCGCCGAGTACGATTACAACGCGGACGAATCGGTGCTGCCCTCCGCTTGGTACTATGTCGTGGACGACGCGGACGGGGTCGTTTTCGACGAATTGTATCTTACTTGGCACACCGCTCAAACGTTTTTCGAAGCGTGGGATATTTCCGACCGCACGCTCGGCATTTCCGACATAATGAACAAATGGTGGGAAGATATGGCGTTGGTGCAGTCCTACTACGGCAGTTTGGCGCTGTTGCTGTTGGCTCTGGATATTTTTCTGCTGTACGTTCTGTTTACGCTGTTTTTCCGCGAGCGCAAAGGGCACATTTGCCGCATCAAGTTGTTGGGAGCGACGGATATCACCGTCACGGGCGTATATCTCACCATTGCGCTTGCCGTAGTGGTGCTGTCCGCGCTTGCGGCGAGCGGTTTGTCCGTGCTTATCGGCAAACATATGATGCGCGTGTGTTCCGATTTGTTCGGGGTGACGTATCCCTATCGTTTCAGGGTGTGGCAGCCCCTTTCGCTGTTGGGTTTGTCCGTTGTCGCGGCGACGGTTATGTTCGCGCTGTTCTACAAGCGAATTTCGCGTTTGCCCGTTGCGGAGGAGGTGCGCTATGAGTAAAGAGCCTCGCCAGCCGCTGTTTCGCTTGGCGCAAACGAGTTTCAAGGCGCACCCGTGGATAAACGTAAAACTGTGCGCGGCATTCGTATGTCTTTCGATACTCATCTGCCTGTTTTCGGCGTTTACGCTGTCTATGGAAGAGAGGCGGCGCGCCGTTCTGGACAACAGCGCTTCTTCCAACTATCTTTTCGGCGAAACGGACTGCTCGCAGTTGCTCGATTCCGTCGGGTTGGAGTATTCCCACTACACGGTGGAAAGGTACGATCTTTCCAATATTATGCGTAAGTACGTTGAGGCGGACGTTCCCACCGTAACCACCAACTACATCACGTTGGAAGTAAACGGGCGCAAGCACTATTTCGACCGCAACGCCAAGCCGGAAATGCTGTGGCTGTACAGGGGCAACCCTTTCAACGACCTCGACAAAAGCGAGATGAGTACGCGTTTCGGCGAAGAAAAAGTGTTTTCGGGCAGTTTTCCGCGCGACGGCACGTCCGAAGTGCTCATTTCGGAAAAGTTGCTCGGCGAATACGGTCTGACGGAACAGGACGTTCTCAACAAACGCCTGCATATATGGTTGGGCGAAAACGCCGACACGCAATTCGACGATCTTATCGTCGTCGGAGTCATATCCTCGCGCTACTACGAATTGTCGGGACATTGCGACGGCGGTTGGCAGATAGTTCCGTCGGTGGTGGCGGCGGCGAGAAACTCTATCCCTGCGGTAAGCGCTTCTTTGGACAAATTTTACGTGTATTCCGTAGACGGTCAATTCACTTTTCCGCTCGACAGGCTCAACGAAATCGCTCGCGACGGCGGCTTGATTTTCGGCGGCGTAAATGTGTATTCGCAGCGCGTATTTCTCGACAACGTCGAAAAAGTCGTTTCCGACGTGTACTACGTGGTCGGTTCGATACTTGCCGTCGGTTTGCTGTTGACGGTTATGCTTACGGTAAACAAATTCGTGGCGGTGTTCTCCCGTCTTGGCGGCGTTCTGCTCAGTTGCGGACTGCGCGCGGACAATTTGTACAAACTGCTGTTTATGCAGATACTGCTTGTGTTTTTGGCGTCGTTGCCCATTGCTTTCGTGGGGTCACTTGCGGGCTATGCCGTGATCAGCGCCCTTGTGACCGTCGGCACGGGAATGGCTGCGGAAACTTCCACACTTACGCTCGCGCTGTTGACGGCTCTTTCCGTCGCGGTAGTTTTCGTGGCGGCAGCGGCGTTCTACGTCGTTGCGGTGCTGCGTTCCCGCGGAAAAAGCGTCAAACAAATGCTTGCCGTCCAACCTTGACGCGGAATATCGATGAAAAAACTGTTCAAACTCATCTTTTTGGAAATAAAATTTCTGTGGCGCACCTTGGCGATAGTCTTTTTGATAATGACCGCTTTCAGCACCGCCTTGCTTTCCGTTGTGTCCGTTACGTTGGACACGCGTATAGGCGCGTCCGTGGGTGTGGACAGGTTCAAAAACGGCTACTACGACAACTTCGGCGCGGAGGCGTTTGCCGTCACCTTGCACGATAAATCATTTGCCGATATGGAAAGGTACGGTGCGGAGTGTATATATGCCGAACGATCGGGCGTCACCGAAAACACACAAATAATTTCCCCAAGCGGCGCAACCTTTTTGACGGACAGCGAACAAACCGTAGACGGCGCAACTTACGTTTACCGCCGTCACGGAGTCATCGTTCGTCCGCAAGACGTCAAATACCTGTACGGAATTGAAAACGCCGCATTTCAAAACGGCGACATATTGTTAAGCGACGGTTTGGCGGAAGAATTGAGCGTTACCGTGGGCGAAACGGTGTTTGTGGGCGGCGAAGAACACAACGTCAAAGCGGTGTTCGAATACGGTTCGACTCGCCCTCCCAACGAAATAATAACCGACGTGATAATTATCCCGAAGGCGTATTTTTACGTTGTTGCGGATAGCGGCACGTTCGACAACGTATATCTCACTTGCAACAAGTCGTTGGATATTTTCGCGTTGTCGCAAAGATTGCAACGCAAGGGTTTCGACGTGGAGTTGAATTGGCTGTTCAGGGACAGTTTCGAGCATTTGAATTTGATGCTGTCGCTGTATGTGGCTCTGACCGCGCTGATGCTTGCGATGTTGTTTTTGGCGGAGTATCTGCTGTTTTCGCTCATTGTACGGCAGCGGCGCACTCAGATATGCCGTTACAGAATGTTGGGCGCTACAAACGGCACTGTTTCGGCGATATACCTTGCGATATGCGTAAGCGCTGTGGTTTTGTCCTGCGCGATAGCGACTTTGCTGTCCGTGTGGCTGAGCAAATATTTCTTGACGCTGTACGATATGCTGTTTAACGGCGAATATATTTACCGCTTCCGCGTGTGGATACCTTTTTCCGCCCTGGCGTTCGAGTTGGCGTTGCTTCTGCCCCTATTTGCTTTGGAAATGCGTCGCATTTCCCGTATGCGTATTGCGGAGGCGGTAAGGTATGACTAAACAACCGTTGTTCCGTTTGGCGCGCAAAAGCATAGCCAACCACCTTTGGATAAATTTGCGTTTGTGCCTTGTGTTTGCATTGGTGGCGGTGGTAGTGGGATTGTTTACCGCGTTTAACTACTCGGTAAACGCGCAGGCGTACTTCAAGATAGACCAAGCCGTTTCTTCCGACGTCATCTGGACAAACAAAGAGGACGCGGACGTGGAAAACGATCTCGGCGTCAACGTGGTGCAAACGTTGCAAGTACAAAGGTACGACCTTGTAAAAATGTTGCAAATGCCGGAGAACTTTGCGCTCCAATCGGTTACGGGCAACTACTTGGACGTGGGGTTGCAGGGCAAACGTTATCGGTACGCTGCCGCAAGCACGTCGGACAAGGATTTCGGTATGGATTACGTCTGGGTGTACGCCGGTTCGCCTTTTACCGTTCACGACGAAGAGGAAATGCGTATGCGCTTTGGCGACGTTCCGCTTTACTACGGCAAGTTGCCCGCCGAGCCGTTGGAGGCAATGGTGTCGGAGGACTTCATTTCCCGCTACGGGTTGACGAAGGAGGAAGTGTTGGGCAACGACATCTCCGTTTACCGCAGCAATTCCGACGTGCTTTTGGGAGAAATGACCGTTTGCGGAGTTATCTCGTCCGAGTTTTTTCAACTGTCGGGACACTCTTATCTGTCGGACCAAATCTGCCCCACGCTGATACTGTCGGACAACAACCTTTTCCCCGACGAGTTTGCCACGACCTACCGCATCTATGCATTGGACGGTTGGACGGATTGGGATTTCTTCCAATGGGGTAGTTATTTCGACGCAAATTGGCAGTGGGACGTGCATTTTTCGGGCATACGATCCGTAGACCAGATGACGCAGTTGGAGCGGATACAAGCGGTTGTGGTGCGGGTGTACACCGTCATAGGCGGTATCATACTGTTGGGTATGGTTCTCACCGTAATGCTTATGCTGGACAAATTTGTGTCTGTATTTTGCCGCACGGGCGGAATTGCGCTCAGCTGCGGACTGAAACAGCGCGGTCTGTACGCACTGTTGTTGGCGCAGATATTGTTGTTGTTTGCGATGTCTCTGCCCGTTGCGGCGCTGGGGTGCGCGTTCGGATATTGGGGCATCAACGCGTTGGTGGAGACGGCAACGGGCATCACGATGGTAACTTCCGTGCGCGCGGTGCTGCTGTTTGCCGTTATCGGCGCGGCGTTGGCGCTGATGTCCGCAGTTATATTCTTTGCCGTGTCGGTACTCAAAATAGGCAAAAAAAGCGTCAAAGAATTGCTTTTGACGGAAGTAAAATAGTAGCGGAGCGTATATGAAGATACAGATAATCGGCTATTCGGGAAGCGGCAAATCCACGTTGGCGGCAAGGCTGTCGGAAATTTCGGGAATACCCGTTTTGCATTTGGACAGCACTCATTTCTACGGCGATTGGCAGGAGCGCACTCTGGAAGAGCAGTCGCAACTTGTTCGCGAATTTATGTCGGCAAACGACAGTTGGATAATGGACGGCAATTGGGGACGGGTCGTTCCCGAACGTTACGCCGTTACGGACATTACCGTGCTTATGTTACTGCCGCGCTTGACGTGCTTTTTCTCCGCTTACAGACGCTACCGCAAGTATCGCACGGAAGCGCGCCCCGACCTCGGCTGCCCCGAAAAGTTCGACCGTTCCTTTCGCCGATGGGTGTTTTGGGAAGGTCGCACAAAGTCCCGTCGCAGTACGCTTTTCGACAAACTCAACGCCACTCGCGGGCGGAAAGTGGTGTTAAAGACGCGCCGCCAGACGGAGCGGTTCGTCCGTTGGTTCGCGCAAAATTTTCACAAATGATTTTCGGTTGTTTACACAACGGCAAGTTTGTGATATCATATATTATAAAGGTAAATTATGAGTAAAAAATCGCAAAAACCCAAACAAAAAGCCAATAAACTTTCGGTATCCTCCTTTTTGTTTATACTTATATTCGCTATCGGCGTCGCGCTTGCGTTGCTGTACGCGTTTTTGCCCTTTTTCAAGACCGAAGAGGGCAAGTTGTGGAGTCAAGTCTGTCTGTACGGCGGAATTGCTCTCATCGCCGTCGGTATCGTAGGCATAATAGTTTGTATTGCCCTGTATCGCCGCGCAGATCGCCGCGAAGCCAAGGCGAAAAAGGAGCGTATGGAAATGTTGGAAAAGCAGGCGGACGCGCTTGCGGCGGCTCAGACGAGCGGAGTAACTTACGTTCCCGCGCAGGAAGCGGCGCAGTTGGTCACGGTGGGCGCGTATCAGACTTTGGAGGAAAAGTTCGCGCAGATAGCCAAGATGGACCGCACGCAATTCGTGATATACGTTGCGCGTTTGTTCAGCCGCAAGGGCTATCAGGTAAAACTTACGCCCGTCATCGACAACCACGACATAGATATGCTTGTGGAAAAGATGGGCACGGTGATAGCTGTAAGTTGTCTGCTCGCAAACAGAGTGCTTGGCAAAGAGGACATAGTGCGCGTGCGCGACGGCAGAATGTACTACAACGTCAACAACTGTATGGCGCTCACCAATATGTATTTCGACCGCAGCGCGTTGGAATACGCTCAGGTGGAAAGAATGTCGCTTGTAGATAGAAATCTGCTGGCAAACGATTTTATGAATTGACTTTGTTCAACAAACGAAACGGAGACTCGCGTCTCCGTTTTTTTTGACCCCGTATTGTGTTTTTTGATTTTTCTAACCCCTTTTGCGGCGTTTGCGCCCCGCGAATCGGTCGGGAAAATCGCCGTTTGCGCGGATACGTCCAAGCCAAAACACCGTGCAAAGGCACAGCGCCCCTGCGGTCGCGACGGCGGCAAATACCGCGGCGTTACGCAAAGCCAACCCGCCCAGATTGTACACCGCGCAGCCGAACGTATAAGCGATCGCCGTTTGAAACAGCGCTGATTTAAGTCCTTTTTTGCAGCCTTGTTCGGAGAAACTCGCCGATATGGCGGCTATGCAGGGAGTAGTCAGCAAATTGTACAGCACAAAACTGTACGCGCCGAGAGGCGACACGGCGTTTTGCACTCCGTCGGGCAGCAGTATTTGCAGCGTGGCAATCACCGTTTCCTTTGCGGCAATGCCGGACACCGTCGCAACGGCAAGTTGCCAGCCGCAGCCTCCGTCGCCGAATCCCAACGGCGCAAACAGCGGCGCGATAATTTTGCCGAAACGCGCCAATATGCTGTTTTCCGTGTCGCACAGCGCAAGACGGAAATCGAAATTCGTCAAAAACCACAACAGCACCGAGGCGGCGAATATCGTCGTCCCCGCTTTGGTGAGAAAAGATTTGCATTTTTCCCACATCTGCCGCAAAACGTTCTTTGCCTGCGGCAAGCGGTAGGGCGGCAGTTCCAACAGAAATTCCCCCTCCTTTTTTTCATCCTTGCGAACAAGTTTAAGCAACAGCCCGCCGACGATTATCGCGGCAAGCCCCGCAAAGTAGAAACTCACCGCAAACAACGCGTTTCCGTCGAACACGCAGGAAGTAAAGAACGCGATGACAGCCAATTTCGCCGAGCAGGGCACAAAGGGGGCAAGCGTGACGGTCGTTTCCCTTTCCGCCGCGTCTTTCACCGTGCGCGCGGAAACTATCGCGGGCACGCTGCAACCGCAACCGAGCAACATACACACGAAACTGCGCCCGCTCAGACCCAAGCCGTTCAGCAGTCTGTCCGTAACGAAAGCGATACGCGACATATACCCGCACGATTCCAACAGGGCGATGCAGCCGAACAAAGCCGTCACCTGCGGCACGAAACTCACAACGCTCATCACGCCGCCTATCACCCCGTCGCACAACAGCGCCGCAAGCCACTGTGGCGCGCCCGCACACAGCGACCTTGTGTAAAATTGCAGCAATGGGGTCAGTTTTTCGTCGATAAGTTTCGTCAAAAGCCCCACAGGTCCTCCCGCCGACAGCCAAAATACCGCCGCAAGCACCGCCGCAAGCAGGGGAAACGCCAACCATTTGTTTAGTACGATTTTGTCGATTTTGTCCATCAGCGACATATCCGCTCCGCTTTTGCGTACCGCGAGTTTCATCGCCGATTCTATTTGCGCGTAGCGTTGAGCCGCATTTTCGTAACGTTTGACGGGCGGCGGCGCGCCGTGCGCGGCATTGAATGTTGCGGCGACAAGTTCACTCAAACCCTGTTTTTTCGCCGCGGAAACGGATACGAACGGACAGCCGAACATTTCGGACAGTTTCTTTGCGTCCACTTCTATGCCCTTTGCGCGCGCTTCGTCCCGCATATTGAGCGCTACCGCAGTCGGTATGCCCAATTCCAACAACTGCGTCGTCAGCATAAGACTGCGTTCGAGGTTGGTGGAATCGGCGACGTTGATTATCACGTCGGGCTTTTCGGCGAGGAAATCCGCCGTCACTTGTTCCTCCGGCGTAAACGGTTGCAGCGAGTAGCACCCGGGCGTATCGACAATGTTCAGCCGCCTGTCTTTGCGGCAAACGCCGCTTTTGCGTTCCACAGTCACACCGGGCCAATTGCCCACCTTTTGATTTCTCCCCGTGAGTGCGTTGAACAGCGTAGTTTTGCCGCTGTTGGGGTTTCCTACCAGAGCGACGGTTATGCGAGTTGTATTTTTATTATCTTTATTATATTTATTCATAAACATTATATATCGGTCTTGTTTTGTTGCTTTCGGCTCAAAGTTGGTATGCGCGTAATGGGCGCTTCGGTCACGCGGATATTTTTCGCTGTTTTTGTCCGTATGCACAGGCGGTAGCCTCTCACCGCTATTTCCAGCGGGTCGCCGAGAGGCGCTTTGCGTATTACCGTCACGGTGACGCCCGCAGTCAGCCCCAACTCCGCAAGACGCTGCGCTGCTTCCGAACAAACTTCGGCAACGCGTACCGCTTGCCCGGGCAGAGCGTCGCTCAAACGAAGCGAAAAAATATTTTGCCGTTGCTCAGAGGTTTCAATTGACATTTTCGTCGTATCCGTAGTATAATATGATTGTTTCCCGCTCGATAGAGCGTTTTTTGTTGGTCGGGCGGAAGCGTTTTATCATCACCTAAGCCGCGCGCGGCGTCCTTTGGGGGAATTTTTTCGGGCGTAAATTTTCATCAAAAAAAGCCCAAAAATCTTGTAAAAAGTACCTCAAAACAGTTGACACCGATTGAGTGCTGTGGTATGATTAGTAGGCTGTTGATTAGAACAGCGCCGCTGTTTTGCGGCAGAAAGGAACATTGACAACTGCATAAAACAATATAAGTTAGAGTAATCAAATATTAATCGAGTGTTAATATGCAAAAAATCCAAACGATTTTTGCTGCAATGACGCAGAGTTAA
>CANQYT010000022.1 GCA_947628135.1 uncultured Clostridia bacterium
GAGTACCACAGGACACGAGGAATCCGGTGGGAATATGCGAGGACCATCTCGTAAGGCTAAATACGACTTAGTGACCGATAGAGTATAGTACCGTGAGGGAAAGGTGAAAAGAACCCCGGGAGGGGAGTGAAAGAGAACCTGAAACCATATGCTTACAAGCAGAGAAAGCACGACTTAACGTGTGATCTCGTACTTTTTGTAGAACGGACCGGCGAGTTACGATGTGTTGCGAGGCAAAGGAATTAAGTTCCGAAGCCGTAGCGAAAGCGAGTCTGAATAGGGCGATTCAGTAGCATGTCGTAGACCCGAAACCGAGTGACCTAACCATGAGCAGGGTGAAGCCGCGGTAAAACGCTGTGGAGGCCCGAACACACGCCTGTTGAAATAGTCGGTGATGACTTGTGGTTAGCGGAGAAATTCTAATCGAACTCGGATATAGCTGGTTCTCCTCGAAATAGCTTTAGGGCTAGCGTCTGAATATAGAGTATTGAAGGTAGAGCACTGAATGGGCTAGGGGACTTCACGGTTTACTGAACCTTATCAAACTTCGAATGTCAATTACTTGTTTTCAGGCAGTCAGACGGCGTGAGCTAAGTTTCGTCGTCAAAAGGGAAACAGCCCAGACCCACAGCTAAGGTCCCAAAGTTCAGGTTAAGTGGAAAAGGATGTATTGTTGCTTAGACAACCAGGATGTTGGCTTAGAAGCAGCCACTCATTCAAAGAGTGCGTAATAGCTCACTGGTCGAGTGACAACGCGCCGAAAATTATCGGGGCTCAAACCTGACACCGAAGCTTGGGAACAGAAGCAATTCTGTTGGTAGAGGAGCAATGTATGCGCGCAGAAGCCGTATCGAAAGGGGCGGTGGAGTGCATACAAGAGAGAATGCCGGTATAAGTAGCGAAAGCGGAGCGAGAATCTCCGCCATCGAAAGTCTCAGGTTTCCTGGGGAAGGTTCGTCCTCCCAGGGTTAGTCGGGGCCTAAGTTGAGGGCGAAAGCCGTAGATGATGGACAGCAGGCAGATATTCCTGCACCACCGTAGGACGTTATTACCGATGCAATGACACAGAAGGATAGTCAGACCCACCCGGATGGTAAAGGGGGGCTGCAACGCGAGGGTGAGACGTAGTGAAGTACGCGTCTCGCACAGCCTGAGCGTTGTGGGGAACGAATTAAAGTAGTGGAAGCTGATGAATTCACGCTGGCGAGAAAAGTTGCTAAGGAGGAATACGGTGCCCGTACCGCAAACCGACACAGGTAGACGATGAGAGAATCATAAGATGATCGGGATAACTCTTGTTAAGGAACTCGGCAAAATGACCCCGTAACTTCGGGAGAAGGGGTGCCACGCAAGTGGCCGCAGTGAAAAGTCCCAAGCAACTGTTTACCAAAAACACAGGTCTCTGCTAAAACGAAAGTTGAAGTATAGGGGCTGACGCCTGCCCAGTGCTGGAAGGTCAAGGGGAGCTGTTAGCGCAAGCGAAGCAGTGAACTTAAGCCCCAGTGAACGGCGGCCGTAACTATAACGGTCCTAAGGTAGCGAAATTCCTTGTCAGGTAAGTTCTGACCCGCACGAATGGCGTAATGATTTGGGAACTGTCTCAACAAGAGACCCGGCGAAATTGTAGTATGCGTGAAGATGCGTATTAACCTGCGACTGGACGGAGAGACCCCGTAGAGCTTTACTGTAACTTGATATTGAATCTCGGCAACTGCTGTACAGGATAGGTGGGAGACTGGGAAACGTGGGCGTCAGCTCACGCGGAGTCACCCTTGGGATACCACCCTTCGGTTGCTGGGGTTCTAACGGTGTGCCGTTATCCGGGCACCGGACATTGTCAGGTGGGCAGTTTGACTGGGGCGGTCGCCTCCCAAAACGTAACGGAGGCGCCCAAAGGTTCCCTCAGAATGGTTGGAAATCATTCAAAGAGTGCAAAGGCAGAAGGGAGCTTGACTGCGAGATAGACATATCGAGCAGATGCGAAAGCAGGGCTTAGTGATCAGGCGGTAGAGTATGGAATTGCCGTCGCTTAACGGATAAAAGTTACCTCGGGGATAACAGGCTGATCCCTCCCAAGAGTTCACATCGACGGAGGGGTTTGGCACCTCGATGTCGGCTCGTCACATCCTGGGGCTGTAGTAGGTCCCAAGGGTTCGGCTGTTCGCCGATTAAAGTGGCACGCGAGCTGGGTTCAGAACGTCGTGAGACAGTTCGGTCCCTATCCATCGTGGGCGTAAGATATTTGATGGGATCTGTCCCTAGTACGAGAGGACCAGGATGGACGTACCAATTGTGCATCGGTTGTTCCGCCAGGAGCACGGCCGAGTAGCGAAGTACGGACGGGATAAACGCTGAAAGCATCTAAGTGTGAAACCCACCCAAAGATAAGATATCTCCTCAGATAAGGACCCTTGTAGACCACAAGGTTGATAGGTCGGAGGTGTAAGTGCAGTAATGTATTTAGCTGACCGATACTAATAGTCCGAACGCTTGTTCAAATATTACGAACAAACCTTGAATATCAAACGCAAATACGAAACTCGTTTACTCAGAACTTACGTTTTGTGCAGTTATCAATGTTCCTTTCACACAACACGGTTACAACGCCTCGCGCGTGTAATACCATTGCGGTGATTCAGTCTTGGGGGATCCACCTGTTCTCATACCGAACACAGAAGTTAAGCCCCAAAACGCCTATGGTACTTGGCTGGACACGGCCCGGGAGAGTAAGGTTTTGCCGCATCCATTAAAAATCTTCGACTGATGTCGAAGATTTTTTTTGTTCGTTTTTGACGGCGTATATACTTCGCAATGCTTTGTTGAGTTTTGCGGCTCGCCTTGCTCGTATCTCCGCCGTAAAAGTTTTGGCAACAAATTTTTATCGTTGTGTGGCGCAATGTGCGGCATAAGCGCCAAACCCTGATGCAATGCCGAAAATATGCAACATAAACATAAGCAATACAAAAACTTCGAAATATAACTTCTTTTATATTCCCACAGTCGCCCGATAGCGGTGCAACCGCTCCAAGAGTTCAACAGTTTTTATAGGAAAAATTATTAGATAAATCAAAGTATTAAAAAAAGGGAAAAAGCACTTATTTATACGTCAAAACTTTGTTGTGTAAAATTACAAAATCTTGTAATTTCTCCGAAAACGGCAAAAAAAGCCCGAACTGCGAAAAACAATTCGGGCTTTGAATTTATTGCACAAGTATGTGTTTATTTCCGTCAATCTACATCTAAATTTAATTTCAATGTCTCGGCAAGGTCGGTTATATCTCGCTTAAAGTACGGATGTTTTTTTATGGTTGCTTTGAACGTCGCAACGGGATCGGGGTGTTTTGCAATCAACTCTTCTATCAAAAAGGTGTAGGCAATTTTTGCAAAAACACATCTTTTAGATGATTCGCGGGCGTCTCGCAGTTCTCGTTTCAATCTTCCGTTCAGCTCGTCGGTGTCCGCCTTTATGTCTTTTAACCGTACAAAATATACCGATTTTTGCGTAGCGAAGTACAGTTTCTCCCACGTCCGACCGGACTTTTGCCCGTTCCAAGCGGCGATAAATTGTTTACACTTGTCTATAATCGAAAAATCATTCAAACGCCTTTTCTTGTCTGCTTTTTGCAAAATCGTGTTGTATCGCTCGATGTCTTGTTTGCTTAGGTTCTGGTTCGGTTCGCTGTCAACAACGCAAATAAGTTTGATTTTCGGATATTTGTTTTCTTTCAGAGAAAGCACTACCTCGGCGAAGTCCCAATCGGCTTTGTTGGACATTTCGCAACAGAACGTGTCTATTTCGTCCCATTCAACCGCAACTTCAATGGCTTCCTCAATTTGTTTTATAAATTCGGCGTGTGGTGCGGACTCTATTCCATATTCCCAAGGAAATTCTTCGGGTGGATTGCTGATAAAACCGCATATTGACATCATTGACCTCACTGTTGTTCAAATAAATTTTTTATTATTTTCTTTTTCCGTTGCGCGTATGTAAACGTTATTGCCGTTCCGCTTTTCGGTTGATAGTCCGCAACGACGTTTTTGGTTCGCTTTCGTCTTGGCGGCAAATAGTCTTTGTCGTAGTAGAACACGCATACGTCGCTGTTGTCCACCATATCTTGATTGCGCATTATGTAGGAATTCTCGGCGGCGTTTTGCGATTTTTGCGAATTGACGGCACTTTCATATTCTTCGAAGCGGACTTTACTGCCCGCCAGCGTAAAATAAATTTGCTCCAATTGCAGGCGTTGCTCATTTGAAGTAATCGCCGTTTCGTGCGGTGTGACGTAGCAAACCCTTTTGATATTCGGGTATTGAGTTTGCAATTCGGTAACAACTTCCCAACACAAGGAGTCGAATTCGCTTCTGCTGCCAAACAAAAAGGTATCCGCGCCCTCTGAAATCAGTTTCGAAACGGTTGTTGTCAGCCTTGTTTTGACCTGCTTGGTATCGGCGATAGTTCGGTGTCCGAAAAAGCATACTGTTTTTGCCATAAAAGAAGTGCCGTTCCCTTGGAACGACACTCCGTAGAATACCGTTCCGTGGTCGCGACTCCCAAAAAACTACTTCCTGATAGAAAACAGTCCCGAAACAGGTATTACTACCGATTGTTGACTGTTTTCTACCCGAATAAACGGATAGTAACCCCTTTGCAGGAGTTGAAATGAAGTATATAATTTTGGGAATCGCAATAGTATTATAACACGTCGCAATGAAAATATCAACAGAAAATGGTTTAGTAACGCAAAAAGTTGATTTTTTGAAAATTTCGCTGCAATTTTCCCGATTGCCCCAATCGGTTGTGGCGGCGATCCTTTGGCAATTTTTTTCGAGTTTTGTAAAACCGCTTTCTTTTATATTTTCATCTGTGTAGGCGTGCCTACGTATATTGTAGAGTAATCGACGAAAATTTGCAAGCGATATGTAGGTATACCTACGTAAAATTTTAATTATTATGGGATAAAATGATATGTAGGTAAAACAACATAGGGAGACATATCTTGACCGTAAACGAAGCCGTTGCAAAGAGAATAAATGCGTTACTCAGGGAAAGGGGTATGACGCAATATAGGTTGGAGCAAAAGTCGGGTATTCAACACGGCAGTATGCAATGTATAATGAACGGGCGCAACAAGACGGTTACGTTGAGTACGGCGATAATGATCGCCCGCGGTTTTGATATATCGTTGATTGAATTTTTTGATGACCCGATATTCACTTCGGAAGAATTGGAAGTGGAGTAAAAAATCGTTTGAACAAGAGAAATCAACTACAAACAAAGATATTGGAAGCGGCGGTGCGCCGCTTTTTTTGTTGCGTTCGCTTGCCGCTCGCGCCGCCTCGTCTTGCTGGTATCTCCGTTACCAAAAGTTTTTGACAACGAATTTTTAACGCTTTGCAGCGCGTGGCGACATATTTGACAATCACTTACAACTGTTGAAACGTCGGCAACACTTAGCCGCATTTACTGAATATCTCCGACAGCGGTCGAAGATTTTTTTCTTTTCTTACTGTCCATAACCGCCGAAAACCCCGCCCCAAGTGCAAATACGGACAAAAAACGACATACGTACGTTAAATTTGGTTGTAGAATCAAACAGACGGCGTGTACGATTATTTGGTAGGAAATAGCCTGTGGCAGGGTTTGTGGGCGGAGCAAAAGACTGCGCCTGCAATTGATGTTATTTACACAGTGCAAAAGGACGTCCCCACTGTTACGCTTCAATCTATGTCGGCAACAAAACAAAAATTATTTGAAACCTGCGATTTTATTGAAATCGTTTGAGTCGTTTTCGTCGGAAACCCCTAAGCCGTCGCGTAGCGGTGCAAAGCGCTTTATGTGCGCACGTGGTAATTTGTTCATATGTGCAAACGTCAACGCGCCGCCCTCGGCAAGCCCGCAAACAATTTCGTCAAAACTTTGCGTCTCGCTCTTGACACTTTTTCTTTGTGATAATATACTGATATAAACGTTTATATGTAAAAGATAGACGCGCGGCAAAATATCCCGAGAGATTTCTGTTGGCGACACAAAATAGCAGGCATTTCCGATTCTCGAAAACGGAATTTGTCGCTGTCGTTTCGCAACGTTGTATTTGCTCAAATAACCGGTAGATAGTTTGTTCAATCGCATATTTGAAAAATTGCGTTGCATATTTCTTGAAAACGTTATCCTCAAAAAAATATCTACGCCGCAACGGCGTGTGTATCGGAGTAAAATTATGAAAAACTATGACGTGAACAGTTCCCCAAAGGTAAAATCTCCCGAAGATTATCAAGTATTTATTTGTTATCGGGGTAGTGCAAATTCTACTTCGGATAGTCGTGACGGTAAATACGTTGCATTGGATATTTATCACGAGTTAAAGGAGAACAACGTTTCGGTATTTTTTGCTCCTAAGGAAAACGAACCCGGCACAATTGTGAAAGATCGCTCCAATGAGATTTTGGAAAAAGTCTCTGTTGTGATTATGGTTTACACGGTGGGGTTTTTTGACAACTGTTTTAAGCGTGACTGTCAAAATGTGATAAATTCGCAAAGTGCGCTTGTGCAGGAAATAGAAACAATCGTGGATAGAAACAGTGCGGCAGAGGACAGTGAACAAATTTTCATAATTCCCGTGCAAGTAGACAATTATGATATTCACAAGGATGAAGAAATTTCCAAATTGAGATCGATCATAGAGCGTCATCTGCCCGATAGTTCAGATAAATCCGACATTGTTGACAGGCACGTGGATTCTTTTACGCGAAGTGAATATTCTTATGACACAACAAAGACCCTTTACGAACCGCTTGTGAATATTGTAACAGGCGTAAAGCGACACATAGCGTTTCCCGGGCGTATATACGACAGCATACTGTTGAATACGTACGATATTATGGAAACTCGCAGTCCCACTGAGGCTCGCAGCAAGGTTATCGACTTGCTGATTAGCCATTTGAGATACGACAAAGATATTGATATGGCGCAGTTTCGCGATGACGCGAAAAAGTTGCTCGATACAGTGTGCGAAAGGATTCCGCATTATTCGTCCGTTTTGAAAGAATTTTGGACGGAACAACTTGAAACGATCTTGAAAAAAAGTCGATTGGATGCTACTCGTGAAATTGTCAATTTGAAAAACACAGTAAACAGCAATTTGAGCAATATTGCAGATTGTACAGGAGACATTTTCAAGTGCAATGAAGGCGTTTTGACGATAAGTAAAAGCGAAACGGTAAATAAATTTCTTTCTTCTGTCTGGGATTACTCTACCCGAAGCAGCGGAAAACTTTTTATCTGCGAGGGAAGAAGCAAAAGCAGAGAACCGTTTGAAGACGCGATCGCGGTTTACAATTCTATTTACAAAAATCCCAACCAGAACAATCAACTTCCCTTTTCGTCGGCACAAATAATCACCGATTGCAGCATAGGGGAACTGATGCGCGAGCACGCCGTGACAAAAGTGGTGCTTGGCGCTTGTTCGGTAATGATGCGAGATAATTTGCTCATAAAAATGGTAAATTCGGCAGGTACTGAAACGGTAGTAATGCTCGCGGAAAAGTACAATATACCCGTATACATCGTCGGAGAAAGTTCAAAGGGTAAAAGAGGGATTGTTGATTTCAAAAACAGAGAGGGGAAACTCGCGATACAAGATTTTGAAAAATACAATTCGGACGATTCGTCTTTGTCGTGGGATTGTGTGGATTATGTTCAGTTCTACCGCACTCCCAATATGATATTTGTAAGTGAAAACGGTTTGGACATCGCCGAAATGGCTAAATATTTTCAAACCGACTTAAATAAAGATGTCCGAAATATGAGATCCGGTTCGGAAAATTTCGTAAAGGTTTGTGAAGAAAATGCCTATGCCGTAGAAAAAGAGGTTATGAAACTATTGAATAGTCAAAATAAAGCGTTTCACATACCACAACTACTCAGCGAAAACGACGGCAAAGAAGAGCAATATCCCTCTCTCACAATGCAACGGGTAAAGGGAATACGCGTGTTTGAACTCTTTGTTGTATTGGACGAACTTGCAAGAGAGGGTATGGAGAGCGCTTTCGCCGCAAAAGCGCGCATTCTTGCGCGTTGCAACAAGAACGAGGAAGAAATACTCGCTTGTTTGAAACAATGGGGCGGAAAAAAACACCTTGATGTTTATCCCTCCGAGAAAATCGTCGGAATGTTGCGTACGCTTTTACAAAGTTTGTATGTTTACTATCCGGAAGAAGCGGACAGCGGATTTGAAATCAATCAGAGTCGGTTGGAAGAGGAAGCGGAGAAACTCTATGAAAATTTTAAAGGTTATGTTTTGGCGAGGGGCATTCCTTTCCGCGATTCCACTATCAAGAATATGGCGCTGTGTATTGATGACTTGAACGGGTTGGATCATATAGAGGATGAAACGGTCAAGCGTAAACTCAAACAAAAAATCAAAGGTTTGCTTGAAGAACGCGGTGCAGAATGCTTTGACAAATACGAAATCAAAGAATTCGATTTTGCTTCCTGCATCAATTTGACTTCTCAGTATGACGACATAGTCGGGTTGAATATGCACGAACGCTCATATAATTACGAGTTTGAACGTGAAGTATTGAAAAAGTACAAAGGTAACGAAGATTTTGTCTTGGCGCTGTTCGTTCGTTATTTGAGATTCGGTGGTCGTAAAGCCTTGTATCGTCTGATGTGTCCTACGTTGCACCGTATAAGGTTTCGTTTCGATAACGAGCAATTTTATTTCGCCAAATTCCTCTCGCTTGCAGAGGAATTGATGCCCGAATTCTTTGATGAATATCCGCTTATTACCGCTTTGTATCGCAAATTGGCTTCGGTAAAAACAAAAAATCCGCAATTCGATATGATCGAAAACGTTTGCGGTTTACCGAAGAATTCGGATGGACGTGAAAAGAGCGGGTGGCTCGGGCTATTTGATAAGCAGTAAATAGGTATCCGACATCACAAATGCGGCTCTCAACGGGCCGCATTTAATAATGAAAAAATATTTTTATATTTATTTTTTGTTACTATTACTCACATAGTTTTGACTGTTGACCGCAAAAGTGCTAATATATAGTTTGCGTATGTGTGCCCTTAGGGGGAATTTTGCGCTTTTTTGCGTTCACAAACCCCCGAACATCGTCAATTCGTATTTTCACAATACCATATTGCGGGCGACTTTGCAACAATTTTTGCCAAATTTTTTGAAAAATTTTTTTGAGGAGTTTTTGCAATGCAGCAAGACATCAAGATCGTAAAATACGGAAACCACGAAAGAAAGTCGTTTTCCCGAACGAAGGAAGTCCTTCCTTTGCCCAACCTGATCGAGGTGCAGAAGTCAAGTTACCGCAACTTCATCGAGCAGGGTATCAAGGAAGTTTTCGAGGACTTTTCTCCCATTGAGGACTTCGCGGGACATTTCCGTCTGGACTTCTTGGAGCATCACATCGACGAGTCTGCCAAGTATTCGGAGGACGAGTGCCGTCTGCGCGACGCGACCTATGCCGCGCCGTTGCGTCTCAAAGTGCGTCTCACCAACAAGAGTACCGGCGAAATTGTCGACCAGGAAGTTTTTATGGGCGACTTCCCTCTTATGACCAACACGGGCAGTTTCATCATCAACGGTGCGGAACGCGTCATCGTGTCGCAGCTTGTGCGTTCGCCGGGCGTGTACTGTGAGATATTGCAGGACAAAAACGGCAAACCCGTCTACAACACGACGGCAATGCCCAGCCGCGGCGCGTGGTTGGAAATCGAACACGACAGCAACGCAAACGTGCTGTACGTACACATCGACCGCAATCGCAAGTTGCCCGTAACGGTGTTGTTGCGCGGAATATTGCACGACGGTATCGGCAAAAACGGCGGTAGTGGCAACTACATAGCCAGATTGTTGGAATACGACCCCGTCATCGCGCTTACGTTCGCCAAGGACGACACCGCCACGGATCAGGAATCGCTTATCGAAATTTACCGTCGTTTGCGTCCGGGCGAAATACCCACCGACGAATCGGTGCAAAAGACCTTGAACGACTTGCTGTTCGACGCTCACCGCTACGATCTTGCGCGCGTCGGCCGCTACAAGTTCAACAAAAAACTGTCTCTTGCCACCCGCATAACGGGCTTGACCCTCGACAGAGACGTGGAAGTTCGCCTGCGCACCTATCCCAAGTACACGTGTCTCACGCGCGAACAGGCGGAAGCCATTGCAAAAAGCGGCGTAGTGGACGTCATTCAACTGTTGAACGACAAGGGGCAGACCGTCGAAGTCAAGGTCGCCGCCTCCAAAGAGTTCTACGACAAAGTGACGGGCGAGTATCTCGACTGCCAAATCACCATTCCCTGCGTTCGCACAATACCCGCCGGCACAAAACTGTCCGCGGCGGACGCTCTGGACATTCAGCACAGCGGCATAAACGAGGTCTACACCTCCCAAAACACCTACACGCAGGTATTCGACGCCGCCACGGCGCAAAGCGCTGCGGATTACGAACGCTTTTTGAGCGGCAATCTCGGCTGCGTGGTGCTTACCGAAAAGGGCACGCTCACGGTCGGCGACGAAACAATCGACGCCAGCGGCAGAATACTTGCCGAACTTCCGCAGGCTTCCTACGAGGAAAAGAAAACGCAAATTCTTGTTTCCGAAGCAGCGCGTATCGCCTATGAAAACGGCTTCAACATCTACAAATCCAACGCGGCAAGCGTGCTTGCGTTTGCCACGGAGTGCCCCTGCGTCAAAGTTATCGGCAACCGCACGGTAGACGCTCGCACCTACGCAATGGCGCAGGATATACGTTTCGCCGACATCGACTACAAGGCGTTGGGTCTTTACGAAGCGGTGGACAGCGCCGTCCTGCGCGAGATCCTCGCCGCGGAAATGTCCAACGAGGAAACGGCGTTGAAGATACGCGAGCGCCGCGACGAACTTATCAGCAAGCACATCACTCACGCGGACATCATCGCCACCGTCAACTACAACCTTTGCTTGAAGTACGGCATCGGCAACGCCGACGACATCGACCACCTCGGCAACCGCCGCGTCCGCTCGATAGGCGAACTGCTGCAAAACCAATTCCGTATCGGTATCAGCCGTCTGGAAAGAGTCATTCGCGAGAGAATGGCAATTCAAGAGCCGGGCAAGGCGACCCCGCAGTCGCTCATCAACGTCCGTCCCGTAAGCAGCGCCATCAAAGAGTTTTTCGGCTCGTCGCAGTTGTCGCAGTTTATGGATCAGTCCAACCCCATCGCGGAACTTACGCACAAGCGTAAACTGTCGGCGCTCGGTCCGGGCGGATTGAATCGCGACCGCGCAACTTTCGAAGTGCGCGACGTTCACTACACTCACTACGGCAGAATGTGCCCGATAGAGACCCCCGAAGGTCAGAATATCGGACTTATAACCTCCCTTGCGGGCTACGCTCGTATAAACGAATACGGTTTCATCGAAGCGCCCTACCGCAGAGTGGACAAAATTCACAAAACCGTCACCGACACGGTGGAATACCTGTCCGCCGACGAAGAGGACAAGTACATCATCGGACAAGCCAACGAACCGTTGGACGAAAACGGCTATTTCCAAAGAGAGCGTATCACTTGCCGCCGCCGCGAGGAAATATTGGAATTCCCGCGCGAAAGGGTGGATTACATCGACGTAAGTCCGCGCCAACTCATTTCCGTGGCGACAAGTCTTATTCCCTTCTTGGAAAACGACGACACCAACCGCGCCTTGATGGGCAGCAATATGCAACGTCAGGCAGTGCCCCTCATCAGTCCCGAAGCGCCCATCGTGGCAACGGGTATCGAGGCGCGCATAGCCTACGACAGCGGCGTGATGATCATCGCCGAGGAAGACGGCACGGTACTCAAAGCCGCCGACAGCAAGATCATCGTGCAAAACGACAACGGCGGACTGCGCGAGTACACCCTCAAAAAGTTCGTCCGCTCCAACCAAGGCACTTGCATCAATCAGAAGATCATCGTCAAAAAGGGCGACCGCGTTGAAAAAGGTCAAGTCCTTGCCGACGGTCCGAGCACCGACGGCGGCGAACTTGCCCTCGGACGCAATATGATGATAGGCTTTATGACTTGGGAAGGCTACAACTACGAGGACGCGGTGTTGCTTTCCGAAAGGCTTGTCAAAGACGACGCGTTTACCTCCATTCACATCGAGGAGCACGAGATAGAGTGCCGCGAAACCAAGTTGGGTCCGGAGGAATTTACCCGCGACATTCCCAACGTCGGCGACGACGCGTTGAAAGATCTGGATGAAGAAGGTATCGTGCGTATCGGTGCGGAAGTACACCCCGGCGACATTCTCGTGGGTAAGGTTACCCCCAAGGGCGAAACGGATCTCACCCCCGAAGAAAGATTGCTTCGCGCCATTTTCTCCGAAAAAGCGCGCGAAGTGCGCGACACGTCTTTGCGCGTTCCCAACGGCGAAGGCGGCATAGTGGTGGACGTAAAGGTGTTCACCCGTGAAAACCGCGACGAGTTAGATCCCGGCGTAAGCAAATTGGTGCGCGTGTACATCGCGCAAAAGCGCAAAATATCCGTCGGCGACAAGATGGCGGGACGTCACGGCAACAAGGGCGTCGTATCCCGTATCCTGCCGGAAGAGGATATGCCCTTTATGGAAGACGGCACTCCGTTGCAGATCGTACTCAATCCTCTGGGCGTTCCCTCCCGTATGAACATCGGTCAGGTGTTGGAAGTTCACCTCGGTCTGATAGCGAAAATGTTGGGTTGGAACATCGCCACGCCCGTATTCGACGGCGCAAGCGAGGAAGAAATACGCCGTCTGTTCGAAGAGAACGGAATGGTCAACCCCGAAACGGGCAAAGTGGACGGCAAAGTCCGTCTGTACGACGGGCGCACGGGCGAACCGTTTGAAAACAGAGTAACCGTCGGCTATATGTACTACCTCAAATTGGTACACTTGGTAGACGACAAGATACACGCGCGCAGCACAGGTCCGTACAGCCTCGTCACGCAGCAGCCGTTGGGCGGCAAAGCGCAGTTCGGCGGACAGCGTTTCGGCGAAATGGAAGTGTGGGCTTTGGAAGCGTACGGCGCTGCAAACGTGTTGCAGGAGATACTTACCGTCAAGTCGGACGACGTCGTGGGGCGCGTAAAGACCTACGAAGCGATAGTCAAGGGCGAAAATATCCCCGACCCCGGTATCCCCGAAAGTTTCAAAGTCCTCATCAAGGAATTGCAATCGCTGGCTTTGGACGTAAAGGTCCTTTCTCCCGACAAGGAAGAAATCATCGTCAGGGATTCCACGGACGACGAAGCGGACTACAACGAAATTATGCAAGCGGAGCGCGAGGACCGCAAGACGGATATGCACAACTTCAAGGACGAGGACGAGATCAACCTCGGCAGTTCCGGCGAAAGTTCCGCGTTTACCGACGAGGACGACGATTTCAGTCTGGACAGCCTGTTCGACGAGGACGAAGGTTCGCTTGCCGATCTGTTCGGCGACGAAGACAAGGCGGACGAACCGGAGGACGAAGAGAATCTCAACGACGACGGTCTCGACAGTCTGCTTGACGCTATCGGCGGCGATGATGACGATCTGTTCGGCGACGAAGACGACGAGGATGAGGACGATGAGGACGACGACTCGGACGGCGACGGCGATGACAACAAGGAATAAGGAGGCAAGGTAAATGAGTAACGAAACAACAATCACGGGACAATCCATTTCGACGCTGCGCAACAACACGCTTGCGCGCACGGGACTTATGAACGATTTTGATTCCATTCAAATCGGAATTGCCTCTCCCGAAAAAATCCGCGAATGGTCGTTCGGCGAAGTCAAGAAGTCCGAAACCATCAACTACCGCACGCAAAAGCCGGAAAAAGACGGACTGTTTTGCGAAAGGATATTCGGACCCGTCAAGGATTGGGAATGTCATTGCGGCAAATACAAACGTATCCGTTACAAAGGGATAGTATGCGAAAAGTGCGGCGTCAAAGTGACGAAAGCCAAGGTGCGCCGCGAGCGTATGGGACACATCGAACTTGCGTCTCCCGTATCGCACATCTGGTACTTCCGCGGCACTCCTTCGAGAATGGGACTTATTCTCGATATGTCGCCCAAGTATCTCGAACAACTCATCAATTTCCAAAGTTACGTTGTTATCGACCCGATGCAGAGCGGAATGCAGTACAAACAGATACTGTCTATGAGCGAGTACCGCGAGGCGCAAACCAAGGCTAAGGAAGACCCCTCTCTCAATTTCCGCGCGGGCACGGGCGCAGAGGCGGTGCGCGAACTGTTGCAGAACATCGACCTTGACGCGGAAGCAAAGGAACTGCGCGAAACTCTCGCAAAGACAACTCAGGGCGCAAAGAAAGTGCGCGCCATCAAACGGTTGGACATTGTGGAAGCCTTCCGCAAGAGCGGCAATCGTCCCGAATGGATGATTTTGACGGTGCTGCCCGTACTTCCGCCCGAATTGCGCGCAATGGTCCCGCTTGACGGCGGCAGATACGCCACAAGCGACCTCAACGACCTGTATCGCAGAGTCATCAACCGCAACAACCGTTTGAAGAGACTCATCGAGATAAACGCCCCCGAAATTCTCATCAACAACGAAAAACGTATGTTGCAGGACGCGGTGGACAGCCTGTTGGACAACAGCCGCAGCAAGCGTCCGCAAACGGGCGCGGGCAACCGCGAGTTGAAATCTTTGTCGGGACTGCTCCGCGGCAAACAGGGACGTTTCCGCCAGAACTTGCTGGGCAAACGCGTAGACTATTCGGGACGTTCCGTAATAGTAGTCGGACCGGAATTGAAATTGCACCAATGCGGTATCCCCAAGGAAATGGCGTTGGAACTGTTCAAACCTTTCGTAATGAAGAAATTGGTAGAGTCGGGACAGTGCCACAACGTCAAGTCGGCGAAGAAGCGCGTAGAGCGTGCCGACGACAAAGTGTGGGACATTCTCGAAGGCGTAATCAAGGATCACCCCGTTATGCTCAACCGCGCTCCCACGTTGCACAGACTGTCCATTCAGGCGTTTGAGCCTGTGCTTATCGAGGGCAGAGCGATAAAGTTGCACCCGCTTGCGTGTACGGCGTTCAACGCCGACTTCGACGGCGACCAGATGGCTGTGCACGTGCCTCTTTCCATCGAGGCGCAGACGGAAGCGCGCTATCTTATGCTTGCGGCGAACAACATTTTGAAATTGTCCGACGGCAAACCCGTCATCTCTCCCACGCAGGATATGGTTCTCGGCTGCTACTATCTCACAACGGTGCGTTGCAACGTTCCCGAGATGCAAAAGATCATTCGCCTTTACGACGAGAGACGGCAGCGCGAGTTGACCGAGGACGAAGTGGAATTGCTGCGCAAAGCGAAGTTTTACAGCAGTTTCGACGAGGCGTACGAAGCGTACGTTGCGCACGACATCACGTTGCACACCGTAGTCAACATTCAGATGGAGGACGGCAGCAAGATATGGACTACCGTCGGCAGACTCATCTTCTGTCAGGCTATCTACTACGACTATGTTGACAGCAGCGCCGAAAAGTTGGACGCGGAAACTATCCGCGACCCCGAAGTGCTTGCGCAAAAGACCGTTGAGCGTCACACCCTCGGTATCCGCAAGGATCTCACCGCGGATATGATAGCCAACCCCAAGAGTTACCTTGTGGGTAAAAAGCAACTTTCTCAAATCGTCGAGAAGTGCTTCAAACTGCGCGGAACGACTCCCACGGCGACAATGTTGGACAACGTCAAGGCGTTGGGCTACAAGTACAGCACCATCAGCGGCTTGACCACGAGCGTGTTCGATATGAATATCCCCGAAAAGAAGAAGACCATTCTTCACGAGGCGGAACAACAGGTAATAGCCATCGAAAACAGTTACAACGAAGGCTATCTCACGGAAAACGAACGCTACAAGTCCGTCATCGACGTGTGGAAAGACGCCGCTGCGGAAGTGGAAACGCTTGTTAAGGACGTAATGGAAGAGGACAACCCCATCTGGATGATGGCTGATTCCGGCGCGCGCGGCAGTATGAACCAGATACGTCAGTTGTGCGGAATGCGCGGCTTGATGAGCGATCCTTCGGGACGTACCATCGAGTTGCCCGTCAAGGCTTGCTTCCGCGAAGGTCTGAGCGTTCTCGAATACTTCATTTCGTCGCACGGCGGCAGAAAGGGTCTTGCCGACACAGCATTAAAGACGGCGGACTCCGGTTATCTTACCAGACGTTTGGTAGACGTGGCGCAAAACGTCATCATTCGCGACGAAGATTGCTCGGCGGGCAGCCGTCCGCAGGGTATGTGGATAGAGGCTTTCCGCGGATCGGGCACGGACGAGATCATCGAAAAGTTCGAAGACCGTATCATCGGCAAGTACGTCATCGACGACGTTGTAGACCCCAACACGGGCGAACTTATCTGCCACGGCGACACGATGATAAACGACGACCTCGCGCGCGAGATAGTAAAAGCGGGCATCGACAGACTGTATATGAGGACGGTACTCACCTGCCGCAGCGAACACGGCGTATGCTGCAAGTGCTACGGCTCGAATATGGCTACGGGCAAGCCCGTAAATCTCGGCGAAGCGGTGGGCGTCATTGCGGCGCAATCCATCGGCGAACCGGGCACGCAGCTTACGATGCGTACGTTCCACACGGGCGGCGTTGCAACTGCGGACGACATCACGCAAGGTTTGCCGCGCGTAGAGGAACTGTTCGAAGCGCGTAAACCCAAGGGCTGCGCAGTTATCTGCGAAGTGGCGGGAACGGTAACCGTACCCACCGATACGGAACGCAAGATAGTGCAGATAACCGACGCAAACGGCGTTGTCAAAGAGTATTACATTCCCTACACTTCGCGTATCAAGGTGCATACGGGCGACGTTGTCGAACCGGGCACACCCCTCACGGAAGGCTCTATCTATCCGCAGGATCTGCTTGCAACCAAGGGATTGCGCGCTGTGGAAGAGTACTTGGTAAAGGAAGTACAGGCTACCTACCGTGCAAACGGCGTAGAGATCAACGACAAGCACGTGGAAGTCATCGTCCGTCAGATGCTGCGCAAAGTCCGTATCGAGGACGCAGGCACAACGGATATGCTCCCGGGCGAAGTGGTGGATATCTTCAAGTTCGAGGAGGAAAACGCCAAAGCGTTGGACAACGACGGCGTACCCGCAACGGCAAAGCGTATTTTGCTCGGTATCACCAAGGCGAGCCTTGCGACGGACAGTTTCCTGTCGGCGGCGTCCTTCCAGGAGACCAGCCGCGTGCTTACCGAAGCGGCAATCAAAAACAAGTGCGACCCCTTGTACGGCTTAAAAGAGAACGTCATCATCGGCAAGATGATAAGCGCAGGCACGGGCTTGAACTGCTACCGCGAAAAGGAACTTATTCCCCGCATAGCCGCGCCCGAAGTCCCCGCAGACGACGAGGATTGATTTGTTGCAACACAAGACGTCGGGTATTCCCGACGTCTTTTTGCTGCCTCGCGCCCTTGCGCATACGGTTTGTAAATTCGTTTTGCCCGTGGCAGCGTGGCGGCTTTTTCAAGGGTTGCAAATTTGTTTTGCGGCGTGCGATTTGTGTGCAAATGAGGCTATGGGGTGGGGAAAAATTAAAAAAATTCCGCACACACCTATTTTTACCGTGCATTTTGAGGTGGCGGCGTGCGCAACGCTTGATTGCTGCGGGCAAACTTGCGCGGCGGACAGTTTCCTGTCGGCGGCGTTCTTTTGGGGAGGTCGACCGCGTGCTTGCCGAAACGGCGTGCAAAAACAAGCGCGTCCCTTGTACGGCTTGAAAGAAAACGTCATCTTAGGCAAGGTGATATCCGCAGACACGGGACTTGAACTTCTACCGCGAAAAGGAACTTGTCCCGCACGTGGTAACGCTCGACGAGGACAAGTCGGACAACGATTGACGTATGTACCAAAAACGAACTGACGCCGAAATTTCTCGGCGTCCTTTATGTTGTCGGTAAATTTTTTCAAGCGCAACGCCCGAAAAAAAAGTTCATATAAATCTACGAAATAGTGGCGGTTTGAACAAATATTACACACAAGGAGATTTGCATAAAATATCGCAATGTTACCGTAAAAGCGCGTTGTTGTACGCGATAATTTTACAAAAACGGTAATGTTTTAGAAAAATCGCCGTTTGGGAAAAAAGCGGCTGTACGCCAATAGCAAAATGTACTCATTTCGGGCGAATGAGTACATTTTTTGTTGTGTTGAGTATATTTCAGTCGGATAGCCCGAGCAGATAGTCGGCGGAAACGTCTAACGCTCGGCACAATTTTTCAAAGGTTTTGAGGCTGGGCATTTTCGCCGTGGTGTAGTATTGGGTTATCATTTCATTCGATACGCCCACTTTCTCACCCAACTCGCTTGTTGTCATTCCCGACAATCTTATTTCTTCTTTTAACCGTTTTTTGAATTTTTCGTTCATAAACTTATTATAACTAATGGTTAGTTTTTGATATGACTTTCTAATCAGAGGTTAGAAAAATATCTTGACATCTAACTAAGAGTTAGATTATAATGTAAAAAATATAAGCCCGAGAAGAAACAAAAGCATAACCAAAAGTATTTTGGGGGTTTGGCGCATTTAGGCGAGGTGAAGAAATGAAAAAGTTCAACGTAACGTTGATTGCCCTTTTGATAACTGTTGTCTTTGTTTTGTCAACGGTTTTTGCCGCTTGCACTCCCGGCGAGCCGAGCGATTCAGACAAACTACCCGATAAAGACGTTTGCAATCACTCCTTGACGCGCGTCGCCGCCGTCAAAGAAACCTGCACGATGGAGGGAAATTTGCAATATTGGTTCTGCTCAAAGTGCGGCAAGTACTTTGCCGACGGTAACGCCGCAAACGAAATTGACAAGAACGACGCGACAATTGCCGCTCACCACACCCTCATCCACGAGAGCGAACGCAAAGCCACCTGCACAACGGACGGCAACGTCGACTACTTTCACTGCTCTGTTTGCGGCGACAACTTCCTTGACGAAACCTGCAAAAACAAGGTTGACCTTGACGACGCTGTCATTGCGTCAAAAGGTCACGTTGTGGGCGAACAATGGGAACACGATGAAAACGGTCACTGGAAAGTTTGCGGCGCGTGCGGACAACAAGTTGACTACCACGCGCACAACTTTGAAGACTACGTTTGCACCGACTGCGGCGCAATTGACGAAGCAAATAGACCGCTGACGGAGAAAGAAATTGTGGAGAAAATGAGGGGTATTTTAGAAGAAAGTGCTATAAACCTTTTGCGCCCTGATTCTATTGTTGATTTTCTCGCATTAGATTATAAATTTGAAGAAAATACACATAAAGCATATATTCTCGTTATTTATACCAATTCAATTACAGGAGCGGAAAGAGAATATTTTGCACTAATATCAATTCCATTAACAAATGAATTGTCTTCGGAAAATGTTAAAAAAGGTCTGTGCCAACCTATTAAAAAACAGAGCGGAGATTTTTTATTAAATTTTGCTAATGATTCTGACGATCCCCGCGGAGTGGAAATTTTGAAAAAAATCGACCCCGACGGCGACCACGACCACTATGATTTTGTAAGCGTTACAATAGGGTCGGGAGAGATATTGCCTAGTATCGGAGTCACAAATGCAATTAGAGTTTATACAATAGATAAAAATAGCATTACACAGTCACTAATTTGCGCTAAAAGGGATGGTGGTATAAAGGACTCTATTGGTGAAAGCATATTGAATGGGAAAGAGAACACTACCTATAAAGTTTATAATGAAAGTTATGAGTTTTTTGAATTTACCGACAACGTTATTTACAACTTCAACGGGCTACTGTAATTTTGAAAGATAAACTATAAACGCAATTTGACAAAGTCGGGCGGGCAATTCTCCGTTGCGACGGCGCGTGCGGTTCCGCAACTTAATAAAACTTAATAATAACGAGTTTGTTCCACAGGGACAGTATTTAAGGGTGGCGTAGAGCGGCATCCCGCGGGGGCAAAAATACATAAA
>CANQYT010000023.1 GCA_947628135.1 uncultured Clostridia bacterium
TTGTGCGCGAGGACAATATCCATTTCGGCACAACCACCTACCAATACGATTGCGCAGGCAACCTGTTGTGCAAGAAGTGCTACGCGTTTACCACGGCGGAGAGCCTTGGCGAGCCCACCTCTGCAAACGAGTATTTGTACAAACAAAAGGGTTGGAGAGACCAAACGTATGTTTTCAAGTGAAGAAGAACTGAGCAGGTTAATTGACAAAAAACGAAGAAATAAAGAAAAGTTAACGTATGAAGAATTCAAGTTCATAGTGTTGATGAATGATGAAGTGGCGTTCTTGTACAATGGCTCAGAGTATGAGATCGTTCACGATGGGCTTGTATATGTTTATAAGAACACGTACGAAAAAAACAAATTGGTTTCATCAATTGTCATAGGTCAATTTGTCAGTCCAAAAGAATTGTTGGAAAATTTGAAAATAGAGAACAAATCCTTAAAAGAATTTTGGGACAAGGCAACATTCAATTCATACTTTCAACATAAATAGAAAATTACCACTTAAACGGAGTTGTCGCAAGCGTACAAAATTCGCTTGCGACAATTTTAATATTGCTTGTACTGTTAATTTTTTGATTACAAATACACATCTGATTTGATTGTTTATAAGACAATCCACAAGGTATGTAAACAGTCTGTAAATCTTTTGATATATTTTATGTCAACGACCTACTGTTGACACAAACGGAAAGATACTGTACTGTGTAGCGTAATTTTTTCAGTCCGATAGTTCCGCGCGTTTCAAGGCGTCATATGCCGTTTTCTTTTGCCGCGGCGACGTTTGCCGCGTTCTCCCCGCCGTCGTCGGGCAGCGCCGCGCCCGTTGTCAAAACGGTCAGTTTTCTACGTAGCGCGTGCCAAAGCAGTGCGGCGGAAACCGCCGCCGTCAACGTCTCTGCCACGGGAAACGCCCACCAAACGGAAGTTTCGACATTGTCCGTAAGCGTCAAAAGCCAAACTGCGGGAAAAACGAAAACAGCCAGCCGCAAAAAGGAAATCAGCAAAGGGTACGCCGCATAACCGAGAGCCTGCAATACGCCCTGAACGGCAATGCTGAATCCCATAAAAACATATCCGACGGAGGCAATTCGTATAGCCTGTTCGACAGTATTTTCAATCTCTTCTTCGCCGTTGCCGCTTGCCAAGCCGAAAAGACCCGCAAGAGGTCGGGCGAGCGCCTCGAAAAACACGGTGATGACCGCCGAAACGATAAGAGTGTTTACTATGCCCCACTTTACGCAGGCTTCGGAGCGTTTTTTGTCCCCCTTGCCGAAGTTGTACGACAGCGCGGAAATGATGGTGTTGGACAGTCCGAAACAGGCAAACAACGCAAACTGCATCACTTTGTAGTAAATGCCGAAACTGCCCTGCAACAGTTGCGCGTTCCTTGCCTCGCCCAAAATGAGATTTACGCCCAACATCATCACCGACAACAGCCCCTGCATAAGCGCGGCTGAAAACCCTATGTGATAAATTTCGCCTATTATTTTGCGATCGGGAAGAATGTTTTTCAACTTGTTGCGCAACTCTCTGTTGCACGAGTAGTGAAACGTCATTGCCAAAGCAAGAGACAAAACCTGCCCAATAACTGTGGCGGCAGCCGCGCCCGTTACGCCCCAACCCAAAGGGTAAATAAACACATAGTCAAGCAGAACGTTTGCCGCCGCGCCACCTATCTGCGCAATGGTGGAAAGCGTCGTTTTGCCCGTGCTTTGCAAAAATCTCTCGTAAACGGTGAAACCTATCGCACCAAAGGAACAACAACAGCAAATGGTAAGATATTGCGTTCCCATTTGTACAACGCGCTCGTCGCCCTGCGCCTGCATTTCGATGAAAGGTTTTGCGCCGAACAACCCGAACAGAAGAAATACAGCGTAAATAACAGCCGCAAGAAATATCCCGTTGCCCACAGCCTTGTCCGCCTTGTCTCTGTTGCCCGCGCCGAGAGACTTGGACAAAAGAGCGTTTATTCCCACGCCCGTACCCACGCCTACGGCAATGATGAGCAACTGCACAGGGAAAGCAAACGTAAGAGCAAGATTGCCCGCAACGCCTTCTTCGCCGCAATTGATGACAAAGGCGGTGTCTACTATGTTGTAGACCGCTTGCAAAATCATCGACACTATCATAGGTAAGCCCATTTGCCAAATCAACGAACAGACGGGTTTTGATGACATTTTGTTTTGTTCTTTCATATTCATCTCCGTTTTACACGCAAAAAGGGCGCAAATCCAATTGGATTTACGCCCTGCGTGACTACACATTGTGGTGTTATTTTAGGCTTTTTCCTCAAAATTGTCAAGCAACGGGAAAAATTTTTCCGCCCGAACGGCTTGCAAACGCCGTTGCCGCGAAAGGTCTTGCCGCGAAAAAATCGCCTTGCGAATCAGTCGTGAAGATACTTGTACAGCGCCTCCGCAACGGGCTTTGTCATACCGCGGGTTTCGGCAATTTCCTCTACGGTGGCGGCTTTCAGCGCGTCCATAGACTTGAATTTTCGGTGCAATTCGATACGGCGTTTTTCGCCGACGCCCGGAACGTCCTGCAAAACCGACTTTATGCTCGACTTGTTGTGCAATTTGCGGAAATACGTGATGGCGAAACGGTGACTTTCGTCGCGCACGTTGATGAGCAAGTTGAGCGCGAAACTGTTGCGCGGCAAAAAGGTGGGTTGGGACGTGCCCAACGTGTACACAAGTTCCTCCTGCTTGGCAAGCGAGACCAACTGCACCTGCACGCCCGACTCTTCCATTGCCTGACGCGCGTAGTCCAACTGCCCCAAACCTCCGTCTACCACTATCAAATCGGGAGTCTTGCCGAAAACGCCGTCGTCCTCTTTCATACGCTCGAACCGCCTCAAAAGCACCTCGCGCATACTTGCAAAGTCGTTTGCGCCTTCTACGGTTTTTATTTTGAAACGGCGGTACTGCGAGGCGTCCTTTTGCCCGTTGGTAAACACAACCATACTCGCCACCTTGTCCACGCCCTGGACGTTGCTTATGTCGTAACACTCCACGCGCGTGGGAAGTTTTTTGAGGTGGAGAAGTTCTTTAAGTTGCAGCACCGCGCCGTGCGTGGAATTGTACCTTTTTTCCATTTCCGTGCGGCTTTTTGTGAGGTACTCCACCGCGTTGCGGTAGGACATATCCACAAGCCGCTTTTTGTCGCCCATCTTGGGACAGTAAACGACGGTTTTAGCGCCTGTTTTTTCCGTGATGAGTTGCTGCAATTCCTCCGCGTCGGGTAACTCCGCGTTGGTGTAGATCTCGCCGCTGAGTTTTACCAATTGACAGTACTCCGCAAGAAAACTCGACAGCGTTTGCGCCTCGTCTATGCCCGCGTCGGATACGTCGTTGTTTTCGGAAAAGACGATCTTGCCGCCCCGTATCATAGTGTGATTGACGACGCAATTTTTTCCGTCGCTTGCCACGGCGAACATATCGTAATCTACAAATTTGTTGAGTACGGCGATACGTTGCTGTCCTATCTTGTCTATCAGTTGCAGATAGCGTTTGTAGGTGAGAGCCTGCTCGTACTGCATTTTTTCCGACGCGTCTATCATCTTTTTTTGCAGTACCTGCCGCACCTCTCCGTCGTCGCCTTGGAGAAACGCCACCGCGCGGTTTACTATGTTGCGGTATTCTTCCTTAGTGACCTTGCCCACGCAGGGGGCGCAGCACCGTCCGATGTGGTAGTTGAGACAGGGGCGGAAATTTTTGGGAAGTTTGTCGAAATTGTAGTTGCAAGTTACCGTCGGAAACACGCTGCCGAGTATGTCGAGAAAGGACTTTGCCCCGCCTTGCGTGATAGGTCCGAAGTAGCGCCATTTGTCCTTTTGCAGTTTGCGCGTAGACACAAACTTAGGAAAGTCCGCACGCAAATTTACCTTTACGTAGGGGTACTGTTTGTCGTCTTTGAGCAAAATGTTGTAGGGCGGGGTGTATTTTTTTATCAGAGTGTTTTCGAGACTGAGCGCGTCCGTTTCGCTGGCAGTGATGATGTACTTGAAATCCGCCACGTGACTGAGCATCGCAAGCACCTTTTCCGGCTTGTCCGCAGAGGAGTGGAAGTATTGGCGAACGCGGTTTTTGAGTATCTTCGCCTTGCCGACGTACAAAACGTTGCCGTCCGCGTCGTACATTATGTACACGCCCGGCTCGTCGGGAAGATTTTTAAGTTTTGTTCGCAGATCCACATTCATTGTTTGTCAGCCTCTACGCAATCATTATACCACAATCGCGCGCAAACACAACAAAAAATTGTTTCTATAATATGAGATGTGACAAACCCAATAAGTTTCAACTCAGTTCCGCAAAGTTCGGGCGTGTACCCTACATTGACTGCGGCGGCGCGTTAGCGCACAGGATAATGTTACTTACTTTATTAAAAGAAACAGACTTCGGACGGGAAGTCGGTTGTGTAAATATTACATATTTAATAGGTTTATTGTGTATATCCAAAATAAATTTTCTCAACCGTGGTAAACATTTTTCCGCGAATAGGGGTGGGCGGTCGGGGACATTGTAACACCGAGAGTGAGGGTGTTCCAACGCAAAATAATCTGCAACAAGTGTGCCGCACCTAACGAGGTGCGGTACACGAAGTGAAGCCTTTTTGCGTGGAATACCCGATACGACTAATTGCGGTTGCGCGCGTAGGCTTGCAACAGTCCGTTGAGCGCAAGATTGATACGCCGCTGCTGTTCGACGGTGCGATGTTCGTCAAGTCCCTTGCCGCGCAGTATCTCGCTTGCCTTGCCCACCGTGGCGTCGTTTATTTCTCCCTTGTTGAGTTTGTTGAGCGCTTTTACCGCGTCCTCAACGAGCGTGCCGTTGCTCTTGGGGGTGTTGAGCGTAAGTTGCGACACCAACAGCGCAAACAAACGTTTTGCGCAACGGGTGTTTCTGCGCAGGATAGCCCTGTCGATGAGCAAGATCAGCGTAAAACTCAACCAATACGCCGCCTGGACTACTGCGTATGCGGCGTTGAACCTCACCGCTATCGCCACTGCGACGTAGCACGTGACGACAAGCGCCGACGACACCGCCAGCCACACCGCCGCGACGCGCTTTTTCTTGGGGACAAATTCGAACACGAGCGAGGGTTTGTCCGTGCCGCAATTGACGAACGCGCGCCATTGCCTGCGGTAGTCCTGCGGCAGACTTGCCATATACAGCGAAGTCTTTGCGGGATAAGAGCGCATATTTCCGATACAGACGCGCAGTTTTCGGTTTTGTTTGCGGTAGGGGTTGCGCAACCAATTTATCGCGCCGAACAAAAGCAACGCGCCGAACGCCGCGCCCAGCGTCACCGCGGCGTGATCGTTGAGAAAGGTAAGAAACTTCATTACGTAATACATATTTACCTCCGTTTTGATTTAGTGTTGCCACGGCGAAAGCAATTCAAACGGAGACAACAAAAAAAGGCTGTACGGGGCGCAGTTTTTTTGCACCGCAAGCCTTTTAGACGGGAGAAATTTACATCTTTATCAATTTGTTGTCCGAAACGGACAAAACGTAGCAATCGACGTTTTTTATGCCGCAAATGCGCTCCACAGCCAAACGGTAACTGTTCAACTGCGCCTTGTAACGCTTTTCGACAAGGTCGGAACGGCTTGTGTACTTGAAGTCTATCACCGTTGCGCCGTCCTCTCTCAAAACAAGCAAGTCTATCACGCCTTGAAGCATAACCTTTTCGTGAGGGGGATATTCTTCGCCCGTAACCAACTCGTCGTAGTACGCGTACAGCATAAAGGGTATTTCGCGGTACGCTTTGCCGCCCTTTGTGAGCGCGCGCAATTGAGGGTTGTTGAGCGTTGCGTAAATCAACTGCGCGTCCAACTTGTCGGCGAAACGGCGTTCTATACGCCCGTCGTTGACGAGGGAATCTATGCACCGCTCTATTTGCTCCGCGTCGGCGTCTATGTCTACGTACTGATACACCTTGTGATACGCCGTGCCCACTTCGTTGCGGTCGGGATCGGGGGCGAGAGTGTGTTCCGGCAAAGGCTGTTCCGAAACGTCGATATATTCCTTGTCCAGCGCGGAACTGACCACTTTCGAGGGCATTTTCGTGGCGGCAAGATGCGAGTAACGGAAACCGACCTTGCGCAACACCTCGTCCACGCCTACGGTCTGCTCGCAAAGACGGGGCTGCGAGGCGGTTTTTTCCTCGCCGACGCTGTCGATGACGTTTACTTCCACACCGTCGTCCACTGCGGAATAACGATTGGCGCGCAAACCGCACAACAGCCAATCGAGATGACTGTTGGCGCGTTCGGGCTGTTTGGGCAGTTGTACGAGTTTGTTTTCGTCCACGGTCGCAACCAACTCCAACGCGTATTTGGCGCGCGTCATAGCCACGTACAGCAAGCGCATTTCCTCTTCGCGCTGTTTGCGTTCGTTGACGAGATCGCACACAAACGCGCCGACGGTATCCGTTTTGCGCATAGAGGAACAATCGTAGCGGTCCAACGCCACGCCCAATTGCGAGTTTGTTTTGAGCGCGTAACGGTCGAATTTGAAGTTCGCTTCCAGACCCGCCGCTATCACCACGGGAAATTCCAACCCTTTGGACGCGTGCATCGTCATCAGCCGCACCGCATTTGGCGCGTTTATCACGTCCGTTTCCTTTTCGTCCGTTTCGTCGATGTAGGAAAGAAATTTGTCTACGCTCTGCGCGTAACTTGCGCCCTTGATACCGTCGATAAACGCGTACAATTTGTTTAAGCGCATTTCGCCGTCGGGGAGACTTTGTATACAAAGCGCGTAGTCCTTGCTCTCCAACACCCGCAAAATTGTTTCGCATACGGACACACTGCGCGAATAGAAACGCAATTCCCGCAAAAACGTGAGAAATTCCTCCGTTTTACGCACGATTTCGGAATCGCTTCCCTTGTCTCGGTAGGCGGTAAGCCTTTCGTAAAATGGAATACGCCCCTCGGTGTCCAGCCGAATGGGGACGAGATCTTGCTCGGTAAACCCGCCGAAAACAAGACACGCGCCCACCATATATACGTCGTTGTAGGGGTTGTCTATCACCCGCAGCAGATTTATCAGATCGCGCACTTCCTTGTTGGCGTAACTTTCCACCTTGAAAGACGCCGCAACGGGTATGTTGCGGGAAACGAGCGCGTTGTAAACGTCCGCGGCGCGATTGGTCATTCCGCGCATAAGCACGACTACGTCGCCGTAGTCGATACGCTTTTGTATCCGATTGTCGTCGGCGTCCTTGACGAAATACGCCTTGCCTACGTACTCGTTTATCCTGTTGGCGACGAGTTCGCCCTGTTTTACTCCGTCGTCCTGCTCTTCGGGCGCGGCAATGTCGTAGACGGAAGTTATCGGCTGTTTTTCCGAATCGATTTTTTTGAGAAGATCCACCCTGACGGAGGGCGTTTGCAACGTCGGCGGCGTCGAACCGCACAGCATAGCCGTGCCGGCGTAGTCCACCTTGCCGAAATTTTCCGTCATAAGCGGCGAAAAGATTTTGTTTACAAAGTCCAATATCTGCGCGTTGCTGCGGAAGTTGTCGTTGAGTTCCACCACTTCGCCCTGCCCGTCCGCAAGATAACGCTCGCGCTTGGCGACGAAAATGTACGGGTCGCAGCCGCGAAAACCGTAGATGGACTGTTTGACGTCCCCCACCATAAACAAACCGTTTACTTGCGCAAGACGGGTCACGATGCTTTCCTGCACGGGGTTGGTGTCCTGATATTCGTCCACAAACACCAACTTGTAGCGGGAACGCACGTCGGCAAGCGTTTTGTCGTCTTTGAGCAGGGCAAGAGTGAAGTGTTCCAGATCGTTGAAATCCACACCCCCGCGGTTGCGTTTGAGTTCGCCGAAAAGTTCGTCGAAACGCAAGACTAGTTCAGCCAACTTGTCCGTATGCGCGACGGACAGTTTCATTTCCTCGCGAAGCGTCTCCAACCTTTCGCCGCGACACAGTTCGGAATACTTCTTTGCGTAATCGTCCGATTCCTTTTTGAGTTGGCGGAAATGCGACCTGACGCTTTCTTCAAATTCCGACAGTTGCTGTCCGCGCTTTTTTTGAGGGAGAGAAAACAGTTTGAGCGTATACAGCCCGTCCAACTGTTCTTGAAGCGGCTTTTGCGATAGTTCGCGCAGAGAAACGGCGGACAGCGCGATTCCGTCGGCGTAGGGCAAGTCCAGATCTGCCGCGCGACGCGCAAGATCGTTCAGATTGGAGGAATAGTATTCCAACGTGCGCTTTATGTCGTCGGACAGCACCCCCTCCACAACGCCGTTGTCGGGGTGGGCGAAATTGAGCCGAGTTTTCTCGTACCATTCGGAGAAATCGTCCAGACACCTTGAAAAGTCGTACAAACGCATAAGCGTGTCGCGGAAATTGTCCTCGCGGCGGTGCGTGGAAAATATCTTGTACACTTCGCGAAACAGCGGGTCGTCCTTGGCGAAATACTCCGCAAAAAGGTCGTCCAGCGCGTTTTTGCGAAGAGCGGCTACCGTTATGCCGTCCAGCACGGTAAACGCGGGGTCGAGATCCACCACGTAAAAATAGTTGCGCAGCAATTCCACGCAAAACGAGTGCAGCGTGCAAATTGCCGCCGTGTCCAACTTTTCCAATTGCTCTATCGCGCGGCGGGTGTGCAACTCCGCCAAACTGTCCGCCAAACGGGATCTCATCTCCGCCGCGGCAAGATTGGTAAAGGTGACTACCACAATCTCCGAAATATCCACGTCGTTGCAAACGAGATTTACTATGCGTCGTATCATCGTGGTGGTTTTGCCCGTACCTGCCGAAGCGGACACCAACATATCCTTTCCCTGCAAATTTATTACTTTTTCCTGAGATGGGGTGGGATTAAACGTTGCGTTTTTCATTTTCCACCGTCCTGTCTATCGTATTTTTGTCCACGTCCGAATTTACTTTGCGGGCGTTGTACGTGTAGGTGTCGCCGAAATCGCAAATATCTTTGTAATCGCAGTAGTCGCACGTCTTGTCGTAGGGGTTTACCGCCGCGTAACCCTCTTTCATCAGATTGCCCGCGCGCCTGATAAGCGCAAACGCGTAGTCCACCTGACTGTCGAATTGAGCGTCTTCAAGCAGGCGCGTTTTTCCGCTTTGCATATTGAACTCTCCGTCCGCTTTGAGCGAAAGTCCCAATTTTACGCTGCGGCCGTTTTGCAGATTGCGGTCTATGCGGCAAGCGACTTCTTTGTCCGCAAGCGTTCTGCCGTTGTAAACGTAATCGTCGCCCTTTACGTCGGCGAAATTGTCGTGCATATTGAAGTAGTAAAATCCCGCGGGGCGGGTGTGAAGCAGATCCTCCACCGCCTTTACGTAAACGGGCAATTGCAGTTTGTGCCCGACGTACAGTTCCTTTTCGCCGTAGGACGCCGCTTTTGCGCCGCTTTTGTAGTCGATGACGGTAAATCTGCCGTCGCACACGTCCACGCGGTCTATCTTTCCCACCAGGCGGAACGAGCCGCCGTCGAATTGCACCGTCACGGGAGGAATGTCGCCGCTGCCGAAACTCAATTCCGTAGCGTAGTTGGTAAAATCGGAATCTCTCAATTGCTTTTTTACCACCTTGCACATACGTATGCTTTCCGATTGCAACTGAGACAGTATGCCCACCATTTTTACGTCGTTTTTCAGACCGCGGTAAAAGTCGTCGTTCATTGCCGCCTCGAACTTTTCCCGAGCCTTTTGTTCGGTGATATCGTCGCTTTCGTTTACGTCCGCGTCCCGCACGTAAGTTTCCAACACGGCGTGCAGTACGTTGCCCAAATCGGAAGATTTGAGTTCCGACACGGTGCGCGGCTTTACGTTGAGCCCGTACTGAACGTAAAATCGGTAGGGACACTTGAAAAAGTCCGTCAATTGGCTTACGCTCGTGGCGGAATTTTTTAGGTAGAGTTCCGCTCCGCGCGGGACTTTTATGTTTTTCCCGTCCTTGACCGTCTCGTAACGGGCAATTTTTTCCCCGTACAATTCGCGCAAAGCCTCGTAAGAGGGCACGTTTACGGGACGGTTATCCTTTACGCGGCGATTGCTTGCCGCCAACTTGGCGCACGCTTGTTTTTCGGTGTATACGTCCCCGTCCTCTTTGCTGTCCGGCGCGAGCGTTTTTCCGTGCGAGGTAAACAGTTTGCACAATTCGTTGACGAACGACGAGGGCATAAGCCTGTCCTGCCCGTCGTTGTCGGCATAGGAAACGTACAGTTTGGAGGGCTCTAACAGCAACTGAAACAGACTGAAACGCTCCCGCCTGTTCTCCGTAAAAATTTGCGGTTCGAGATTTACTCCGCCCGAAGCCAGATCGCGCAGATTTCTGTCGGAAAGCAGTTTTGTGTCGCTTTTGACAATGGGCATTGCACCCTGATTTGCGCCCAGCAACGCCAAAAACTTTACGTCGTGTTTGCGCGCCTTAGCCATATTTGCAAAAATTACGCAGTCGTTGTAGACGGGAATGACGGAAATCTTTACGGAAGCAAGCCCCGTGGAAAACAAACGTATAAATTCCTCCAACTTGACGTATCTTTCGCCGAGCACTCTCTCCGTCTGTACAAGCACGCTTTCGAACTTGTCCGCTGCCTGCGCCGTCACTTTGCTTTCGAATTCCATACCGTGCCGACGCTGCGACTCTTCCAGACGTTCGTTCTTTTCGTTGAGGTCGCACGTCAGTATCAATTCCCGCACAAAATCGACGTATTGTTTGACTGTTGCGGAGTCGGGCGCTTTGATTTTGCCGAAAAGAGCGTTGAAACGCGCCCGAAATGCGTCCGCCTGCGAGAATATCGGTTCGTCTTTGCCCAAGCCGAAGGAGTCGTAACGGAAGGAAACGTTGTATTTGAGACAGTAGTTTTCAAAGGCGTAAACGCTTTCGTCCTCATCGCAGAACAAACAATTCTTGACAAAGGAAAGTACGTTGACAAGTTTGCCGTTGTTGCGGCAAAGCGTAAGATAGTCCGTTACAAAACGCGCATACGGGTGGTCGGAAAGGGCGTACTGTCTGTCGCAGAAATAGGGAATTTCAAATTGTTCGAACACCGTAGAAATGGCGCTTGCGTACTTCGCCACGTCGCTTGTCACCGCGTACACGTCGCCGAAACGTCTGTCGCCGCCTTGACGTACGTATTGCTGTATGCGGCACGCCAACGCGTATACCTCGTCCAGACGCGTTGCGCCTTCGTAAATTTCCGCAAAATCGCCTGCTTCCGCGGGCTGCGTTTCGCCGTAACGAAACAGATTGTTTCCAATCTGCGCAACGTACGCGTTGTTGAACCGCTTGCTTTCGACGATGACGGGCTCTATGCCGTTGCGCCTTGCGAGTTGCATTACGCTGTCGTAAATGTCGTTGAGAAACAGTCTGTTGTCCAACGGTTCGTCGCCGGCGCAGCAAGCCACCGTGACGCCTTTGCTTTTGAGTAACAACTGTTCCACTATACGCAACTCTTGCGCGGAGAAGTTGTCGAAATCGTACAAATAAAAGTAACCGTTTTCCGCAATATCCGTCTGCGCTATCGCGTCGCACAGCAGATCCAACTTGTCCGCCGAATCTATAAAGCGATTTTCCGTGTATTGCAGATAGCGCTCGTAAATAAGCGCGATATCTTTTGCTTTGCCCTCCACGCTTTTGGGCAGATCGCGAAGCAGGTCGCGCGGCTTTACGCGGCAATACTTCATCATACTTACCGCGTCGTAGACGTTTTCCGCAAAGCCCGCGGTGTCTACGCCCTTTGTAAAGCAGACAAGTTCCTCCCGACAGTCCTTGATGATGCCGGAGATAGCCAATATGCCCGCCTGCTTGGACAAATATTCGTATTTGGGCAGCACGTCGGCGGCAAGCCTGCGAAAGGTCTTTACGCACACGTTGAAACTGCCGCCCAACGTTTTGAGCAGGTAGCGCTCCGCTTCCAACGAGGCGCGGTCGGGCACAATCACGGTGTGGGTCACGTCCAACCTTTTTCCGTCTACGCGGGTAAGCGCGTCCATCACGCGCTGCGCGGAATCCGCCATAGTATAAGTTTTGTAAACAGTAAGTTTCGACATATTTTTTATTGTAGCATTTTTTTCCGCAATTGGCAAGACATAGCCGCCCGAGAGGTATGCGCCCACAAAAAATTTTACGACCGAACGCGCCTTGCGGGACTTTTTCGTGCTTTTTTGCGGTTTTTTACGCGTATTTTTTTCAACGGCGAATTAACCGTTTGCAAAATGGCGTGTTGTATGGTATAATAATTTTTTGTAAACCAAACGCAACTTGCCGTCAACCGCATTTGCGGCGGCGGAATCGAGTTTTTACGGAGAAAATATGAAAAAAAGAATTGCGCTTTTACTGCTTTGCTTGTTGCTTGCCGCGACGTTTCTCGCCGCTTGCAACAACACTCCCGCCACTCAGAAGTTTATTCGCTGGGGCGATGAGGAACACGTATTCAACATTTCGCTTGCCGACTTCGACGAAAGCGAAGAAAAAGTGTTCAACACCTACTACGACGCCAACTACGACAAGGATTTCTACAAAGATATAGCGATACAGGGAGAAACCTTCTCCTCTCACGACGAAGTTCGTCCTACTGCCGTGGTCGGAACTTACTCTCTCAGCATCAAACTGCTCGGCACGGATCGCTGGCAACTGACGGGCAAACAGACGCTGTTTGCGCAGTACGCCAATTCCGCAGTCCGCCTTTCGGCGGAAGATCTTGCCAAAGTACGCGCAAGCGCGGAAGAGTTGGCGGAAAAAGCCCCCGCCCTTTCCGAGGACGGCGACAAGGTGGTGCTCAAATCGGAAATAGAAACGGGCGTTATTTTCAAAGATATAACCAACCAGACCCCCGTAAGTTCCTACACCGATTCGCGCGGATTTTACATCGGCAATGAAAATCAACAAGTCAGTTTCTACAAAGTGGAAACGACCTACGAGGAAACGGACAAAAACATCATCGCAACGGTAACTTTCGACGGCAAGACGGAGGAGTCGAAGGAATACAAACTCAGCAACGCCAACTTGATAGACGGCAATCAACTGCTTACGTACATACGCAGTTTCGACAAAAGCGAAACGAGTTTTCAGGACACACCCTCCGTACAGATGTTCGATCCTCTGACGGGCACGGCGGTTGCGGCGACGTTCGGATTCGGTTACGACAACCCGATGAGGATAACAGACGAGCACCGCGAAACCACTCAAAAGAACGTCAGACTCAACATTGTTACCGTTTCGATAGCGGGAACGGCGTATATGTGTCAGGAAAACGTCCCCGACACTGTTGCCTGCGACAAAATGAAAGGTCAAGACAGAAATCTCTTCACTACGGTACGTTTCCGCGTGGGTTACCTCGCTTACGAATTGGCGGACTACACCCAGACCCTTTGGGACGAATTGTCTTACCCCCTTCCGACAGAGTGACGTAAAAAAAACAAAAGTCTCTTGCGCTGCTGCAAGAGACTTTTTTTGTAAGTTTTTAGTTGTTATTCGCCGTCTTTCGGGGCGTCGGCAGGTTTAACTTCCGACGGGGCGGCAACGGGTGCGGGCGAGGCGCTCTTTTCGCGCTCATCCATAAACGCAATCACCTCTTCCACGGATTTGCCGTTCATCAGCATATCCACTTCTTCGGTGTGAATGGTCTCCTTTTCGATGAGTACCCGCGCCATATTGTGCAGTACGTTCTGCTTTGCCGTGAGTATTTCCGTTGCGCGCTTGTGGCAGCTTTCCACGATGTCTCGCACTTCTTCGTCTATTATGTTGGCGATCTCGTCGGAGTAACTCTTTTCCGTCTGGTAGTTTTTGCCGACGAACACTTCGCCCTCACTGCCGTAGAACAGCGGACCGATACGGTCGGACATACCCCATTCCGTCACCATCTGGTGCGCGGTGCGGGTGAGAGATTTTATGTCGCCGCTTGCGCCGCTGCTGATGTTTTGAATGATTATTTCCTCGGCTACCCTGCCGCCCAACGTCATTGTTATCTCATCCAACAGTTGCTGCTTGGTCACGTGTTCGTTGTCGTTTTCCGGACGGGTCATAGTGTAGCCCGCCGCCATTCCGCGCGGAATGATAGTAACTTCGTGTACGGGGTCGCAATATTTGAGACTGCAAGCCAATATGGCGTGTCCCGATTCGTGGTAGGCGGTTATGCGCTTGTCCGGTTCGGTGACAAGGTGCGACTTCTTTTGCGGACCCATAACCACTTTGTTTATGCCTTCGTTTACGTCCGCCATAGTAATTACGCGTCTGCCGCTGCGAACAGCCAATATCGCCGCCTCGTTGAGTAGGTTTTCAAGGTCCGCGCCCGTAAAGCCTGCCGTGATGCGCGCCACCGTGCGGAAGTTTACGTCCGGACCGATGGGCTTTTTGCGCGCGTGTACTTTAAGTATCGCTTCGCGGCCGCGCACGTCGGGACGGTTGACGTATATCTGACGGTCGAAACGTCCGGGACGAAGCAACGCGGGGTCGAGAATATCCGCGCGGTTGGTCGCCGCCATAACGATAATGTTGGTGCTGGTTTCGAAACCGTCCATCTCCACCAACAATTGGTTAAGCGTTTGCTCGCGTTCGTCGTGTCCGCCGCCGAGACCCGCTCCGCGCTGTCTGCCAACGGCGTCTATCTCGTCGATGAAAATTATGCAGGGCATATTCTTCTTCGCTTGATCGAACAGATCTCTCACGCGGCTTGCGCCCACGCCTACGAACATTTCCACAAAGTCCGAGCCGCTCATAGAGAAGAAAGGCACGCCCGCTTCGCCAGCGACGGCTTTTGCAAACAGCGTTTTGCCCGTTCCCGGAGGACCTACGAGCAGCACGCCCTTGGGTATGCGCGCGCCGATGTCGCTGAACTTTTTGGGGTCTTTGAGGAAGTCTATTATCTCCTGCAATTCTTCCTTTTCCTCGTCAGCTCCCGCCACGTCGGAAAAGCGTACTTTCATATTTTGCACCACGCGCGCCTTGCTGCGGCCGAAATCGATGTTCTGATTGTTTTGGCGGGCAATCTGACGAAACATAATTACGCCCAACGCAATGATAAGGCATATCCACACCACGGGGAAGATGTAATCCGTCCAATTGGTGGCGTTGGGGTCGGTGATGTTGATCTCCACGTTTTTCGGGTCTAACCTGCCCTCCGCAATAGCCTTTTGTACAATTGCTTCGGGCGAGTTGTCTCCGCTGAACTCGTGTGTGATGAAATAGTAACTGACTCCCTTGGCGTCGCGGCAGTCAACGCGGTACAAACCGATATTGATGACTTCATACTCCGAGATGTGTGTTTCGAAGTCCGCCCGCGTGATTTTTTGAGCGTTATTTCCCACAACCTGCCACACCAATACGCCCAACAGCGCGATAAGTACCACGCCGAGCAATACGTAAAAAATGGTTCTCGTGCGTCTTTGTTGTTCCACTGTAATACTCCTTTACACGGACGTGTTCCGTGTTTGTGCGACGTTTTTCTTGCGTAAATGTTTACGCGAAACCCCTATTCGCACTTATGTGCAAATTCGGACGAATACATTCTATCACAATATATACATCTTGTCAAATTTTAATGTGGGTTATGCGCGTTGTGGGAATATCCCTTGCGAGGCGGTTTTCAGGCGGGGCGGCAAGCGGCGGAAACGGCGTCCGCTATGAACTTGGCTACGCGCGACACAAGGCGGTCCTTTTCGGAATTGAGCGTGTAAAAATCGCCCATACCCCGCTCCGCAACGATACCAACTATGCCTATATCCCCCACTGCGGGCAGATTTTTGTTTGTGGCTGCGCCGGGGAAAATTCCTCCGTCGCATATCTGCACGTTGCCGATTTGCTCGGCAGACCCCACCGCCGCGTCTATCACCACTATCTGCACGTCGGAGTGCAGAGTTTTGATGAAGTTGTAGCAATACAGCAGATTTTCCGCCGTGATGTTTTGCCCGCAAAGTCCGTACACGAACGCGGGACTGCTCATTTGTTTGTTGAGCAAAGTGCCGGCGCGCGGACCGAGACTGTCCGAAAACACTTTTTCCGTGCCTATGCACATAAATACGGGCGTTTTGTTTAGCCGCGCGGCAAGTTCCGTCGCGAACTTTTGCGCGTCCTCCGCCGAATATACGCTTAATTCCGTCATAACCGATTCTCCTGTTTTTTTGCTGATTGTTGCCAATAAGCCGCACGTTTAGTGCGTTTTTTCCGCGTTTACAGGCGCATTGAGTACAAATTTTGTCGAAATCGTTTTTTTTCACGGACGTATTTTTGCACGGCGTTATCTTGCAAAATGCTTTATTTTTACGCATTTTGGAGCAAAACACTTTATTTTTGACATATTTTATGTTAAGATTGTGTTGTTACAAAGCCCGTACGGGCACAAAAGGGCGCAAGCGTCTTTTCGATCGGAGGAATTGTGGGTATCATCATCGACATAGCCGTTGGAGTAATATTTTTCGTCGCGCTGATAGTCGGCGTTTGTATGGGAATGTGCAGACAGTTTTCCCGTCCCCTCGTTGGTATCGTTTCCATAGCGGGGGCTATTTGTCTGACCGCCGTTATCTATCCTTTGTTTGCCTTGACCGCGCCGATGATATCTTTCGTTTCAACGGCGGCGGGGTGGTTTACCAACCCCATCTATTCCGTTGCGGTGGGCAGCGTTGAGGAATTGCAGCAGGCAATAAGCGGCAGTTATCTCGCCGTACTCAACGGTGTTGCGGACAAAATGTTTCCGTATATGCAAGGCATTCTCGAAAACACCGGTCTGGACATAACCATCGGCAACTTCTTCGGAAAAATTATCGTCAACGTAATTGTGGAATTTGCTCTTTGGCTGGCGTTTTATCTCGCGATAAAATATCTGTTGTTCGGAATAAAATATCTGCTCAAAAAGATAACGTCCGTTGTGGTGTTCAAATCTATCGACAAAATTTTCGGCATAATCTGGTCCGTTGCGCTTACCTATGTCATAGTTGTGGGCATTGTTTTGTCCGCGTTTGAAATCGTAGTGTCGCTGGCTGCGCCGGGCTTTGCGGAAACGCTTTCTTCGTGGATAGCGGGAACTACCGTTTTGAAATTTCTTCACAACACAAACGTCTTGGGTTCGTTCATTGCGAATATGTTCGGACTGCCGTTGCTTACCCTACCCGCGTAAAACGCGAGACTCTGTGTTAAGAAAATTCTACTAAATTTTTCCAACCTTTTGTATTTACATAATCTCAATTATATTCGGCGGTTTTCTCGTCTAATCTTTTAATATCAAAACCTCGTCATACTTGGGTGAATACATTATGTTTACTTCTCGGTCTGCGTATTTATTGAAACAGCCTGCATATCCTTCCTTCCCACCCAACGGCGTTAGGGAACTATCCTTGCTATAATGTTTGCCACCCATAGTAAATGATACCCGAATTTTTGTGGCTTTCGGTTGAAAACCTAGTCTATTTTCTCCAACTTTTTGGGAATACGCCGTAATTTCTATTGCGTCTTCTAACCACGACTTCACTTCTTTCGATAGTTTTTCTTTTTGAATTTTTATAACTATAAACAAAGACATTAAAGCCGCTGCTCCAATATCACAGCCGCCCATTGTCAGAGCGAGTTTTAAGTCCCATACCACTTCCGGAATGGCAATCAAAAGCACAGTAATGACGAAAAAACAGCAACAATCGACAACACCACAGTAAAAAACAATAGACTGTGCTTTGTTCCAAAGTTTTCCCCGACTTAATGAAACGTCTATACTCTTCACAGACAAATCCTTACCCCCAAACCCATTGGAAAAAATTTTAATAGCGCGGACCTAATATAATTCGGGTTTTCAGCATTATGATCCTGTTTGGTCCTGCTGCGCTCGTCGTAGGCTAAGACTTGGTTTGCTCCGAAAGGAAGTTCCACCTTTACGGAACGTTTGTCCGGGGTGCGATCGGTC
>CANQYT010000024.1 GCA_947628135.1 uncultured Clostridia bacterium
TTACTTCCGCAACAGCCTTTTTACTATACTACATCAAAAGAAAAATGTCAAACATTTTGAGCAACTTTGGCAAAAGAATTTTGGCAGAAAAGCCTTTTGTTGCTCCCTCAAAGCAGGACTATGGGCAGCACCACTGCCAAAGCCAATACAACAAGCCATATTGCCGCCTTCGTCCATAAAAGCGCTTTGCGACGCTTGTTGAGAAATTTCTTTACAAAGAAAACGTTGCTTTGCTCGCGTACGTTGCAATTGCCGTACGTTTCCGCGGCGCGGCAGGCGACCTTGAAAGGATTTAGCCGAAAGTTCAGTTGAGAAACGCCGTCGAAAGAGACCGCCGCTCTGTAATCTATCGAATAGAAACGCTTTTCTCTGTGGACGTTGAAAATGCCGAGCAAACTTATGAAGAAGAACAGCATCGACATCAAAAACCAATGTTTGCCCTCCAACTCGTAGTGGCGCGTGACGGCAATTTCGACGTTTGTTTTGTCCGTGGTCAGTTTGCCCTCGTAGCAATTGCCGCGTAGGGTCATCTTCAACCGTTCGCCGTCCGCAGTTACCGTGGGACAGCCCAATATCTTGGTGTGGGGGAATTTTACCGTAAGTTCATTCATTGTTGTACCCCTCCCGTACCGACCGTAATTATCACCACAAGACAAATCAGCGCCAATGCCAAAAATAGCGAATTGCACACTATCCGCCCCGTGTGCGGACGCGTCTTGTCTGTGGCGTAAAGCACGATTGAAATCAATGCGCACACCGCCGTCACCGCGAAAAAATAGGGCGCAAGTTTGAGTGCCCACTCGCCCAACACCGCGAACGCGTCAAGACTTCCGTTGCTTTCGAACAACCCTTTGACCGTGGGATTCAACAATATCAGCCCGAACGAAATCAGTACCAACATCGCCAACAAAAAGTAGCCGAATACTATCAGCAACGAACCGCCCACGCAAAGAAACGACATAATTGCTATCGCCGCGCTGAAAAAGATAGCAAAGTTGCTGAGTATGCCCGCGAGATGATCGCGGTACATAGAACCCATCAAGCCTTTCGGCATAAAAATACCACCCCCATTCTGTTAAAATTGAAATAATTTGCTTATACGACGTTCCCGCGCAAACGCTCCGACAACCGCGGCGACAATGCGTACGCGCCGCTCAAATCGGTTTGCGGAGAACCGCGCAGTGAAACGCCCGTCAGAGATTTTTGCCGAGAAGTTCCATTTCTATCCCCACTACGCCCCATTGCCGTTGGCGTTCGGCGGAATAGTAACGCAGCATATCGTCGGGACTTGCCGTTGCAAGTTCGTCACGAGCGTATCCGCACTTGGTCAGATCCAGATTGCGGTACAGTTTGGCAAAGTCGGCAAAGATATAGAGCGCCGTGACGCGCACGCGCGCAACGCCCGCATCGCTGCCGAACTCGATGACGTCTCCCACGCGTACCTGTCGGCGGCGGTCGTCGTACAGACGCATTTCTATTGTTTTGCTGCCATCTACGATTTTCTTGTACGGCTCGACGTCAAGGTGCATTTTGTGCGGGGCAGACCGTTCGTTCATACGATTGCCTCCTTATTTGCCATTTTGTAAATTTTATTGTATCATTACCGAAAACGTTTGTCAAGACGCGCCCGAACGGTTGAACGCAAAATAAGATTTATACCGAAAACATTCAATGTTTGAAATTGACGATATACGATTAGGAAAGAGCAATATACTCTATGTTCAGTAAAACATTGAATATCTTGCGTTATATATGATAATAGTTACTAAAAGACTTGTGAAAAATTCACTTTTAATTGAGTGGTATTATCTGACTAATTTTCTTAATTTTTTCAATGACTAAATGATTTGCAATAAGTGATTTCCACTAAGAGAGCGTACAATGCTCTCCTAGTGGTTTCATCATTTTCAAATGTTTTATTAACGAGTTATATGGTCAATTATTTATAACCCTGGTTATGTCTTTACTATGAGCCATTATCAAATATTATTTTGAAGAAAAATTTTATACGTAGTTCGATTTGTATCTGTATTTTCGGCTATTCACAATCGAACTCAAAATCGGTATTTGTGGATATAAGATTAAATTGAAATCCACTTTCGGTGTACAAGCACATTAACCCATATTCGCATATAGCCAACTGCTTGTTGTCCGAATAACGCATATCTTTTTCTCCCGATTTGGTAATTCTTTGCCAAGTAGTGCCCACTACTTTTGCCCCCTGCGTGGCAGGCATTATCTCCTCAATTTGTTTTGTTCCATATTGCGATTGAATGTCATCATAACTAATTGCAACGACATTCATTCTGGAAACAATTAAGAGCATATCGGGTAAAAACATATAATTTTCGTTTTTTGCCTTTATATTCAGACATTCGGCATTTGTTTTTACCAATGAAATTGGTTTGTTGGACAAAGTTGCTTTTATTCTGGAAATTTTAGCGTAATTTCCTTTATTGCGTATTTCTGATAATTCAACGGACTTTATCATCCATATATCGGCTTTGTTGCAAAATTCGAGTATTTGGTTTTGTAGTTTGTATGTTTGCTCAACACAGTCACTATCTATCTCATATTGAAGTTTTACCTTGCAAGAAATACGTATAACCATTGCTACGAAAGCAAGAACTATTGCAATGGAAAGTAATATAATTTTAGCAGCAATTTGTACTGTGACATTGTTAACATATATCAAACAAACAAGGGCGCAAATTGCCAATGCAAACATTATTTTGGGCAATATCAATACGAATTTTACCTTCTTTACGAGGTGTTTCAACACTTGTGAATTGTACTTCTCGTCAATCTGATTGTATTGTACACTTTGTGTTTCTTTGACCTGTGTAACCTGCGTTTGTCGTTTTGAAGTATGCGTCTTATGCGATTTGCTGTCGCTCACGTACGAAATCCCTGTTTTCGGAATTGATAAAGTACTACGCATTCCGCCGCCACCTTTTTTAGTGACCCTTGCTCCTTTCATGCCAAAACTGTAACCAACACCGGATTTACTGATATTTATTCTAAAAAATTTACCGATGTGTACGCTCTTTCTAAATCTCAGTCCCAAAATATACCTCCTAAAAATAAAAAGTGCGACAACCGAAATTGCCGCACGAAAAATGCAACTCCGATTGTTACCACACAACTTCTACAACCGTCTTTCAACCGCACATAGAATAGAGCGCATTTTTCACAAGAAAAAACGCGATTGAAAGAAATAAAAGTATAAAGTTGTGTGGTGATTGTATTTTAACGCATTTCATTTAACTTGTCAATATAATAAAATAAATTGTGTGTCGAATCATACACAAAGTACTGATTTGAATAAAAAAAGGGTAAACATAAAATGTTTCCCAATTTGTCTATAATAAAAAAAGCAAAAGAAAACGCGGCATTGCCGGGCTAAGTTATAAAAAAACGGTTTGTCTGCTACCCTCCGCAATAGTTGCAAAAGTTTTAATGGTCGATTACCAAACATATCACAGTGAACAGCAGTATGACGGCTATTATTGTGGCGATCGCACACAAAGTGGCTTGCCAAAACCTCAGTTTTGTATATCTATCCAAAAGAAACGTGAATAGACCGTACATTGCGGCAATGACAAACAATATAATACCGGCAACCAATCCTTTGTAAGATCCGTCAGAGCCAACGCCCGCCCAAGCATCCAATGCGTCTGTAAAGCACTCTGCTATATACCTGAGAATTTGCAAATTTTACTCCACCTATCACGTTGCAACGGATTTGCTGTTCCCGATAGGGCGTATTTATGTATACGCAATATTATTATATCGCAATTATAATAAAAACAACGTAATTTGTCAATATCGGTTGGTAAACAAAACGTCCCGAAATTCGGGACGTTTTGTTAAAAACCGTATTTTTACTCTTCTTCCAAAAGTTTCTTGGCTTCTTCGATGATCTTGGGGGCGCTTGTCGGGGGAACTTCCTCGTAGCGGACGTACTTCATTTCGTACTTGCCTCTGCCCTGCGTCATAGATCTGAGGTCGGTGGCGTATTTCAGAATTTCCGAAAGGGGCGCTTCCGCCGTGACGACCTGCTTGCCGCCCACCATTTCCGTACCCATTATACGTCCGCGGCGTTTGTTCATATCGCCCATAACGTCGCCGAGGTAGTCGGCGGGGACGGTTATCTTCAACTCGTAGATAGGTTCAAGCAGGACGGGACTTGCCTTTTCGCAGCCGGCTTTGTAGGCAAGTATCGCCGCCATCTGGAAGGCGATGTCCTTGGAGTCTACGGGGTGGGAAGAACCGTCGAAAAGCGTCGCTTTGAGGTTGACCATAGGATACAGTTGCGTAAGAACGCCTTTTTGTATGGCTTGGCGCAGTCCCTTTTCCACGGAGGGAATGAACTGACGGGGCACTGTGCCGCCCACTACTGCGTCTACAAACTCGAACACGCCGTCCGCAGCGCCCGGTTCGAAACGCACTTTGCAGTGACCGTACTGTCCCGCGCCGCCGGATTGCTTTTTGTGTTTGCCTTCCGCCTCCACCTGCTTGCGAATAGTTTCACGGTAGGGTATGCGCGGATCGGTGAGCACCGCTTCGCAGTTGAATTTGGATTTGAGTTTTTTGCAGATGACGTCCAACTGCGTGTCGCCGAGACCGGAAAGCAACATTTCGCCCGTTTCGGGGTCTTTGCTGACGGTGAATGCGATGTCTTCGTCTTTCAATTTGGACAGACCGCCGAACACCTTGTCCTCGTCGCCCTTCTTTGCCGCGTACACCGCGCGGGAATACACGGGGCGGGGCAGTTCGACAGGTTGCAGTTCCACTTCGCCGCTTTCGCACAGAACGTCTCCCGTGCCCGTTGCGGAAAGTTTTGCAAGGGCGGCTATGTCGCCTGCGGTCGCGACGTCGGTGGGTTCTTGCTTTTTGCCTTTCATAAAGTATACTTGCGATATCTTTTCGTTGACGGAACTGTGAAGATTTTTGAGGGTCATACCGCTCTTCAAAGTGCCTTGTATCACTTTGAAGATGGACAGTCTGCCTACGAATGGGTCTGCGATAGTCTTGAATACGCGCAAAATTACGGGAGCATTGGCGTCGGGAGCAATGCTCTTGCCGTTTGCGTCCACGGTGGGACGGGCTTCCGGTCCGGGAAGAGTGCCGACGATGAAATCAAGCAGTTGATCTATGCCCTGACGTTGGAGCGCGCTGCCCGCAAGCACGGGTACTGTCGCGCCGCTGACAAGAGTTGCCGCAAAGCCGCGGGTTATTTCCTCCGCGGTGAGTTCCTCGCCGTCGAAGAACTTCATCATAAGTTCGTCGTCGCTTTCGGCGGCAATTTCCACAATGGAGGAACGCGTCTGCTCGTACTGCGATTGAAGCGCGGCGGGAATTGCGCCGCCGTTACCCGCAAAGGAGACGTATTCGCCCGTTACCGCGTTGACGTAGCCCGTCATCTTGTGCCCGACAAGTTCCGGCACGATGATGGAGGAAACCTTGTTGAAACGCTCCTTTATCGCGTCAAGCGTGGCTTGGAAGTTGCTGTTTTCCTTGTCTATGCCGTTGATGAACAGCACGGAAGGAATTTTGTGTTCCAGACAGTACTCCAACGCCTTTTCCGTGCCTACGCTCATAGAGCCCGTAGCGCCCGTGACGATGATCGCGCTGTCGGCGACAGCCAACGCTTCCAGCATTTCGCACTCGAAGTCGAAATAGCCGGGAACGTCGATGACGTTTATCTTCGTCCCCTTGTAGTTGCAATTTGCAACGGACAGCGAAATGGATATGCGACGGGAAATTTCCTCCGGGTCGAAGTCCATTGTGGAGTTGCCGTCGTCTACCTTTCCGAATCTGTCCAAAGCGCCCGCATTGTACAACAATGCCTCGGCGAGGGTGGTTTTGCCTTCGCCGCTGTGTCCGATAAGCGCAACGTTGCGTATGTCTTTCGCGTAAATTGCCATATTACTTTGTACTCCTGATAATAAAATTCGATTTTGCGAGTTTGCCCAAAACAATTCCAAACAAACAACTATTGTTAATTATACACTAACCGAATCAATTTTTCAAGGGGTTGACAATGTTTTAGTCAATAAAAAATGAGTATTTGTCGGTAATATCCTCGCCATTGAGCGTAACTACGCGGCACACACCATCGTCGCGGGGATATTTTTTGTACGTTTTGCGTATGCGGCGAGCAACGCCTTCCAGACTGTCGAAGATTTTTACGTTGGGAAATACCCGCGAAAAACAATGCTTGTACATATTCATACTGCTGTTGGCAAGCGCAATACAATCGAACTGACCGTCGAACGGCTCGCAAAGTTCCGACACGTAGGAGACGATGTCGCGCTCGCTGTCCGCCTCAGCAAGGGACGGAAAACGCGGCATAGGCACGGCGATAGCGCGAACGCTTCTGTTGCGCAATGCAAAAGAGTCGCCCGCAAGCAGCACCTGCGACGCAGTGTACGACGAGGCGTGCACCACAGGCGCTTCGCAGCCGAACAACGCAACGGGCGAGGCGGGCGAAAGCGCTTTCAGACAGCGCGAGGACAGCGCGACGGAGGAAAAAACAACGGCGTTGCAACCCATATCCGCACAAAACCGCAGCGCTTTTTCGCCAACGGACAACAGTCGTGAGGAGGTTTGCTCGCCCAACGGAAAATCTTCGCCGCACACAACGCAAAGATAATCCGCCGAAACGGTTTGTTTGAGTTTGTTGAGCGCGGGAACGAATCCCACGCCGTCGTCCACTATTCCTATCGTCAGCATAAGCCCTCCTCCTCGCGTCTCTTACGTATTGTACGCACGATTTCCGCCGAAAATGTGCTTGACGGCGATTTGCGGCAAAAACTTTGCACATTGTGGCGAAAAACTGTTGCGAAAAATACAAATGTATGATAAGATATATAAGCAAAAAAATAGCATCGGAACTATCAACAGAAGGAGACATAAATGCCTAACATCAAATCCGCAGAAAAAAGAGTTTCTGTATCCGCAACCAAAAAACTTCAAAATCAAATGATCCGTTCGCAAATGCAAACGGCGGTGAGAAAGTTCAACGCCGCTATCGCAGAGGGCGACGTGGAAACCGCAAAGAAATTGCTGCCCGTTGCAAGTTCCAAAATCGACAACGCGGCAACGAAAAACGTTATACATAAAAACGCCGCCAACCGCAAAAAGGCGCAGATCGCAAAAGCGCTCAGCCAACTCGAACGCGGGATCGTGGTAGTAAAAGTGGACGCGAAAACGTTGAAACAAGCGGAACAAAAAGCCGCCGCTCAACGCAAAGCGGAAGAGGCAGAGGCAATAAAGGCTCAACGCAACGAAGCCAAGAAAGCCAAGGAAGCGGCAAAAGCCCCCGCTCCCAAAAAGTCCACTGCCGCAAAGAAAGCCGCAACCCCCAAAGCCCCCAAAGAAACGGCGGCAAAGGAAGAAGCGCCCAAGAAGCGCACCACCACCAAGAAAGCAGCCGCTCCCGCGGCGACCGATACGGACGGAGAGGGCGATCCGGACGAAATAAAATAGTTTTTCTTTCCGACCAATCGTGCGGCGGTCGATTGCCGGCTACTACGTAACGCTGGCGCAATCGACGGTTAAACAGACAACATATAAGAAACCGACTCTCCCGGCTGAGGTCGGTTTCTTTTTATACAGTAAGTCACATTATCCTGTGCGCTTACGCGCCGCGAGGCAACGTCAGACGGGAAGTCGTTTGCTATCCCTTTTGCTCGGTGCGGCGGCTTTTTACCACAGCGGGAATCCAAAATGGGCAAGCAATCAAAAGATAGATGGGAATGAGAAACACAAACGACGGTACGATGAGCCACAGAACGGGGAAATAGAATGGCGTACCGCCGTTTAAGCCGAATGCGTCGGTGCGGAAAAACCACGGCACAAGCGGGTCAAGCACTTTGGCTGCCCAAGCAAAATCGGGGCGAACGCCGAACGTAAAACTGCTGTTGTGAAAGCCCGGATCAAGCAGGTCGGAAAAACTGCCCTTTACAAGTCCCACGGCGACGAGAAAATAGTCGTTTGCGCAGATGATCGCTTGCCACGCCAAAAAGAACAGCGGGATAGTCCAAAACGTTTTGAGCCGCGGGCGGTACACGCCGAGAATTGCGGCGGTCATCGGCACGACAAATAGACCGATATGGCAAACGTAGAAACGTATCGTATCGAAAGCGTAAAAAGGTTTGCCGATTGCCTCGGTGGGATATAAAATTGCCACCAAACCGCCGATAACGCCGATAAAATAAGCGTAATCGTGCAATACGTTTTGTTTCTTGAAAAGATAGATAAAAGGCAGCAAAACCGTTGAGACCGCGCAAAGATTTTGCATAGCGGACATACGCAGCGACAACGGAAACTCGTCGATATAGGGCGGAAAAGCCTGTTTGATATAGTGCAAGGCAAGGTTGCCAAACAGTATAACAAGCAGAACGGTGCGCACGGTTTTGCGGCTTCTTTTGCGTAAAACAAGAACAAGCAAAACCAAAATAATTGCCGCAATGCCGATATATAGGAAATAAAAGCCGTTACCGACTTTTAGGACGTTCATAAAGTTTTCTCCTTTTGTAGAGCGAGCGTCCACTGCCACTTTTACCAAAAAGTTGGAAAAAGCGGCAACGTGCTACCGAAAAGAAACAAGCAAGGCGGGTCAAGGGCAAGGGGGCGTTGCCCAAGACAACCGCCTGCGAAAATTGTGTTGGAAAAGCGATCGCGGCAAACCGAGAACGCTTACTCACAGTCTACCGTAAATATTCCTGTTTGGCGGGAAGCACGGCGCAGGAAAGCGAGCGCAACGCGGCGGCGATCGGCGTATCGATAATGTTGCCGTCCGCGTCCACTCCCGTGCCGTCGAACCACTCTGTGTTTTTCAACGAATCTTTTAGATCATCAAGGTGCAATTTTCTCCCGACAATCAAAGATTTATCCCTATAAATTTCTTGCATGTGCCAAAGAATATGGGTATAGTTCTTTTCGCCCGATTTTTTGTATTCGCATTGCAAACGGATATACCGTTTATTCGTGTACAATTGGCTTAAATCCGCTTTAAGATGTGCCTTTATAAATATGTCCACATCTATATTTGCATTATCCAAACGATTGCCATTTTCATCTAATGTGTCGTAAGTCCACGCGTACAAATCACCCACTATCGTTTTATAGGTATTAAGTTTTTTACTCACAAGTTTCGAACCGTTAGTCAACGGTGTATCAATCGCTTTTGCATAATCACTACCGTTCCATACAAACACGTTTTCGGTCAACGGAGCCAAACCATAGAGAGCAATATTCACATATACCTTGTCGGTGTTTGCGTCCGCAGCAGTACTATTTGCTTTTACCAATAAATCTTTTCCATGCCACTCTACATACTTTTGCACATTCGGAACAACCTCGGCAAACATCGTACCAATTAGAGGGTTGAAATCTTCGAGTCCTTGTTTATTGTAATAATTTAGTATGTCGAGACTGCCCTTGAAATAAATATGAGGATTGAGTTGATCCTTATTATCCACCATTATGGTCGTACCGCACTCAGTAAATACAACATTTTCGACATATACCGTTTCGTTGTAATACAGTTGCATGGCTGTCTTGGGGATATAAGAGAACAAGGTGTTTTTGGTATAGAACGTGCCGATTGGGTTGAACTTGTAATAGTAAGATAAGTTGCAGTAATACGCATACGACATTTTTAAGACTAGTGTTTGTGTTTTGCCGTTGAGCGTCTCGCTGGGATTTGCGCATTTGATAACAGCGTTATACGCCTTATTGAATGTAACACCTATACTTTCGTTAAAACCGTTAGTGTAATTGCTTGGGTGGTTTTTCAAATCCGTTGCTATTTCTTCATTATATACTTGCATATTGACTTGATAGCCGTTGCCGTACAGCAAGGTCTTGCCTAAATTGCTTGTCTTGGTCAAAAACAATCCTTTTTCGGTGGCTTTGTCGAAGTCTTCGCCGCTATCGCCGAGTTCGCCCGGACCATACAAGTCGGTATGAAGCACAATATTGTCGTTTTCGTAGTATCCTTCCGCATCGAATACGTTGACAAGCGTTGTATCGTCCAAAACGTTGAAGTTGAAGTGACAATTTTTGCCGCCTTCAACGCCGTCGCCCGCTTCTACGCGCAAAAACGTGAAGGAATTTTCCGCGGTGTCGAACGCTCTGCCGCTGTTGTCGTCAACAACTTGTTGGGGTTGCGTCCAAGTTGGTTTGTCGTCAAAGTTGCCGAAATAGTCGTTTTGAACGTCAACTTCGCGCAGTCCATTGAAGTTGCCGAAGTAAATGCGGGCATAGCCTTGTTCCTTTTCGGTGTAGACGTCCACCCAAACGTAGCCGTCGCGGTTTAGCCCGTCTACACCCGAAACGGCGTTGCCGTTGGCGTCTTGCAAAACATATTCGCCGCCTTGGGGTACGATTTTGTATACCTGACTGCCAATTGTCACAATGTCGCCGAGTTGCCTGACAAGTACTTTTGTACAAGCCGTCCCCACATAGCGGGAAAGCGTCCAACTGATAGTATCCACCGACGCGGGCGTTTGAAGCGCCACGTTGGAAAGAGCGTTGAGCGGAATACGGAAGTAGTCCACTGCCTTTCCGTCATAGTAACTGTGTTTTGCAAACACTCTCACTTGTTGATAGCCCTTGTGAACGTCGTCGGAGTTGTTGCTACTGAAACTTTCCGTCTTGTTGACAAAGGAAATTGACTGAACGTTTACTTTGACAAGTTGCAGCGAGACTTCCGTTGTGCCGTAAAGGAGTTTGACAATTTTGTTGAATTCGGGTTGAGTGAAATTGACGACAATTTGACCCACACCGGCATTGTAATCGACCTTCCAACCGTCACCATCGGGAAGTTGCACCGAAAACAGATTTTGAAAGTCGTCGCTATCGCCGAAACCGCCCAGATATTGCTCGAACTCGGCAACATTCAATTGCAGCGTGACGTTGTTTTGAACGTCGCTCGGCAGGATAAACATCAAGTTGTCCTGAACGAGCACGCTCGCAACGCTTTGCAAAAGTTGTGAAGAGCCGTCCGACTTGGTGTAGGAAGCCTCGAAACCGAAATCATCAAGCGTAACCTTGCTCAAATACAAAGTAAATTGTATGTCGTCGCAGAGGAATTGCACCGTCGTCTCCGACGTGAGGGACAACGTTGCACTGCCGTCGGAAATTTCGTGCCAAGTACCCGTGTTGTTGAGTTGGTACTTGACGGGGTTTGTTACGGTTTGATTGTCGTCGCGACCGCTTTGCACCGCGAAAGTGAGTTCGTTGAGCAACGTGCGGTAGGTTTCTCCGTCGGTCATCGGCTCGCCGCCGTACTTTACGTCTATACGTTGCGCTTTGGCGTGGACGATGACGCGCAGGTTGTAAACCTTGCTGCCGATGCTCAACTTGATAATTTCCCCATCGCACGCAAAATTGCCCGTCAAGGTGACGGCGTCGCCGCTGCGCGAAACCGTTACTCCTTGCGTGGAGTTGATTTGCACGCGCAAATTGTCGGGATTGTCTATTGTGAGAGTTGCGCTGCCGCCTATATCTTCCACAACAATGTCGTTAGGAACGCCGCCCGCGGTAAGTTCTGCACCGTTGCAGTACGCTTTGGCTCTTTCGGGAATTTCGTGTTTTTCTATACGGAAGTAATCTTCATAGGTGGCGTCGAGGGTATTGGAGTCGTTGTCGTAGACGGTGGAATGTACCAAAACGTCAACGTAGTCGTTAAACTCCGGGAAAGCGCCTTTGAGAATAAATTGTTTGCTCGCCTCGTCGTATTCAATCAAACCCGTAAGTCCCTCGCCCGACACCACCGTGCCGTCAAAAGCGTACTCTATCTTTCCGATAAGTTGATACGAACCTTCCAACTTGGGAACAAAGTTGAGAGGCAACGCCTCGCCCACTTGGCAATCTTCGTATTTGAGCGCACGGATGTCGAACAGAGGACCGACAAAGTAGCCGAAGGTGGAGACAAATACCTTTTGCCCCTGCACAGTGTTGCCCTTGTAGTCCGTTCCCGTGACCGTCACGGTGACTTTGCCTTCCCTTTTGAAAGTTATGTTGCCGCTTTGATCGACGTCGGCAATGTCCGTGTTGTCGCAAGCGTATTGCAAAGTGAAATCGCACTTGGCAGGGTCGGACGTGACGGCGGGGAAACGCGCCGTCGTGAGAGAAGTTTGGAACAAAGAGTTGTCAAAAACAAGCGCGTTGAGTTTGGCGTGGCAGTTTATCGTGGCGGTTGCCTGCACGCTCGGGTCGTCCGCCGAGGTGGCTGTAACCGTTGCCGTGCCGTTTCCTAATGACGTAACCGTGCCGTTGGAACTGACTTGCAATATACTGCTGTCGGAACTGCTCCAATTTACCGCCTTGTTTTGTGCCTGCTGAGGATAGACCGCGACGGAAAGTTGAGCCGTTTCGCCTTGGTACATATCCTGGGCGTAGTCGTTGAATCTGAGCGCGTGTACCGACACGTCGGTGACGATTACTTTGCGCGTGGCGGTTGCGGCGGCATTTTCCCTGCTTTGCACCGTGACGTAAGTTTCGCCGTAGAAAAGCGGAGTTATCACGCCGTCGTCGCTTATTTGCAGCAAACTCGAATCGTAATTTGTGTAAACGAGATCGCGGTTTGTGGCTTTGAGCGGCAGAATCGTGATGTCATCTTTCAAGTTGTGGGTGGGCGGAGCGAGTTCGTCGTCCATAACGAGAACTATCGCTTCGTTGTTGGAAAACTCGATTTTTTCCACATAGATGTGAGTAAGAAGGCTCACGATGGCGCCGCTTACCAACAAAATTACAAGTAGCAGCAAAGGTAAAATAATTATTATCGAACTTATCAGTTTTTTCATAGGTCGGTCTCCTCCAACGTTCTTCGGCAGATCCTACACTTCGATTTTTCTGTATTTCCTGTCGGCGGTAAACCAAAATACGAAAAAGTTTACCGCGGCATATATCAAGCCTATACCTATATTTATCAGATATAAGTATACGTTAGTTTCGGGAACAAGTTTCGGCATCAATATGCTGAACATACCGTACAGCGCGGCTATTACAAGCCCGATGAGCAGCATATAGGTGATGTTTATCTCCTCCGCCTCGCCGTTTGCCTTGGGTTTCAGATTGGGATTTGCGAGATTGAGATTTATCCCGTTGAGCACAAGCCCCACTGCAAACAATATTTGAGACAACGTCAATACGACCGTCTCGACGGCGCTGATGAACTGCAATGCTACCATCACTATCACGCTGACAAGCAAAGCGCCGAGACTTACGGCAACGTTTACAGTGCTCTTCAAACAAAGTTGTTTGCGGTAGGGGACGGGTATCAACTTGGTTATATAGAAGTTTTTGCCCTCCACGCTAAGAATCGTGGACGCATACGAACCTATCAACGCCATAAATACCGATATTACCAGCATCGCTACGCCGAAATTTATGCCTTGTCCGATTTGCGCTTCCCCCACCATTTGCACCAGCCTGTTACAGAAAAACACCATTACCGGGGTGGAAATGGCAACTCCCAAATAAAAGTAGGAATAGGCTTTGGTGTGCATTATCTCCAAAAACGTGTGCCGCAAAATTGCCCGTCCGTCGGCATAGTTGTCCAAACGGGAAACTCTTTTGCCCTTTTCCGCACCGCTCTCCAATTGCTTGGTGCGAATGTTGCGGTAGACGAGTTTTGCAACGGCTACGCCGCCGCCGATGAGCAGGACGCTTGCGCCCAAATACGCGCCGAGACCCAACCAAAAATTTTGGAAGAAAACGACGTTGCCCAAATAGTATGCGGGATTGTAGTAACTGTCCAAACCTTGGAGAATGGACTCCCAAATGCCCAGCGTACCTTCTTCCCAATTGCGATGAATGAAAAACTCGGCAAGCACCGTGAGAATGTAGTAGTACAGAGCGAACAGCCCCACAAGCAGCACGATGAAACTTATCAGTTTGACAACATTGTGCTTTTTCAACAGGGAATCGACGTACATAATGGGTATCGCCAAAAAGACGGACAGCCCAAACGGCAGCAGCGGCAAAAGAAGCGTACCCAACAGTACGCCCAATACGTACACGAAAGTAATACAGCCGACTGCCCAACCGAACACCATCATCACGGGCAGGAACAATATCGCCGAATAAATGGCGAGGTCGATGTAGTTGATGATGAGATAACTTACGAAAACTTTGAAAGGGCTGAGGGGGAAACGCGCCGTGATGTGGAGATCGCCCGGTCGGTACAGCCTGTTTATCTGACTGCCCGTTGCCACCACCGTCAAACAAACGGTCAAAACGGTGATAAACATCACCGACAACCTTTTTGCGGATACTTGGAGACTGCGATTGAGTACGTATGCCAAGCCCCACACAAGCGCCAACACGATTGCCACCGCCAACAATGCCGCGATAGCAGTCATTACGGCGTTCCTTTTGCTGTTGTTGCGGTTGAAACCCCATTTGAGTTTCAACTGCAAACGAATGAAATTACGCATTTTCCACCTCGTTTATTTGCATAAACTCTTTTTCGAGGTCGAAATCTTTGTTTTCGCGCAAGTCTACCGTTTCGACGATTTGACCGCTCTTTATGAAAATCACAACGTCGCAAGCCTTTTTTACCGTGTCCAGACTGTGCGACGAAAACAACACCGAATGATGTTCGTCGGCATAGTCGCGTATCATCTTGACAAGCAAAGCCATAGTTTGCGGGTCGAGACCAACCATAGGCTCGTCCAACACCCACAGCGCGGGGTTGTGTACAAGCGCGCCCAAAATGCAAATTTTCTGCTTCATACCGTGCGAGTAGCCCGCAATTTGCGTGTCCAGCGCATAGGCAATGTCAAACTGCTTGGCAAGATCGCCCGCGACGTACTCCTTTTGTTGCTTGGTAGCGCCGTACAGACTGCCGATGTAGTTGATGTATTCTCTGCCCGTGAGTTTGTCGTAAACGGAATGGTCGTCGGGCACGTAACCTATCTGCCGCTTGGCTTGCTCGCTTTGCGTGTTGATATCGAAACCGTTGATTTCGATACTGCCTTGCTGAAAGGGCAGCACACCGATTATACTTTTGATTATCGTGGATTTGCCCGCGCCGTTGCTGCCGACAATGCCCACGACCTCTCCCGCGGATATGGTAAAACTTACGTTTTGAACTGAGTATCTTTCGTTGGCGGGATACTTTTTGGATAGGTTTGCGACTTTGAGCATAATGTTCCTCCTTGGCAGATTGTGTGCGCTTTTACAAAAAAGTTGCAAAGTCTGGGCAAATTTTGTTGAGCGCACTATCCGTTTGTAACCGAGCCGTCGCATAAAACGAGCGTTTTTTCACCGCAGTCGAGCAATTGTCCGCATTGCCTGCCAATTGAATTTGGGCGCAAAAAAAGGAGCAAATTGCATAGCAACGTACCTTTGTAATTCGGTTCGGTACAGACAGTGTAATAAATTTGAGCGGGAAAGTCAACCGATTTGATATAGTTTTCCCGAATATGGGGTCAAAAAACCCTTAATACCCCCCCCCCCCCCCCGGGGGGGCCCCCCCGGCAAACCCCCCCCCCCCCCCCCCCCCCCCCCCCCCCCCCGCAAAA
>CANQYT010000025.1 GCA_947628135.1 uncultured Clostridia bacterium
CTATTCTCCTTAAAAGCACAAATACATTATGACTATACCATAAAACTGACGGAAAGTCAAGCGGGCGGATATTTCCGCAAAAGATTTCATGATAAAGCCCGCCGAGGGGATAAATCCCTCGGCAGCTTGGCTTATGCGTTCTCATTCCCGAGATATAAAATAAATCCGAACCAATCGCGGGCTACGACTACCCTTGTTGAGTTCGGATTATTTTGATTTGGTGGAGATAAGGGGATTCGTCTCGGCGTAGCCGAGTGAGCGAAACGAAGTGAAGCGCTACGTATTTCGACTTCACATTATCGGAACATACGAGGGCACGCGCAAAAGAGAAGCAATGGAAAAGGAAGTACCTTGCGTACTTCCTTTCCGTTGCAACTAAAAGCGCGTTGCCCGCTTTGGTGGAGATAAGGGGATTCGAACCCCTGGCCTTCGCATTGCGAACGCGACGCTCTACCAACTGAGCCATATCCCCACGGCATTTGTGACTATATTATACATCGTCATTAAAAAAAAAGCAATTGATTTACACCATTTCTCCAACGCCGTATTTGTCAATTTATTCGCGCCTTGTCGCCCAACAGTGAGTTGTCGCAAAAGTTTGCGACGAATATGTCAAAATAACTTTACTAAATTACCGTTTTGTGTTAGAATAAACAAGCAAACAAAATATAAAACTTTAACTCGGAATGTGGAGAAGTACCCAAGTGGCCGAAGGGGCGCCCCTGCTAAGGGTGTAGTACGTGGTTAGCGTAGCGAGGGTTCAAATCCCTCCTTCTCCGCCAATGGCGCAGGCTTGCATTAAGTCGCGCGTGAAAGGGATGTCTTGCGACGTCCCTTTTCTCACGCTTTCCTTTTGGCTTCGCCTGCTTTTCGCTCCAAAGACGGGATTTCAAAATAATGTAGCGTTCCGTTCGCTATGCTCTCTTCACTTACTCGGCTGCGCCGGGACAAATCCCTCCTTCTCCGCCAATGACGGCAACGACGCGTTTTGTCGCAACGGAAAGGAAGCGCACAAAGGTGCTTCCTTTTCTATTATCTTCCTTTTTGCGCGTGCCCTTGTATGTTCCGATAAGTGTAGCACTCGAGACTTTGCAAAAGTTGAGAGAAACTAAACTTTTGTGGGAAGAGGAAAACCCGCCTGCAATCGGGATCGCGCACGCTTGTGTGCGTGGTAATGGTTCAAGGCGCGGTTGACCGATGTGGCGCTCCACTTCATTCCGCTCACTCGGCGTTGCCGAGACAAATTTCTCCGCAAAGTGTAACCCAATCCGAAATTGCAGATTGGATTATATTTTTTTATGCGGGTGAGGTGAGGGCAAATTGCAAGCAGGTTTGCAAAGATACATTTCCGCTCCACTATCTGTATTGATTGCCGGCAAGCCGTTGCACAGGCGATCGTGCGATGCGTACCTTGCAACCTGCCTGCAAATTTTTAATTAAACATATCAACAATGGCGAGGGCAAATTGACGCTTGCATATAACGCGCAATTGCGATATAATAAATTAAAAAATACCGATTTCGGAAGTAGATGTGTAAATCGAAAACCTATGTGAAGAAATCGATTTACAATACGAATAATTGCAGACGACATTGCACGATACAGATTTGGCAAAGATAAAAGAGCGCACATTGGAATTGCGCAGATGATAACGAAATGCTTTCTCAATCCGAAATGTAATTCCGTCGGAAACAGGAGATCGCCGAGGGCGACGATTAGTTTCTATGCGTCTCGTCATCAACGTGCGTATCGACGAACGTCATCTTGACGAAAACGACTTGGGACGAACGGGTGAAACGGGAATATTGTACAATATTCATCACCCCATAGACCCCGAAAAATTCTACGATATGTCACTTGACTGCGTGGGGGCGTAGAAAAACTGCGGAATTACGCGGGATATTGATGTTGCGACTAAAACAATGTGAAAATTCCGTTGCATATTGAAACGACGATTTGCTCGCAAAACGGAAAACGGCGGCACGACGATTTGCACCACCGCCGCACATAAACGTAAATAAAAACCTAATCGTCATACAGTTTGATTGGGTTTTGGGCGCAAACTGCTGAAACGAACAAAACAATTAAATCGATATTGACTGTCTCGGCGCAATCGGAGAAACAATGGATATAAAAGAAAAAATACAAGCATTGATATTGCAAAACAATTTGGGTTCACAAGTGATTGGAACGGAGAAAATCGTAGGCGGGCTGTCTCACAATATGTACAGGGTGGAGACGGACAAAGCCCTGTTTGCGATAAAAGAACTTAACCCCGCAATTATGCGCAGGAAAGAGGCGTACGACAATTTCGTTTTTTCCGAAAGGGTGGCTCGTTTTGCAAAACAAAACGGAATAAACGCCGTTTGCGCGTTACAATTCAACGGCGAAGTCGTACTGAAAATCGAAGACAGTTTTTTTGTGGTTTTCGATTGGTTGCGCGGCGAAACGCTGACTGCCGAACAGGTAAAAGTTGAACATTGCGAAATCATCGGTAAAACGCTGGCTGAAATTCACAACATAAACTTTTTTGAGTTACAAAACGTCCGACTTCAAAATATGCAAGCGGAAATATTCGATTTTGAAAGTTATGTTCCGCCGGCAAAGGAACGAAACAAAGCGTATGCGCAAAACTTGCAAAACAGCATACCCTTATTGATACAATACAACAAACAAGCGGCACAGTCTATACAAAAACTAAACGGTGTTTTGACGATAAGTCACGCCGACCTCGATCGCAAAAACGTTATGTGGCAAAACTTTACGCCCTTTTTGATAGATTGGGAGTCAAGCGGTTGCATCAACCCGACGTTGGAATTGGTACAGGTCGCCTGGTATTGGGCGGGCGGCGACGTTGAAAATCTCGACCGAAACAAGTTTGAGCGCCTGATAAAAAGTTATGTCGAAGAATATAACGGCAAAACGTGCGCCGACTACACCAATATCGTTTGCGCGAACCTGAGTTCCAAACTTGCCTGGTTGGAATACAATCTGAAAAGGTCGATGAACGAAACGAAATTCGAATCCTCAGAAATGGCGTGCAGAGAAGTTGTTAAAAGTCTGAAAGAAATAAATTACTGCGTAAGTCAATTCGATAACGTAGTAAATATCTTGAAAAGCTGTTTTTAATAAGACAAAACGGCGGATAATTTGCCGATTTGAAATTGCTTTTAACTTCGGACATAAAGTATTGCAGCGAGACTGCATAAATCTGCCTCGGGAGAAATAACAGAATAGGGCTGAACATATACGCTCTCAAAAAATGACGATGCGCTCGGCAAAACTTCCGCTCTGCTCGAAGTTGCAGTTTGAGCGAATTTGCGTTTTGCAGGTAAAATCGCAATATGGGGCGTGTTTTTTGTTAGTATACAGAGCCGTGGAGAGGATTTCGGAAACAAATAAAATAGGACCGCGTTTCGGGGCAACAGAAAATTATTTGCGAAGAAAACAATTTAATTCTTATACGCAGTAAAATTGAAAATCACGCACAAACAGAATTTGTTTCGCAACTGTATTCATTGTTTATTAAGATTGATTTTATGCTTGGGTAATTTTATCAAACGTCACAACTATCCTTACTGCAAGTTTACAAGAAGAATCAAATAAAATTCCGTCGATGTGACTGTTGATTAGACAAGACCGAACGGGCGCGGGCGATTTGTTGCACACAGCATCGGTTTTGCGGAATTTGTGCCGCGCCAATGTTCGATTCAAAGGTCAATCAAACGCTTGCCGAATACGTGCAGCGCAAGCAACGACATTGCGCACGTCGGGAAAAATTCGTAAATCAGTACATCGAATCAAAAGCACAAAACATATACGCAAACATTACTTTTTGTTAGCTGCAAAAATAATTCAAGGTCAAAAAAAAGCAAAATTAAATCGATAACGCTTTACTGCATTTGTGCGCCGATAGACGGTAGAAAAAGCGCCGAGCGCAAGCGCAAAGTATCAAAAATGCACACATATGCACCTGCGCAAGCGTGCAGGTGCAGCGGGTTACTCTGCGTCGGCGTCGGTCGGCGGCTGAGGCTGTTCGGGAGAGTCGGCGCTTTGCGCGTCGTCAATTTTTTCGGCGGAATGTTGTTCGGCGGCTGCCGCGTCGGAAACTTCCCGCTCTACGGGAGTCAAGCCCACCACGTCGTTGACTGGGAGCGTAAACGCTATGCCCTGTCCTGCCGTTTTCAGTCCCACGTCGCGATACAGATTGTGCAACACTTCTTCCTTGATACTGCCGTCCACAAGTATCATAACTATTTCCTTGTTGGGGAAAACGGTCACGCCGAAAAACTTTTCCGCCTTGGGGTTTGCCGTACCCGTTGCGGTCAAAACAGTGCCGCCGCGAGCGCCTGCCGCACGTGCGGAAGCCATTACCGTTTCGGAAAAGCCGCTGTTTACCACACAAAACACAACTTCGTAATTTGTTTTTGCCATAAGTCACCTACCTGCCGCTCTACTGTTTGTTACTTAAAAACTGATAGGACAATACGCCTACCATACTGCTGAAAGGTACGGTAAAGGCTATGCCCTTGCCGCCGCGAATGGTTGCGAATTTATCCTCCAACGCCGCGAGGGCGTTTTCCGCGTTGTCCTCCCGTATCACCGAAAACAACGCTTGCTTTTCCCTGTCGGCATCGAAAAAGCCGAACGCCTTTGCAGCAGTGCCGAAAGCCGATACTTCCAACTGAAAGTTTACCTCGAAACTTTGCAGCAGATCAAGATAGAAATCCGCCTTGCTGCGGGGAATTACCGTTACAAGCAACAGAAGTTTGTAGGGCGCGAGCGATTTCTTCGCCGAAGAATTTTTGGCGGAGGGTCGCCGTTTCGCTGCATGGGGAATTTTTTTCGCGGGGGTCGTCCCGTCGGTGTTTTTGCGAATTGCTGACATAGTTACCTACATAAAATTGATGATTTGACCGTCGTCGGCAGTAATAATACGCCGTTGAGCGACCTTGTTACGCACGCTGCGCGCCACGACCGCACGGAAACCGAGCAACTGAATGGTAATGAGCGGCGTCATCGCCACCATTGCCACAATGCCGAAAGCGTCTACGAGAATGCGGTCCTCGCCTTGACAAACAAGGCAAGCGCCTATTGCAAAAGGCAGTATGAAGGTGGAGGTAAGCGGTCCTGAGGCAACGCCGCCGCTGTCGAAGGCGATCGCCGTATAAATCGGAGGGACGAAGAAACTCAAACCCAACGAAAGTATGTAGCCGGGGATAAGATAGTACAGTATCGAAAAGTCCAGCCAGATACGCAGCATAGACAAGCCGATGGATATGCCTACGCCGACGGACAACGCTATCATCATAGATTTTTTTGTTATCGCGCGGTTGGTAACCTCTTCCACCTGTTTGTTGAGTACGTGTACCGCCGGTTCGGCAAGAACGACGAGCATTCCGAGGACAAAACCTATCGGCACAAGCACCCACGGTATTTCCGCTATCTGACTGCCCAACTTGAAACCGATGGGTAAAAAGCCCACCGATACCGCCGTAAGAAACACCACAAGTCCCACAAACGTATAGGCGATACCGACGGCGATACGTTTGATTCGGGGCGCGGGCAATTTGAGATATATCAACTGCAACACGGTGAAAGCGGCGCAGATGAGTATCAATGCAAGCCCCACTTCCTTTACCACTTGCCACATCTCGGAGAAAAATGCCGCGGCGACGTCGTCCGCCACTTCGTAAGTGCCCGACGCTATCGAATAGTCTACGCTGCCTTTGCTTGTAAGCCCCAAGATCATAACCGTGAGTATCGGTCCGACGGAACACAGTGCCAACAAACCGAAGGAATTTTCACCCGAATTGCGCCCGCCTATCGTGCCCGCAATGCCCACTCCTACGGCAATGATGAAGGGGGCGGTTATCGGTCCTGTGGTAACTCCGCCGCTGTCGAAACTAAGCGCGAGAAAATCGCCGCCGTCGTTTAGCGCGAGCAGCGCCACCAATGCGAACATCACCATATAGAAGAAAATCAGCATTGCAGACAATGATTTTTTGAAGAGTATTTTCAAAACGCCCAACAACAAAAACAGTCCGACGCCCACGCCGATAGATACTATCAGAACAATGGGGTCTACCTTTTGGGAGATTTGCCCCGCCAATACCGACAGGTCCGGCTCGGCTACGGTGATAAGTACCCCCATAGTGAAACTTACTATCAGCAGTACGGAAAGTTTCTTCGACTTGGTTAGTCCGCTGCCGATGTACTCGCCCATAGGCGACATAGCGAGATCCGCGCCCACGTTGAACAAGCCGATACCGAGAATAAGCAACAGCGCCGAAACTACAAACATTATTATTTCCTTTACGGAAAGATCGACCAACGGCGTTGCACACAAAATCAGCACTATCCCGACAACGGGCAGTACCGAAATAAGCGCTTCTTTAACTTTGCTCCACAATATTCTCAGCAAACGCGTTCAACTCCGACGTATTACGTATTATATACATATTATCAAAAAAAAGGCGTTTTTGCAACACAAAAGGTACATTTTGGCAAAAAATTACGTAAAACGTAAAAATCACGGCGATTCGTCGAACTGCACAATAGCGACGTGCGTAGGGCTGACGTATAAACGATATTCTGTAAAAGCCTTTCTATCGCATTGTTTTGTTAAAAATTTTCACACAAAAAGCCGCCGATCAAACGGCGTAACTCAAACAAATCGCATTGCGAATAGCATATGCGCCGAACGTTAATTACAGGAAGTGCGGAGATAGATGAAACCGGACAGGATACGTAATAGAAAGCAGTTGGGTAGTAAACTTGCACCGCAACGCGGCAATCGCGCGGCGTTCGGCAAACGAAGAAAAAGGCGCAGCTTTGCGCTGCGCTTGTACCTGCATCGTCCAATGTGCGCGCGACTCTGCAAGTACAATATAATATTACAAGAAGTTTTCTTCTTTGTCAAGATTTTTCAGAAGATTTCTTCTAAAATCTTGGTATGACAATAGGACAGAAAATAAGAGAATTGCGCTTGGAACGCAATCTGAGCCAAATGCAACTCGGGAAGTCGATAGGGGTGAGTCAAAAAGCCATCGACTACTGGGAGCGCGACGTAAACGAGCCGAAAGCCTGCTACGTAATTGCGCTTGTGCGTAACCTTGACGTTACTTTCGACGAATTCTTTTCGGATATAGATTGACATATCATATGCTTTCAAAATTGCACTAAGCAAATATCGCCCAAAAATTACACAAAAAAAATCTCGGACAAAACCGTCCGAGATTTTTTACAATGTGTTTACGTTGTTAGGAAATGATCTTGGAAACAACGCCGCTGCCTACGGTGTGTCCGCCTTCGCGGATAGCGAAACGGAGACCTTCTTCCATAGCGATGGGGGTGATGAGATCTACCTTGATGTGAGTGTGATCGCCGGGCATTACCATTTCCACACCGGGGTCAAGTTCGATAGAACCCGTAACGTCCGTAGTACGGAAATAGAATTGAGGACGATATCCCTTGAAGAAGGGGCTGTGACGTCCGCCTTCCTCCTTGGTGAGGACGTAAACTTGTCCTTCGAATACCATATGGGGAGTAACGCTCTTGGGTTTGGCGATAACTTGTCCGCGCTCTACCTCTTTGCGGTCGATACCGCGAAGAAGCAGACCTACGTTGTCGCCCGCGTACGCTACGTCGAGCAGTTTGCGGAACATTTCAACGCCGGTAACGACGGAGGTCTTGATCTCGTCTTTCAAACCAACGATCTCAACGGGATCGGAGGGCTTTACGCTGCCGCGCTCTACTCTGCCCGTTGCCACTGTGCCGCGGCCGGTGATGGTGAATACGTCTTCGACAGGCATCAAGAAGGGCTTGTCGGTGTCGCGTGCGGGAGTGGGAATGTAGTTGTCTACCGCGTCCATCAAGTCAAGAATGGGCTTGTAAACGGGGTCGGCAAGGTTGTTGTTGCCTGCAAGCGCCGCGTCCATAGCAGCCTTTGCAGAACCGCGGATAACGGGGATATCGTCGCCGGGGAACTCGTACTTGGTGAGCAGTTCTCTGACTTCCATCTCTACCAATTCCAACAGTTCTTCGTCGTCTACGAGGTCGGTCTTGTTGAGGAACACTACGATATAGGGAACGCCGACCTGACGGGCGAGCAGAATGTGTTCGCGGGTCTGAGGCATCGGTCCGTCGGAAGCGGCAACTACCAGAATCGCGCCGTCCATCTGCGCAGCGCCGGTAATCATATTTTTGACGTAGTCGGCGTGTCCGGGGCAGTCAACGTGAGCGTAGTGACGCTTGTCCGTCTGATACTCTACGTGAGCGGTGTTGATCGTGATACCGCGAGCCTTTTCCTCCGGCGCTTTGTCGATCTCGTCGTATTTCATTATTTCCGCTTTGCCTTGCATAGCCATAACCATCGTTATCGCTGCTGTCAAAGTCGTCTTGCCGTGGTCGACGTGACCGATCGTGCCGATGTTGACGTGCGGTTTGCTTCTGTCAAATTTAGCTTTTGCCATTGTTTTTTTCCTCCTGCTTTGATGACAAAATTTTTATTTTTTTTAACTTTTTGGTGCGGTGTGATTGTACCGCTGAATTTAATTATACATTATTTTTTCGTTCAGGTCTATACTTTTTTGCAAAGTTTTTCACCCGAATACAACTTTTACTGGGCGTTTTTGGCAATTTTTTCCTTTATCGCCTTGGGAACTTCGGCAAAGTGGTCGAACTGCATCGTGTAGTTGCCTCTGCCTTGCGTGCGGCTGCGCAGATCCGTAGCGTAACCGAACATCTCCGCGAGGGGTATCAACGCGTTTACCACCTGCACGCCGTTGCGCATTTCTATGCCGCTGATATTGCCGCGGCGAGCGGACACGTTGCCCATCACGTCGCCGAGATATTCCTCCGGCATTGTGATTTCCACCTTCATCATAGGCTCTAACAGCACGGGGTCGGCTACCGCAGCGCCGTTTTTGAAAGCAAGGCTGCCCGCGATCTTGAATGCCATTTCCGAACTGTCGACGGGGTGGAAACTTCCGTCGTAGACGGTCGCTTTGAAATCCACCACTTCGTAGCCCGCAAGCGGACCTGTCTTTGCCGCTTCGATGATGCCGTTGTTGATGGGCTGAATGTACTCCTTGGGAATGCTTCCGCCGACGGTGGCGTCCACAAATTCGTACCCTTTGCCCGCTTCCTGCGGTTCGAGACGAATTTTGCAGTGACCGTACTGTCCTTTGCCGCCGCTTTGACGGACGTATTTTCCCTCCGCCTCGACGGTTTTGCGGATAGTTTCACGGTAACTTACCTGCGGCTGACCGACGTTGGCTTCCACGCGAAATTCGCGCAGCAGTCTGTCCACGATGATCTCCAAGTGGAGTTCGCCCATACCTGCGATGATGGTTTGTCCCGTTTCCTTGTCGGTGTACGTCTTGAAAGTGGGGTCTTCTTCCGCCAATTTTACAAGCGCCAAAGTCATTTTTTCCTGACCGGCTTTCGTTTTGGGTTCGATAGCCACCTTGATGACCGGTTCGGGGAACACCATACTGTCCAGCACGATGGGGTGCTTTTCGTCGCAAAGGGTGTCGCCCGTGGTCGTTTCTTTGAGACCCACCAACGCCACTATTTCGCCTGCGTAGGTTTCCTCTATCTCCTGACGTTCGGAAGCGTGCATCTGCAATACCTTGGTGATACGCTCGCGCTTGCCTTTGGTGGAGTTGTAGACGTAACTGCCCGCCTGCAATTTGCCGCTGTATACGCGGCAATAGGCGAGTTTGCCGACGAATGGGTCGGAGACGATCTTGAATGCCAATCCGCAGAAAGGCTCGTCGTCGTCCGTTTTGCGAACTATCTTTTTGCTTTCGTCGTCAACGTCGAAACCTACCACGTGGTCGATGTCCACGGGGCTGGGAAGGTAGTCGCACACGGCGTCGAGAAGTTTTTGAATACCTTTGTTTTTGTAGGCTGTGCCGCACAGTACGGGATTGACCTGCAAAGCGATGACGGCTTTGCGCAGTCCCTGCTTGATGTCGTCCACGGACAGGTCGCCCTCACCGAAAAACTTTTCCATCAAGGCGTCGTCCGTACCCGCGACAAACTCCACGAGCGCGGCGCGTGCCTGCTCCACTTCGTTTACCATATCCGCGGGAACGTCCGTTTCCTCGATTTCCAACCCTTTGGGGTCGTTGTAGATGTAGGCGCGGCGGGTTATCACGTCAACGATACCCTTGAAACTTTCCTCTTTGCCGATGGGAAGCTGTATGGGCATAGCGTTGGCTTTCAACCGCTTGCGCATCATATCCACCACGTTGTAGAAATCTGCGCCGTTGATGTCCATTTTGTTGACGAAAGCAATGCGGGGAACATTGTACTTGCTTGCCTGATGCCACACGGTTTCGCTTTGCGGTTCTACGCCGCCTTTAGCGCAAAAGACCGCGACAGCGCCGTCCAGCACACGCAAAGAACGCTCCACCTCCACGGTGAAGTCAACGTGTCCCGGGGTGTCGATGAGGTTGATGCGGTAGTCTACGTTGTTGTAGTGATTGAGCCAATGTACGGTGGTAGCGGCGCTGGCAATAGTTATGCCGCGCTCCTGCTCCTGCGCCATACTGTCCATTACCGCAGTGCCTTCGTGCACTTCGCCCATTTTGCGCGTTTTGCCGCTGAAAAACAGTATTCTTTCGCTTGTTGTGGTTTTGCCTGCGTCGATGTGCGCCATAATTCCTATGTTGCGCACGTTTTGCAGGGGATAAATTCTTGCCATTTAGTTACCTGTCGTTGATTAGTTTACCATCTGAAATGCGCAAACGCCTTGTTTGCTTCCGCGGAACGGTGCATTTCTTCCTTTCTCTTGAACGCGTTGCCTTGTTCGTTGTATGCGTCGATGAGTTCGCCTGCCAAACGCTGATACATATTTCTTTCGTTGCGTTTGCGCGCGAATTGGACGAGCCAACGGATAGCCAGCGTCTGACGTCTTTCGGGGCGAACTTCCATAGGTACTTGATAGTTTGCGCCGCCGACGCGTCTTGCTTTGCATTCCAACATCGGCATCAGATTGTTGATTGCCTTTGTGAATACTTCCATCGGGTCTTGACCGGTTTTGTTTTGAATTTCTTCAAACGCGCCGTAGACGATTTCCTGAGCCGTTCCCTTTTTGCCGTCCAACATAACCTGATTGATGACCTTGGTTACGACTTTGCTGCCGTAGACGGGATCGGGAAGCACGTCCCTCTTGGGAACACCACTTCTTCTGGGCATAAGTTTTCCTCCTTTTTTTGATGTTTTTGAATTTGTTTTTACCAAATACAGCCAACTCGACGCACTTCGGTGCGGAGAAACTTCTGTCTTTCAGCGGACAAGCCGCAGACATACTGCTTACTCGGCGAAAAGTCTCAATTCAAAAACTTCGACATTTCACCAATTGAACTGTAATTCGTACCGTCCCGAGGGCTTACTTTTTGCCGGTTTTGGGACGTTTTGCGCCGTACTTGCTGCGGGCTTGTCTGCGATTGGCTACGCCTGCCGTGTCCAGCGTTCCGCGAATGATGTGGTAGCGGATACCGGGCAAGTCACGCACTCTGCCGCCGCGGATAAGTACAACGCTGTGCTCTTGAAGGTTGTGACCTTCGCCCGGAATGTAGCACGTGCCTTCCTCGCCGTTGGTGCGGCGGACGCGCGCGATTTTCCGAAGAGCAGAGTTGGGCTTCCTGGGTGAAGTGGTCGTTACGTTTAAGCAAACGCCGCGCTTTTGCGGACAACTGTCCAGCAGGGGGGCTTTGCTCTTTTCCGCTTCACTTCTGCGACCTTGTCTGATCAATTGGTTGATCGTTGCCATCTGTTTACCTCCTTTCAATGATGAAATGCCGAGTTCGGAAGAACTCATTTATACAAGCGGGTTTGCCCGCATTTGTATCCGTTTGCCGCAACGCTTTGCACCGTTTGCCGTTGTTTCGGCAAGACGCGCGACGCTGCTTACTGTGAAGTATTGCCCTGCTACGCTTTAAGTACACCTATCGCGCCGGAAGGGACGTCGATACCGCACTCGGACGCTATCTGCGCCATCGTAGAACCGATTCGGTAGTTTACGCCGTGCGATTTGGCGGCTTCTATCAGTTCGGTGATGTATTTCGTTTCGGCGTCCGCCGCTATGAAAATCTCCGCGACGTTGCCGTTTTTCAGTTCGCGAAGTATCTGCCGCTTGCCGATGACCGTCCTTTTTGCGTTGTTAGCCATATTTCACCAACGTATATTCTATCAAAATAGTGCAAAGCAGTCAAGCGATTTACACCGCTTAACTGCTGAGAATAATAGCAATAATATTGTTTTTTATCTTCCTATTTGCTCCATAGGGATAGGACAAAAAGAAAAACGACGTAACCGTTTCAGTTACGCCGTTCGGCTATGTTT
>CANQYT010000026.1 GCA_947628135.1 uncultured Clostridia bacterium
AGCAACCGCAATTTCCCGTTGAACAACTTCCTCGCGCTCCTCTGACTCGCCCGCCCTTTCAACAACATCGCTTCGGTAAGTTGCTTTCCTACGCGCATAATGGGGTTGAGGCTGGAAAGGGGATCTTGGAAGATCATCGCTATCTTGTCTCCGCGCAGTTTGTGAAAGTCCTCTTCGGATATCTGCACAAGGTCCTGTCCGTCGTAGATTATTTCTCCGCCCTCGATTGTGCCATTGCCCGCAAGTATACCCATAACCGCTCTGTTGGTCACGGATTTGCCGCTGCCCGACTCGCCGACGATAGCGAGGGTTTCACCCTTGTACAGGTCGAAACTGATGTCCCGTACCGCCTGCACCTTGCCCGCGTCCGTGCGGAAAGAGATTATTAAATTTCTTACTTCTAACTTCTTTTCCATATTTTAGCCCTCGCTTCCGCGCAACGTAGGATTGAACGCGTCGCGCAGTCCGTTTCCGAAGAGGTTGAAACTCAACATCAGCAGTGCAAGGAACACCGACGGGAACGCGACAATGTGCGGATAGGTTGTCAAAAACGGTTGTCCCGCGGCAATAAGCGTACCCACGCTGGTTATATCGCCCGACGTCAGACTGATTATGCCAAGATACGTCAGACTTGTTTCGGAGAAAATCATACTCGGAATTACCAACGCGCAACTTGTCACCAAAGTGCCGAGGCTGTTGGGAAATATATGCTTGAACATAACGCGGAAGTCATTTGCTCCCAATGTTCGCGCGGCAAGCACGTATTCCTGGTTTTTGAAACGGTAGAACTGCATACGTACCGTAGACGACATACCTATCCACCCCGTTGCGATAAACGCAAGGAACAGTATCAGTATCTGACTTGTCTCTTCCATATGGTATTTGAGCAAGGTGATGACGATCATCATCGGTACGGCGCTCAATATGTCCGTTATACGTTCCATTGTGAGGTCTATCAGTCCGCCGTAGTAGCCGGAAATTGCACCCCAAATAGCGCCTATCAGCATATTGACCGTTGCAATTGCAATTGCAAACAGAAAACTGAACCGTGCGCCGCTGGAAAGATTCGTCAGTATGTCCCTGCCGGAATTGGTCGCGCCGAGTATAAAGTAAGGCTCGGTGATACCGTCTTTCAAAACGTACGTATGCTGAAAGATGTAGTATTCGTAGTAATTGACGCGCACCTCGACGTCTCCGCCGGAAACGTAACGGGCGTAAACGTTGTAGTACACCTGTCCGTCTCTTTCTATGCCGTCCTGCCCCTCTATACGAAGCGAGTGGTAACCGTCGTCTATATTCTCCTTGACGTCCTGCCAGTAAACAGGGATAACGTTGCCGTCGTCGTCAAGAACCACTTCGGTTTTGTTGTTTACCATACGCGTCTTGAAGTAGTAGTTGGCGTTGCCGTTGTCCTGCGTTGCCTTGGGACGGTCGCTCGTACGAATAGTGGGGTAAATTACTTGATTTCCCGTTTCGTTTTGATATTGCTGTATCAATTCGTAGTTTTCGACGGACATTTTTTTGTACTGAGTACCGTTGGAGTGGTAAGAATCCAGACGATACACATACAAACCGTCGTCGGTAACTTCGTATTGCTCGTTTTTTATGGCGTTGTGTCCGCCGTTTCCCTCTTTGGCATTGTTCAACTCCGTACTCATTGCATAGTAGTAGATAAAGTTGTTGAAGCCGTCGGTCTTTTCTCTGCAACCGTCCCAAAAGTTCGTGTTTTCGAACATATGCAATTTGGGCAGCGCAAAGGCAAAATTGATATCCTCGGTAGACACGTCATATGGCGTGCACCAGGGGGTTATTATTGCGAACAAAACCAAAACGATTATCACTATCGCCGCAACGACAGAGCCTTTGTTTTTGCAAAAGCGACTGAATGCGTCGCGCAGGTAACTGCGCGGTTTGGTGTCCAACTTGACGTCGTGAGATAGGTTTTTGTCTCCCACAAACGCAAATTTTTCTTGGGGTATTTCTTTGATGTTTTCCATATTATCTTGCCCCCATTCTGATACGCGGATCGATAAATCCGTAACTTATGTCTACGATTATTCCCGCAGCCAAGCCTACCAAGCAGTAGAAACCCGACAGCAGCATAAAGAAGTCGTAGTCCTGTGCGTTGATGGCGTCAAGATACAGTCTGCCCACGCCCGGTATCGAAAACATCTGCTCGATGATGAGCGAGCCGGACAGCACCGCAATAAATTCCGACAAAATGCTGGGGAAAATAGGTACCATACTGTTGCGCAAAGCGTGACGTACCGTTGCCTGACCGCGAGTAAGTCCTTTTGTGCGCGCAAGCAACATAAATTCGCTTGTAAGCACTTCGGTAAGTTCTGCGCGAGTAAATCGCGCGTAACCCGCTATGCTGCCCAAACACAGCGACAGCGTTGCAGGCATCATACTCTTGAACATCGACCAACTCAAATAGTCCGTTCCCGCGTCCATACGCAACGGAAACAGTTGCAATTTGAAACACAGAACGTACAGTATTAGCAGCGCATATACAATGGACGGCACGGAAATAAGCACGATAACGCCCGTGCTTATCACGTGGTCTATCCAAGTGTTCTTTTTGAGCGCGGCAAGAATACCCAAGCCCAAGCCGATAGGCACGCCGATAATAGTGGAATAGATGTTTATCAATACCGTAGGCGGAAGTCTCGACACAAAGGTGTCCCACACAGGTTGCCCCTCGTACTGAGGCATAGTTGTGCCAATGCCGAAGTCGCCCTCTAAAAATATGCGCTTCAAATACAATCCGAGTTGTTTGAGGATAGGCACTTTGTCAAATCCGACAATATTGATTTTGTTCTCGTCCCACTGCAAATTTGTTATGTAGCCGCGAGCCTCCAACTTGCGGTATTGAATGTTTTTGTCCACGCCGAAACTGCCCGTTACCACTATCGGCAGCATTTTGATAAGCACAAAGCATATTACCATAATTACGGCGAAACAAAGCAGCATCAAACCCAGACGTTTCAGCACATACTTGAACATATACATAGTAGTTTCTCCTTGTTAGTACTTGAATAGCGAGGGTGCAAGTGCACCCTCGCTAACAAGTGCAAATTTACCGATTTACAGACTTAGCCCTTGTAGAAGTCGCTCAGGTCTCCGCCGTACATCTGAACAAATGCAGCCCATTCGTCATCGGCGTAGTTGAACGTCATATATTTCATTCCGCCAAAGCCCATCATCGTGTTGTACGTCTTTGTGATGTAACTCCATTTTGCCGAACCGAGCGCGCTTGTCATACCGCGGCTGGTGGGCAACGTGTAGTATTGACCGAGTATGTATTCTTCCAGTCTTGCAAGTATTTCAAGACGGACCTCTGTCGGAGCAAAGCCTGCGCCCCAATTGTATTGTGCGTCGGCGTTGCCGTTGAGGCAGCGATACCACTTGTCAAGAGTCAAAGTGACTTCTTCACCCTTCTGGGGATAAGTACTGTCACCCACCGAGGGAATAGTAATAGTCAACGATTCCTTCGAAACATCCCAGTATTGGTGGAAAGATACGCTTTTACCTTCGGGCAAGTTTCCTAAGTGACCGCTGATCAAATAGAACGGGTCGAAGGGAGCGTTACCGATACCACCAGTACTAATTTCGTACTCACCTTGCTGAAATTTCTCCGCCCATGCTTTGCCGAGGTCGGTTCTCATAACGACTTCGATTTTGCCTTCCAACTGCGTGCCGGAAACAAGATTGGAAACCCAATCGTTTAAGAATTTCAGCGTTCTGTCCGCACTTTCGCTGGGTTCGCTCTCGCCGTACTGTATCTGTATCTTTTTGGACGCGTCGTAACCGTAGTCCGCTGCGTGTGTCGTAAGTTCGGTGTAAGCCTCGTTTACCAATTGCTTTGCAAGGGTCATATTGACGCCGGTCATTGCGTCCACTGCTTCGTCGATAGTGTTATACACTCTGTTGGCAGCGGTGTCCACCCACTTGCCCTCGCTGTTTTGCGTAAAGCCGTAGGTGCGCAGCAACGCCGCCTTGCCTTGATCGGTGAAACGGTACACGCCGCCGTTTTCTACGTCGTAGTAGTAGTCTTCACCGAGAAGTCCCAAGCAGGTTTGGTTTGCGGTGGAGAGTTGACGGTTGTATTCGTCTCTGTCCAGACTCAAACTCAATGCCTCGCGGAATTCCTTGATGGCAAGTATGCCGTTGTTACGTCCGCTGTTCTTCAACGCTTCGAGGTTGCCCAACAGTTGAATACCGAACGTGGCGATACGCGGCGAGAAAATTGCATAGGGGGAGTTTTTGTAATCATCGGCAATGGTTACGCTGATGCCGAGGCTGTCCACTTCGCCCTTCCAGAAAGCCATTTGAGACGCAGCTTCGGTTTCAATAACTTGCGTAACGATTTTGTCCACAGGGTACAGTCCCTTGTTTTCTTCGAGAGAGTAACCGTACCAATTGTCGTTGCGGGAAAGTTCGAATTGTCTGCCCGCTTGGAAATACGTAAGTTTGAAGGGTCCCCAACTTGCGCTTGTTGCAAGAGAGGTGTTGTAGGTAGTCGTCCAAAGTGAACTACCCGTTTGCGGTTGCTGCTTGCATTCCTCATACAGGCTTCTTTTTACAAGAGGAAGACCGCTGAAATTGTAAGCCGCAAGGTAGGACAAACTTCCGTCATCCTTTTTGAGTTTCATAGGACTGTCGCAAACTACCACGATCCCGTAGTCGCCGTCTGTGAAAATACCTACTTGATCGAAAGAGAGTTCATCGGGATATTGTCCGGTAACGATACCGACAACTTCCGGACCGGCATCTTCGTAAGGAGCACCGGGACCAAAGTATGTGTCATACAAGTATTTTGCGGAAACATAGTCCTCATCCTCACCTTCTTCAACAGCGGGGTCGCGGATAAGTGTTTCGTCCGTAATGGGGACCCAATTGCCGACAGCGCCTTCAATCGGTGTTTGTGCGTCCGAAACGACAATACCCCAAGCGTTTTCCACATCAATATAAACCGTTAAGCCTTGATAGTCACCTTCTCCTTGATACAATCCGTCAACTATATCAGCGAAAGAATATTCCAAAGACTCAAATGTTTCTACCGACGCGCCCTGCCCCTGATAGAGGTAATTCTTGGCGTTGTGGATCTTGACAGCATTGTTGTAGTACTCGCTGGCACGTTCAAGTTGGAAATTGGGATCCAATTGCTGTTCCATCGTGTACACAAAGTCCTCTGCCTTGATGGGAGTGCCGTCGTCCCATTTGAGGTCTTGGCGCAGAGTGATCTTCCAGATGTAATTCTCTGTAACAGGTTGTCCTGTCTTCTTATCGAGAATTCCCCACTCTTGCGCATATTGAGTCGTAACGTCTTCCAATGCGGTAGCGGCGTCGTAAGTAACCTCGAACGCACCGTCTACTATACCGGCGGCGTTGATCGTGCCGTCCGCCTTGCGCTTGTTGCCGTCGAACTTGAAGTCGTACGAGAAGAACGAAGAACCGATGTAACCCATAATGGCGTCATCGTTTGCGTCGGTAGAACTCAATTCGTTCCAGTTGGACGGAGTTGTGCTCACGTAGTCGTTCATTGTGTAAGTGATGGCTTTGCCGCAGGTGTCGCACTTTTTGTCACCGTTGGCGTCAACGTGCTTGAAGACGGTGGGCTTGCCGCACACATCGCAAACACCGTCGTGACCTTCGTCGGTGTGATTGCCGATGCCGCAATCTTTATTACAAGCCGCAACTATCGTCAAGACGCCGGTCATCATACAAACGACCAACAACACGACTAATAGTCTTTTAACTAGTTTCATTGTTTTTCCTCCATAATAAGATTTTTTTGTTTATTTGCAGCGAGCCGAAACGGCTCGGTGTGCAATCGTTTTTGCGCGCCTGCGTATCCCCTTTTTATTTTCTCTGCACTTTTCGGGGTGCAGATCAATATGCAGTGCTACCTTTTTGCGGAGAAAAAATAAAAAGGTTACCCCAAAATGCCGCAAAAGTCCGCAAAAAGTGCCACAAACGGGCGAAAACAGTGTACAATTATCACAATACGGCGAGAAAAACGCCTCGCCGAAAAATTTATTTGCGCTTACAACGCAAAGGAGGTACGTATGGCAGGAAAAGCAGGTATGCGCCGCTACGACAATGATTTCCGTATGACGGTGGTGGATCTTCATCTCAACAAGGGTTGGTCGCTTTCGCAGTTGGAGGGCGAATTCAACATACACGACACCCAGATACTCAATTGGTGCAAGTGGTACAAAAACTACGGCACGCCCTTTCAGCAGACGGGCAAGGTGCGCGGACGTCCCCGCAAAAACTACTCTGACCCGTCGGAGAAAATCAAGCGGTTGGAAACGGAGGTTGCCCTGTTAAAAAAATTCAACGAGTTGCTATTGGAAGAAGAAGCCAAAAGAAAATAGTGTTCGCCACGATAAAATTGCTTAGCAACTCGTATGCGGTTTCTTCGATGTGCAAAATAATGGGCGTAAGCAGCAGCGGATACTACCGTTACCTTCATCGCGATTTCGACAAGGACGAAACGTTGCGGCAAAACATTCTCAAAGTGCAGCGCGAGTGCAACTATGTGTACGGTTACCGACGCGTCAAATTGGCGATAAAACGGGATACGGGTCGCGTCGTCAATCACAAAGCGGTGTTGAGAGTTATGCGCAAGTACCGATTGCTTTCCCGCATACGCCGCCGATTCGCCTATTCGCGCAGCAAATATTCCCTGCGCAAATACGACAACGTCTACAAACAGGATTTTTCCGCGACCGCCGCCAACCAGAAGTGGACGACGGACATTTCCTACGTTCTCACCCCCGAGGGGACGCTGTTCGTCTCTATGATAAAGGATGTTTACGATGGGTTCGTGGTGGGCTACAAGTATTCCCTCACGCAGGATCTGCGTTTGGTGTTCGACACCGTCAAAAACGCCGTAAAAAATTGTCCCGATTCCGCCGCCGTGCTGCATTCCGATCAGGGTTTTCAGTACACGACGCAGAGTTACTGCAATCTGCTGCGCCAATGCGGCTTGCGTCCGAGTATGTCGCGCAAGTCCACGCCCCTCGACAACGCCCCCGCCGAAAGTTTCTTTTCGGCGTTCAAATCCGAGTGCATATATCTGCGCCGCCCCAAAACTCTTGCCGAAGCCGCAAGCCTCGTGGACGAATATATGGAATTTTACAATTACCGCCGTATCCGCCTCAAAGACGGCTGCACCCCCTACGAAAAGCGCGTCGCTTCTTTGCGCGGCTGAACGTCGTTCGGCAAGAAATCGCGCGCCCGAATTTTCTTTGAAAAAAATTACAAAAACACCCCGTCAATCGTTTGACAGTTTTTCGTTTTGTGTGTTACAATAGACAGGCTGTGATTTAGGGGCTTGACGCGCAAGGTTACTGAGAAAACAGAAAACTTGCAGCTACCCAAGCGACGCCGCGAGCGTCGCGACCGAACGGTTTTACAAAGTATCAGGCGAAAGGTGATCCCGACAATCAAACCGTCGCAGATACGATTTGAGGCAAACAAGGTTTGCTTTATTAAAAGTCGCAGCAGGAAACACACGGCGGTGTTGTTGCCCGAACTGTTCGGAAGATAAAACAGATAAGGAGAAAAACTATGGCAACTCAGAGAATCAGAATCAAACTCAAATCCTACGATCACAACCTTGTGGACCTTGCGTGCGCAAAGATAGTGGAAGCGGCGCAAAAAATGGGCAGCAAGGTGTCCGGTCCCATACCTCTTCCCACCGAAAAGGAAATAGTGACCGTGTTGCGCGCCACGCATATATGTAAGGACGCGCGCGAGCAGTTCGAACTGAGAACTTACAAACGCTTGATAGACATTTACAGCCCCAATTCCAAAACGGTCGATTCGCTTACCAAGTTGGACCTTCCCGCGGGCATCGACGTCAAAATCAAGTTGTAAAGATATAGACACATACAAGGAGGAATGAACTTTATCTTATGAATAAAGCAATCATCGGTAAAAAGTTGGGAATGACTCAGGTGTTCTTCAACGACGGAACAATGGTTCCGGTAACGGTAATACAAGCCGGTCCCTGCACGGTAACGCAGGTAAAGACGGCTGAGCGCGACGGTTACGCCGCGGTGCAACTCGGTTTCGACGAGGTTGCGGAAAGGAAACTCAACAAACCCGAACTCGGACATCTCAAAGCAAGCGGCGTCAAGGTGAAACACCTTCACGAGTTCAAACTCGAAGGGACAAATCTTGCCGTAGGCGCGCAGGTCACGTGCGACGTGTTTTCCGAAGGCGACTTCGTGGACGTCACGGGAACGACGAAAGGTCACGGTTTCACAGGCGTCATCAAACGCTGGAATCAACACCGTCTCAAAGAGACCCACGGCGTAGGTCCTGTTCACAGAGAAGTGGGTTCTATGGGTCCTATCAGCAGTCCTTCGCGCGTTATGCCCGGTAAAAATCTTCCCGGACACTACGGCGTGGAAAAAGTGACTGTTTTGAATCTCTCGGTTGTAAAAGTCGACAAAGAGAGAGGCGTGCTGCTTGTAAAGGGCGCAGTGCCCGGCGCAAAGAACGGAATCGTTTACGTTCGCAACGCCGTAAAGAAGTAAGGTGAAAGGAGTCAGAAAATGCAAGTTAAACTTATGGATACCAAGGCCGCCGAGGTCGGAACGCTGGAATTGAGCGACGCCGTATTCGGCTGCGAGTACAACGAACCCCTCATTCACCAAGCCGTCGTGACGTATCTTGCCAATCAGCGTCAAGGCACGAAGTCCGCACTTACCCGCACCGAGGTGCGCGGCGGCGGAGTGAAGCCGTGGAGACAGAAGGGCACGGGACGCGCAAGACAAGGCAGTATTCGCGCTCCGCAATGGACAAAGGGCGGCGTGGTGTTTGCGCCGAAGCCGCGCGACTTCTCCAAGAAACTCAACAAAAAGATGAAAGCGCAAGCCTTCCGCAGCGCTATCAGTTACAAAGTCGCTCACAACGAATTGTTCGTTCTGGACGAAATCAAGTTGGAAGCGCCCAAGACGAAGAACGTCGCGCAAATTCTCAAAAACTTCGGTTTTGACAAGAAAACTCTGCTGCTTGTCAGCGGCGACAGCGCGGACGTGGTGAGAGCGGGCAAAAACATAGCGATCCTCACGATCACTGATGCAAGCCTCGCAAACGTCTATGAGTTGGTTGCCAACACCAACGTTATCGCCACCAAGGAAGCGATCAAAAAGATTGAGGAGGCATATTCGCTATGAATTCCTACGACATATTGATCCGTCCCGTTCTGACGGAAAAAAGTTACGCCACAATCCCCGCTAAAACTTACACTTTCGAAGTGCACAAAGACGCCAACAAGGTGCAGATAAAAAACGCGGTCGAAGAAATTTTCGGCGTAAAAGTGGAACACGTAACAACATCTACCGTAAAAGGTAAGCTCAGAAGACAAGGCAGAACGCAAGGCTACACGCCGACGTGGAAAAAAGCGACGATACGTCTCACCGCCGACAGCAAAGCCATCGAGTTCTTCAACAGCCTGTCCTGATAGACGGAGGTACATATTATGGCAATCAAGAAATACAAACCTACGTCTCCCGCCCGTCGCTTTATGTCTGTTTCGACGTACGAGGAGATAACGAAAACCACTCCGGAAAAGAGCTTGCTCGCGGTCAGACAAAAAACGGGCGGACGCAACGCCACCGGCAGAATAACCGTTCGGCACATCGGCGGCGGCAACCGTATCAAGTACCGCATAATCGACTTCAAGAGGGACAAGAGCGTCCCCGCGAAGGTAGCGGCGATAGAGTACGATCCCAACCGCACCGCGAACATCGCGTTGCTGCACTATGCCGACGGTGAAAAGAGATACATTCTCGCCCCCGTCGGACTGAACGTGGGCGACACCGTGGAAGCGAGCGCAACGGCGGACATCAAAGTGGGCAACAATCTTCCTCTTGAAAATATCCCCGTCGGCACGATCGTACACAACATCGAAATGAACCCCGGCAAGGGCGGTCAGATAGCCCGCGCGGCGGGAATCTTCGCTCAATTGATGGCGAAAGAAGGCAAGTACGCCACGTTGCGTATGCCCAGCGGCGAAATGCGTTTGATTCTGCTCAAATGCCACGCGACCATCGGTCAGGTCGGCAATCTCGACCACGAGATAGTTCGTATCGGCAAGGCGGGCAAGACCCGTCACTTGGGAATCAAGCCCACCGTACGCGGCAGCGTGATGAACCCCTGCGACCACCCCCACGGCGGCGGCGAGGGCAAGAGCCCCGTCGGACGTCCCGGTCCGGTAACGCCTTGGGGCAAACCCGCACTCGGACACAAGACGAGAAAGAAGAAGAAAGCAAGCAACAAATTTATCGTAAAACGTATCAACTGATCGGAGGATAGACAATGAGTAGATCGATTAAAAAAGGACCTTACGTCCAACCCGCACTCTTGAAGCGCGTGCAGGAAATGAACGCCAAGGGCGAAAAGAAGGTTTTGAAAACGTGGTCGAGAAGTTCTACGATCTTCCCCGATTTCGTAGGACACACCATAGCGGTACACGACGGCAAAAAACACGTCCCCGTTTACATCACGGAGGATATGGTCGGTTTGAAGTTGGGAGAATTTGCCCCCACGAGAACTTTTAGAGGACACGCGGGCAGCAAGACCGCAGGCGGCAAATAGGAGGATATGACAAATGGCTACAAGAAGTAAAGCAAAAGCTTTGGCGCGCGCCGAACACAAGGACAAGCGCCCAAAGGCAATAGCGAAGTATATCCGTATTTCTCCCTCCAAAGTGATGATCGTTCTCGATCTCATTCGCGGAAGAGACTATCGGGACGCCGTCGCGATTCTGAAAACCACCCAAAAGGCGGCTTGCGAGCCGGTTTTGAAATGTCTCAACTCCGCGGCAGCCAACGCCGAAGTAAACCTCGGAATGAACAAAGACGCTCTTTACGTTGCGGAATGTTTTGCGGATCAAGGTCCTACCTTGAAGAGAATGCAACCCGTTTCTCGCGGCAGAGGATACCGTATCCTCAAAAGAACGAGTCACATAACCGTGATTTTGGACGAGAGAGCGTAAGGAGGAGGACACTATGGGACAGAAAGTTAATCCGAACGGATTGAGAGTCGGCATAATTCACGATTGGAACGCGAAATGGTTCGCGGAAAAGAAAGATTTCGCAAAGTACATCAAAGAGGACGACGTAATACGTACCACCCTCAAAAAGAAGTATTTTCAGGCGGGCATAAGCAAGATCGTCGTCGAGAGAAGCGAGGGCAAAGTCACCGTTGACATTCACACGGGACGTCCCGGCGTACTCATCGGCAAGGCGGGCGCAGGCGCTGAGGAAATCAAAGCGGTGCTGCAAAAAATCGTCGGCGACAAAGCCGTTGCCGTCAACATCATCGAGATCAAGCGCCCCGATATGGACGCGCAACTCGTCGCGGAAGCCATCGCCGCGCAGTTGGAAAAGCGTATTTCCTTCCGCAGAGCGATGCGTCAATGTATGGGCAGAGCCACCCGCAGCGGCGCAAAGGGAATCAAAACTATGGTTTCCGGACGTCTTGACGGAGCGGAGATCGCCCGTTGCGAACAGTACCACGAGGGAAGTATCCCTCTGCACACTTTGAGAGCGGACATCGACTACGGTTACGCCATCGCGCAAACCACGTTCGGCGTCATCGGCGTAAAAGTGTGGGTATACAAGGGAGAAATACTTCCCAAAAAGAAAAAGACCGTTAAAAAGGAGGTAGCTGAATAATGTTAATGCCCAAAAGAGTAAAACACCGCCGTCAATTCCGCGGCAGAATGAAGGGCGAAGCGCACAAAGGCAACAAGGTAGCCTACGGCGAGTACGGTCTCCAAGCGTTGGAGTGCGGCTGGATTACCTCCAATCAAATAGAAGCGGCGCGTGTCGCAATGACGCGTTTCGTAAAGCGCGGCGGCAAGGTGTGGGTAGACATCTTCCCCCACAAGCCCGTCACGAAGAAACCCGCCGAAACACGTATGGGTTCAGGTAAAGGTTCTCCCGAATATTGGGTGGCAGTAGTAAAGCCGGGCAGAGTTATGTTCGAAATGGCAGGCGTTCCCGAGGAAACCGCCAGAGAGGCTCTGCGTTTGGCAAGTCACAAACTTCCCGTCAAGTGCAAGTTTGTGAGAAAGGTTGACGAGGTGAATGCAGATGAAAGCAA